>NZ_SGWF01000014.1:0-655250 GCF_013337105.1 Paenibacillus sp. JMULE4
AACGGCTGCAGTTCCCTGCTTTTGAGCTGAGCAACGATGGAGGTCAGGATCGGCACAATGTTGGTAATTCCCCGGCTGCCTACCGTTATTCCAATGGTTGAACCGGGAGCCGGAGACTGTTGGCCTGGCGGAAACAGCCGGTCTACGGCTTGCTCCACCGCCGCCTCCAAATCGCCAAGCTGCGATCGGGCAAACTTCTGCTTAATCCGATAAACTGAAGGATAATCACTCATAATATGGCAGGGCCCCCTATATAGTCAACTATACAACCATTATATTCCATAGGGGGAAGAAGTAAAATACCCGGATTGCTTCTGTTTTTGATGCCGACCGACCGTACGGACTAATCTGCCTTCTCGCTGGTTCATGCCATAGGACTCAACAGGTTCATCTTGGATTTTTCAAGCGAAAATACAACGACACCGTCACGGCCCAATTCGCAGGTGACCAAGCCTTCTTCTCTTAAATAGATCAAGTGGGCAAGGGTTTCCTGAAGCGCAAAGAGCAGCTGCAAAGGATCCGCATTGCCGGAAAGATGGGCAAACAGCTTGCCGCTTACCTCTTGAGCCGTGCAGGGCCGTTCCAGCATCGGCAATATTTCCCGTAGCCGGTCTTCGTGATGGCGGATCAATTCCTTGGCTCTTTGGTTCCCGTTATTAAAAATATACCGGTGTCCAGGGAGCACCGTATCCATCGGATAAGATTGAATCTTATGCAAGGAGTGGATAAACGCCTTCAATGGATTCGCGTTAAATCCGGGGAAATAGCCCACATTAGGCGTGATTTTAGGCAAAAGCAAATCCCCCGCCAATACCGTTTTGCTCCGGGCGGAATAAAAAATCATATGGCCGTCCGCATGTCCCGGCGTGTGTATCGCTGTATATTCCTCATTGCACCACTGAAACGTGGCCCCTTCTTCAAAGGTCGTAAACTCAGGAAAAGGACTTACATATTTAGTGAATTGTTCTAAATAATCATAAATCTTTTTCCGCTCTTCCGTTCGCATGCCGTGTCTCAGGGCATAGTCAGTAAAGCGTTCCGATTCCTGCTTTTGAATCCATAAATGCTGGACCATCCTTTGGCCTTCCGCCGAGATTTTGACGGGCGCTCCCGTATATTCCTGCAGCCAACCCGCCAATCCCATATGATCCGGATGAAAATGCGTCAGTACAATCTCAACGATATCCCGCGGGGCAATATGGAGTTGACGAAGCGCGGTTTTCCAAGCCGATTTGGCTTCTTCCGTATGAAAGCCCGTATCGATCAGATGCCAGCCCAGCGGGGACTCCGCGAGGTAACAATTCACTGTTTTTAAGGGAACCGGAATCGGTATTTCAACCAGATAAAAACCATTGTATAGGTTCATTTCATCACCATGCTCCTTATTTTTAAACTACGGCGGCATGAATAACTAACAGGATCTTCCTAACGGTTTGTCGAAGTAATTACGGTCAAAATTTCCAAAGGAGTTGACCCGCATTGCTTTCCAAAAACCGTCTGCGTCCACAACGGAGAATATACTTTAGACCTGAACATAAGAATTGTCCTCACTGCCAACAGAAATTACGTCGTTCACATACAGCATGGAATAAGAAAATCGCCACATTGAAAGAAGTCGTTCACGTTTGGAGCATGGCCTACCATTGCGAAAATCCAGATTGCCCGAAGCCAGGTGTATACTACAAATCGGCGGAAGCAGAAGCAATAAGCATGAAGCATTCTCCTTACGGCTTCGACGTTGTTTGCCTAGTTGGTGAACTTCGCTTCAAACGGCATATGACCCGCAAGGAGATTGCGGATGAATTGAACGCGAGAGGTGTTCAGACATCCGAACGGAGCGCACAAAATCTGTATGAACGGTATCAAACATTGCTTGCTGCTAGTCTTACTGAACATACGAAGAAAGTGCTGGCTGAAGTCACAGAACAAAACGGCGGTATTATCTTGTCTATGGATGGCGTCCAGCCAGAGAAAGGCAATGAGACACTTTATGTAATTCGTGAAGTATTCAGCGGTACTGTCTTAATAGCAAAAAACATGAAAAGTGGTTCATCTGCCGAGTTACAAACGCTCATCCAACCGATCATCGAGCAAGGCTATCCGATCGTCGGTATTGTTAGTGATGGACAGCAATCCATTCGTCTAGCGATGGAGACGCTTTTGCCCGATGTGCCTTATCAATATTGCCAGTACCATTATTTAAAAGACATCGCGAAACCGGTTGTTGATGTCGATCGAAAGTTAAAGACCGAGCTCAAGAAAAGCATGCGCGGCATTCGTGAAGTCGAGCGGAAAATCGAACAGTCGGATTCACAAGAAGCAAGCATCGCGAAGGGTTACGTTGCTGCCGTACGTGCATTGCTCTTGGAAGACGGAAATCCTCCATTAGATTTACCCGGTATGCGTATCTATGAACAGGCCCAAGCCATTCAAGCGTCCCTTCAAAAATGCTTGGATAAAAAAGGGGGCCACCCTACTTCAAAACGTTTTCAGAATATTTAGTAAAGTCGATTCCCTTCAGCAACAATACGAGAAAGTCGCTCGCTGGATGAAGCCAATCCGTCACATTGCAGAAATCCTTGAACCCAGCATGGATAAGACAAGCAAGACAGTTGAATGGGAAATGACAAAGCTGTTGGATTGGGTTCGGCTTTCCTATACCGAAGAGAATGATCTGGAAATGGTTAACAATCTCCTTAGTTACAGCAAGGGATTCTGGAAGGGACTCTTCACTTGCTACGATCATTATCATGTGCCAAGAACGAACAACGATCTGGAACGCTTCTTCCGAGCTACGAAGACACGACACCGTCGGATGACCGGGCTACGCAACTGGAACGAATACATCTTACGGAATGGTGAGATGGTTGTGCTCGTTGATGATGGACTTAAACAGGAAAACCTAATCGCCCGTTTAAGGATGGTCGACTACACAAGCTACAAGAAACAGAAAGAAAAATGGAATAACCGGTTGAGCGATAGTGTTATGCGCAAACGGTTTAAACGCGATCCACAAAATTATCTTAAAAATTTAGAAAACCAATGGCTCAAATAACATGTATGTTATTCATGCCGCCGTAGAAAAAAAAACGTTCTTGAATCGTCTGCTGCGTTCTGATCGGCAACAGTCTGCAAATGCCGGATTGCAAGACAAAGATCCGAAAACCCAAACCGGATTTTCCGAACATCTGGACGAAAACCTTCAACTGCTTCAGAGCATTTATGCGAATTGTTCCGACGTCATTTTTCACGACTTTTTCATTGGCGATCAAACCAAAGCCGTGCTTATTTACATCGAAGGTCTTACTCATGTCGAAGAGGTCGATCAGCATGTACTCGCGCCGCTCCAGCAGGAATTCCCTCTGGAGCATACCCTTTCGAACATTCGAAAGAAAATTGCCGTCTCATCCATCAAACCTGTGAAAACCGTCGCTGATGCCATTGAAGAAATATCCGGCGGGAATCCCGTCCTGCTCATGGATCGGGAAGGCCAAGGATTGTCGGTCGGATTGTCCAAGTGGGATAAACGTTCAATTGAAGAGCCTACGGCCGAGTCGGTTTTACGGGGACCAAGAGAAGGATTCATCGAATCGCTAAGGACCAATACGACTTTGCTGCGGCGGAAAGTAAGAAGTCCGAATTTGAAAATCAAAGCGATGAACATCGGAACCTATTCCGTAACGCCGATCGCCATTGCCTATATCGAGGGAATTGCAGCTCCCGCATTAGTCGAGGAAATGATGAGCCGGTTACGGCGGATTGAGATCGACGGCATGTTGGCAAGCGTGTATATCGAGGAATTTATTGAAGACAATCCTTATTCCCCTTTCCCTCAGCTTCTTTCGACGGAACGGCCTGATGTGGCAAGCGCCTACTTGCTGGAAGGGCATGTCGCCGTCTTGGTCGACGGAACCCCCAGTGTGCTGGTCGCTCCGGTGACGTTTTTATCCATGCTGCAATCACCTGAAGATTATTATGAGCGATACGTTGTGGGTACGGCGATCCGTTGGCTGCGTTATTTGTTTTTTTCCATCTCTTTGCTGGGGCCATCCATTTACGTCGCCGTCATTACGTTTCACCAGGAAATGATTCCGCCCTCCCTTCTGTTAACCATGGTGAAATCGCGTGAACAAGTACCGTTTCCCGCTATTGCGGAGGCCTTGCTGATGGAATCCATGTTTGAAGCGCTGCGGGAGGCCGGCGCCAGACTCCCCAAGCAGATCGGTACAGCCGTCAGCATTGTCGGGGCGCTTGTCATCGGTCAAGCGGCTATTGCAGCCGGAATCGTCTCCGCTCCGATGGTGATGGTTGTGGCCATCACGGGGATCGCTTCATTTATGGCTCCCCGGTTCACCGTTGGAATTGCCGTCAGGCTGCTTCGTTTCCCCATGATGTTCCTTGCAGGGTTCCTGGGAGTCCTTGGTGTGATCCTGGGGGTGATTGTCATTTTGAATCATCTTCTCACTCTTCGTTCTTTTGGGGTGCCTTATTTGTCGCCTCTGGCTCCGTTTAAAGGTCGCGATTTAAAAGATGTCCTTTGGCGGGCTCCGCGTTGGATGATGAACACGCGCCAGCACTTGACCGGAGAATGGAACGAATATCGGCAGCCCCCCGGGCAACGGCCAAATCCAGCCAAAGGGGATGAAGAGGGATAATCGGAAGGGGATTTTCATGCGTACAACAAAACGAAAAAGCGTTTTTGTCCTCTTTTTCCTTTCTATTCATGCACTATGGCTTTCCGGCTGTTGGGACCGTACGGAAGTGAACAATTTGGCGATCATTACAGCTGTCGGTTTGGATTGGACGGAAGATCGCCAATTGGAGCTGTCTGTCAAAATATATCTTACGTCACCTTCATCTTCTCAACAGATGAGAGGGTTCTCCGCCGATAGCGGGGGGACCGGACTGTCGATCGTACGATCGGTGAAAGGACTGACCATGGCGGCTTCGGTTGCCCAATTGCAGCAAGTGCTCACCCGCAAAGTGTTTTGGGGGCAGGCCGAGGTGCTCATTATTGGGGAAAGATTGGCGAAAGAAGGACTTGCCGAACCGATGGAATTTTTTACGCGTCACCCCTCTCCGAGGGAACGCATACAAGTATTCATCAGCAAAGGGTCGGCGAAAGATGTGCTGCAGCTTGACCCCCCTATTGAACGCTCAATTGCCAAAGGGCTGCGGTCAATGGCCGAGTCGCGAATCGGACTGAATATCACGATGAAAGATCTGATGCAAATGATGGCCGGCAGAGCCAGGGCGGCCGTCATTCCATTGGTGGAAATCAAACCGAAACAAGGAATGCAGGAGGCGTTCCCGTTTCTGAATGGAACGGGCATATTAAAAAACGGGAAAATGGTCGGGCGTATGAACGACAGCACAACCCGGGGGATCTTGTGGCTGAGAAACGAAATAAAAAGGGCTACCACGACCATTTCCCCGAAAAACGCCAAAGGCTATGTTTCCTTCCAACTGCTGAGGAGCCATACGGAATTGGTTCCGCATATTCATGGGGACGACTGGAGCATCACCGTCCGAATTGACACCCAGGACGACATCATTGAAAATACAACGGGCCTGGATCTTGCCGATCCAAAGTATATCAAAGAGCTGGAAACCGAATTGGCGACCGGTATTGAGCATCGTGTGCACATGGCCCTGACACAAGCGCAGAAAGAAATGAAAGCCGACATATTCGGTTTTGCCGATGCTTTTTACCGCAATTATCCAAAAGAATGGAATCGAAACAAGAATCGCTGGGACGACATCTACCCAAATCTGAAAGTCATGCTGGAGACGGAGCCTAAAATATACAGACCGGGAATGACAGGCAAAAACATTTTCAAGTCGAAACAGGAGTGAGAAAAAATGGAATGGGTGAAGGTCTTGGGAATCGCAGCGGTTTTGGTTTGTATGACCCTGTATGAATGGCCAAGGATGAAAAGGCAAATGAAAAAAGAAAAAACCGCCTTTGCCGCACTAACCGTTTTGGGAGGAATTCTGGCTTGTTTGCTCGTTTTCTATCCGGAAACGCCAGGGCCCACACAATGCATTGACGCCATGTACAAACCGCTGGTAAACGTTGTAGAGAAATGGACTATGGAAAGGAGCGGATGAGAAGGATGCCCGAAAAAACGAGAATTTCCCCCTTACAATTGGGAATGATGATGTATTTGGCCACCACCCCTACCGCGATTCTCACCGCCCCCACGATTACGTACAAATTTGCGAAACAGGATCTGTGGATTTCCCCGATATGGGCTTTTAGCGGGTTGATTGCCGTTTATGTCGCGCTGCGGCTCCATAACATGTATCCCGGCCTAAATATTAGCCAAGCAAGCGAACGCATCGTCACCCGGTTCCTCGGAAAAATCATAGGGATCCTGTTCTCGTTCTTTTATTTGTATCTCAACGGAATTATCGTACGGGAATACGGCGAATTCGTGGTCAGCGCATTCCTGCTCAACACCCCGCTCATCGTGGTGTCGGGCAGCATGGTTCTGGTATGTGCCATAACCGTACGCGGAGGCGTGGAAATTGTGGGAAGGTTTTCCGAGCTCTTGCTTCCCGTTTTTATCGCCTTTTTTTTACTCATCATTGTTCCGATCATTCCTGATCTGCGTTTTTCAAACATGTTTCCGATCATGGGAGAAGGGATCAGGCCTTCGATCGAGGGGGCTTTCGTCCTGCAAACCTGGTTTGCCGAATTGATCACTGTATCGTTTTTTCTTCCTTATGTAGCTGATCAAAGAAAGGCGAAAACAAGCATCTCGATTACCTTTTTAATAATCATACTGACACTGGTTGTGTCCAATCTGTCGACCCTGCTCCTTCTGGGGGATTTAACAGGCAGTTTTACTTATCCCTTTCTGATCCTTGCGAGGTACATTGACCTGGCCGAGTTTCTCACCCATTTGGAATCGCTGTACATGGCCATTTGGGTGTTGGGCGCGTTTGTGAAAATCTGTGTATTTTTTTATGTGGCCGTTCTTGTCACCTCCCAATGGATGAACCTGTCCGATTATCGACCGCTTGTGTTCCCGTTAGGCTTTCTGTTAGTTTTGTTGAGCATGTGGGTAGCACCCAATTTTCAGGAATTGACGCATGCGATAGCCACGTCCGTAACCCTTTCTGTTTTGACTATGTTCGTGATCGTTCCCTGGCTGCTGTTCTGCATGGCATGGGTGAGAAATCGATTGTTGTCCTGGAGGTAACCCCCCATACCTGACACCGTAAAGATGACGCCCATGCTGCGCACATACTAAACAAGCTGACGCCGGTTATATACCGACGTCAGCTCGCTGCCCAGGTATTTTTCAATGTCCACTACACTAATAAGGGCTTAAAACAGCTGGGTCACCTGGAGTTTTATGCTTATTTCCCGTATTCCGCAGGATTGCTCCGCCATGCTTTAAGCGCCTGCAGGTCCTGCTCCCGGATGCTGCCCGCCTTCAGCGCAACGTCCAGCAGCGTCGTATAATTCGTCAGTGTTTCAAAAGGAATGCCGGCACCTTCGAAGGCTTCTTTTGCCTTGTCGAATTGGTAGGAGAAAATGCCAAGCACGCCAAGCGCCTGTGCCCCGGCGTCGTTCATGGCCAGCGCCACTTTCAGCGAGCTGCCGCCCGTGGAAATCAAATCCTCAATGACGACTGTTTTTTGACCCGGCTTAATGGAGCCTTCGATCAGATTTTCCTTGCCATGCCCCTTGGCCTTATCGCGGACATAAACCATCGGCAGATTCAGCTTCTGGGCCACCCAAGCGGCGTGAGGAATTCCTCCGGTCGCCGCTCCTGCAATGACTTCCACATCCGGGAAGTTGTCGCGGATCAGCGAAACGAATCCTTCTGCAATCCGCTCGCGAATTTCAGGGTAAGAAATCGTCAGGCGGTTGTCGCAATAGATCGGAGATTTCAGTCCCGATGTCCAGGTGAACGGCTGATTCGGACGGAGCGCTACGGCTCCGATCGCAAGCAGGTCCGAAGCAATACGTTCTGCCAGCTCATGGTTTGTACGAATGGGTTGCACGCTTAGATCATTCCTCTCCATTTGTTCTTTATATGGTCGGACTTCTCCCTATACGGAGGCCAGAATCGCTTCCAGCGCTCCTCTAGGGTCCGGCGACGCTGTGATCGGGCGACCGATAACGATGAAATCCGTTCCTTGCGCAAAGGCCTCTGCAGGCGTCATCACACGAGACTGATCTCCGATATCCGCGCCTGCAGGACGGATTCCGGGAGTAACGGTCATAAAATCGGGTCCGCATGTCTCTTTGATCCGAACCACTTCCAACGGGGAAGCCACGACTCCGTTCAAGCCGGCCGTCCGGGCCAGCTTGGCATAACGCAGGACGGCATCCTCCACCGTACCTGCGATACCGATCTCCTCATTCATCACCGCAAGGCTTGTGCTCGTCAATTGAGTCACCGCGATTACTGCGGGTCTGTTGCCCGCTTGAAGCCCTTTGTCTACCCCTTCCAACGCCGCTTCCATCATGGTCCTGCCGCCTGCCGCATGCACGTTGAACATGTCCACACCGAGCCTCGTAATGCTTTCCGCGCCGCCCTTGACCGTATTTGGAATATCGTGCATCTTGAGGTCCAAAAACACATGGTAGCCTTGATCCTTGAGCTTTTGGACAAAGGAAGGGCCTGCGCTGTAAAATAGCTGCATGCCCACCTTCATATAGCAAGGAATGCCGGCAAGCGAGCTCACCAGCGCTTCCGCCTGTTGGGCATGGGCATAATCGAGCGCAACCATGATTCGCTCTGCCTTATTCTTGTCAAACGCCATGTTCCCCGCCTCCTGTTCAAGAATGAAGCTGTTTTTTAGCCCAATCAAGGGATTAGCACAGCATCCCCGCAGTCAGCGGGACACTGTGCTAATTCCGGATGGTGTCAGGCTTGAGACACCGGCATAGCCGTGGATTGGAAGTAGATGGACTCCAGCACATGCAGCAGCGCGCTTACCGTATCAAGCGACGTCATACACACCACGCCGTTCTCTACCGCCTCGCGGCGGATACGGAATCCGTCGCGCTCCGGCGTTTTGCCTTTGGTCAGCGTGTTGACCACAAAGTGCGCTTCCCCGTTACGAATCAGATCCAGAATGTTCGGCGAGCCTTCGCTCAGCTTGTTCACACGGGTCACCTTCAGCCCGACCGCCTCAAGCGCCTTCGCGGTTCCGCCCGTAGCCACAATCCGATAGCCGAGCCGTTCGAAGGAGCGGAGGATGGCCGTTGCTTCTTCTTTATCCTTATCGGCGATCGTCGCAATAATCGCGCCGGTCGGCGGAACCTTCATGCCGGAGCCGATCAAGCCTTTATACAGGGCTTTGGCGAACGTTTTGTCACGGCCCATCACTTCACCGGTCGATTTCATTTCCGGTCCTAGCGTCGTGTCTACGCGGCGCAGCTTGGCAAAGGAGAACACCGGTACCTTCACCGATACATAATCATCCTCCGGCCACAATCCGGTTTGATAGCCCATATCGGCCAGCTTCTCGCCCATGATGACGCGAGTCGCCACGTTGGCCATCGGAATATTCGTTACTTTGCTCAAGAACGGCACCGTCCTCGAGGAACGCGGGTTAACCTCGATCACATAGACTTCGCCTTGATAGATGACGAACTGAATATTGACAAGCCCGACAACGTTTAAGCCTCTGGCAATCTTGGTGGTGATCTCGATAATTTTTTGCTTCAGCTCCTCGGAAACCGTCTGCGGAGGATATACCGCAATCGAGTCGCCCGAGTGAACGCCCGCTCTTTCGACATGCTCCATGATGCCTGGAATCAGTACGGTTTCTTTGTCGCAGATCGCGTCGACTTCTACTTCTTTGCCGAGCATGTACCGGTCGATCAGAACCGGATGCTCCGGATTGATTTTAACCGCATATTCCATATAGCTCAGCAGCTCTTCGTCGGAGTACACGATTTCCATTGCACGGCCGCCAAGCACATAGGACGGGCGCACGAGCACCGGATAACCGAATTTCGATGCCATGCCCACCGCCTGGTCGACGGAGGTTACCGTACCGCCGGGAGGCTGCGCGATCTCCAGCGAGCGCAGAAGCGCCTCGAACTTTTTGCGGTCTTCCGCCGCATCGATGCTTTCCAGATCGGTACCCAGAATGCGCACGCCGGCTTTGGCCAGCGGAGCAGCCAGGTTAATCGCGGTTTGACCGCCGAACTGAACGATCACGCCGATCGGCTGCTCGCGCTCGATCACGTTCATCACGTCTTCAAAGAACAACGGCTCAAAATACAGACGGTCGGAGGTATTAAAGTCCGTCGATACGGTTTCGGGATTGTTGTTAATGATGACCGCTTCATAGCCTGCTTTCTGGATCGCCCATACGGCATGCACGGTCGAGTAGTCGAACTCGATGCCTTGGCCGATCCGGATAGGACCGGAGCCCAGAACGACGACCTTTTGCTTCGTCGTCTCTTTCACTTCGTCTTCCGTTTCGTAGGTCGAGTAGTAGTAAGGTGTCGTCGCTTCGAACTCGGCCGCGCACGTATCCACCATCTTGTATACCGGCTTGATATTCAGGCCGAGACGGTAAGCGCGAACGTCCGCTTCCTTCGTCAGATTCAGTCCTTGGTCCGCCTGGCTTCTGATCTCCGCGATCGCGCGGTCCGTAAAGCCTTTGCGCTTCGCTTCGCGCAGCAGCTCTTCCGAAAGCTCAGGCTGCAGCAGCTCGGCTTCGAATTGGATCAAGCCTTCCAGCTTGTGCAGGAACCACCAGTCCACCTTCGTAAGATCATGCAGCTGCTGTACGGTGTAGCCGCGGCGCAGCGCCTCCGCGATCAGGAAGATACGCTCATCGTCGGGCTTCGCCAGGCGCTGATCCAGCACCTCTTTATCCAGCTTGTCGGTGTCCTTCAAATAAAGGCGGTGTACGCCGATTTCCAGGGAACGGATCGCTTTATGAATCGATTCTTCGAACGTCCGGCCAATCGCCATAACCTCACCCGTAGCTTTCATCTGCGTACCGAGCTTCCGGTTGGCCGACGTGAACTTATCGAACGGCCAGCGGGGGATTTTGGATACGATATAGTCGAGCGTCGGCTCAAAGCAAGCATAGGTTTGTCCCGTTACCGGGTTCACGATTTCGTCCAGCGTGTAGCCCACGGCAATTTTGGCCGCCATTTTGGCAATCGGATAGCCGGTCGCTTTGGACGCAAGCGCGGACGAGCGGCTAACCCGGGGATTGACTTCGATCACATAGTATTGATAGCTGTGCGGGTCAAGCGCAAACTGTACGTTGCATCCGCCTTCGATGTTCAGGGCGCGGATGATTTTTAGCGATGCCGAGCGGAGCATTTGGTACTCGCGGTCGGAGAGCGTTTGGCTCGGCGCCACGACGATGCTGTCGCCGGTATGTACGCCTACCGGGTCGAAGTTCTCCATGTTGCATACGACGATACAGTTGTCGTTCGCATCACGCATGACTTCATACTCCACTTCTTTCATGCCCGCGATGCTTTTCTCAATCAGACATTGGCCGATCGGGCTGTAGCGAATGCCGGAGGATACCGTCTCGACGAGTTCCTCCTCGTTCGCGCAAATTCCGCCGCCCGTACCGCCTAGCGTGTAGGCCGGACGTACGATGATCGGATAGCCGATATCGTTCGCGAAATCAACGGCTTCCTCCACGGTCGTAACAATCGTGCTGTCCGGCACCGGCTGTTCCAGCTCGCGCATCAGATCACGGAACAAGTCGCGGTCCTCGGCCTTCTCGATGGCCGTCAGCTGCGTTCCGAGCAGCTTTACGTTCTCGCGCTCCAGCACGCCTGCGCGCGCCAGCTCCACAGCCATGTTGAGGCCCGTTTGGCCGCCCAGCGTCGGCAGCAGGCCGTCCGGCCGCTCCTGACGAATGATTTGAGTGACAAAATCAAGCGTAATGGGTTCGATATATACTTTGTCGGCCATGTTGGTGTCGGTCATGATGGTGGCCGGGTTACTGTTGATAAGGACAACTTCATAGCCCTCTTCTTTCAGCGCCTGACAAGCCTGCGTACCGGCATAGTCGAACTCGGCCGCTTGTCCGATCACGATCGGCCCGGAGCCGATCACAAGTATTTTCTTGAGGTCATTATTTCTCGGCATAGTGCAGTTCTCCTTTCGATGCGGAAGCGGATTTGGCGCCGCCCGCCTGATAAGCCGCTGCAATTTGCGCCTGGCGCGGTACCGGCGGATGGTTCTTCTTATGTTCACGGATCATGTCCAGAAAATCGTCGAACAGATAGCTGGAGTCAAGCGGTCCGGGAGCCGCCTCCGGATGATACTGCACGGAGAAGACCGGATGCTTTTTATGACGCAGGCCTTCGATCGTACGGTCGTTGTTGTTGATATGCGTCACTTCCAGGTCCGTACCGCTGATGGAATCTTCCTTTACCGTATATCCATGGTTTTGTGAAGTAATGTAGCACCGGCCGGACTTCAAATCCTTAACCGGATGGTTCCCGCCGCGATGCCCGAACTTGAGCTTTTCGGTGTCGGCTCCGCTGGCCAGCGCGATGAGCTGATGACCCAGACAGATGCCGAAAATCGGAAACTGTCCGATCAGCTCGGAAATCATCTGGACGGCATGCGGTACATCCTTCGGATTTCCGGGGCCGTTGGACAGCATAATGCCGTCCGGCGCGAGGCGGCGGATTTGATCGGCTGTCGTGTCCTGCGGCACCACGACCACATCGCAGCCGCGCTTGGTCAGATCGCGCAGAATGCCGCTCTTCGAACCGAAGTCTACAAGCACGATACGTTCTTTCGTCCCCGGTGCGCTGTACACGCTTTTGGTGGACACGCGGGATACCTGATCGGTCATCAACGGTGCAGCTTTCAACTGCTCCAGCAGCTCTTCCACACGCTTGTTGGATGTCGTCAAAATGCCCTTCATTGCGCCATGATGACGGATACGGCGGGTCAGCATCCGCGTATCGATGCCGCTGATTCCGGGAATGCCGTATTCCTTAAGCAGGCTGTCGATCGTATATTCCGCTCTCCAGTTGCTCGGCACTGCCTCATGCTCACGGACGACAAATCCATGAACATACGGGCGAATCGATTCAAAATCGTCCCGCGTAATGCCGTAGTTGCCGATCAGCGGATAGGTCATCGTCACGATCTGTCCGCAATAGGACGGATCGGAAAGAACCTCTTGATATCCTGTAATCCCTGTATTAAAAACGACCTCGCCTACCGAGTCGCCGGTGCTTCCGAATGCTTTACCGGTAAACAGCGTACCGTCTTCCAACAACAATCTAGCCTGCATGTCTGGTCAACTCCTTCATTCTGCTGTGTTCGTAAGTACTTGTAAACCCATAAACCTCACTCCGACCAAACCACTTTGCCTTCCACCATGGTCATCGCCGGCCAGCCCTTAAGCTTCCAGCCGGTAAACGGGGTGTTGCGGCCCTTGGATTCAAATTCCGCAGGGTTCACTTCCTTCTCCGTCTCCAAATCGATCAGCGTCAGGTCCGCCGTCCGGCCGGCCTCCAATATGCCCCAAGGCAGTCCGAACACTTCCGCCGGAAGCCTGGTCATCTTGTCCACCAGGAACTGCAGCGTCCATTCGCCTGTCGCTACGAACTTCGTATAAAGAAGCGGAAAGGCTGTTTCAAAGCCGACGATACCGAACGGCGCCAGCTGCAGCCCGCGCGCCTTTTCTTCTTCGCTGTGCGGAGCGTGGTCGGTTACCACGATATCGATCGTACCGTCCACGAGGCCCTCGATACAAGCCCGCACGTCACGAGGCGTACGCAGCGGAGGATTCATCTTCCAATTGGCGTCCATGCTGTCCGGAATGTCTTCGTCGGAGAGCAGCAGATGGTGCGGACAAACCTCCGCCGTTACTTTGATGCCGATCTGCTTGGCTTGACGGATCAAGCGAACGGATTGCTCCGTGCTCACATGGCATACGTGGTAATGAACCCCTGTCGCTTCGGCCAGAAGAATATCGCGGCCCACATGAATGGCTTCCGATTCGTTCGGAATGCCCTTCAGCCCGTGCTTGCGAGCGAACGCTCCCTCGCTTACGGCCGCTCCCTCCACCAGGGTGTTGTCCTCGCAATGCGCGATGATCGGCATTCCGATCGAAGCCGCTTTGGCCATGGCGTCCTTCATCATCTGAGCGCTTTGTACCCCGACCCCGTCGTCGGTGAAGCCGATCGCGCCAGCCGCTTTCAGCGCTTCGAAATCCGTCAGCTCACGGCCCAGCTCATTTTTCGTGATGCAGGCATAAGGCAGTACGCGCACAACCCCTTCGGTTTCAGCCTTGTTCAGCACGTATTTCAGCGTTTCCACCGTGTCGGTCACCGGCCGCGTATTCGGCATGCAGGCAATGGTCGTAAAACCGCCCCGCGCCGCCGAACGCGTTCCTGTCGCAATCGTTTCTTTATACTCAAAGCCCGGTTCACGCAAATGCACGTGCATGTCGATCAGCCCGGGCGCGAGAAACTTGCCTTGCGCGTCGATGACCGTATGCCCTGAGGTGTCAGGCGCCGTACCTGCTTCTATGATGCGCTCAATTTGATTTCCTTCCACAAGAACATGCTTTGCCGCCAGTTCATTGCCGCCATTCAATACTGCAGCGTTCAGAATCCAGATTCCCATCGGTACCTCCGCATCGTGTATTTTCAACTTAAAGCCCGCTCGATCACAGCCATCCGAATCGGTACGCCGTGGCTCATTTGCGTGAAGATTTTCGATTTATCGCATTCGACCAGTTCGTCGTCGATTTCTACGTTCCGATTCACCGGAGCGGGGTGCATGATGATCGCATGCGGCGCCAGCTTGGCCGCCCGCTCCACAGTCAGCCCGTAAGCGGCGCGGTATTCTTCAGCCGATCGGAACAGAGAGCCTTCATGCCGTTCCAGCTGTACTCTGAGCATCATGACAACATCGGCCTTCAGCGCTTCCTCGATCGTGGTGTAAGGCGCATATTCCGCCAATTCGGCGGCCTGCATTTCTGCAGGAGCGCAGAAGCTTACTCTGGCCCCGAGCGTCCGGAGCGCCCACAGGTTCGAGCGCGCCACCCGGCTGTGCCGAATGTCTCCGATAATCGCTACATGAAGCCCGCTGATGTGGCCAAAATGTTTGCGTATCGTGTACAGGTCGAGCAGAGCCTGCGTCGGATGCTCGTTATTGCCGTCACCGGCATTGATCAGAGGCACTTTAATTTTCTGTGCCAGCTCGGCAAGAAGGCCGTTCGGCTTCATCCGGATCACGCCCGCGTCGATCCCCATCGACTCCAGGGTCCGCACCGTATCGTATATCGACTCGCCTTTTTGCACGCTGGAGACGGCGGCCGTGAAATTCAGCACTTCGGCTCCAAGCCGTTTTTCCGCTACTTCAAAGGAGAAGCGCGTTCTCGTGCTGTTCTCAAAAAACATATTGGCTACAAAGCGTCCCTGCAGATGGTTCGATACCTTCACCGGGTACTCCTCCCAGTAGGCCGCCCGGTCCAAAATGGACGTGAGCTCCGCAGCGCTTAGCCCCTTAGTGCCGAGAAGATGCTTATGCGTGTGTACCTGCAGTGTCATTCTTTTGGCCCCCTCTGCCCCGTAATTACGACTTGATCGATTCCATCCACTTCCTTCAGCTCCACATCGATGTTCTCCAGCCGGGAGGTGGGGATGTTCTTGCCGACATAGTCCGGCCGAATCGGAAGCTCCCTGTGTCCGCGGTCCACCAGCACCGCAAGCTGAATCATTTGCGGCCGGCCCAGATCCATCAGCGCATCCATCGCTGCTCTGACGGTCCGGCCCGTATATAGTACATCATCAAACAAAATCAGCTTTTTATTACGAATCTCCAGTTGATCCGGAACCGACTCCGCCGCCGCGGCATCCTCACCGCCGCCCGCCGCTTTGCTCCGGTCATCCCGGTACCTGGTCACGTCGACCTCGCCAACGGGAACGGGAACGCCCTCGATTTCACGAATTCGCTCAGCCACTCTGGCAGCCAAGTGTATTCCGCGCGTTCGAATCCCGATGAGCATGCAGTTCTCGAAGCCTTTGTTTCTTTCCAAAATCTCGTGAGCGATCCGCGTCAACGCCCGCCGAATGGCGGTCTCATCCATTAGCACATGCTCGGTCTGCTGCATCTGCAGGGCAACCTCCTCCACCTGAGCTTTTTGAAATCGGTCGTGAGACGAAAAAAACCTTGCCGATAAGGCAAGGTATATGCACAAGAACAGAACTCAGCCTCCGGATGCGGGTATACTTCACCCGAATTTATCTGCCGCAGCACGCTCCGGATAGACCGTTCATATTCATCGTTCACCTTGCCAGCCTCACGGGACTGAAATTAAAGGTGCTATTCAGTTAAAAAGAATTATCCCACGTTCGACATCGCTTGTCAATAGACCGCGAATCTTCGTTCCGAAGCATTCCCTAAAGATTGCGGGAAGCGGTCATTTTATGCTATAAAAGATGTAGTTCACTATCAACCCGAACTTTGGTGACGGATATCGCCCATCGTTCACGGTACTATACATAGAGGAGTTGGAAATGTAGCTATGTCGATTGAAATGAATACAGAAGAAGTTATTAATCTTATTAAAACGAGCAAGAAAAAGACCCCGGTTAAAGTATACTTGAAAGGCGACCTCGAGTCGATTTCCTTTGGCGAAAACGTTCAAACGTTTATTACAGGCAAAACCGGCGTCATCTTCGGAGACTGGGCGGAGATTCAAAGCGTGCTTGATGCGAATTCCTCCAAAATCGAGGATTATGTGGTCGAGAACGACCGCCGCAACTCGGCTGTACCGCTGCTGGACTTGAAGGGCATCAATGCCCGCATCGAGCCGGGCGCCGTGATCCGCGATATGGTCGGCATCGGCGATAACGCCATCATCATGATGGGCGCTGTGATCAACATCGGAGCTTCCATCGGCGCAGGCACGATGATCGACATGGGCGCCGTCATCGGCGGCCGCGTGAAAATCGGCAGCATGTGCCACATCGGCGCAGGCGCCGTCCTTGCCGGCGTCATCGAGCCGCCTTCTGCGCAGCCGGTTGTCATCGAGGATGACGTGCTGGTCGGCGCCAATGCCGTTATTCTCGAAGGCGTGCGCGTAGGCAAAGGCTCGGTTGTTGCCGCAGGCGCCGTCGTCGTAGAAGACGTTCCGGAATACAGCGTCGTTGCCGGTACGCCAGCCCGCGTCATCAAAAAGGTGGACGACAAAACGAAGTCCAAAACCGAAATTTTGAAGGATTTGCGCAATCTGTAAATCGGTCGAATTCAGGCTCGGCGTCGCGACGCCGGGTCTTTCTATTAGTATCAGCCTTTGTCAAGGTCCGCCAAAGTAAAGGAGGTTAACCCACCGTGAGCGTCACTGCCACTCCAAGCCGTTATGTGAAACTGCGCCGCGACCTGCATCAGATTCCCGAAACGGGCTTTCAAGAATTCAAGACGCAGCAGTACTTGCTTGACTATATCTCCACCCTTCCGCAGGAACATATTGAAATCCGCACGTGGAAGACAGGCGTCCTGGTCAATGTCCGGGGCACGCAGCCGCAAAAAAGGCTCGGCTACCGGGCAGATATGGACGGCCTGCCGATCCAGGAGGATACCGGCTACGATTTCCGTTCCAAGCACCCCGGCTACATGCACGCCTGCGGTCATGATCTGCACATGGCAATCGGACTCGGTATCCTGACGCATTTTGCAAGCCACCCCGGCCAAGACCATCTGACGTTTATCTTCCAGCCGGCTGAAGAGGGTCCCGGCGGCGCCAAACCGATGCTCGAAAGCGAGGAGCTGAAGGATTGGATGCCGGATGAAATTTTCGCTCTGCATATTGCACCCGAATATCCGGTGGGAACGATTGCCACAAAGCCCGGCATTCTGTTCGCCAACACCTCCGAGCTGTTCATCGATTTGACCGGCAAAGGAGGCCATGCGGCGTTTCCGCACAACGCCAACGACATGGTGATCGCCGCCTGCCAGCTGGTGGGTCAACTACAGACGGTCATCGCACGAAACGTGAATCCGTTGGATTCAGCGGTAATCACCATCGGCAAAATCGACGGCGGCACGAAGCAGAACATTATCGCCGAGAAGGCGCGTCTGGAAGGAACCATCCGTACGCTGTCGGCGGACACGATGACCCTGGTCAAGTCCCGCATCGAAGCCTTAGTCCATGGGTTGGAAACGGCATTTGCCTGTCAGGCTCATATCGACTACGGCTCCAATTACCTGCAGGTGTACAACGAGGAAAAGATCACCAGCGAGTTTATGCAGTGGGTACGCGAAACGCAGCAGTCTTATCACATCGACCTTATCGAGTGTAAAGAAGCCATGACCGGTGAAGATTTCGGTTATTTTCTGGAATCCATTCCCGGCTTCATGTTTTGGCTGGGCGTGGGCACGCCATACGGCCTGCATCATGCCAAGATCGAGCCTGATGAACGCTCGATCGATCTGGCTATCGGCCTCATGACTCGTTACCTGACCTGGAAATCGAATCGTTAAAATAAGGAAAAACCGAGAAGGGCCACGCCCCTCTCGGTTTTTTTCCTTATTTTAAGCCAGCTTCCACTTCTTTAGCCATTTCCGCTACCGATATTAACCCGCCGCCGGAAAGATACCAATAGTTAGGATCCAGATAAACGATCGTTCCGTTTTGGTAAGCTTTGGTCTTTTTCACCAGCTCATTTTCAATCACCTGCTTGGCCGGCGATTCGTTGCCGACAGCGGCATCCCGGTCAATCACAAACAGGTAGTCCGGATTTTTTTCAACGATAAATTCGAAGGAAATGCTTTGGCCGTGAGTGGAAACTTCAATATTTTTCTCCACAGGAGCAAACCCGAGCACATCATGAATAAGACCAAACCGGGAACCCGGTCCATAAGCGCTGACTTTCCCGCCGGTAACCAAAACGATTAAACCGTTTTTACCGCTTGCCGTTGCTTTTTCCTTGACATTATTGATCGTAGCGTCAATTTTGGCAAGCTCTTCCTCGACAGCGGAGGCTTTATCGAAAATCGATCCCAGCAACGTCATATTTTGCTTGAAGGACTCCATATATTTGGCATTATCCACGCCTGCAAAAATCGTTGGACCAATCTTCGACAGCTCTTGATAAGCCTCGGATTGTCTGCCGGAAATGATAATTAAGTCCGGACCAATCTGATTGATTTTTTCAAAGTCAGGCTCTTTCAAACTGCCTACATTCACATATTTTGCATCCTGATATTTGGACAGATAAGGAGGAATGTTCGCTTGAGGTACGCCTGTCACTTGAACCCCCAGCTTGTCTAAAGTATCTAAAGTGCCAAAGTCAAAAACAACGACTTTCTGAGGATTTTTCTTGACCTTGGTTTCGCCCAGCTGGTGCTTGATCGTCAATTCTTCATCAACCTTCGGTGCCGGGGCTCCATTGGAGCTGCCGTTAGAAAGGTTTGCAGCCGTATCGGTCGTTCCGCCGCCCGTCGTACCGCACGCGGTAAAAACAACGGCCAGCAGCACGGTCAAGAAAATCAAAGAAAGCTTTTTACTCATTCATGTCACTCTCCTAAACAAATGGTTTTATGAATTACATTGATGATGCTTCAACATGGGACTCATGATGAATACCACCAAAATAATGCCTGAAAAATACCGGATCGATTAAGCAAAATAAACACAAATTTTATTCTGGTTGATATCCTCTATGTGAATATCCATGTCATAGACTTCTTTCAATACCGACGGATGGATGATGTCATCCGTATCTCCCACTTTAACGACCTTCCCGTCTTTAAGAGCGACGATGTAGTCGGAATAGCAGGAGGCAAAATTGATGTCATGGATGACCAGAACAATGGTTTTGCCCAGTTCGTCTACCATTCTTCTCAACACTTTCATAATTTGAACGGAATGCTTCATATCCAGATTGTTCAGCGGTTCATCCAAAAGGATATATTCTGTATTTTGGGCGATGACCATCGCAATAAACGCCCTTTGCCTTTGCCCGCCGCTTAATTGATTAAGATATTTATGCTGTATATCCTCCAGCTCCATATAACGGATCGCCTCATCGACATACTCCAGATCCTCCTTGGACAGCTTTCCTTGGGAATAGGGGAAGCGTCCGAATGAAACCAATTCTCTGATCGTCAAACGGATATTGATATGGTTGGATTGTTTCAAGATCGATATTTTCTTGGCGAGCTCGCCGCTCTTCCAGCGGCCGATTTCCTGACCGTCAATGAAAATTTCTCCGCGATCCTTCGGAATCAGACGGCTGATCATGGACAAGACCGTGCTTTTTCCCGCTCCGTTAGGTCCGATTAAAGAAGTGATCCTCCCTTTGGGGATGCTGATACAAACATCGTCGACCACCGATTTATTGCCGTATTGTTTAGATACTTCCCTTACTTCTACCACGACTTATTCTCCTTCAATAGAAGATAAATAAAGTAAACGCCGCCTATGAAATTGATAATCACGCTTAACGTCGTAGAGAAGGTGAATACCCTCTCGACAATCAATTGACCTCCTGCCAAGGCAATCACGCTAACGAGAATGGAGCCTGAAATCAGATAGGTATGCCTGTACGTTTGTATAAATTGATGGACGATATTCACAACCAGCAAGCCCAGGAATGTGATCGGGCCGACTAAAGCAGTCGAAATGGAGATCAGCACGGCTACGATGATCAGCAGTCTTTTGACAACCAGATCGTAGGGAATCCCCAAATTGACGGCATGCTCTTTGCCCAGCGACAGTACATCCAGGAACTTGGCATATTTCATAAAATAAACGGCTGTCGCCAAGACCACCAGGAACGAGATCAAAAGAAGATCCGTATTGATATTATTGAAGCTGGCAAACATCCGGTCCTGCACCACCATAAACTCATTGGGATCGATGAGCATTTCCATGAATGACGAAAGGTTCGAAAATAGCGTCCCGAATATAAACCCGACCAGCAGCAAAAAATAGATGTGCTGCCCTTCTTTTCTGAACAGAAATTTATACAAGACTCCCGCAAACAGGATCATCGCCCCGACCGAGATGAGGAATTGAACGTTGCTGTTCATCATCGTGAGCGTCGTCGCGCCGAACAAATAAACCACAGAAGTTTGAACCAACAGATATAACGAATCCAACCCGATCATAGAAGGCGTCAATATCCGGTTGTTGGTGATCGTTTGAAATACCACCGTAGAAAAAGCGATGGCAGCGCCGGTCAGCATAATCGCAAGAATCTTTTTGAGCCTTCGGGGAAGGACATAATCCCAATTGGATCCGGCATCGATGAATAAATACAGGATTACTAACAGGACCGCAGCCATTGCCAGAAAACCAAGCTTGCCTCTATAAGCCATGTGCCTTTCTCCTCATGAGTAAATAAAGAAAAATACCGCTTCCGATCACGCCGACCGTAAGGCCTATGGAAATTTCATACGGATAAATAATGACCCGGCCGAGGATGTCGCAAAATAATACAAACACAGCTCCCAATAAAGCGGTATGAGAAAGGTTTTTTTTCAGATGATCTCCCTGATAAATCGTCACGATGTTAGGGATAATGAGACCCAGGAACGGTAACATGCCGACCGTAAGCAGCACGACAGAGGATACGGCCGCTACAATGATCAAGCCTATGTATACCACCTGTTTGTAATTCAGTCCCAAATTGACGGAAAATTCCTCACCCATCCCCGCAATCGTAAACCGGTTGGCGAACAAATAAGCGATGACCACCAACGGAACACTGATATACAACAGCTCATAGCGCCCCGTCATCATCATGGAAAAATCCCCGTGAAGCCATGTGGAAATACTTTGAATGAGATCATGCTTATAGGCAAAAAACGTAGTGATCGAGCCCAAAATATTTCCAAACATAAGGCCAACAAGAGGGATGAATATCGTATCCTTCATCTTCACTTTGTCTAAAATTTTCATGAACATCAGCGTTCCGAGCAGCGCAAAAACAAAAGCGACAAGCATCTTTTGCAAAGGAGTGGCTGAAGAAAAAATCAGCATGGACACCAGTATGCCTAATCGGGCCGCGTCCATCGTTCCGGCTGTCGTCGGGGATACGAATTTGTTTTGAGTCAGCTGCTGCATGATCAGACCAATGATGCTCATGCTGGCACCTGCGATAATAATACTTATTAACCGGGGCAGCCTGCTGTCCATCAGGATGTGGGCTTGGTCCTCGGATAAATGGAATATATCCAGGATCGAGATGTTCTTAACCCCGATAAATACGGATGTGACGGATAAGACGACGAGAGCGAGCAGTAAGTATCTTTTTTTCATAACGGTTCCTTACTCGATAAATTAGGATTACGCGCTTTAAAATCAATAAAGATAATCATTCTCAATTTGACCCCAAAAAAAATGATGCTGAGCGGTCACCGTCATCATGGAACGGCTGCCTATTGCAATTTTTCGCTGCCCTCCCTATAAAAGCATCATAACAAGCACGTATGCAATCGATGATTACAAGTGATAATGATTATCACTTTTTCCATTTTACATAAATTCTCCTCAACATGAATGGATATTTCTTATTTGGAGTATGGATTTTCCTCATTTCCCCGAGGTTAGCAGCAGTTGATTAACGGTTTGATCAAGCAAGCTTTCGTGCATGGAAGGATTGTACAACAAGGGTTCAACATAACGTATAAAAAGACAGTGCTTCTTCTTCCCGTTCCGTTTAAGCCGCCGCCATTCTTCCTCCAGCTTTGCACAGTAATCGTCTGAAGCCGTGGACGGCACCAGAAACAGGACATTATTGCAATCCAGCGACGCCACCTCGCCAAGCGTCATGACTTCATGAAAGTTGACCTTATTGGCCTGGGCAGGCGGCGTAACCTGCAGCTCGTCGTAAAACAGATCTCTCATTTTTTTGTGCTGCATACCAAACACGCGAAACTGTTCCTCGAACGAGCCGACCAATAAAAAGGGTTCGTCCCCCAACTGCCGGCGAATATGAAATTTTGCGTTTTCCACCTTCATATCAAAATAAGCCAGCCACCGCTCGGCAACGGTTGACAGACCCAGAATCCCGCTAATTTTCAGCAGCCGCTCCTTCCAGGACATCCCTTTCCAATGAAGCATGACGACCGGGGCGATTTTGCATAATCTCCGGTACAAATCTTCCGGTACGGGAGAGCAAAAAATAAGCTCAGGCCTGCAGCTTTCGATTTGGTGCAAATATTTCTCCGGGTGATCCGACCAGCCTCTTCTTAACGTTAGCTTCGGTGTAATACCAAGAACGGATAAGTCGCCCTGAAATACCGGAGATAAATTGGCAATGCGTATTTTGGCGCACGCGGCATATTCCGTCGGCGACATCCCCATATGCTTTTTAAACACCCTGCTAAAGTATAATTCATCGGAATATCCGACGGAGTGCGCCACTTCCATGACCGATGACGGCGTATTTGCCAGCAGGCATAGCGAGGCATTCAATCGGATCGTGGTCATGAATTTGTGCGGGGTGAGCCCTGTATGCCTCCTGAAAGACTGATAAAATCGATTGGGGCTTACCCCGGACAGACGGGCGATCTCTTCAATGTCCATCGGCGTATTATAGTGTTCAAGCATATACCGTTTGGTCTGTTCCACGTAATCGGTCAGAACGTCATCCACTGCCCCCGGCTTTTGAATATAGGTCATCAATGAGGAAACCATCGCGTATAAATGCGATTGCAGCTGGTAGAACAGCACCGGCTCATCGTCACCGCAGTCACTCATGAAATCTTGAATCCAATGGCGGATTTGCGGCATCCTAAAGCTGTATAAGTGAAATTCATCCGAAGGCCTGAAAGGTCGGGCCGATGGCGCCGGTATGGATAAGCGGCTCCAATCCCATTCAAACCGGATTATGATGACTTGGGAGGCCGCAGCTCCCCGATTCTCAATCGTACACTGGCAGTGCGGAGGAATGAAAAATAATTCCCCGCTCCACACTTTGCCTGACCGGCGTCTGCTCTCCGATTCCAGAGTCACCTTCAAGCTTTCCTGCATGACGAAGCCGAAAATTGATACATGATCGGCAGACAGCTCTATGCTTTGCAGACTGTCCAGTTTAAACTCCTCTGTCCCCATATAATGCAGAGAAGACTTACGAACAGGTTGTACAGGTCTCAAAGGCTTCACTCCTTGACAGTCAGAATGGCTTGATTCTTATGAAAATGATTATCATCTTCAATTATATCAAAAAAATACCCAGCAACAACACTCTTTCAGTGTATCGCGGGGCTTCTTATCAACATTGTTAAATGATGTTCATTTTTATCTGCCTTGCTGCTTAACGAACTTTTCCAGCCGTTCCATCCCCTGCTCCAATACTTCCATGCTGTATGCATAGGAAATACGGACATATCCTTCGCCATAAATGGAAAAGGCATTGCCGGGTACAACAGCCACTCGCTGCTCTTCCAGCAGCTTCATTGTGAAGTCCATGGATGACAACCCGAACCGCTCGATGGAAGGAAATAAATAAAAAGCTCCCTCCGGTCTGTCCAGCTCAAACCCCATGCCAATCAGCCGGTCATACACATAATCGCGCCGCTTCCGGTATTCTTCTTTCATCGGCTGCGCATCGTCCATTCCCGAGGTCAACGCCTCTACCGCGGCATACTGGCTGATCGAACTGGCGCAGGTGACATTATATTGATGCACTTTGACCATGTGCTGCGACAAATAAGCGGGCGCCAGCGTGAAGCCGATCCGCCAGCCGGTCATCGAATGCGATTTGGACAATCCGTTGATCACGATCGTTTTGTCCCGCATGCCCGGCAAAGCGGCAATCGACCGATGAGGCGCGTCGTAAATCAGCTCGCTGTAGATTTCATCGGATATGACGAAAATATCCCGCTGCGCAAGCAGCCGCGCCATCTCCGACAGCTCCGTTTCCGACAGGACGCGACCTGTAGGATTGGACGGATAGCACAAGATGATGCATCTCGTCTTCCCGGTGATATGCGGCTCCAGCAGCTCCGCCGTCAGCTTGAAGCCGTTGGCCCGTGTATCCACGTATACGGGAACGCCCCCGCACAGGCGAACCAATGGCTCATATCCCGGATAAATCGGTCCGGGCAGAATCACCTCGCTGCCTTCGTCCAGAATCGTACGCAGCGTAATATCGAGCGCTTGACTTGCGCCCGTAGTTATAATGACTTCATCCGCCGCACCGTACGTTAACCCGTACTTTTTCTCGATAAAAGCGCTGGCTGCCTGTCTCAGCTCCAGAATACCCGGATTAGGGGTATAAGTGGTCCGGTGGTCTGTAATAGCTTGCTCGGCAGACCGCAAAATATGCTCCGGCGTCGGAAAATCGGGCTGGCCGATCGTGAGTGTGATCGCATCCTTATAGGTCGCCACCAGATTGGATATTTTGCGGATGCCGGATATTTGAATGTCCTTGACTCTCGGATTAACTAGACGCTCTAAATGCTCCATGTCCGTTTCTCTTCCTCTACCTTGTTTTTAATACTTCGAGTACGCTCACCATATCCTCCGGCATCGGAGCTTCAAACTGCAGTGATTCTCCCGTCCGCGGATGCTCGAAACCAAGCACGGCGGCATGAAGCGCCTGGCCTTCCATATGGACTCCCCTGCTTTTCGACGGGCCGTAAACCGGATCGCCCACCAGCGGGTGGCCGATAAATTTCATATGTACCCGAATCTGGTGCGTCCTCCCCGTTTCCAGCTTCAGCTCGAGCAGGGTGTAATCCTTGAAACGTTCGATGACGGCAAAATGAGTGACCGCATGCTTGCTGTTTCGTTCCGTAACCGTGTACAGCTTGCGATCCTTCGGATCGCGGCCGATCGGAGCATCCACCGTACCATTATCATGGGGCACGTTCCCATGAACAAGCGCCAAGTATTTGCGGTTCACCGTATGAGCCTTCAGCTGCTCGGCAAGACTATTGTGGGCCAGATCATTCTTGGCCGCCATCAACAGCCCCGACGTATCTTTATCGATGCGATGAACGATCCCCGGACGCATGATGCCGTTAATACCAGACAAATCCTTGCAGTGGTAGAGCAGCGCATTCACCAGCGTCCCTCCCGGATGTCCCGGTGCCGGGTGCACAACCATCCCGCGCGGCTTATTGACCACAATCACATCGGAATCTTCGTAGACGACCTCAATCGGAATGGCCTCCGGCGCCAACTCCAGCTCCTCAGGCTCCGGCATCATCAGCACAACGGTATCTCCATCCGACAATTTATAATTGGGCTTTACGGTCTTTCCATTGACGGTGACATGTCCGTCTTTGACCCACTGCTGCACCTGTGTACGGGATACTTCTTCCTCCAATACTTCCGTCAGGAACTTATCAATTCTTTCTCCCGCTTCTTCAGGCTCGGCAATCCATTCAAACCGGTTGTCCGAGGATTCACGTTCTTCCCCTATGCTCATGATTTACGCATCTCCGCCTTCCGTATTGCTTTGTGCATTTTGTTTGCTTTCCTGACGCCAGCTGATGAACGAATCTACGAAAATCAGTACAACGCCGATGACAATGGCCATATCGGCCACATTAAAAATCGGATAAGTATAATCTACAGGAGTACCGAACCAGTTAAATTGAAACCGGAACATCAAAAAGTCAACCACTTCACCGAATAACGCCCGATCGATAAAATTGCCAAGTGCGCCGCCAAGCAGCAGGCTCAAAGCAAACGGGAGCAGCTTTTTGCCTTCCTTTACCGTTTTTTGCAGGTACCAGATCACTCCTACGGCAACACCGATCGTGATCACAATAAAAAACCAGCGCTGATCCTGCAAAATGCCAAAGGCGGCGCCGCGGTTCCGATGTGACGTGATCTGAAAAAACTCGCCGATGACTGAACGAACTTCTCCCAGCGCCATTTGGCTGACAATGATCCATTTGGTTGCCTGATCCAGCAGCAGCACGATCAATGCGTAGATGTAATATTTCAACGTACCAGCTCCTTTATCCGTTTCCGTGCTAACAACGATTCCCTTGCCTAAGAACAGCCGGAACCGTGAAAAATAACGTTACTTGCGATTGTGTAAAAAGGAGGCTACTCAATGACGAGCGGACCCGTACCATCCCATTCGCTTACAGCGCAGCAGCTTCAGGAATTGACGAACACGCTGCGTGAAGAGAAGCATTGGCTCGAAGAGCATTTGCAAGACGGCGAACATTTCGGTTTGGGCGACGAGATGCGTGTCCAAACCGGTGATCTGTCCACCAATGACAACCATCCCGCCGATTTGGGCACCGAGATGTTCGAACGCGGCAAAGACATTGCGCTGCTCGAGAACGCCGAGCGTCATCTGTCCGACATCAAAGAGACGCTTCAACGTATTCAGGACGGCACTTACGGGGTATGCCGAACATGCGGCGCGCCGATTCCGTTCGAACGTCTGCAGGCGGTCCCGACAGCAGCTTACTGCGTCGATCACGTACCGGATCCGCACGCGTCCGACCGTCGTCCGGCAGAGGAGGAGCTGCTGGCTCCGCCTTTCGGACGCACCAGCCTTGACGAGCTTTCCAAAGAGAATTCATTCGACGGCGAGGACGCCTGGCAAATTGTAGAAAGCTGGGGCTCGTCCAACTCTCCGGCCATGGCCGAGAACCCGAATGAAGCGGACAGCTATAACGAAATGGAAATCGAGGCCGATGAAGCCGTCGGCTATGTGGAACCGTTCGAAAGCTTTTTGGCCACCGACATGTACGGTCAGCATGTCACTGTTGTCCGCAATAAAGCTTATAAAGATTATATGCGAAGCGGTGAAGGCTATGGGCTGCTTGAGCCGGATCGAACCCTGGAGGACGAGGATAAGTCCTAGAAATAACGAGCTTATCCTTGGGTTTGATTTCCCTCGGATCAGCTCGTTGATCTGTTTTACGCTTCTACACCCGACTCCAAAACTTCGGCACAACGTTTGCAAAGCGAAGGATGCGTTTCATGATGGCCGACTTCCGGCGTGACGATCCAGCAGCGTTCGCACTTCTCGCCTTCCGCTACGGAAATGCTCACCGACATGCCTTTATAGGCATGAGCGTCCTCCGGAATCGCAGCGCCGGCCTCATGCACATGTACGGCCGATACGATAAACAGCAGATCCAGCCGGTCGAAGCCGCTCAAAAACTGCTGCGTCTCCTGATCCGGGTACAAATGAACCGCCGCGCTGAGCGAATTTCCAATCAGCTTAGCCTTACGGGCCTCCTCAAGCGACTTCAGCACGTCGTCGCGCAGTTCCGTGAACTTCTCCCACTTCTCTTCCAGCTGGCCGTCAAACAAGCTTCTGTCCACCTGCGGAAGCTCTGCGATTTGTACGCTGGGCAGCTCTATTCCGGGGATATAGTTCCAAACCTCATCGGCCGTATGCGGCAAAATCGGTGCGATCAATTTAGTTATTGCCGTGAGGGCATCATATAATACGGTTTGTGCCGCTCTTCTTTGCGGATCCTTCGGCGCGCTCGCATACAGACGATCCTTCAGAATATCGAGATAGAAGGCGCTCATCTCCACCGCGCAGAAATGGTGCACAGCCTGATAGACCACATGGAATTCATAGTTGTCGTATGCTTCGATGACACGTTCTGCCATCCGGTGCAATCGCACCAGCGCATAACGATCCAGCTCGTTCATTTGATCCACGCTTACCCGGTCTGTCGCCGGGTTGAAATCATATAGATTCCCGAGCAAGAACCGGAGCGTATTACGGATTTTGCGGTATCCTTCGGAAATTTGGTTCAGGATGTTATCCGAGATGCGCACGTCCGACTGGTAATCCGTAGACGATACCCACAAACGCAAAATGTCGGCGCCCAGCTTATTCGATACCTGGTTCGGATCTACCGTGTTGCCCAGCGATTTGGACATTTTGCGGCCTTCTCCATCCAGCGTAAAGCCATGGCTCAAAATTCCTTTGTACGGTGCAGAGCCCTTGACCGCCACCGAAGTAATCAACGAGGAGTTGAACCAGCCGCGGTATTGGTCCGAGCCTTCCAGGTACAGATCCGCAGGCCACTGCAGCTCTTCGCGCGTTTCCAGTACAGCGGAATGGCTTGAACCGGAATCGAACCAGACATCCATAATGTCGGTTTCCTTGCGGAAATGATCGTGCCCGCATTTCGGACATACGGTCCCGTCCGGAAGCAGCTGTTTCTCATCCTTCAAGAACCAGGCATTGGAGCCTTCCCGTTCAAAAATCAATGCCACATGCTCAATCGTCGCTTCGCTGACCAGGGGCTCGCTGCAGCTCCGGCAGTAGAAAATCGGGATCGGAACGCCCCAGGCGCGCTGCCGTGAAATACACCAGTCTCCACGGTCGGCAATCATGTTATGCAGGCGGGTTTCCCCCACTCCGGCGTCCATTTGAGTCTTTTGATTTCATCCAGCATGGCCTGGCGGAATCCGTCGACAGACGCAAACCACTGTTCCGTAGCACGGAAAATCACCGGTTTTTTCGTCCGCCAATCGTGCGGATATTGGTGCTGGATCGTGGTCATATGAAGCAGATGCCCGGATTCCTGCAGCTTCTCCGTGATGATCTTATTTCCTTTTTCATAAAACAGCCCTTCAAAGCCCGGGGCCTCCGAAGTAAAATGCCCCTGATCATCTACAGGACAAAGCACGCCGAGGTTGTATTTTTGCCCGATCACAAAGTCGTCCTCGCCGTGGCCCGGCGCCGTGTGCACACATCCGGTACCGGCATCTAGCGTTACGTGCTCGCCAACCATCACAAGTGAAGTACGGTCATAAAACGGATGCTTGCAGAGTACATATTCCAGCTCGCTTCCCTTTAGGGTGGACAATACCTTAACATCGGTCCAGCCGATTTCCTTGGAGACAGCTTCCAGAAGTCCTTGGGCCAGCACATATTTTTTGCCGCCGGTTTCCACCAGAGTATAATCGAAATCCGGGTGAAGGCTGATCCCCAGGTTAGCGGGAAGTGTCCATGGCGTTGTGGTCCAGATGACGATGGACGCATCCTCCGGAAGCTTGCCCTTACCGTCCTTCACTTCAAAAGCAACATAGATCGAAGTGGACGTTTTGTCTTTGTACTCGATTTCAGCTTCCGCCAGGGCGCTTTCGGACGACGGAGACCAATAGACCGGCTTCAACCCTTTATAGATATAGCCTTTATTCACCATTCCGCCGAAAACGCGGATTTGCTGCGCCTCATACTTCGGCTGAAGCGTGATGTAAGGGTTGTTCCAATCCCCGCGGATCGAAAGACGCTTGAACTGGGCCTTTTGCTTTTCAACCCATTCCAAGGCATACGCTTTACAGTAGTCCCGGAATTCGGGCACGCTCATCTTCTTCCGGTCAACCTTGCCGCTGTTGGCAATCGCCTGCTCGATCGGCAGCCCATGCGTATCCCAGCCGGGCACGTAAGGAGCGTCATAGCCCTGCATCGTTTTGAAGCGGACGATAATATCCTTGATGATCTTGTTTAACGCATGACCTATATGAATATCGCCGTTCGCATACGGCGGGCCGTCGTGCAGTATAAACTTCGGTTTGCCTTTACGGCTCTCCTGAACCATACGATAAATGTCCATTTCTTCCCAGCGCTGCTGCATCTTCGGTTCGGCCTGCGGCAGATTTCCGCGCATCGGAAAATCGGTCTGCAGCAGGTTCAATGTTTTGCCATAATCCATTGCCATTGCACCATTCACTCCTTACTTGATATAAACGCAAAAAAGACTTCTTATCCCTTAGGGACGAGAAGTCTCGCGGTACCACCCAAATTAAGACACAAACGAATACAGGGCGATCGCTTGACCATTCAAGCCAGCCAACCTGCCCTTTCACCGAAGCGTCTTCGCTCCATGATCGATAACGGGATCAGCCGATGCTCTTTACTTCTAATCGGTTCAAGAGATGCTCATGGGTGATATTCCTTCGCCGCCAAAGTCCGGGCTCGCACCAACCCCCGGTTCGCTGACATCAGCTTGACGCCAAGTACTCGTCCCAATCATCGCTTTCACTCATGTTCACTTATAGAGTGGAGTATAGCGGAAATCAGCGGCGGCGTCAACATCCGAGTGCAGCTCCGGTCAAAAACAGGCATGAACCCGGGTGCAGCCGTATATGTCACTGGCTTTGCTTTATGGCTGCTCTACTTCCATGCGTTCGAGAGAAGTCCAGTCTTCTTTGCTGAGCAGTTCCAGCTGCGCCTCAATCAGCGTGCGGAAACGCGTGCGATAAATCGACGCCTGTTTTTTCAGCTCCTCGGTTTCCATGGCGATTTTGCGTGTCTTCGAGAGGGCTTCGTTGATGATGCGGTCTGCATTCTTCTCCGCTTCCTTAAGGATCAGCTGCGCTTCCTTCTTCGCATTCGTCTTGACTTCATCGGCCGCTTCCTGCGCGACGATGATGGTCTTGCTTAACGTTTCTTCAATGTTGGCAAAATGATCCAGCCGTTCTTGAATCGCGTTCAGCTGATTCTGCAATTCTTTATTTTCACGGATTAACACTTCATAATCCTTGATCACCTGATCCAAAAACTCATTGACTTCATCCTCATCATAACCGCGAAATGACCGTTTGAATTCCTTATTATGTATGTCGAGCGGGGTTAAAGCCATTGTTGCACCTCCTGCAAATTTAGCAACCAACCTAATCACGTATTGCTATATTCGACAATTGACTGCAATTTCCTGCAATCGCAAACAAAAAAAACTACGACTGACCAATTAACGCACAATATTTATTTTCAGCGTTTTGAAGGTATTTTTCTGGATTGCTTCTGAAACGTCTTCGTTTAGCTCCTTCCGACAAACGAGATGCCCAACGTTGACGTTCCGCTTGGAAGGTTTGGTACTTCACGTTTTGGAGCCGTTTCACAAGGTCTTTTTGCTGAAGCGCATCGTCGACGAACACGACCATTTCGCCGCTGCGGAGAATGTATTCGTTCCAGCTTCGTAACCCGGTCATACGCCGGTGGCGGGTCTTGGTACGGCGAAAAAACCGCTCGTGATCGTTGTTGGTTCGCGGAACGTGGGGATGATCGTAGCAAGTAAACAAGCCTTTCCAAAATCCTTTGGTATAGCTCATCAAGTTGGCAACCATCGGCTTGTCGTACTCTTCGGTGTAAGCTTGTTCGACCCATTGAAGCAGATGCTGTAGATGAAACCGAACCGAATCACTGCTTTTATCCGCGTCGGGATTCAGGATATCGGCCACGTGATTGAGCGGCAGCGCCCAACGCTTGACCTCTTCGTAGGCTTGCTGAAATTCTTTAAGTTTATTAAATATTCTGACGACGTTTTTCAGCAGCGAGGTCCCCTTTTTTATCCAGGCATCTTTGGAGGGAAGCCTGAATGGCTTGTGCATTCTCGTAAATCCGAATCCCCGGCAGATCTAGCGGCGGGTTTCCATCTTCGAGCAACAACGAACGAACAGCTGCGACGTAATCTTTGGCAACTTCGGCTTCTGCCGAATCGTCGTTCTCAATTTTCTTTTCGATCTCACGGATTCCGCGGAGGCTTTTCTTGATCCCGGTTTTGAGCTTGCGGTCCAAGTCGACAACTGGTTTGGCGATGTCCTTGAGGTAATGGTACTGGCAGTACTGATAGGGAACATCCGGCAACAACGACTCCATGGATATGCGGATGGACTGCTGCCCATCCGTCACGATGCCGATGATTGGAAAGCCTAACTCGATGATCGGCGTGATGAGCTTCTTCAATTCCTCAGCCGAGCCGCTTTTTAGGTTTTGAGCGGCCAGAATGGTACCGCTGAAGACTTCTCGAATGACATACAGCGTCTCATTCCCTTTCTCCGGTTGCACGCCGTCCATGGAGATCATGATGCCACCATTGTCTTGAACGACTTGCTTTAGAACGTCCTTCACGTGATCCGTTACACTGGCACGGAGCAAGGTCAAATATCGTTCGTACAGTCTTTGAGAGTTCCGCTCTGAGGTGGCAACCCCGCGGCAATTTAACTCCTCGGTAATTTCCGTAATGGTCATATGATGCTTGAATCGCAACTGGCCGACCAACGCCAGCACATCGAAACCGTAAGAGGTATGTTTCATGCACAACGAATCGGCTTCGACCGATTTGTAGTAGGCTTTTGGATAAGCGCAGTCGACATTCGGGCAGTGATATGCCATGTTCCATACTTGGATAACGCCGTTCAACGTGATGATGTTTTTCTTCCAAGCGGTATGATGTCGCTTGAGCTTCGTCCCGCAATGAGGACAATGTTGAACCTCCGCACGAAAGTAAATTTTCTTTTCCGGGATAACGCGATTTTTGGGTAAGGGCATCAACGAAAACCTCCGTCAAATTTAGCTATTAACTATTTCGACAGAGGCTTTGGAAATCCTTGTTAGTTAATTGGTCAGTCGTAGAAAAAAAATCGGCTTAAGCATACTTGCCGATTTTCACGCGGTACCTCCCCTTTTTGGTCACACCCTCGACCTCAAGCAGCTTGAAGCGTCCGAAGCCCTGAAGAGATACGACATCCCCTTGTTTTAGCGGCTTGCTCGGATCTTCCACCTGCTTCCAGTTAACCTTGCACCGCCCCGCTTTAATCGGGATCAGCACTTTGGCGCGACTCAACCGGTATACATCACTGACAATACCGTCCAGGCGCAGTGAAGCGACCGACAGGCTCATCTCGTCCAGCTTGACCTCTGTGCTGATAAGACGGTCCAAAGGCAGCAGCTCGGTTTGCACATGCACACGATGGACAGCGTTCAGGTTCAGCCGGATATAATCGGCGACCTCGGCGGCGGCGAGAAAATGGCAGCCGTCCGGTCGGACATAGATGTCGCCCACCTTATCGCGCTTGATGCCAAGCCCTAAGATCGCTCCCATATAGTCCCCGTGATCGAGCTGCTGCAGCTTCTCGTCGGGCGAAGTCACTCCGATCAGGCGAATGCCCATGTCTTCGTCGTCCAATACGCGGTAATCCGGAGCGATGAATGCCCGTTTGCGCTCGGCGCCGGGATGGCCTCCGTCAAAGCGCACGTGAACATCTGCACTCCGGTTCACCAGCGACGTAACGATAAATGCCTGGCGCGGGTCCAAAAAATCGGTAAGTTTGACAGCGTGCTGCTCCGCCCGCTCCACCCATTCGGCCGCTTTGTCCACAAACCGGTGTTCATCCGGATGGAAGTGGGCATAAATATGTTCATTCATTCGTCAAAATCTCCTTCGACTCCATGCACCGTTCCGCCCGATGACTTAAAAAATAGCGGACACGATCGCGACAATCCCTTCGCCAACGAACCGGAGTGCAATCAGCGCCACGATCGGAGAAATATCGATCATCCCGCCAATGGGCGGAATAAAGCGGCGGAAGATGCTCAAATACGGCTCGCACAGCTTTCCCAGAAATTCTCCGATAAAGCTTTCCCGCGCATTCGGCAGCCAGGAGAGCAGAACATAGGCGATGAGTACGTATTGGTAGATATCGACCAGAGTGCGTATGTAACCCTCAATCAAGCTGTTCACCTCGTTTTGTTTAGTGGGGGCTATCCTTCGTCATGATTCATGGTTTCCGAGATCGAACCGTGAATTTCTACGGTATCCGGAGTACACAAAAAGATGTTGGGGCCAATTTTCGATATCGAGCCGCTCAGTGCGTACACGGTTCCGCTCAAAAAATCGACGATCCGGGTCGCCTGGTCCGGACGAACGCGATGCAAATTGACCACCACCGGACGCCGGTAGCGCAAATGATCGGCAATTTCCTGCGTCTCTTCATAGGTGCGCGGCTCGTTCAGCACGACCCGGACATTTTTTTGCGAGTGAATGCTCACAACGTTCCCCTTATGTTTACGTGTATCCTGCGCCGGGGTTTCAACTTCTTCATGCTGTTCTACGATACGTTCGCGCTCCACTACTTCTTCTTCTTCCTGCAAACCGATTAAATTCATGAATTTGTTCATGACGCCCATGTCCACTCCTCCTTCGTGTTTCTTACAGCCTCACTCTTTTCCCACCAGAATAGAACCGAGACGCACCCAAGTCGCCCCTTCTTCAACCGCGACTTCAAAGTCGTTGGACATCCCCATCGATAGGTGACCGACTTCGTAATCGAGCAATGCTTCCCGATTCAGTCGATCGCGCCACTCTCTTAACCCCCGGAATACGGGACGGGTTTGCTCCGGCTCCGTCTCATAAGGCGCCATTGTCATTAAACCTGCAATTCGGATATGGCGATATTCGCGAATTTCTTTGACGAAGTCAAACAGCGCTTCCGGCTCCAGACCGTATTTGGTTTCTTCCCCGGAGACGTTAAGCTGGATGAAGCACGGCATCTCCATTCCCAGGGAAGCCGCTTTCTTTTCTATTTCTTTGGCAAGCGACAGCCTGTCCAATGAATGAATGTAGGCGAACCGGCCGACAACATCCTTAACTTTATTCGTTTGCAGATGGCCTATGAAATGCCAGGTCCCCCGATCGCCGAAAGCTTCCCATTTGGCCGCGGCATCCTGCCAGCGGTTTTCTCCGATATCGGTCAGCCCTTGCTGCAGAACCTGCCCCGTTGCAGCCAGCGACACGTACTTGGTGACGGCGATGATCCTCACCTCTTGCGGATCTCTTCCCGCCCGCGTGCACGCCGCAGCAATCTTTCCTTTTACCTCGTTTAAGCGAGCTTGCAATTCCAATGTCATTGTAAAGATTCACCTACCTCCCGGCTTGCGTCAAGCGTGAGTTCAAAAGCCCCGAATGGGAAGATCCTCAAACCGGCTTATTCCCGCAAACCGATCCATGCGGCCATGCGGCCCGTTGACCCGCCATTCTTGCGGTGCGAGTAAAACAGATCGAGCCGACAGCTTGTGCATAAACCACTTATTTCGATATTTGATGGCAAAATTCCTGCTTTTATCATAATTTGTCGGTTTATTTGTTGCAAGTTTAAATTATATTTTCCGTTCGGTTTTCGGGTATACAGCGGAGGGACTTCCCCTATGGCTTCATCTTTGTACCTCAGCCCCGGCTCTCCGATCACTTTGTCCATCCGCACAATGACTGCATCGTCCACTTCATAGCAGCACATGCCAATGGAAGGCCCGATGGCCGCCTTCAGCTCGCGGGGCTTTGTGCCATATGCGGCGCTCATCGCCTCAGTAACGGCCTTGGCAATCTCCAGCGCCGTCCCTTTCCAGCCCGCATGAGCCAATCCTACAGCCTTATGTACCGGATCATAAAAGTACAGCGGCACACAATCGGCAAAAAGTGCATGCAGGTAAACTCCCGGCTCGTTGGTAATAAAGCCGTCTTTGTCCTGCAGCGCTCCTTCTCTGGAATCATGGCCCGCTCCACGCTGCCGCCTCGTTACCACTTGGACCTCTTTGCCGTGCACCTGCTCTGCGTAGGTACAGGACTCAAAAGGCACGGCAAGCGCTCCGGCCAGCCGTCTGCGGTTCTCCACCACATCCTCCGGAGCATCCGCCACATGGAGCCCGCAATTCAAGCTGTCATAATCCCCCCGGCTGACTCCGCCAATCCGTGTCGTAAATCCGGCGGTCAGCCTGGGATTTAAGCGCATAAAACCGGTAAGCAGCAGCAGTCCGCAGCCATTATCGGCCTTGCCAAGTACGAAAGGCTCCGACGTTTGCATCAACATCCATCCCCCTGCTGTCAGAATATTAACAAGTATACACGAAACGGAAAAAAAGAGCATCCTGTTCTGCTGTCAGCCGGGACAGGAATCCTTCAAACCAGTTTCCTAAGCCTCCATGATCCGGTTCCGTTTAATCGCGGTGCTGCCGATAATATTCATAAGCAAAATTCGTCTCGTCATGCCGGCGGTAGCTTGGAATATCCTCCAGCTTGACCAGTACGACATCCATTCCGATCTTCACAATGTTTTCCCACGGTATGATCACATCCCCGCCGCCGCTAAGCAGGCCGAAAAAACGCGTTCCGTTCGGCACCACGACGGCATCAATCCGGCCATGCCACAAATCGAGCTCCAGGTCGCTGATCTGCCCCAGCTTTTTGCCGTCTACAATATTGATGACATCCTTCATTTGAAGGTCGGATATTTTCATGCTGTTATCCACCACCGTGAAGACTTGGTTATTTGAACCAGCCTTTTTTACTATATATATGAGAAACCTCTGCAAAATACCTTATCGGCACAAAAAAAGACCGTTCCCTTCATCGGGGCAGGTCGGATTTTCGATCGAAAGTCATTTTAGTTTTTAACGTGCTTTTGCATTTGCGAGATCGCCGACTTCTCCAGCCGCGATACTTGCGCCTGAGAAATGCCGATCTCGTCGGCCACCTCCATCTGGGTCTTCCCGTCGAAAAAACGCATGGACAATATCATCTTCTCACGGTCATTGAGCTTGTGCAGCGCCTCCCGAAGCGCGATGCCTTCGATCCAGGAAACGTCTTTATTGCGGTCATCGCTGATTTGGTCCATGACATAGATCGGATCGCCGCCGTCATGGTAGATCGGTTCGAACAACGATACCGGATCCTGAATAGCATCAAGCGCGAATACCACATCCTCCTTCGGTACGTTCAGCACCTCGGAAATTTCATATATCGTCGGTTCGCGCGAATTTTGATTCGTAAGCTGATCCCTTACCTGCAGCGCTTTATAAGCGATGTCACGCAAGGACCGGGAAACTCGAATCGGGTTGTTGTCCCGTAAATAACGGCGAATTTCACCGATAATCATCGGTACCGCATACGTTGAAAACTTCACATTTTGGCTCAAATCAAAATTATCAATCGCCTTCATCAGTCCAATACATCCTACTTGAAACAGATCGTCGACAAATTCCCCGCGGTTATTGAAGCGCTGAATCACACTCAGCACCAGCCTGAGGTTGCCGTTGACTAATTTCTCTCTTGCAGATCGTTCATGATTCGTTTGCAGCTGAACGAAAAGTTCACGCATTTCCGCATTGGTCAAAACCGGAAGCTTAGCCGTATCGACGCCGCATATTTCGACTTTGTTTCGGGTCACCGCGATTACCTCCCAAGGAGAAACATTACTGTTAATTATCTCCTGGGGACGCATTTTTATGCGCAAGCCTACGACCTCCCGACGCGCCTGCGGGGAACACCAAATCGACCAAAGTCATATCCCGCAAGGAAGATTTCGCTTTCACGGAAAACGAAAAATTTTTTTACCAGTTTACACCATTTTGTTGAATTCTTTGCGCAGCCGCTTAATAATGCGTTTTTCCAAACGGGAAATATAGGACTGTGAAATGCCCAGCATATCCGCTACATCCTTTTGTGTCTTTTCCTGGCCGTCTTGCAAACCAAAACGCAGCTCCATGATGATCCGCTCCCGTTCCGACAGCTTATCGAGCGCTTTATGCAGCAGCTTACGGTCTACCTGCTCCTCGATATTGCGGTAGATCGTATCGTTCTCGGTTCCAAGCACATCGGACAGCAGCAGTTCATTGCCATCCCAATCGATATTCAAAGGCTCGTCGAACGACACCTCCGTACGGATCTTGCTGTTGCGGCGCAGGTACATTAAAATTTCATTCTCGATACAGCGGGATGCATAGGTGGCCAATTTAATCTTTTTTTCCGGGTCGAACGTATTTACGGCCTTAATCAAACCAATCGCACCGATCGATACGAGGTCTTCAATGTTAATCCCGGTATTCTCAAATTTGCGTGCGATGTAAACCACGAGCCGGAGATTTCGTTCAATCAGCATCCCTCGTATGGCCGCATCACCGGACGGAAGCTTCTCCAGCAAATATTCTTCCTCTTCACGGGTAAGCGGGGGCGGAAGCGCTTCGCTTCCTCCGATGTAGTATATTTCTTCTCCCTTTAACCCCAGCAGCAGCAAAAGACGGAAATACGCGATCTGCATCATCAGCTTCCACTTGACTAACATATTAAACCTTCCTCCTACCCTGAATGTCTTCTCAGGTTGGCCGTCCCGCTCATCTGTGCATTCGTCTGGTGTTTCCGAGCGATATGGCCACCTAATCGGTACAGTTGATTTATGCGGACCGGGCGAGAACCGGGACGACCGTTCCTGAAAATCAAGGCCGGTCAATTTCCATAAGCGCAGGATGAATGATGGCTTGATAGGCATTGTCTGAGCTGAGCCTCCCGCCGTCCAGACCGATCAAAACCTTCGTCGCCTCGATCTGTTTGCCTTCAGTTGTGATGACGACCCGATCCGGTTTGATCGCCAGCATAAATTGCGTACTGCGGTTCACCCCCCGATAAGGGACCAGCCGAAGCCGATCCTGCCATATAAAAGGCTCCGTTCCGATCAACGAAACCAATTGATCGACTTCCGCACGCCGGATTTTGGCCATCCACGTTTCCGGCAAGTGCTCTCCCCATTGTGCGGCCTCCATCACCATTACAGGCGTCTTGGTTAAGGGGTCGTACAGCTGATTTCCCGTATCAATCAGTCCGGTACAGCTGGAAGCATAATCGTCGATATGTACATCCACTTTCACTGTAAACGCCGCCAGCTCCTGCTTCCGCCTGAGCGCCTGCGTCACCTGCCGATAAATCCATACGGTAAAAGGGATCGAAAACAGCAGCAGCGGGAGCGTCACCTTGAGATCACGGCTGATCAAAATCCCTTGCACAAATTCGCCCGACGATTGCCAAAAGTAAACACACCCGACAACCCCGCCGGCCGCAGCAAAATTAATAAGGTAAAAGGCTCCGAGATTTCTGACAAAATGCTGTAATCCTCCAAATCCGAATGCCGTGAGCAGCATCAGCAAGGACAACACAAACTTGACCGCAAACGTGTATAAGAACGATAACGGCGGGAAAAACAGCAGGATGGCGTAGCTGCCGCCGATCGCCGCGGAAAGCGCGAGTCTCCACCAGCGAAAGCTGAGCTTGCGCGACCAGGCTGTCGTCCATAGCAAAATGCCGTCAATCAACACGTTAAACAGGAAAATGACATCGATATACACGATCATTTCCCGTAACCTCCTGCCATCTGCCCCTTCTCCGTCGCGAATGAGACAAGTATATAGCAATCCTATTCCAAAGTCTGTCTAAACATGCCGATAGCGGGTGACTTTTTTTGTCGTATAGCGGAAGGGTATGAAAAGTTCGCCAAGAGAAAGCAAGAGCTAGGGGTAGTCACGCTGGAATAAAAAAAGCCGCCTCTTATGCAGAGGCGACTGCTCGTTAGTACCTGAAATATTGAATTTACTTGTCAAAACCGCCCCGGTTGCGATTACGCAGGAAAGCGGGAATATCCAACTGATCTCCGGAGGGTTGTCCTCCGAAAGGCCGAAGATTACCCAATCGGGAATCCGACGGTTCCTGTTGAACATTGCCCGTTCCGGCAGGCTTTCTTGCGCCGGGATTTGCCGCAGGCTTGTCCTCGAAGCCGGTGGCAATCACCGTTACCATAATCTCATCCTTCAGGGATTCATCGATGACGGCGCCAAAAATCATGTTGACCTCCATATCGGAAGCGGACGCTACGATATCGGCCGCTTCATTCACTTCATACAGCGACAGGTTGATCCCGCCGGTAATGTTCATCAGCACGCCGCGCGCGCCGTCAATGGAGGTCTCCAGCAGCGGGGAACAGATTGCTTTCTTTGCCGCTTCAGCCGCACGGTTCTCGCCCGTGGCCACGCCGATCCCCATCAACGCGGAGCCGCGCTCCGTCATGATCGTCTTCACGTCAGCAAAGTCCAGGTTAATCAGACCGGGAACTGCGATCAAGTCGGAGATCCCTTGAACCCCTTGACGGAGCACGTTATCCGCTTCGCGGAACGCTTCCAGCATCGGAGTCTTCTTATCGACAATTTCAAGCAGACGGTCATTCGGAATAACGATCAGCGTATCGACCTTTTCTTTCAAGGCCGCGATCCCCTGTTCCGCCTGTATGTGCCGTTTGCGCCCTTCAAACGTAAAGGGTCTGGTAACGACACCTACGGTTAAAGCGCCGCATTCTTTAGCGATTTCGGCAATGACCGGCGCTGCGCCGGTTCCCGTGCCGCCGCCCATTCCGGCTGTAACGAACACCATATCGGAACCCTTCAGGGCGTTCAAAATCAGTTCGCGCGATTCCTCCGCCGCTTTCTTGCCTACCTCGGGATTCGCTCCCGCTCCGAGACCGCGCGTCAGCTTATCCCCGATCTGCAGCCTTTGCTCCGATTTGGCAAGATGCAGAGCCTGAGCGTCCGTATTGACGGTAATAAACTCGACGCCCCTCACTCCGTTGTCGATCATTCGGTTGACGGCATTACTGCCGCCGCCGCCGACGCCAATGACTTTTATTTTCGCTAACTGGTCCATGTCCATGTCAAATTCAAACATACTAGCGTCTTCCCCCTCATTAGGCTTTCATCGTGCAAGCTTTTTCGATCATATAAATTCGCTTAACCAGTTTTTAAACCGTTCCATGGCCGATGGCTTTTGCTCTTGACCGGAAGACGTCTTTTTGCTGACCAGCTTTTTCACGCCGGTGTTTTGTTTGGAGCCGCGCAAATATTTGGATGCGTATTGAATAATCCCTACTCCGCTTGTAAATGCGGGATCCCGAACGCCGATATAATCCGGAACGGCGATTCGGACAGACGATGCCAGCTCCAATTGCGCGACAGCCAGCACCCCGGGCAAAGAAACGGTCCCGCCGGACAATACATACCCGCCCGGCAAATCACTGAATCCCAGCCTTAGCACTTCCATCTTTATCAAATGAAATATTTCCTGTACGCGCGGTTCGATAATATTCGCCAAATCGACCTGTGAGTACTCCTTGTCCACATTGCTGCCGAGACGGTTCACCTTGAACACTTGATCATCAGCCGCATGTTCCACCATGGCGCATCCAAATTTCTGCTTGATTTTCTCGGCGATATCCGCTTGCGTCCTGAGCCCGTATGCAATGTCATTGGTGATATACTCGCCGCCGATCGGAAGCGTGGTTGTCGCAACCAAATTGTTTTCATTAAACACAGCAATGGTGGTTGCTCCCGCACCGATATCCACCAATGCGGTGCCAATCGCCTTCTCATCCTTGGACAAAGCCAGATGGCCTGCGGCCAGCGATAAAAGCACCAAGCCGGCTACCTTCAGACCTGACTTCTCAACAACGCGGAGCAAATTATGAATGGCTGTTTTGGTGCCGGTTATAATCGTCGCTTCCACTTCCAGCCTTACGCCGATCATGCTTCTGGGATCATGAATTTGATCCGTGCCATCCACCACGTATTGATTGGGGACAACACCGATAATTTCCCTCTCGGGAGCCAAAGGAATGACCCTGGCGGCTTGAATGACACGTTCTATGTCATCATCCCCGATTTCACGGTCTTCATTTGACACGGCCACGACGCCATGACTGGACTGCAAAGAGATATGATTGCCGGAAATACCAACATACACTTCCGCTATTTGAATGCCCACCATCCGCTCCGCATGATCCACCGCACTTCGAATCGATTGCACCGTTTGGTCGATATCAACGATTGCTCCCTTGCGGATTCCCTGCGAGTCGGCAGATCCAACTCCAATTATATTAATGGTGCCGTTAACGACTTCCCCAATAATAGCACGAACTTTGGATGTACCGATGTCCAAACTAACAATGATGTCATTGCTGCTCAACCTGTGGCACCTCCTGTGATATGTAATGTAAACGAGCCTTGGCCAGCAAACCTCCTGTAGTTATTCCACACAGCTCGTTCGTTTCCTCTTTTTCTCGCAATTTTTTTCGGAATAAGCGCATAAAATATACCATAATTACAATTCTATCATTTTTTTGTAAGGTTGAGTAGCCGGATTTTTCAATTATTGGCTTGGAGCCGAGGTATTGGCGTCTCCCTCTTTTCTGCCCTGTTCGAACGGTAAAGGCGTGTGGGAATCGGCTTCCAATAACCTCAATACTCCGCCTGACTGGTTATTTTCTTTTAAATTAGCAATATACGTGTTTAAATGTATGATTTTTTCCGGCAGATATCCTATCGTGGTCTGAACTTCGAATTGCGAGCGGGTATACATCTTAATTTTGTCCGGATACGATGAACTCGGGTCGGGCTTGATTTCCGATACGTCGGCAAAATAAGCAGCGGACAGCTTGGACATCGCAAGGCAAAGCTGGGTCTTGAGCGGATCATCCTTGCCCCAGCCCGTTAACAACGGCTTGTCCGGCACAAATCCCTGAAGCGTCACCGGAACCACGCTGGCATCCGCAAGCAGCGCTTCGATGCGGCCGTCCTCACCGATTTGATAGGCCACCTTCGGGTATTCCTTTATTTCGATCAAAATCCGCCCGGGAAAATGCTTGGACACCTGCACGGATTCTATCATTCTTAAGGCTTTGACCTTCTCTGCAATCCCGCTGGAAGAGACAGAGAAAAAATGGTCCCCCGGCTTTACCGCGGCGGCTGCCTTGACGTCTTCCGCAGACACAAGCTCTTGCCCTTGAACTTCGATTTCCGTAATCTGGCTCAGCGATGATTGAAAGAACAGCACGAGAAGCAGCGTAATGAAGAAAACGAAAAGAAACAGAAGCAGCCTTTTGCTGCTGCGGTTTCTCGGTGCAGGTTTTTTGATGACCGGAAGCCTGTCTTCTGAAGTCATGGAAATCCTCCCGAGCTCAGGAATAATATGTAAACCGCTGAATTCCCTTCCCGCAGGGGAAAAGGGATATTTCAACGGTTATGGTCATATGGATGAATATAGCTACTCCGCCCTAACGGGAGTAATCCGTTCAATACTGGCACCCAAAGCGCTCAGCATGTGCTCGATATGCTCATATCCGCGATCGATATGGTGAATCTGCTCGATGATCGTCGTTCCTTGGGCGGCAAGGCCTGCAATGACCAGTGCGGCGCCCGCACGCAGATCGGTTGCCTCTACCGTGGCCCCGTACAACCTCGATACCCCGCGGATAAACGCCGCATTCAGATCCACCCGAATATCCGCACCCATGCGCGAAAGCTCATCGACATGTTTGAATCTGCCCTCAAACACGGTTTCTTTTACAATGCTGGCGCCGTCCGCCAAGCTCAACAGTACCATAATTTGCGACTGCAGATCCGTCGGGAATGAAGGATAAGGAGAAGTGACGACCCACCCTACGGCTTTGGGCCGGGCTTTGGCACATATGTTCATTATATCACCGTTAATCGTGATTTGAACACCTGCCCTCTTCAATACGTGAATCGCGGAGGTCAGATGAGAGGGATTTACCCTCTCCAACGTGACGTTGCCTTTTGTAACCGCAGCGGCAATCATCAGCGTTCCGGTTACGATCCGGTCAGGGATAATCCGATAAGAACAAGGAATCAATTCGCGAACGCCTTCAATCGTAATCGTATCGGTACCGGCGCCGATAATTTTGGCGCCCATGGCATTCAAAAAATTTTGAAGATCCTGGATTTCGGGCTCTCTGGCCGCATTGGTGATCGTGGTCATTCCACGAGCCTTCACGGCGGCCATCATAATGTTCTCCGTAGCCCCTACGCTCGGATAATCGAGCACGATCTCCGCGCCCTCAAGCTCATCGACCGTGCAAACGATTTTGTTGCCGCTCTCCTCAATGCTTGCCCCCATGGCAGCCAATCCCTGCAAATGCAGATCGATCTTTCGTTCTCCGATGGCACAGCCTCCGGGTTGATAAAGCTCCACTTTCCCCAGACGGGACAGCATCGGACCCATAAGGAAAATAGAAGACCTCATCTGGCTCATCAGGCTCTCGGGAATGTGAAACTGATGAACGCCATTTGTGTTCACAATGACAGCATCGCCCTTAAGCTCGGCTTGACAGCCGAGGGCACGCAAAATACCCAACATAACATGGATATCGGACAAATCGGGCACATTTTGAATCATTATTGTACCTTTTGCCATGATGCTTGCCGCAAGTATGGGCAGTGCAGCGTTCTTTGCGCCGTGAATTCTGATGGCTCCCGATAGAGGTTTCCCGCCTTCGATAACCAACTTTTCCAAAGTCCCACCTCCGATTTACCGCTCACCCACCACCAATACTTCAGGTACAAGACGAACTCCGAACCGCTCCGAAACGGCATTTCGCACTTGTTCGATCAGGGTGAGCACGTCGTGGGCTGTCGCTTGCCCGGTGTTGACAATGAAGTTGGCGTGCAGTGGCGATACTTGGGCGTCACCGACCCTTAAGCCCTTGAGTCCGGCCTCTTCAATCAGCTTTGCGGCATGATGCCCTTCCGGGTTACGAAATACGCTTCCCGCGCAGGCAAGCTGAAGCGGCTGCGTTCTCAGCCGCCTGTCTTTATAGGCTGCCATGGCCGCTGCGACCTCCTTCCGGTCCCCATAGCTAAGCTTAAAGACAGCTTCCGTCACAATCCCCGGATTCGTGTGCAGAATCGAATGCCGGTAAGCGTACGCCAAATCATCTTTTTGCATCGTCACCAACTCCCCTGTCGGGAGCAGCACTTCAACCCGCTGTAAAATGCGCGACACATCCGACCCATGCGCCCCGGCGTTCATGTAAACGGCGCCTCCCACGGTTCCCGGAATGCCTCCGGCAAACTCCAACCCGGTCAATCCTTGCTTGCCTGCCATGACCGACAGTTTGATGAACGAATATGCGCCGCCGGCAAAGGCGTACTCTCCTTCGAAACGCACGGTCTCCAGCGCATGCCCCAGTTTGATCACGACCCCCCGGATGCCTTTATCGGTTACAAGCAGATTAGAGCCTCGGCCGAGCGCAATCCATGGGATATCGTGCTGATGGAGCAGCTTAACGGCGCTGATCAATCGGCTTTTGTCCTGCGGAATGAGCAGGACATCGGCCGGACCGCCGATTTTCCATGTGGTATAAGGGGCAAGCGGTTCGTTCAATCGAACTTCACCATACGATCCTTTCAGCAATTCTGTTATGACCTGTTGCATGGGAAAACCTCCTTCACAGAACGACAAGACGATGGGCTTCCGGTACATCCCCGGAAGCACGAGAGCCTCAGGCCATGCGCCTCTTTTGTCTTTTATCGCACATTGCGGCATGCGGCTTCGTCAGGTGTCTGTCACGGTTATAGTGTAGTTTATGTGAATCACTGCAGAGTGTGACAAATGCCCAGGCAAATTTGTCATGCTTCAGGCAACCGGCAAGCTTCGATCAGCTCTACAATCCTTTGAGTCCCGTTGCCGAAGGGGTTGCCGGACATTTGCTCTTGTATGCGGACGCGTTCTTCATAAAGATCGGAGACGGCGGATACTAACGTTTGCGGGGAAAGGTTTTCCTCATAAAGCACTTTGCTGTAACCCATCTTACGGAAAGATTCCGCATTCAATATCTGGTCTCCCCGGCTGGCCTCGCGGGACAGCGGGATCAGAAGCATAGGCTTGCGGAGCGCCAAAAACTCAAAGATGGAAGTAGATCCCGCCCGGGAGATGACCAAGTCCGCACAAGCCAGCAAATCGGGCAGCTCGTCTTTCACATATTCGAACTGCCGGTAACCCGGTACCCCGTCCAGGGAAGGATCGGCGTTGCCTTTACCGCAGATATGGATAATTTGAAATTGTGTGAGCAGCGTCTCCAGCGTTGCTCTGAGCGCTTCGTTAATCCGCTTGGATCCCAGACTGCCGCCCATCATGAGCAATACAGGCTTATTAGAGTGAAAATCACACATTTGAAGTCCACGGGAAGCTTGGCCCTGCAAAATTTGTTCGCGAATCGGCAGTCCGGTGCATACGGCTTTGCGGCTGCGAATATGCTTAAGCGTCTCGGGAAAGGTAACGCAAATGCGAGAAGCAAATGGCAGGGAAATTTTGTTGGCGAGCCCCGGCGTCAGGTCCGACTCGTGGCAGATCACGGGAATGCCATTCAGCCTGCATGCCAGAATGACCGGAACGGTCACGAATCCCCCTTTGGAAAATACAATATGAGGCTTGATTTTTCGAAGCAGACGATAGGCTTGCCCAATGCCCAGAAGCACTTTAAACGGATCTTTCGCATTCTTCAGATCGAAATAGCGCCTGAGCTTTCCGGAAGCGATATGATGGAACGGAATGCCCTCGTGATCGATGATTTCTTTTTCAATACCGTCACGGGAACCTATATATTCAATCTCCCACCCCTGCTTGCGCAGCTCAGCCATCACCGCCAAATTCGGCGTGACATGGCCGGCCGTTCCGCCGCCGGTGAAGACGATTTTTTTCATGTCAGGATCACCTCGAAAACCGGGAAATGTTAAGCAATACACCGATCGAGGTCAGCATCAGCGTAAGTGATGAGCCTCCGGCGCTAATAAGCGGAAGCGTGATGCCCGTGACGGGGAACATGCCGATGACGACGCCGATGTTAATTATCACCTGTACGGCAATCATCCCGACGATACCGGCAGCCAGCAAGCTGCCGAACGTATCCGGAGCCGTGATAGCCGTACGCATGCCGCGCCACAAAAGCAGTATGAACAGGGCAAGTACGAACGTTCCCCCGATAAAGCCGAGCTCTTCGGCGATAATAGAGAAAATAAAGTCGGTCTGCGGCTCGGGCAGATAGCTGTACTTTTGCCGGCTCATGCCCAGTCCGAGGCCGACTAGACCGCCCGGACCGATCGCATACAGCGATTGAATCGCCTGATAGCCCGCTCCGAGCGGGTCCTGCCACGGGTCCAGAAAAGCCGTAATCCGCTTCAAACGATAAGGCGCCGCAGCGATCAAACCGACCAGGCCGAGAACCCCGACAAGACCGAGATAAGATAAATGAACAAGGCGCGCTCCCGCCGTATAAATAATCAAAAGCGAGGCTCCCACCAGCACAGCGCCGGTGCCAAGGTCCGGCTGCAGCATGATCAGGCCGAAGGCTAGTCCTACAAGCCCGAGCGGAGGAAGCAAGCCTTTGCCGAACAGCGTAATCGTGTTTTGTTTTTCGGAAAGCCAGTTGGACAAAAAAATGATCATGCCAATTTTCATAAATTCGGAGGGTTGAATCCCGAACGATCCGATGCCAAGCCAGCTGCGCGCGCCGCCGCGAACCACGCCAATGCCCGGAATAAGCACCGCTACAAGTAAAATGAAGCAAATGATAAGCACGAGTTTGGCATACTTTTTCCAGATCCAGTAATCTGTGTTCATTGTAAAAACCATGGCCATAATGCCTAAGGCCGCGAACAGCGCCTGCCTCTTCAAGTAATAGAAGGCATCGCCGAATTCCCGAAACGCCAGCACTGCGCTGGCACTGTACACCATGACCACGCCGATTCCGAGCAGGAGCAGCGTGGAGCCCAGCATCAACATGTCCGGAGCCGACCGTGCTTTAACCATAACCGCCCACACCTCTAACCTTGAGTTTGATGGGAGCGTCTGTCCTCAACAGCCTGCAGCCGCGGCATTTGCCGTCTTTTTAGGCGGCGGCAAGCTTGTTTACTCCCTCTTTACAGGTTATGCACGGTCTGCTTAAACATTCTTCCCCTTTCCTCGTAAGAAGGAAACATGTCCCAGCTGGCGCAAGCCGGGGACAGCAGCACCACATCACCCGGCTTTGCCATGGCAAAAGCGGCTCTCACCGCTTCTGCAACCGTATCCTGCAATTCCTTAGCAGTATCGACGGTTTTGATCCGGCTCATGCCTGCAAGCCGGGCCACGCGGGCGATTTTTTCCTTTGTTTCCCCCAGGACGACCAGTCCTTTCACCTCCTGCTGAAATGCGGGAAGCAGTTCCATGTAATCGGATCCCCGGTCGAGTCCGCCGGCAATCAGGATAATGTCTTGAGAGAACGACTCGATGCTTTTGATCGTTGCCGTCGGATTGGTTGCCTTGGAGTCATTGTAAAATAAAACTTCATCCTTCAGAGCCACATACTCCAGACGGTGCTCCACCCCGCGGAATTCTTTCAATACCCGGGCAATAACGTCCGTCCGCACGCCGGAAACGAGCGCCATACAGCTGGCGGCGAGCGCATTCTCCACGTTGTGCTTGCCGGGGATGCCCAGCTCCCTGACGGCAATAACGGGATGCTCCGCGCCATCATGATCGCGGTAAACGATCATGCTATCCGCGTCCTCCCCCGTGCCGAACGGAGACGACACATACATGCCGTAAGAAAGCTCCGAGCTGACCGAAAATGGAAACACCCGGGATTTGATTTCCCCGGCAGCCTTCCGGCATACGGCATCGTCCCAATTCAGCACCGCAGTGTCTTCCTCGGTTTGATTCGCAAACAGCTTCGTTTTGGAAAAAATATAATCTTCCATGGTATCGTGGTAATCCAGATGAGTTTCATATACGTTAAGCAAACAGCCGATGCGGGGCCGGAAGCTGCGAGTGCCCTTCAATTGAAAGCTGCTGAGCTCAACGACCATCCAGTTGTCTGCCTCGGCCTCCAGAGCCGCCTCCGTCAGAGCGCGGCCGATATTGCCGGCAACAATCGGCTTCAAGCCGCCGGCTTCCAGCATCAGTCCGGTCAAGGTCGTTGTGGTGGTCTTGCCGTTAGAGCCCGTAATACCAATGATGGGAGCCTTACAAATATGATGGGCTACTTCGACCTCGGTAACGACTTCGATACCAAGCGCAGCCGCCTTCTTCAATGGTTCGATCGTGTATGGGATGCCCGGATTTTTCACGATGAGCGAAATCCCCTCATGAATCAGCCCCGCCGGGTGACCCCCGCAAACAACAGAAATACCCAGAGCCTCCAACTCATCGGCTTCAGGGCATAGTTTGCGTTCCTTTTTATCATTAACCGTCACCAAAGCTCCCTTGTCGTGAAACAGCTTTGCAGCAGCGACGCCGCTGCGCGCAAGGCCCAATATGACCACCTGGCGGCCGCAATAATTCTGCGGATGCTCCATCATTACAACACCTCGTTAATATATAGTCCGACGCCTGCAAGAATCAGACCGGCCGTCCAAAAGGAGATCACCACGCGCCACTCCGACCAGCCTGCAAGCTCGAAGTGATGGTGGATCGGGCTCATTTTGAACACTCGTTTTCCCCTCGTTTTAAAGGAGACGACCTGAATGATAACCGATAGTACTTCGACGACAAATACGCCGCCGATCAAGGCCAGCAGTATTTCCCCTTTGGTCAGGATCGCTACCGCGGCGAGCCCGCCGCCTATACCGAGCGAACCGGTATCCCCCATGAACACTTTGGCCGGATGAGCGTTAAACACGAGAAAGCCCAGCACCGCGCCTACCATGGCGGCGGAGAAAATCGCAATGTTCGGCTGCGAGTTGTTTAAGGCAATCACCGCGTAGGCCCCAAAAGCAATGGCGCTGGTACCGGCCAATAGTCCGTCCAAACCATCCGTGAAATTCACCGCATTGGACGTGCCCAGCATCAGAAACACCACAAAAGGAAAATAAAGCCACCCGGCGTCAAAAGAAAAGTCGACGTAAGGAATGCGTATTTCGGTGCTGTGCCCGGACTGTACGAGCAAAAAACAAACGATGCCCGATAAAACCAGCTGCCCAAGCAGCTTTTGCCTGGCGGTAAGCCCTAACGAACGCTTAAACAATATTTTAATGTAGTCGTCCAGAAAACCGATTAATCCGTAGCCAAGCGCAGCAACCAGAAGAATGACGGTTTCGAGGTTTTTTTCCCCGAATCGAAGCACGGCAACCGCCAGCGCCAGCATAATGATGATCCCGCCCATCGTCGGCGTGCCTGCTTTTTTCAAGTGTCCCTGCGGCCCTTCCGTACGAATCTGCTGCCCGAATTTGAGCCTGCGGAGCAGCGGAATGAATAGAGGCCCCATAATGACAGCAAGTAAAAAAGCCACGCCGAGCGTGATCAACACACATATTAAAATCCACGCGTTATCCCCCCAATTGCTTAAACCCCATCGCTTCCCGATGAACGAAAGCGATTCATGATTGCTTCTTTGGCTACCTTGCGGTCGTCAAAAGGATGCTTGACGCCCATGATGTCCTGATACGTTTCGTGTCCCTTCCCCGCAATCAAGATGCAGTCGCCCGGAGCTGCGCGATCGACTGCTTTTTGAATCGCTTCTCTGCGGTCGGCAACCAGCTCGTAGCGGCCGGGGTCATACCCTGCGGTACGAAGTCCCGGAACAATGTCCTGAAGAATGCGCTCCGGGTCCTCGGTACGCGGATTGTCGGAAGTGACGAATACATAATCCGCATACTTGGCCGCCACGCCACCCATCAGGGGACGTTTGGCGCGGTCGCGGTCTCCTCCGCAGCCAAAAACGCAGTATACCTTGCCTTCGGCAAATTGACGAATCGTCGAAAGGGCGTTCTCCAGACCGTCAGGGGTATGCGCATAGTCGACAAGAACAAGAAACTCCTGTCCGGCATTCACTATCTCCATCCGGCCTTCAACCGAATCCACCCGGCCGAGGCTGTCGGCAATCCTTGCAAGCTCAATCCCCTCCGCAAGCGCGCAAGCGATGGCTGCAAGCGCATTGTATACATTAAATCGCCCGACAAGCCGCATGCTCACCTCGGCGCTTCCGCGAAACGTTGCACATTTGAACCGTGTACCTTTCGAAGAAATTTCGATCGCTTCAGCTCTCACATCCGCAGACGGATCCTCGATTCCATAAGTTATGATTTGTGCGGCAGTCAGCCTCGCATAATCCTTCGATGCAGGATCGTCCGCATTGAGCACGGCGAACCTGTTTTGGTTCGGATCATCGGAAAATTCATTGCCGAGACGGGAGAAAAGCAGTCCTTTGGCCGCCTTGTACTGTTCCATGGTATGGTGAAAGTCCAGATGATCCTGGGTTAAATTCGTGAAAATGCCCGTACGGAAACGACATCCTTTGACCCGGCCCAATTCCAGTCCGTGCGAGGAAGCTTCCATGATACAATAATCCGTTCCTTCGTTCACCATCTCACGTAAAATCCGCTGAAGCTCCACTGCTTCCTGCGTATTCGTCATCGCATTTGGAATATATCGGGAACCGATCTTGACATGAATGTTGCCCATCAGTCCGGTTCGAAACCCTTGATCGCTCAAGATTTTTTCCAGCAAGTAAGTTGTTGTTGTTTTACCGTTGGTCCCCGTGATCCCGATCAGCTTCAGCTCGCGGCTCGGATAACCGTAATAATGGTTCGCAAGCACCGCCATCGCATATCGCGCATCCTTTACGATCAACACGGGAACGCCTAGCTGCATCTCCCGCTCGGCAACCAAGGCAACAGCTCCCCGCTCAACCGCTTTCCCCGCATAATCGTGTCCGTCTACGGCAAATCCCGGGATGCAGATAAACAAATCGCCAGGGTTCACCTTGCGGGAATCCGTCTGCAATCCGGTAATATTGATGCGGTCATCGCCAACGAGGCGGCTCACCGCAAGCTGAGAAGCGAGTTCCTTCAGTTGCATCAAGCGTCCTCCTCCGTTTATGCACATGGTATCTATTATGGACAAAAAAATGTGCCGTGAAAAGCCCCTTTTGAAAAAAGGCACGGGGGACGGCGAACTTTTGTTCAAGGCGTATGAAAGCGGCCGGACATAACAGACTCCAAGGCTGTTAAATCGACCTTACGTACAGACCGGGCGAGCGGATCGGACGCTCAAGTCTTCTCCACTCGCAGATTCAGCATCTCCCAAGCCGGTTCTGCCGGGGCAGCGCTATTGAACTTGCGGTCTGGCCCCTCCATCGGGCACCGGCTGCGTATCCGACAAATAGATCCGGATCGTAGAGCCTTGTTCGATCCTAGTACCGGGCTTCGGCACTTGGTTGATCACCGTGCGGCCGACGCCGGATTTGGCAAGTTGGAAATTCATATTGAGATCTTCGTAGATATCAGTAAGGGTCATGCCGACCAGATTCGGCACTTCCACAATTCTTTTGTCTCCGTATACGTATTTGCGTTCCATTTGATCCTTCCGCGGCGGAATTTTCATATATTGAAGCGTATCCTGCATGATATTCTTAACCAGCGGAGCAGCAATCAAACCGCCGAATTGGATTCCCTGCGGATTATCCACGGCCGCATAAATGACGACCTTCGGATCGTCTGCAGGAGCGAATCCGATGAAGGAAACAATATGCTCACTGGAGGAATAGCGCCCATTGATGACCTTTTGTGCCGTTCCCGTTTTCCCGCCTACGCGATAACCGTCGACAAATGCATTCCGCCCCGTACCGTTGGCCACAACGCTCTCCAACGTTTCGCGCACCATCCTGGAGGTTTCCGGAGAGATCACCTGACGGATCAGTTCCGGGTTCACGGTCTCGACCACGTCGCCTGTTTCAGGCTTATACCAGGCTTTGGCAACATGCGGCTTAAACAGCCTGCCGCCGTTAATGGCTGCGGATACCGCCGAGATTTGCTGAATCGGCGTGACCGAGACGCCCTGCCCGAACGAGGTCGTCGCAAGCTCCACAGGGCCGACACGTGAAGGCTTAAACAAAATGCCATTCTCTTCGCCGCCAAGATCGATACCGGTTTTTTTACCGAAGCCGAAATTGTAGATATAATCAAACAGCTTCTCCTTGCCCAGCCGCTGCCCCATGACCACAAAGCCGGGGTTGCAGGAGTTTTCGACCACTTGAAGGAAGGTCTCGCTTCCATGTCCGCCCCGCTTCCAGCAGCGAAGCCTTGCCCCGGCGACCTCAATCGCGCCGGGATCGTGAAACCCTTCGGTCAGGCTTATTTTTTTCTCCTCCAGGGCAGCTGCCAAAGTGATAATCTTAAACGTCGACCCCGGTTCGTAAGTCATCCAGATCGGAAGATTCCGGTTGTAATTCTCCACCGGATAATTTTTATAATTGCCGGGCTCAAAGCCGGGTCTCGAACCCATGGCCAAAATTTCTCCATTGTTCGGATCCATCGCAATGGCAATGACATGATTCGGCTGGTACTTCACCATGGCTTGATCGAGCTCCCGCTCCATGATGGATTGGATATGGCTGTCGATCGTAAGCTGCAGGTTCATACCGGCCAGCGGCTCTTTGTACTCATCCGTCGACCCCGGCATCAGCTTGCCGGCCGCATCGGACAAATACGATATGCTTCCGTCGATCCCTGTCAATCTGTTGTCATATTTCAATTCTATGCCTGTCAAGCCTTGATTATAATCGCCCGTAAATCCAAGCACATGGGCAGCCAGGCCGCCGAAAGGATAGTACCTCTTGTTGTCCTCGGTCACCCAGATGCCGGGAAGCTGCAAATCGCGAATCTCATCCGCTTTTTCTATCGTAATCTTTCGTCCGCCCGGCTTAATGTATACACTGGCTTTCCGGACTGTAATTTGTTTGTATACCGTTTCCTCGCTGATTTGAAGAACCGCGGCCAGTTTGGCGGCCGTTGCTTTCGGATCTTTAATTTGCGCCGGTACGGCAACAACGGTCGGTGAACTGACGTTGTAAGCCAGGCGATCCCCGTTGCGGTCTAGAATCTCTCCCCGTTTGGCCGTCACCTTGATATCCCTTCTCCAGGAATCCTCCGCTTTGTCCGACAGCTCCGGACCTACCCAAATCTGCACATACGCGAGCCGCACCACCAGCGCCAAGAAAAGAAACGTGCCGACGATCAGTGCGGCGAATAGACGTCGACGAACCGTTACGTTCGATGCCCTCATGCCCGTTTTTTCCCCCTCCCGAAATGCTGCAGCCGTTACGGCGTTACAGCCGCCGTCAGCTGTCAACAGTGCTACAACCTTTACAACGCTTCTTCCACGTTGTCCGTTGTAAACAAAAATCGTTTCATAATCATCCCTATTCAGGACAACCAGGGGTTAGAACAAGCTGTCGCGGCGGTGCGGCATGATATGCGGATTAATTGCCGTGGGGGGCCGAGGGTGCGGACTCCTCTTTATTTTCTTTATTTTCGGCACCATTCTCAGCGCCGTCATGGTTCGGGTTGGTTTGCGGTTTCTCCGATTCGGCATTCTCCTCCGTCTCACCGTAAGGATGGAGCCGCAGGTGCAGCACCCGGTCTTCCCCGGTGCCCTCCAACGTCTGGCTCGTTACATATCCTTCTCCCTCGGATTGACATCGCAGCTTGAGGAAGGAGCAGAGTCCGATCGCATCGCGAAGCGATTTGCCGGTCATGTCCGGTACCGGAACATCTTTCGTCTCCTGCATCATTACATACATTCGCTGCAAGCCTCCGATTTCGGTGCCAGGGGCGGGATATTGTGCAATCACGCCGGCTCCTTGGCCGATCGCCGCTACCGAAATGCCGAATTTGTCCATCGTCTTCCGGGCTTGATCAAGCGACAGGCTTGTCAAATCGGGAACAGCGGCAAGCATCTTCTGTTCCGCCGCTTGAGCGTGCTGTTGAGCCGCCGTATTCGGCGCGATGCCCATATAACGCAAGGTTTGCGAGACGATTTCCTTGAACGCCGGGGCCGCTACATCCCCTCCAAGATGGTAGTTTCCCCCCAGGTCCGGTTCGTCGACGATAATGGTAACCAGAATTTGCGGATTTTCAAGCGGTGCATACCCGGCAAACGAAATCACCCATTTGCCTTCGGCATACCCTTTCTGACCCGGAATAACCTTATTCGCCGTACCTGTCTTACCGGCTATGCGATAGCCGTCGATATAAGCTTTTCTTCCCGTACCTATCGATTGGTCGGCTACAACCTGCTCCAGATATTCACCGACCTGCTTGGCCGTGTTTTCCGAAACGACTCTGCGGATTTCCTTGGGTTCGAATTTTTTTATAATTTCTCCCGTTTCCGGGTTATAAATTTCTTTGATCAAATGGGGCCACATCAATTTGCCGCCATTGGCAATGGCCGCATAGGCCGCCGTCTGCTGTATCGCCGTAGCCGTCAGCCCTTGACCGTAAGTAGCTGTGGCAAATTCCGCCGGATAACGCATATTTACGATTCCGGCGACTTCTCCGGCAATGTCCACACCGGTCTTTGCGCCGAAACCGAACTTTTCGATATACGCCCGAAGCTTATCCTGCCCGAGCTTCTCATACCCCAGCTTGACAAATGCGACATTACTGGACCGCTTCAAGCCTTCGAGATAGGATATTTGTCCCCAGCCCGAGACGTTGTGGTCATGCAGCCTCCGACCCGGAACGGCAATCGAACCGGATTGATAGGTTTCATTCGGATTGAAAATGCCTTCCTCCACCGCTGCGGCGAGCGTGACCAGCTTGAAGGTCGATCCCGGTTCGTATTGGGAAGCTACCGCATGATTGACAAAATCGCTTTGCCGCTTTGCTTCCCAATATTTATTGGGGTTGAACGAAGGCATATTGGCCAATCCGAGAATTTCCATGGTATGGGGATCGACCGCGATCGCCGTTACGCTTTTCGGACGCCATTTTTCGTACACTTTTTGGATGGCGCTCTCCATATAAAACTGGATGTTTTTGTCCAGCGTCAGCCTCACGTTGTCTCCGTTGACGGCCGGCTGGTACTTTCTCTGGGAATGGGGCAGCTCCACGCCGTAGCGATCTTTCTCATAGCTCAGCCATCCGGATTCGCCTTTTAGATATTCATCCAGCTGGGATTCCAAACCCATGATCGGTTTGCCATCTTTATCCATGTAGCCGAGCAGATGAGCCGCCAGACCTCCGGACGGATAAAACCGTTTGCTCTCGGGCAGCAATAGAATGCCCAGGCTTTTTTTCGTATTCAGCTTCTGTTGAAGCTCCTTCTCGAGCGCTTTGATTTTATCGGCAATCTCCGCATCGATCTTCCAGCCTTCATTCCGAATTTCCACTTGGGTATAATAGGAACCGTCATCTCTCTTCTGATTGATCCGGGTACGGATTTTATCCGCAAGCGCCGCCAAAGCGCCGGAATCATCCGAATTGCCCAAAATTTCAGATAGTCCCTGAACGATTTCGTTCTCGATGCCCTTATCATGAATGATTTTCGGATTCAGCGCCAGCGTATAGGCGGGCGAATCCTCCGCAAGCACTTTATCATTGCGGTCCAAAATCGTGCCACGTACCGGCCTGAGCTCCTTATCTGTCGCCCACATCATTTTTGCGTCCGACAGCAATTCCGCCCCCTGGACCACTTGAACCCAATACAATCGGGTAACCAGGACAACAAAAAGGAGGGTGAAGGCCCCTCCAATAATTAACGACCGCAACTTTACTTTTCTAGTCATCGGCTGCTCCCCCTATTCGAATAGCAGATCAGGGTTGATCCTTTGATTTGTTCGTATTTGCGGCTATACCTTGAGAAGATACGGACGATGTACCCGTTTTGGCATTGCCGGACGGCTTGACCTGGTTGTCTCCGGGAACTCCGTAACCGAGTTTTTTGGCTTCCTCTTCCAGCCTTCTCGGATCAGACAATCCATCCACCCGCTGCTTCAAAATACTGTTCTCCGCTTCCAGTCTACTGATTTTCTGTTCAATGGACTTGATGTCCGCATTCATCTCATAGATCAGTGCATATCTCCAGATAATCAATCCCGCCACCACTACGCAAATGAGGACGGTGAATAAATAAAGAAGCTTCTCCTGCAGCGGCAGCGCCTTGCTCCGGTAAACGACTTTCTTCGTTTCCCTGATCTTCACTTTGGGCTGCGTTTTTTGTTCTGTCGCTAAATTCCCATGCATGTAGGCTGGCAACGTCATCTCCCCCTTAAGAAGGTAATTTTTCAGCTATTCTCAGCTTTGCCGAACGCGCTCGCGGGTTCTCTTCAAGCTCTTTTGCGCCGGCTTCAATCGGTTTGCGGTTAATCAACTTGACAATACCTGCGGGGTTGCATACGCACAATGGAAAATCCGGCGGACATGTGCATTTCCCTACGTATTTGGCAAACGTTTGTTTGCAGATTCGATCTTCGAGCGAATGAAACGTAATGACTGCCACTCTGCCTCCCGGAGCCAGACAGCGAATCGTTTGCTCGAGCGCTTCTTCAAAGGCTCCGAGCTCGTCGTTAACGGCAATGCGCAGCGCCTGAAAGCTCCGTTTGGCCGGATGAGGCCCTGTGCGGCGCGCGGCTGCAGGGATAGCTTCCTTAATCAGCTCGACCAAGCGGCCAGTCGTTTCGATCGGCGCTTCGGCCCTCGCAGCAGCGATTTTGGCAGCGATTCTTCTGGCAAACTTCTCCTCGCCATATTCGAATAGAATGTCGGCGATTTCCTGTTCAGACCATTCATTGACAATATCTTTGGCCGTTAACGGCGATGTCCGGTCCATCCGCATATCCAGCTCGGCATCATGGTTGTAGCTAAATCCTCTGTCCGCCTCGTCAAGCTGAGGCGATGAAACGCCCAAATCAAACAGTATGCCGTCCACCTGGGGGCGGCCGTCTTTTAACGCCCGGGGGATACGTTTCAATTCCCGTTCAAGATAACGGAAATTACTCCGCACCAGCTTTACCTTGTCCGCCGCTCCGGCCAGACGCTGCCGGGCATGATCCAGCGCCGCATCATCCTGATCGAATGCGATAAGCAATCCCTCCGGACCCAATCGCGAGGCGATCTCCAAACTGTGCCCCGCACCGCCGAGCGTACAATCAACATATACGCCGTCCGGTTTGATATGCAGACCTTCCACTGCTTCGTTCTTTAGTACGGTTACGTGATGAAACATGCGCTTGATTCCTCCTGAGGCGTCCGTAAACACGAATTACAAATCAAAGTTAAAGTCGACCAATTTTTCAGCAATCTCATTAAAGGATTCCTCGGACTCCTGGAAATAGTTTTCCCAAATCGGCTTGCTCCAAATCTCCACCCGATTGGAAACGCCGATCACAACGCAATCCTTGTCCAGCTTGGCATGTTCAATCAAATTGTTCGGCAGATTTACTCTGCCCTGCTTGTCCAGCTCACACTCGGTGGCGCCGGAAAAAAAGAATCGGGTAAAGGCACGGGCATCGGACTTCATGAGCGGCAGCGATTTGAGCTTTTGCTCCAGCACCGCCCATTCCTGCATAGGGTATACAAACAAGCATTGGTCCAGGCCGCGAGTGACGATAAACGATGTTCCGAGGGCTTCACGAAATTTCGCCGGCACGATCATGCGGCCTTTCTCATCGATGGTATGTTGAAACTCCCCCATGAACACCACTCGCCACCCCCTTTTCCACCACTTTACCCCACTTCTCACCACTTTCAATATAATATTTCGCCATGTTAACAAAAAATCCTGCTCCGTCATCAGACGATCGCAGGATTTTTTTAAACCCATTATTCGTTTTTCGGTTCCTGAAGCTGATTATGTTCGGAAAGTCTGGCACGAATCTCCTCCAGCCTGGCCTTTCGCCGCCGCCTCATAAGATAAACGGGAACAATAGCCAAAGCAAGAAGAAGCAGAACAGGCAGTGCCCCTGCTACGATAACAATCACCCATTGGAACAGGAAACCAAGCATCGTTGCCGTTCCGTTCAGCGCAGCTGCCGCACGCTCCATCAGAGGGCCGCGCTCCTGTGCCTTGATCGCTTCCGCAGAACCGATCTTTTGCGTAATCCGGAGTTCGATGGTCGAATAGGCCACGTTTTGCTCCAGGTATCTCATTCTTCCCTGGATACGCTCGATCTCCTCCTGCACCTTGCCCAGCTCGTTGGAAAAAGCGACCAATTCATCTGTTTTCTCCGCCTTTTCCATAAAAGCGACCAAACGTCCTTCCATCACCTGCTTCGCCTTTAACCGGGCCGTCAAATCGACGTACTCTTCGGTGACATCCTGGCCCTGCATGTTTTTTTGCATGCTTGGGTTGATTTTCTCCAGAAGATCGAGCAACGATTGAAATCCGTTTGCAGGTACTTTAATGGTAAAAATCCCGTACTTTTCCGACGAAGACGTATTTTCGTTGAATTGAAGAATATACGCGCCCGACTGTTTGACTGCCTCCTGCACCCGGGACTCCGCTTCTTCATAATTCTCCACCTGCATAACCAAATTGGCGGTGTAAATAATCTTGCGGCTAAACGGCTCCGCCGCCAGTGCCGTTTCCGCCGCAGGGCCGCCGGCTTCCTGACCTTCCGAAGCCCTCCCGGCCGTATTGGCCTGACTGTCCGCAACCGCGCCCGGGCTTGCTTTCGCATCAGCGGCCTGGTTGTGGCCGGAAGCCGCCGACGAAGACGATGCCGCTGGATCATTCGAAGCGCTGCAGCCTGCCAGTAAAGCTGCCAAAACTGCGCTTAACGCCATCCCTCGCCATAAACGGTTCCAGCTTGTTCGAGCCGTCCTTCCCAACCATTCCTTTTCGCTTCGCATGAAAGATCCCCCTTGTTTTTTTATCTTCGTACGCTTCGCTGAAAAACCGATGGTGTTAATGATATGACGCAGGGGATGACGAGGTTGTTGCAGAAGAATGGAAATTTTTATCCTGATTAGCGGATGTTTGGAGGGGGCGGATGTTTGGGTAAGGGTTCGTTTGGCGGCAATGCAAAAAAATCCCCCTGCGCTGAGGCAGGGGGAAGTACGGTTTTGAAAAGCTGGAATATTAATGCTCCGCCCAGCTATCCAAATAGCTTTTTTGCTCCTCGGTCAGCGAATCGATCCCGATGCCCAAGGATGCAAGCTTGAAGCGTGCCACTTGCTCATCCAGTTCATAAGGCACATTCACCACTTTATTGCCGATCTGCTTATAGTTATCGTTTACGTATTTCAGAGACATGGCCTGCAGCGCAAAGGTCATATCCATGATTTCCGCCGGGTGACCGTCGCCAGCCGCCAGGTTGACCAACCGGCCTTCCGCCAGCACATAAAATTTGCGCCCGTCCTTCATCGTATACTCCTCGATGTTGCGGCGAACCGTCCGCTTGGAGACGGAAAGCTCCTCCAGCTCCACTTTATTTACTTCAACGTCAAAGTGTCCGGCATTGGACAAAATCGCTCCGTCCTTCATTACCTTGTAGTGCTCTCCGCGGATCACGTCCCGGTTGCCCGTTACGGTGACGAAATAGTCGCCCACTTTGGCGGCTTCCAGCATCGGCATGACGGCAAAGCCGTCCATATAGGCTTCCACCGCTTTAATGGCATCAACTTCTGTAACGATGACGTTGGCGCCAAGTCCTTTTGCCCGCATCGCCACACCTTTACCGCACCAGCCGTAGCCCACAACGACAACCGTTTTACCCGCAACCACCAGATTCGTCGTCCGGTTGATGCCATCCCATACCGATTGCCCGGTGCCGTATCGGTTATCGAACAAATATTTGCAGAACGCATCGTTGACAGCCACCATCGGGAACTGCAGCTGTCCTTCTTTTTCAAGAGACTTCAAACGAAGAATGCCTGTCGTTGTTTCTTCCGCGCCGCCGCGTATGTTCTTCAGCAGGTCTTTGCGTTCGGAGTGCAGAATCGTAACCAGGTCGCCTCCGTCGTCGATGATGAGGTCCGGTTCGGTTTCCAGCGTTTTGATCAGCAGCTCCTTATATTCCTTCGGATCCGGGTTGTATTTGGCAAATACCGTGATGCCGTCCTCGACCAGTGCGGCGCACACATCATCCTGCGTCGAAAGCGGATTGCTGCCGCAAATCGTTACATCCGCTCCTCCGGCCTGCACTACTTTGGCGAGATAGGCGGTTTTAGCCTCCAGATGAAGCGAGATGGCCACTTTCAACCCTTTAAACGGCTGCTCTTTCTCAAACTGCTCCCGAATGCGGTTTAATACTGGCATATGGGCATTCACCCAATCAATTTTCAAATGCCCCTCAGGCGCTAGCGCGATATCGCGAATCACGCTTTTTTCAATCGTACTTTTCATGAGCAGCTCCTCCTTGATCTATCGTCGAATGGATGATTCTCTACATATAACATATATAATGCTTTCCGTCTATGGTTACCGGCAGCTCCAGCAGCTCCTTCAGCCAGCCGTCACCGTATTTATTCAAATAAGCGGATATGTTATACACTCTTTCCTGCGGTTTGCCGCCAGGCGCAATCGTAAGACCGATCCGCTGGAAATGCCGCAGTCCCGACTCATTCTGGGAACGCAGCCCGTCTTCGGCCTTATGCTGTAAAAAATCGATCTGTTCGATAATTTTGCCCAAATTGGTCTCTCCTAATTTCCCGAGACCCGGATTAATACCGGAAATCGCCGCGATCAAGGGCTCATAGCCCGATCGGAACTGTTCTTTCACTTCTCCGAACCGGGCTTCGAGCTGCAGCCGGTCTTGAGCACGCAGCCATTCCTGCTGTTTCTCTTCAAGACGCAGCACCACATCTTCGAACGTGAGACCATATTTTTGCATGTTTTTGTGGACCGTGCCTTCCACAATGGTGAATCCGAGGCGCGGAACCAATAGCGGCATCCTCATCCCCAGCAGATGAAACGCCTTGCGCGTCAAGCCCCAATAGGCAATCTCCGCAGGGCCGAGTACGGTGGCCAGTACAGGAAACAAAAATTCCTGCATCAGCGGCCGGGTCATGACATTATTGCTCAGCCGCTCCGGCGCGGTGTCCGCCCAATCCAGCAGCCGTTCCCGCGAGAACCTCCGCACGCCCTTGCGGTCGGTGAAGCCCCCACTGTCATCGGCATACAACAAAATCCGTTCGCCTTCTTCATCGTATACAAATAAATTGGCTGCATTCGTATGGAGCTCCGCTTGAGGCTGATAGCCGCATGCTATCAGTTGATCACGGTTTTGGAGGAAGGCTTCGTTCAACTCGCCGTTTTGCTCAATGAGCGTCCGAAACATGGATCCTTCCACCTTGCGCAGGGCGGGATCGTCGGAGTCCAGAAGCACGAGCCCTTGCGAGCCGAACAGCCGAGCCATCAGCCTGGCGAATAAATCCACCAGCGTGGCCGAGTCTTCCACCGCAGCCCGAAACGATTGGACTAATTCATCCTTAAACTCGGTTGTCATTAACGACTGCTCCAGCTGCCGCAGCGCATCCTCCCACTGCTGGCGTCCAAGCTTCGTTCGGCTGACCGACGTTCTCAAGCCGGTAGGATGCTCCACCTTAATTTTATCCACTTGAAGATTCGGCGTCAGATAGTTCACATGATTGACTTCATCAAAATCATGATCCTCACCGGCAATCCAAAACACCGGCACCACCGGCCGGTTCAGTTTCCCGGAAGCTTCTTTCGCCAACCGAAGCAAGGTGACCGCCTTATAAATCACGAGCAGCGGTCCCGTAAACAGCGAAGCCTGCTGGCCTCCTACCACGCACAGCGTCCGTTCGTCTCTCAGCCGCTCGATCGCATCCATCGCTTCGCCGGCGTTGCCGGCCCGCTCATTGAACCGGCGCAGCGCATCCGCCAGCCGCTGACGATCCGCTCCGGTCACGCGCTCCTGATCAAGCCAGGATGCTCGGGCCTGCCAGCTTTCCCATTCCCAAGGATTATAGTCATAAAGCTCGCCCGTCTTCTCAAAACGGCTCACGTAATCGTCCGTCAAAGGCTGGCCGGATTCCCATTGTATTGCTTCCAAGCGCACGTTTCCCGCCACCTTTCCCATACTTGATCCTGCTTATACTTATGTAAAGAAAGCCGCTTTCGCTTTGTAATCGCAAGTAGCATCTATATTGTACACATGTTGAGAAAAATCGTCAAAATGTACGTCCCCGCTAACAGCAAGAACCGTCCGCCAACTGCCCGCGAACGGTTATCTTCTTTATATAATACAACCACGCTGCAAAATCGACGAGCTTGCCGAGGTCCGTTATGCCGATCCGGCCGGAAATCGGCTTGGCTATCGCCAACCAGGCCATGTTCTATTCGCTGTCGGCCCGCAATGCAAACTTCCTTTCCGAATTCAGCACCACATGTATGGCATTCGACAGCTCCCGGTATACATCGGTCTCCACCTGCATCCGCAGCTGGGTTTTGGCGAATACCTCTCCCTTGACCGTCGAAACATATTTGGCCGGAAGTTTATTCAGTGCAATCGCGATGATGTCACTTTGTTCAATTTCCGTTAGATCGGCCAAATACTCCTGGGAATTCATCAATTCTTTCAGGCAGCTTTTCACAACGTCTTCCATTAAGTTATGTACGTTCATTAGGCTTCTCTCCTCAAGAGCTAATCATATACTTGCCGATGCCGAAAAATAACAGCAAAACATAGCAGGCTCCAAGCAGCAAAAAACCGAGTCGTCCAAGCGTCCGGACAATTTTGACAAGGTCGATGCGCCCCTTAATCCGGTTCTGCAAATTTCCGAGCAATCCGGCCGCAATTAAAAAAAACAGTATGATCGTCCACACCAGCATTCCCGATCCGAACAGATTGCGGCTCATATAGGCTACGGAGCCGATTAGGAACAAGGTGGTGATGTCCATGCTGACATAGGTCGCTTTACGTTTATTCCGGCCGCAACCGTAATAAATGATCAGCCATGTGATCAAAAAAGCCACGAAGGGGACAAAAGCAATCACCTTGTAAAGCTGATGGAGCCACTCTAATATTTCGTTCAACCCTCATCACCGACCCTCAAATAAGTTCAACGTCTAATCGGCGGCAGGCGTCCTTCCAGCGCTTTCACAAGCCGGTATACGGCAAGGTGCGTCGGCATGGAAAGGCCGATCGCCTCGGCTTTCTTAAGCAGCCCCCCGTTAATCGCGTCCAGCTCGGTAGGACGGCCTGCAAGCACATCCTGCAGCATGGAAGACCGATTGGCCGAAGTTCTTCGGCATACCTCGAGCAGTTGTTCCCATAGATCCGGTTCCAGCTCGATATGAAGCGCCGCTGCCAAAGCGGTTCCTTCATCGAATAAAGCACGCATCAGCTGCTGCGCTTGGGGCAGCCCCGGCAGTTCTCCATTGGTCACTTGCAATATGGCTGTCAGCGGGTTGATGATGGAATTCACGAGAAGTTTGTGCCAAATTCGGCTAGTGATGTTTTTCGACAGAAAAGCCTCGAATCCTGCAACCTCCAGCAGCTTTACCCATTTTTTTGCGCATCCTCGGCACCTTCATTGTAATGAGGAGAAGCGCTCCCGATCCAGGTGCGTCCTCGGCCGGTATGCTCCGCTTCCGTTTCCGAATGCTTCAAAGCGGCTTCGGTCGTTACGGCAAGCAGGATCCGCTTTGCAGGAATGAATTTTTCAAGCGTTTCCACGTGGCCGATTCCGTTCTGCAGACAAATCACCCAGGAATGAGGGCCCATTCTTTGTTGTACCGTATGAGCCAAGTCCATTGTTATCGCCGTTTGCTTCACTGCGAGCACAATCCAATGCGTACAGCCCTCCCAAGCTGCTTTGCTGCAATCCTCTTCGTTCATTAAACTGATCTTGGGAAAGATCTTTACCATTTTTTTCGATCCATCCGGCCAAGCGCCGGCTTCGGTTAAAGAAACCCCTTCAGACATCAAGAGATGCTTTTGCTCCGCTCGTCGAACTACAAGTTCCATATTGGGAACGGCGCTTGCAAGCTTAACAGCAAAGAGCATACCCAGCGCCCCTGCCCCGATGACCGTGATCCGGTTCACATCTTTCACATCCTTTTATTGTAAACGGCTATCTGGACTCTATCATAACAAAAAAAACGGAAGCCGTAACAAAAAACCCCCCAAACGCTGAAAACGTCCAGGGGGATGCTTATGTAGGAATTGTCGGATATGCGGTCTCTTCGCCGGACTTATTCAATCCGTTCGAGATTTCCGTTCTCATCCATTTTAAAACGCGCCTTGATCTCCTCTTCTTCCTCCGTGAGAAAAGCCAGCTTCCTCGCTCGGTCCATGATTTGAATCAAAGCTTTATAATCGTCATTGACCACACGATAATCGGTGGAAACATCGCTGACCTTCCTGCTTAGCTCGTCATTGATCGTACGAAGCCGCTCCAGCTCATCCTGCTTCTCATTCACTTCTTTTTCCAGCTGCCGCACATGGCGGACCATTTCTTGATAGCTTCCTTTCCACTGCCGCAAAAACCGGATCACCGCGTCGATGGACAACTCTTCTACGATGCCGTCGCTGCGGACGGAGCCTCCTTCCACTAAAGGACCAGCGATAGCGCCGCCCGCCACGGTAGCAAATGAGCCCGTATGCTTTCTTTGCTGGTTGCGTTTTTGCCGCTGTGCCTTGGCGATTTGGATCGCCGCTTCGTATTTTTTTCTGACAAAGCTATTCCAACGGAAGCCGCAGGCTGCCGCGGTTCTACCGATCTTCTCACCAACTTCTTCGAAAGCGGAGAGCTGAGTGCTGCCCTCCCGGATATGCCTTAACGTCACCTCCGCCAATATTAAATCGTCTTCCTCGCTCCATGCATCTTGTCTGATTGCAGTCATCAAAGCCGTCCTCCTAACCACTATAGGTTCATCCACATCTATGATAGGCAGTGCATGAAATATTACGTTACTTTATCTCTATGCCCATGGTAGAGTTCATAGAATACTTTTCTAGTAATTTGTATTGCCATTTTTACAGGAGGTCATACATCATTTTATTCAAAAATGGGGATGATATTTATCAAGCGGGCATAAATTGACTTAATTTCGTCACCGTTTGGACGTTTACACGTCAATCCGGTTTCGCTATAATGTTGAGTAGTAACGTAAAAAATGCAACGTATGTGATGGAAGAGAGGGGGCTGCAGAATGGATCGCATGTTTCGTGTTCTCGGTTTTTGGACGCTTGTCATCGGACTAGCCGCGCTGGCCGGGGAGATGATTCCGTTCGCTATGATCTTTTTCGCCCAAACGGCGATTTTCGTACTGTTAGGATACATGAAATTGTCCGAACGTGCCTACATATTGATTTTTTGGGGGTACATGATTCTTTCGTTTACCGGATTTACGTACTGGTCATTCTTCAAAATGTCCGTATAATCCTGAAACGAAACCGCTATCGCATAACGCTAAAGGTGAACCGTTTTTTACTGCGGTTCACCTTTTTTTTGGATCAGCACCTTAAACAGCTCGCTCATTTGATCGCTGATCAGCAGCTGTCGTATGGCGCGGTTTCGCTTGGCTGCCGGAGAGAACGGATCGGCGGCATCGTGCGGCTGCAGCCTGTTCAATAATCCGTTTTCCACCAAAAATTGCTTTTGGGTCATCAACTGGAATTGATTTAGGCCGCACTCCCGCCCTGCATCGATCAGCGTACTGAAATTAACATGAGAGGTCATATCCTGCTCGCCCGGATACAACAAAGGCAGATCATAAGCCTGATGCTTCCGGTAGCACAGGAACGTTCCATTCATGCGATGCGGGGCATAAAGCTCTTCCCGGACATCTCCGTAATCGATCGTAATCAGCTCGGCCCGTTCTCCCAAGCCCGCGGCTACGTTTTTGAGCCACTGTACGGACGCAAGTCCCGCCTCCAACCTTTGTCCCTCCCGCATAGGCATCTGTTCTTTGGAGATAAAATCCAGCAGCCCTTGGTCCGTCACGGGCATCTCCCGTTCTACCAGCGTCTGTTCCCGATCGTCCCACGCTACGAAGGTTTCCATCCAACCGTCTTTCCGATACGTAATGCGATGCACCGGCAGGGCATCCGGGAGCTCATTGGAAAACACAACGCAATCCTTCCAAGGACCTTCCTCCACCCACTCGTCTTCCATCAGCCAGCGCACCTTCTCTATATGCGGCGCCAGCGTCTCAGCCTGAAGCCTCCGGTGATAGGCACTCGCTTCTATGCTGATATACTGAAGCCTGTTGTACAGATCCGGAGAAGACAGCTGAAGGGCGTTGAGCAGATGCAGCGCCAGCATGCCCCTGCCTCCGCCCCACTCGGTCAGGCAGATCGGTCCCGATTGACCGGACGCTCTTCGGCTCACATATTGCGCCAATACCTCCCCCAGCAGCGTACCTACAGAAGCAGCGGTATAGAAATCACCGTCTCTTCCGATTTTTGTCCTCTCTTTCATATAGTAGCCGTAATCCGGATGATATAGACACAAGTCCATGTATTCAAAAAACGAGATGGCCCGCTCCTTGCGTTTCTCCATACGTTCGCGGATGATCGCCAGAAGCTCGCGGCCTCCTGATGGTTCCATATGCATATGCCCTCCAAGTATCACGCGATTTTAATTACAGACAAAGCATCTCCTGTCCGATATGATGAATGAAGACGACAATGGAAGGAGCGCAACCTTGCTGATTACTCGAAAAATGTTACCTTTACTGCTTCTATGCTGTATCCTTGTCCTTGCCGCCGGATGCACGGATCATGAACAGCTGAAGCAAGATCTGCTGCAGGCCGCAGCCAAGCAAAAACAGGTACAGAGCTACCGATTCTCCGGCCAGGCCAACCTTCAGCTCGACCCCTCCCTCTTTCAGGGAGCGCAGCCAATGACAGCCGCAATGCTTAGCTTTGTTTAAGGAAAGCACAATTCAATATGAAGGGATGGTCTCGCTCCCGGAACCGGTCCGAATGGAAGCGACGTTCACCCTGACGCCAAAGGGCGCAGTATCGCCGATTGTACTGCCGATCCTTCTTAAAGATAACAAAATGTACCTGCACTTGCCAGCGATCAGTCCAACGGATGAATATATTATGCTCCCGCTTGAGAATGCTCAGAGCCTATGGAATGCCGATCGCGGGCTTGCTTCCGGCATCTTTGCAGAGCAATGGAGTCCGGCCGCGCCCTCTTCCGTAAGCACCGTGATCGATGAACAGGGCTTTATCCGTGAGCAATCCGGCAAGCTGAGCTTTACGGATAAAAAGAGCGGCAAAGCGGTGAGCGTGATCGAATGGACACAACAGATAGACGATGTGAACCAGACGCCGAATTTTAGCAAAGAAGAGCCGAAACAGGTGAAGAACCTCCAGGATATCCTTCGGCTTCTCCCCGCGGCGCCCAAATCATAATATCTTTCCGCTGCTTTTCGCCGATTTCCGGCGGAAAGCTATTTTTTTGTCATCATTTTCCCATTCGTATGATAATCTTTAGGTGAGAGGATGGGAGGGAAACTCGGGTGACATCGCCATTAAGACAATTAAGACAAGCCATGACTGGTTTTATTCTGGTTGGCTGGTGCGTTCTTGGCTTGGGATTCCCAATCGCGAAGGCCGAAACGATTCAGGAAAACAAAGAATTGCTGCAAAAAGGTCTGACGATCTACGAGATCGACCAGGAGCTCATGCGCATAACGGAGCAAGAGGCAAAGCTGCAGGAGGAGCTCAAGACCGCCGAAGAACAGCTTAAGCTGGCCGAAGCGTCGTCAGCCGAGGCGAGGGCCCACGCGGCCAAGGTCATTCGCGCTTATTACATGGGAGACCGGGATTCGCTTTGGGCTTTGCTGTTTACGATCCGCAGCTTCTCCGAAGCGCTGGCCTCGTTGGACTACCTGCAAATGATTCTAAAAAACGATCAGCAAGCGCTCAGGCGTCACACCGAGACCTGGCGGCAGTTAACGGAAGTGAAAGACAGACTGACCAAGGCGCAAACCGGACTGCAGCAAACCAAATCGAATTATCAGGAGCAGCGGACTCGTCTTGCAGCTTTGCAGCAGGAAGTGGACGATACCCTGGCAGAAAATAAAGAAACGGCTGTTCAGCTTCAGCAGCAGATGCTGGAACTAAACCGCTTATGGCATGACAAGGGTGTGCCGATGCTCAGAACCTACTTTCAGGCGCTGGGGGATGCGTTGGAACAGCTGCCTGAACTGGTGACCTCCGGATCAGGCTCGGGCAATAATTTGATCATGAATGGATTTAACTATACTTTTCAGATGACCGACCGGGAGCTGAACGACTATTTAAGGCAAAAACACGAGCTGTTCACGGATATGACGTTCCGGTTCGCGCCTGACAAGATGACGGCTGCCGGAAGCCGGGACGGCATCTTCGTGCAGATGTCCGGCAGCTACGAGCTGGCTTCCAGGGACGATCGCCGAAATGGAGCGTTTTTGCGTTTTCGGATTACAGAGCTGCAGTTCAACGGCTATATGCTGCCCTCCACGACGATCGATGCCTTGGAGAAAGACTTCGATTTGGGACTTTATCCGCAAAACATCGCATCGTTTCTCCAAGTGACGGGGGTGAAAATCGAAGAAGGAAAGCTTAGCATCATGCTGAAGCTGGCCTTGTAACGCAAAGGTTGCACTGGCCGGCTTTTTTTGTTCATAATGGTGAAATAAGAAACAAACGGAAAGAGAGGAACGGCAGGTATGACAGGATTACAAATGAAATTCGGTTTGGCTATGGACCTGCCTGAGGACAAGCGGGCGGGTTACTACGCACAAATTGTAAAAGCGCTGGCCGGTAAAGCAAGCCTATTCGACCGGGATAAGGAGCTTCTGATCTTCTCCACCCCGCAGGAGCGCGAGCAGGCCAAACCGATTATGAACCAGTATTCCGTACCCTGCGAGGAGTTCGATTTGCTGCTGCTGCCTTCAACGGTGAGAATGAGCCCTTCTTTTGAGGATTACGGTTTTATCACTCGGCTGGAGAACGCTTATCTCTACGCCGATATGGCCGTCGTATGTAAGCTGAATAAGCCGGAAGAGCCGTCCAGCCGCGCTTATGAGCCGGAACAAGCGGCTGCGCAGCTTGAAGAACACCTGCTGGCGTATTGGAGCTCGGATGATGACGGCGCCGCGGTTTACACCCTGGAGAAGCAGCACGCCGAACTGGCCGAAGGCATTGCCCGTGCCTACGGCTGCAGCGTCGAATGGATCTGCGGTCCGTAAGAAAAACTTCTGAGCGAAGCCCCTTTGCTGAAGGAAACCGGTCATAACCTGATAGGCAGCTTTGTTTTGGGAAAAGGAAGGTTTAGGCTCCACATGAATCTCGTATCATAACAACATCGGCCGCAGGACGATAAGAATATCGCTGCGGCCGATGGGTATGGGAACTGCCCTTTGCGCTGCCTATAGGGTTGAACCGGATGCGAAGCTTTCCCCCGCTTTTCTTTACAGCAAATCCGCTGCAAGCTGCGCCAGATGGGAGCGTTCGCCCCGCTCCAGCATAATATGCCCGCTGATGCTCTGATCTTTAAAACGTTCCACGACATACGTAAGTCCGTTGCTGGAGGCATCGAGATAAGGATGATCGATTTGTTCGGGGTCCCCGAGAAGAACGATTTTGCTGCCTTCCCCAACGCGGGAGACGATGGTTTTGACCTCATGCTTGGATAAATTCTGCGCCTCATCGATAATGATGAATTGGCCCGGTATCGACCGCCCGCGGATGTAAGTCAAGGCTTCAACTTGAATACTTCCGAGCCCGGCCAATATTTTATCGATATCTCCCGGCTTTTTCGTATCGAACAAATATTCCAGATTATCGTAAATCGGCTGCATCCAGGGGCGCAGCTTCTCTTCCTTCTCACCCGGCAAAAAACCGATGTCCTTGCCCATAGGAACGACGGGACGGGCGATCAGAAGCTTCTTGTACTTCCTTTCGTCTTCCACCTTCATCAAGCCCGCTGCAAGCGTCAAAAGCGTCTTTCCCGTGCCGGCCTTGCCTGTCAAAGTAACCAAAGGAACCTCATCATTGAGCAGCAGTTCCAGAGCCATCCGCTGCTGGGCGTTTCTTGCCGCAATGCCCCAGATCGGGTCGTTGCTCAAAAAGAGCGGCTCGAGCTTCTTGCCATCCGCATTCACCTTCAGCAGAGCCGATTTGCTGGTCCCCATTTCATCTTTTAGAATGACGAACTCGTGAGGATGCAGCCGGTAAGTCAAGTTTAAAGAGCTGACGCTCAGCTGGCGGTACGTATAAAATTCATCGATAACGGATGGATGCACACGAACGGTAAGATATCCGGTATAAATATCATCAGCCACATTCACAATCCGGTCCGACAAATAATCCTGCGCCGTAATGCCCAGGACGTCGGCTTTAATCCGGACCAGCACGTCTTTGCTGACCAGAATAACCGGCTTCGGTTCGGGCTTCTCATTTTCCTCCAAATGATAATTCAGCGCAACGGCCAGAATTCGGTTATCGCTGGTCGCATCCGCAAATACTTCCTGCAGCCTCGCAAAGCTTCTGTGATTGAGTTCCACCTTCAAGCTTCCGCCGCTCTCAAGGTCAATGCCTTCAAATAGTCTTCCGCTGCTCCGCAAGCCGTCCAGCATCCGGGAGATCTGGCGTGCATTTCGCCCCAGTTCGTCTGCGTTTCGCTTTTTGGAATCGATCTCCTCCAGCACTACCGCCGGAATAATCACCTCATTATCCTCAAAAGCATATACGGCATTTGGATCATGCAGCAAAACGTTGGTATCCAGCACATAAATTTTTTTCACCTTGAGTCCCTCCCAGGTTTGGTGTTCGGTAAAAGCTAAATACATAGGAACTAGCCAGTCAGGACAAACTAAACCTAAGCAGATCATGAACAGAAAGGAACGAAAACAAGTGAGGAAATTTGTTGCGCTTATTATGCTGTTGTCCGCTGTGCTAACAGGTTGTACCCAATCACCAAAAAATGGAGCAGCCCCTCCTCAAAACGTTGATCCAAACCATCAGGTGCAGGTTAATCAAACGGCTCCTCAAAAGAAAGAGATTACAGATCCCGCGGGCGTTGCCCAAAGGCTGGAGCAAATCGCCGGCAGTGTACCGAATGTGGAGAGCGCCAATTGCGTCGTATTCGGCAATACGGCCGTCGTGGGAATCAACGTACCGCAAGGTATGGATCGAGCCAAAGTCGGTACGGTCAAGCTGTCTGTCGCAGAAGCGTTAAAGCATGATCCTTATGGGGTGGACGCGCTTGTGACGGCCGATATGGATCTGGCCGAACGTTTGCGCCGCGTAAGGGATCATGTCATGAACGGCAGACCGATCAACGGATTTGCGGAAGAAATGGCGGCCATTATCGGAAGAATCGTTCCCCAAGTGCCGCGGGATGTGGTTCCGCCACAAACGAACCCGAACCGTTGATCTGTGTAGAAAAAAAGCCTAGAACGCATAACGATTCTAGGCTTTTTTCATGGCGTCGAACACCTGCGTGTCCAGCTTCTCGGCGGCACGCTTATCGTACGTCTTTTCATATTCAGGCGCAACGGAAATGCGAGCTCCGTAGAACATGGCATCCCGTATCGCAGAAATGTCGATGTCATAACAGGCCAGCTTAAACGGAACCCCGTCTAATGCTTCAGCAACAAGACGTGCAGTACCATAAACAGCATGTACCGAGCCGGCACCGATGAAGGTCAGATTCACTAGCGGTTGTTTCTTCAGGTTGGTTCCGATACGCGAACGCTGGTCCACGGCAAAACGAATGGTCTTCTCATCCTTGGCATAAAGCCAGGAAATAGCATTCATGGCCGGCGCACCGGTTTCATGATCAATCGTGCTTAACAAAGCAAACGATTCCTTCTGCAATGCGTCGAAGAGCTGTTCCGAAAGAGCTGTGATCGTTTCGGCCATGGATTCCCCTCCTACAGTTATTCCTGCTGCTGAGTTCATTATATCATACGTGAATACTGACAGCTACAAACAGTTGTCATGGCCACTCCTTTCCATTGTTAATATTTTATTTTATCTACCTGTTTAACGGATTATGTCATTCATTGTATTTCGGGTTTGAACGAATATCCTCCAGCAGCTGCTCTGCGGACTCACGGTCAAATTGCTGTGTACGTTGTTCCTCCGCTGTTTCATATTGAACCCGGTATACGTGATCGTCCGCGGTATACCCGAATTGAGTCAGGTGATGGTCTTCCCGCAAGATCACTTCAAAAAACGCTTTCGTCTCCGCGGCTGCACGATCTTCCGGACGAGCTTCAGCGACGATACTGATTTGCAGCCAATTGAACAGCGCATCCTGTAATTTCAAAACGCTTTCAGTCCTCTCTCAGCAAAATGACGAAGCGGCCCTGCTCCAGCCATTGCCGCATTGTCTCCAACCACGGCTCCGCTTCCTTGCCGGCGTCCGTTTGCGACAGCAAGGATAAAGCCTCCTGCGGTGTCATCACACGATTGAAATACGCTTCGGCACAATGGGACAAAGGATAATCTTCCCCCTGTTCCGGCTCCTGTCCCTTCTGTTCACCGGCTGCAAGACAGATCGGTTGTCCTTGTCCCAAATCAAACGGAAGCGCGTCTGTTCCGCATGCTTCAAGAGCTTCATCGGCGAGCAGCAGCTCCGCCTTAAAGCTTAACAGCAGCCTGGGATGAACCGGGCGAAGCGCTTCGACAAAACGGATACGGGCTTGTTCCGGCTCCAGCAGCAGCCTTTCTTCACCCAGCACAGCGTAACTCCCGTCCCACTGGACCGGCATCAGCCAAAATTTAGCCATAGGATCCACTCCCATCCGAACACCTTGTGCAAGGCGGCTCTATTCCTTTTTCTGGCTCCGCTCCTGAATGAAATAACGGATCTTCACCATGAACATCAAGGCTACGGCAACAGATAGGCTCGGTACGATCGGCAGACCCGCCAACTGAAAGAACAGCAGCATGCCGGAGCCTAATGCGAGCATCAAATAGATGATCGCGTCTTTTAAGATCGGCAGCTTCCGTACCCGAAACACTTTATTGTAAACATAAGTGATAAGAACGAAAATCAGAACCCAAGTGATATAAGGATGAGCACGAAACCAATCCGTCATAAAATACACCTCTCTTCGGGAGCGATTATTCTATCATGATGGAAAAGAAAGCTCTGATCCCTCAGAGCTCTCGTCATGAAGCATATGATCATTACACGCGGGCTTCCGCCATTTTGCGGTGTTTCTCAGCCCGTTCACGCTCATTCTTATTCAAAATCTTCTTCCGCAAGCGGATCGATTTCGGTGTAATTTCACAGTATTCGTCGTCGTTCAAATATTCGAGCGCCTGCTCCAGCGAGTAAATGCGTGGCGTCTTCATTTTGACGGTGTCTTCCTTCGTAGCGGAGCGAACGTTGGTCAGCTGCTTCTCTTTACAAATGTTAACGATGATGTCGTTATCGCGGTTATGTTCGCCAACGATCATTCCTTCGTAAACCTCCGTTCCCGGTTCCAGGAACAGTGTACCCCGGTCTTCAACCGACATCATGCCGTAGAACGTGGAGACGCCGGTTTCACTGGAAATCAGCACGCCTTCATGACGTCCGCCTACGCCGCTGCCTGCATAGGGACCATAGCTGTCGAAGGCGTGGTTCATAATGCCGTACCCGCGGGTTAGCGTCAAGAAATAAGTCCGGTAGCCGATCAGACCGCGTGCGGGAATCAGAAACTCAAGCCGTACATTCCCCGACCCGTTGTTGATCATATTGACCATCTCGGCTTTACGCGTGCCCAGACTTTCCATCACCGGGCCCATGCTCTCTTCCGGAATATCAATGATCAGGCGCTCAATCGGCTCCATCTTTTGTCCGTCGATTTCTTTAATAATAACCTCCGGTTTCGATACTTGAAGCTCAAATCCTTCGCGTCGCATATTTTCGATCAAAATCCCCAGGTGCAGCTCGCCGCGTCCGGATACGATGAAAGCGTCAGGGCTGTCCGTCTCTTCCACGCGAAGACTGACATCCGTCTCCAATTCTTTGAACAGGCGCTCGCGCAGCTTTCTGGACGTCACCCATTTGCCTTCCCGTCCGGCGAACGGACTGTTGTTCACCAGGAACGTCATTTGCAGCGTAGGCTCATCAATTTTGAGCACCGGCAAAGCCTCCGGATGGGCCGGATCGGCCAATGTTTCCCCGATGTTGATATCTTTGATGCCGGCAATGGCAATGATATCGCCCGCACCGGCTTCTTCGATCTCCAAACGCTTCAAGCCCTGGAAGCCGAACAGCTTCTCAACGCGCGCTTGCTTGGTTTGTCCTTCACGGTTAATGACAGCAACCGATTGGCCTTGACGGACCTTGCCGCGGTTAACCCGACCGATGGCAATGCGTCCCAAATATTCATTATAATCCATCAGCGTGACGAGGAACTGCAGCGGCTGCTCCACATCTTCCTTCGGATATGGGATATGGTTCACAATGGTATCATACAGCGCCTGCATGTTCCCGTCCTGACGGTCGGGCTCCAAACTGGAGGTTCCCATCAACGCCGAAGCATAGACGACCGGGAAGTCCAGCTGGTCGTCATCGGCTCCAAGCTCGATAAACAAATCGAGCACCTCGTCCACCACTTCGGCAGGGCGGGCATTCGGACGGTCGATCTTGTTCACGACGACAATCGGGGTCAAATGCTGCTCGAGCGCTTTGCGCAAAACGAATTTCGTTTGCGGCATCGTGCCTTCGAAGGCGTCGACGACAAGCAGAACGCCGTCAACCATTTTCATAATCCGCTCCACCTCACCGCCGAAATCGGCGTGGCCCGGTGTATCGACGATATTAATCAGATAATCCTTGTAATGAATAGCCGTATTTTTGGCCAATATGGTGATGCCCCGCTCACGCTCCAAATCATTGGAGTCCATAGCCCGTTCCTGAATGGCTTCGTTCTCACGAAACGTTCCGGATTGTTGAAGCAATTTATCTACGAGCGTCGTTTTGCCATGATCGACGTGAGCAATGATGGCAATATTTCTTATCTTTTCTCTTGAATGCATAAGTCACATAACCCTCTCTTCAGATGTAGCTTGTTTCTGCGGGCATGATAAGCCCCGCTCGGAAGCCCGTTCAAAAAAGAAGCGTCGGACGTAAGCGCCGACGCTACAATTCACACTTCATTATACGGGAAAATACATAAGAACGCAAGAAACTTGCATATGAACCGTATGCCAAAACCGTTGAATCACCGGCTAATGCAGCACCCTGTTCAGAAACTGCTTAACCCGTTCGTCCTTCGGAGCTTCAAAGAAAAGCTCGGGCGGTCCTTCTTCGATAACGGCTCCGCCGCTGAGAAAAACGACCCGATCCGCGACCGCTTTGGCAAAGCCCATCTCATGTGTGACGATGACCATCGTCATTCCTTCCCGCGCAAGATCAAGCATAACGTCCAGCACCTCCTTGACCAACTCCGGGTCAAGTGCGGAGGTCACTTCGTCGAACAACATCACATCGGGACGCATGGCTAACGACCTTGCAATGGCTATCCGCTGCTGCTGGCCCCCGCTGAGCTGAGCCGGGTAAGCGTTCCGCTTATCGGACAACCCGACGCGCTCCAGCAGCGAAAGGGCGATTTCAACCGCTTCTTTTTTCGTTTTTTTCTGCACCCTGACCGGTGAAAGGATTAAATTATCAAGCACCGTTAAGTGAGGGTACAAGTTGTAACTTTGAAAAACCATCCCTACCTTTTGCCGAATCCGCTGCCAGTTGACACGCTTCCCGGTGATGTCGATGCCATCGATCCATATTTTCCCTTCGCTTACGCTCTCAAGCCCGTTGATGCAGCGCAGCAGCGTGCTTTTCCCGCAGCCGCTCGGACCAATCAGCACAATAACTTCTCCTTTGGCGATCGTCAAATCGATACCGTTAAGAACCTGATTGTTATCGAATGTCTTATGTATATTTTCAAGTTTAATCATGTCGAAGCGGTCACCTGCTCAATTTTTTTTCCAGATAGAAAGAGGCGATAGAAAACGGGTAACAAAGGATGAAAAATACAGCGATGATAAACAGATAAATTTCCAGGGAAGCCATCGTACGCTCGATCACAATTTGTCCTGCGGTGATTAAGTCCCTGACGCCGATCAATGCGGCCAAAGTAGTGGACTTGGCAAGCCGGTTGTATATGCCGATCAGAGGCGGCAGCATTCTGCGGAATGCTTGCGGCAGCAAGATCCAGACAAGAATCTGGAGGTAGGTTAACGCATGCGCCTTTCCCGCCTCCGTCTGTCCTTTCGGAATCGATTGCAGCGCGCCTCTGACCACCTCCGCAATCTCAGACATGCACCACAGCGTCAAGCCGGATACGGCGGCAATTTTACTTGGGATATCGATATGAAGAACATAAGGCGCAGCGAAAAAAACGAAAAATAAAGTGATCGGGACAGGCAGTCCGCGAAATACTTCAATTATACCGAAAACCGGAAGCCGTACCGCCGCTATCTTCGAATTGCGCAGCACGCCCAAAGGTATGCCAAGCGCCGTCCCCAGCACCAATGTATAAACGAATATTTCAACGGTGACCCATACTCCTTTGGAAAGCAACGGCCAATTATCGATAATCACATGCCAATCCAATTCACGGTGCCTCCCGTTTATAACTCATACTTCAATTTATTCTCAAGCCGTCTCAGCGCAAAAGACAGTGACCATACAATCAGCAAATAAAGGACCGCTACCGCGGTAAACATTTCAAAAGGGTGAAAATAAATGGCGATTATGTCTTGGGCTACAAAGGTCGCCTCCGAAATTCCTATGGCGGCCAGCAAAGAGGTCGACCTTACCAGGTATAAAAATAACCGTTCAGCGCGGGCAGGCATATCCTGAGCGCCTGTGGAAAAATGACATGCCTCATGCGCTGGAATCTGGTTAAAGCAAGCGAGGTCGCGGCCTCGAACTGCGTTTTGGGCACCGCCTCAAGCCCGGAACGATACACTTCGATGAAATAGCCTCCGCCGAAAAACGTCATGGCAATGATTCCGCACGTATAAGCGCTGAACTTGTAACCAAGCGACGGAAGCACAAAAAAAACAAAATAAATTTGGACGAGCTCCGGAACGTTCCTTGCTATTTCCACATAAGCGGCGGTCACCCAACGAAGCAGCTTGATGCGCGATGTACGGGCCAGCGCCCCCAGCACCCCGACAATATTGACAAAAACGAGCAGAATCAAAGAGACAGACACCGTGGTTTGCAGCCCACGAAACAGGCTCGGGAGATGTTCCCAGACGAATTTAAAGTCCATTTTACCTGATCCCCCATGACATCATTGCAGCATACGCTTAAGAGCGGTATCCGATGCTTTTATTTTTTCGGCCTTCTCAGGAAGTCGCTCGGGTTAAACTCCTTGGGCATCTTGGGAGCGATCCACTGCTCGCTTAGTTCGTAGAAGTAGTCTTGATCCTCCCACTTTTTCAAATTGGCATTGATCCAATCCACCAGTTCGCTCTCGCCCTTCCTGACCGCGATTGCCCATGGCAGCTCGGCGAACGGCTTGCCGACCACCTTGAATTCCGGGTTGCTGCCGGCAAGCGGATACAGGAGCGTATTATCCTGCGCAAAAGCGTCCGCTCTTCCATCCTTGAGCGCCTGCACCGATTCCGACGTTTTTTGCAGCTTGACCAATTCCGCATCCGGCACTTGCTTGGCAATGCCGAGATCCCCGGTGCTTCCCGGAACAACGATCACTTTTTTTCCTTTCAGGTCGGCGACATCCTGAATGGTACTGTCCGCTTTAACAAGGAGCTGCACGCCGCTTTTAAAATACGGCTCGGAGAAATCCACTTCCTTGGCCCGTTCTTCGGTAATGCTCATCGTGGCAAGGATCAAATCGATTTTGCCGCTTTGCAGATAAGAAATTCGGTTCGTGCCGGTAACGGAAACAAATTCGATCTTGTTGGCATCCCCCAACAAATCTTGAGCCAGCGCTTTGGCCATTTCGATCTCGAATCCCACATTATTGCCTTTTTCATCAATATAACCGAACGGATTATAGTCCGTTTTTACCCCTACAACAAGCTTCCCTTTGTTCTTTATGCGCTGCAGAGGACCATCGCCCTTCGCCTCTTTCAAAGCGTCCTGATCATTGCCGGGCGCTGAAGCTGTTTGTGGGCCATCGGTTTTGGCGCAGCCCGCCGCAAGTACAAACAAGAGAATGACCGACAGCCATACCGCATACATGCTTTTTGATTTAACCATACTTCCAGCCTCCTGATTATCCGATCTATTATTGCTGCCAGCCCGCATTTCCGGATTCTTGTTTTTCGCTGCCGGAAAAGAAAAAAGAGACAGCATGATCCGTTAGATGAAACTCGATCTAACGGATCACAATGTCTCCGGCTTTCCGGTCAACATAACCCAATATTCCTATGTATATAGTTGCTTTAGTAGCATACTATTCCTCTTTTTGATCTGTCAACTACTTTTATGCCTGTTGATTCAGCAGATGGATGATCAAGGGTATGATTTTTTCCACATCCCCCAATATACCGTAATCCGCAAGCTGAAAAATGGGGGCATCCGGATCGCTGTTGACCGCAACAAGCAGTTCCGCCTGTACTCCGGCTAGGTGTTGAACCGCACCGGAAACACCGCAAGCGACATATACCTTGGGAAATACTTTTCTGCCTGTCTGTCCGATTTTGTACTCGTACTCGATCCAGCCTGCTTCCACGGCCGCCCGAGTGGCTCCCGCCATTCCGCCAAGCGCTTCCGCCAGCTCAAGCACATGCCGAAAGTTCCCCGACGAACCTATCCCTCTTCCGCCTGTGACAATGATGTCCGAGCGGTCGGCGCTCCCCCGGCCCGCATGCCGCAGGCGTGGGATCAGGCCGGATTCCCGAAGTCCGCGCTCGAGGCCGCCGTTCTCCTCATCAATGAACCGCGCGCGCGTGTCTCCAACCTTGTCCCCCTGAAACAAATCAGAACCTATCATTGCTCCACCTCCGAAGCATGAGGCTGATCATGCTTTAAGCGGCTCAACGCGCTTGTCGTCACTGAGTCGATAAGATCGTTCTCCTCGAACCGGCTGAGCCGGAACATGCGTGCTCGCGGATCGGGGACGGAATGGGCTACCAGGGAGGTTACAATCTGGCCTATGGCAGGAGCCAATTTAAATCCGTGACCGCTTAATCCGCATGCCGAGTAAAAGCCTTTCACCTGATCGCTTTTATCCAGAATCGGAAAACCGTCGGGGGTTACGGCATATATCCCCGACCAGCTGCCCACAACCTCGCCGTTCTGCAATAGGGATAAGGAGTCGGAGCATCTCGACCACAGTTCCGCCGCTTTGCCGCCGTCATCGCCGTCGCGGAACAGCTCCGGGTCCACCTTCTCCCGCACATCGTCCGGATGGTTCGACCCCAGAATCGCAAGGCGCTTTCCATCGGGACGAATATAAACGGAACGGACAGGGTCGGAGAAAATGGGGAAAGGCTTGTCCATTGGCGAAGGCAAAGCAATCCCCACTTTATAATGCCGGCTGGTTTCAATGGGCAGATGCATTCCGGCCAAATGGCCGATGGCAGCCGCCCATGGCCCTCCGCAGTTGATAATGGTTCTGGTTTCGATCGTATCACGGTCGGTACGGACCCCGCTGACTCCATCCGCATCCCTTGCAATAGCCAGAACCCTCGCTCCCTGCATGATCGCGGCTCCATGCTCCTTTGCATAACGGATAAAGCCGAGACAAGAAGCATGGGCATCGGCATAACCCGCATCCTCCTCATAGAGCCCCAAGGTAATGTCCGTCCTCAGCAAAGAAGGAAGGTATTCCATGATTTCCTCTTTTGCCAGCATTCTGCTGCGGATGCCAAGCTCCTGCTGGAGCTGGAATCCCAGTCCCAATGTTTCCGCGTTTGCCTCATTGCCTGCCAATAGAAAGCCCGTCTTCGTATAATCGCTGGGCGAACCGGTGATCTCCTCGAACCGGGAGTAATAATCCAGGCCGATCCGGGCCATATCGACCAGCACCTTGTTCGTATAAAACTGTCTTAACACGCCGCTGGATCTGCCCGTGGAGCCGGCGCCGAGATGAGTTCGTTCGACGATAACGATACGCCTGAAGCCTTCCAGAACAAGGTGAAACGCTATGCTTGCGCCGACGATTCCCCCGCCGATAATGACGACATCAGCTCTGATGCTCATGCTTGACCACTTTCCTTCTTATTCGAGGTTTATGCGCTCTCCCGGCTGCAGGATGGGAACATCGATCCGCACGGTTTCCGGATATTTAATGCCACTGCCCGTATTTAAGGCTATAACGGTATCCTCTTCCCTGATCCAACCGTTCTCCCTTAATCTTCTTGCCGCTGCAAAGGCGGCCGCTCCTTCGGGACAGACGAATGCGCCTTCATAGCGCGCAATTCTGCCCTGCTCTTCTAACAAGTCCGCATCTTCCACCGCTATCGCGCATCCATCGCTTTCATAAATCGCTTCCAGCACCAAAAAGTCTCCGAGCGCCTTGGGGACATTGATTCCAAAAGCAGCCGTTGCGGAATCGGGCCAAAATTCGGATTCACGCTTTCTTTCATTCCATGCCTTGACAATCGGCGCGCAGCCCGCTGCCTGTACGGCGACCAGCCTGGGCAATCGTTCCTCGATCCAGCCGATTTGCGCAAGCTCCCGAAAAGCTTTGAAGATGCCGATGAGTCCGACGCCTCCGCCCGTCGGATAAAGGATGACGTCAGGCACCTTCCAGCCGAGCTGCTCTGCGATTTCCAATCCCATCGTTTTCTTGCCTTCGATGCGGTAAGGCTCCTTTAATGTAGACCCGTACACTCCCTTAGGCCGTATTTTCATGGGAATACTGAAAAAGTAAACAAAAAAACTCTAATTATCCCGTCCGCGTACGAGCTAATTAGAGCCTTCGGTTAACCGATTGGCTGTATTCAAATGAAATCCAGAGCATCATTTCAATATCATATCATGTGAATGCTGTGCTTTACAGTTATTAACAACTTAACATTCAAGCATTTTGTTGTCAAGAACAAATTTCCCTACCTGGATGGACGCTTGAAACGGCTTAGCTAAATGTCAATCTCGCCGATTAAGATGATCTCGGAGATATAACGAACCTTTTCAAAAGTCCGGATCCAATGACGATCAGCGTTGTAATGACAGGGAGAACATAATGGGGGATACTGCCTAACAGCCAGTCGGATACCTTATGGTCCGCCATAAACATTTCGCCTGCCGTATAACCAAGAATTCCGGCTCCGGCAAAAACGAGCACGGGATAGCTTTTCAGCAGCTTGACCACAAGCGCACTGCCCCAGATAATCACGGGAACACTCATGGCGATTCCCAGAATAACAATGCCGATTTCGCCTTTCGCCTTGGCTGCGATGGCCAGGACGTTATCAAGACTCATAACGAAATCGGCTAAAATGATCGTCCAGATCGCTTTGCCGAGCGTAGAAGCCTCTTTTACGTTAGAGTGTTCCTCCTCATCCATCATCAGCTTGACGGCAATCCACAGCAGCAGCAGCGAGCCTGCGGTTTGGATGTATGGAATCTGAAGAACGTACACCGCCGCAAGGGTCAGAATGATCCGTATCCCTATCGCTCCGAAAGTCCCCCACCATATGGCTTTTTTGCGTTCTTCCAGCGGAAGCTTCTGGCTGGCCAGCGCAATGACTATCGCGTTATCCCCGCTGAGCACGATGTTAATCAGCATAATTTGCAAAAACAGCAATATCCATTCCATCATGACACTATGCCTCCCGTTTTTTCAAAAAAACGAAGCAAACTTGTCTCTTGGATTTACAACGTCCTCTTCATCTACCAACAGGGATCGGGTATTTCGAACGGCTTCTTCCAACTCGTCCTCAAGCCAGGTCATCTTGCTTTCAATGCTTTCTACCACCCTGAGATTCGGGTTCGTGCTGGGGCTTGGAGGCAAAAACAGCGTACAGCAATCCTCATGCGGGAGAATGGAGATCGGGAACGTACCGATTCCTTCAGCCACCCGAATGATCTCCCGCTTCTCCATGCATACCAAGGGCCGGATCAGCGGCAGGCTTACCGCCCGTCCGATGGTATTCATACTGAACAGCGTTTGACTGGCGACCTGCCCGAGGCTTTCCCCCGTTACAATCGCTCCGGCTCCTCTTTCCTCCGCCAGCTTCTCTGTAATCCGCAGCATGGCGCGCCGCAGTAAAGTAATCAGCAAATTTTGATTGTAGACCGCATGGATTTTCGTCTGCACCGATGTGAACGAAACCATATGGAGCTTGACGGGTCCGGCAAATGCAGCCAGCTTCCTTGCCAATTCGATCACTTTTTGCTGAGACTTTTCATTGGTGTAAGGATAGCTGTGAAAATGTACCGCTTCCACTTGAAGTCCTTGTCTTAAAGCAAGATAGCCGGCGACCGGGCTGTCGATCCCCCCGGACAGCATCAGCATGGCCTTTCCGTTGGACCCGACAGGAAAGCCTCCGGCGCCCTCGTCTACACGGCAATAAAGCAGCGCCTCCCGTTCGCGGAGCTCTACTCTCAGCTCCGCCTCCGGCCGGTGCACGTCCACTTTTAAGTCGGGGAACGCTCGTAGAACGCAGCCCCCTACCAAACGGTTCATTTCTTGTGAATCATGAGGGAAGCTCTTGTTTACTCTCCTTACACTTACTTTATATGTTCGGGGCAGCGGTTTTAATGACTGTATTACATCCAAAGCCGTTTCTTGTATGCGTTCCAATTCAAGGGGAGAGGAATAAACCGGGCTGAATGAAGTAAGGCCTAATACTTTGCGTAAATAAGGCACCAATTCCTCATAGTCCGTACCGTTCAACTGAAGGATGATTCTCCCGAATTCCTTCCGGTAAGAGACCGCCTCGAAGGAACGAAGCGTTCGTTTCACTTGTTCGAATATTGTATTTTCAAACCGGTGCCGGTTGCGCCCCTTTAACGTCAGTTCCCCAAGCCGGAGAATCGCTTGCTGTGGTTTCATCAATTATTTTCTCCGTCCTTTCTGTGAAGACACGGCCGGCTTCAGTTCGGCAACCACTTCCTGAAGCGTGGAGCAAAAACGACGCACGTCCTCCTGTGTTTGCTGAAGCGAGTAGCTGAGCCGTATACCGCTTACCGCCGCGGCATCGCTTGCTCCCATAGCCGTCAGCACCCGGCTCGGCTTCTCCGCTGCGGAAGAGCATGCCGAACGGGCCGAGACACAAATGCCTCTTTGTTCTAAAGCATGCACGAGTACTTCCGACTTCATGCCGGGAAACGAAAAATGAACGATGTGCGGAGCCATATCCTCCGGGTTCCGGGAACCGCTCAGCACAAGCTCCGGCAAACGATCAATGCCTTGAACGAGCATTTCCCGCAAGCCGGCCGTATGTTTTGCGAAAGCTTGCTGCTCCTCCACGGCCATACGTACGGCTTTGGCCATGCCTACGATCGCAGGGACATTCTCCGTTCCCGAGCGCAACCCCTTCTCCTGGCCGCCTCCAAGCAGCAGCGGCTCCAGTTCCACTCCCCGACGGCAGTACAAAAAGCCGATCCCTTTCGGTCCGCGGAGCTTGTGTGCCGAACATGTCAGCAAATCGGCTCCGAGCTGCTTGGGAATAACCGGAAGCTTGCCGACGGATTGCACCGCATCGACGTGAAACAGTGTTTTGGGACGATGTTGAAGCATCCGGCCGATTTGTTCAATGGGCTGAATCCGTCCCATTTCATTATTGACATGCATTACACTCACAAGAATCGTATCATCCGTGAGTGCTTGTTCCAGCTCTTCCATGCGAATTTGCCCTGTATCGTCTACCGGCAGGTAGGTGACGCGATACCCATCCTTCTCCAGCTTCCGAAAGGTTTCATAAACCGATGGATGCTCAACCATGGTAGTAATCAAATGATTTCCCCTGTGCCGGTATCTTCCTGCCGCGCCGCGAATGGCCAAATTGTTGCTCTCCGTCCCCCCCGATGTGAAAAGAATTTCACCGGGATCGCACTGCAGCTTAGCGGCAATGGTTTGGCGGGCCCGGGCCACAAGCTCCTCTGCATCGGTTCCCATCGCATGCAGCGAGGACGGATTGCCATAGAACGATCTCATCACTTCCGTCATCGTGTCAATTACTTCTTCGTACATCGGCGTTGTCGCCGCGTAATCCATGTAAAGCAAAAAAAGCTCCTCCTTCAGTTCTAAGAAAAGACCAATTTCCGCTCCCCTTTCGGCATAACGATGCGAAAGAAAAACTGAAATTGGTCTTATAGCCGTCACACTATAGCCTCATATTTCTGCTTTAAATCCATCACTTTGCGTACGTATTGCTGCGTTTCGGCCGGCAGCAAATGAAGCTTGGCCGCCAGGTCATCATCATCCTTGATGTCAAGCCGGTTCACCCGCCCCGGACCTGCGTTATAAGCCGCTAGCGCAGTACCGGCATTCCCGTTGTATTTTACTAGAAGGGTGGATAAATAACGTGTGCCGCCTTCTATATTTTGTACCGGATCGAACGGATTCGTTACACCCAGACTTTGCCCCGTTGCATCCATCAGCTGCATTAATCCTTTGGCTCCCGCCCGGGATACCGCATCAGGGTTAAAAGACGATTCCGCATCGATGACGGCCTTGATCAGGCTCGATTCCACACCGTAACGCCGGCTTGCTTCCTGAATATACGGTTCAAATTCGGTTGGCCTGCTGGCAGAAAGGCGATGTTGAAGCCACGGGTTCCCGGATATAAAGCCCGGCATCGACATCAACGCCGGCTTCAACGAAGCCGCAGGCGGTATATCCTGCTGTTCTTTCATCGCAAGAAGTCCGTTCAACAGCTCGGAGAAATCGTCGCTTTCCTCTGCGGCAGAAGAACCGCTTGCAGGGGACAGCAGATTGGATTTGCTCAGCATGTGAAGCCGCAGCAATTCTTTTAACGTTCTGGGATCAATCGATCCGGGATTCAAACTCATATGGGCTTAAACTCCTTGATTTTACAATCTCACCATCTCAATAAGGCTATTGTACACCTTTTTAAGCTTGTCATCCAGTCATATTTTCAGTCATGTTGTCGAAATTTCAACGGCTTAAGTTAACAAAGGCACCAAAACGAAATAACCAGCCAAAGCAATCAATCCGATCGCAACCGACCATGCCCCCAAAGTTCTTTGCCCGAGCATGAATGCGAAAAAGCCAATCAGCGCCGCCGTCGAGCCCAGCAGTACCGGGAGCACCATAAGTGACAGCACCGCCAAAATCAGTGCAGTGTAGCCCAACCAGCGATATGAAGCGGACGCCGCCGGATCAGGCTGTTCCACTCTGGATGCGGCAGCTGTCCTGGTCCGTTCCCGACGAAACTGCAGAAGATGAAGAGGCGAGGCATCGGCAGCAAATTCTTCATTCCCCTTCATACCGGACTCTCTGTTTAGCTGCTGCTGCTTTAATCGCTGAAGCGGTATGTCCTGACGGAAGGCTGATCCTGAACGTTTACCTCCGGGCTTGTGTTTCACGCATGATCGCTCCCTTCATATAAAAAGTTCATTTCGATTTTTTCGGCTCGAAGGCATGGCAACGGGTATGGCGATACGTTTGTCTGCATCCCGGCGGTTCTCGGAATTCGCGGCAATTCCTTACCCTTATCCATTGCCACGGTTCATCCGCCTCGATTATGACTTAGCTTGCCTCTTTTGATCGGAGATATTCCTGCTGCAGCAACCAGCGATCACTGGCTTATCCAATGGTTGTGGTGTTAAGATACAATATCAGAAACATCGCATGCGACCATAACAGCGGCACGGCCGGAGGTCCCCACCGCGCAACCCACTCGTCATATTTATGCCTGTCCTCCAGCGTATCCGGCACCTGCTCAGGAAGCCTGCCCTGCTCATCCGCCTTGGAGGCAATCCAGTGAAGCGCCCGTTCCGCTTCACGGCGATCGCCCATGGACAATTTTACCCATCCGTACCATGCCGTAAGCAGCAGCCATTCACCTCCGCCGTAATACTCATCGGCCTTATACCGCCGAATCCCGCTCTGATCTGTTCGCAGATCCGCTTCGATTTTCGCCAGCGTATGCTTCATCACCGGATGTTCCGGCTCAAACAAACCAAAGGGCCGGCAGAGCCACATTAAGCTGGCATCCACTCCGTCATTTCCAATCGTGGTTGCGGAGGATTCAGGAGTTGGGGTAACGAATTTTACAAAATGGCCTTGCTCCGGATGCACCGCATGGTCGAGTAAAAATGTCTCAATCTGACCGCAAACATCCTCAAGGTCGCGCTTGCCCTCCAGTTCAGCGACGCCTTTTAGCCCACCATAAATACAGGCCAGCGTTGAAGGATGAATGTGGTCCGCATTCTCCTCCCAACAGTCGAAATTCGGAAGCCTCCAAAAGGCTTTTAAATAAGCCGCCGTCACATCGACACTGGAGCGGAAACGGTCCGGAAGCCGCTTATGGCCATTAGCCTTCAAATGCTCCGTCAGCCCCCATAACCAGGTTCCGTAACCATCCAGCTGAAAATGCCCCCATTCGGACGTGACGTCATCCCTGCCATCCAAATGATATCTTGTATGTAAAAATTCGTTAAGTCCGATCGGCTCGCCGCGGTTGTGCTTTTCCAGCAAATACTGAATATGTCCCTGCTTTCGTTCGACGATGCGGCTGACCCATTCGTAAAATTGCCCCGCGCTTGCATGCTCCCCTGCACAATCCATCGCATAGGCGATGAATGTTCCGTCACGAAGCCAGCTGTAATTGTAATGGGCGAACAACGGGCAGGCGGCGTACCCTCCGCTCGGGTGCTGGTTCAACCGAATCAACCGGATACTCTCTTCGGCAAGCTGCTTCAATGGAATGATCCGAGACACCATTCAGTCCTCCTTAAACAAAAAGAGATGCCTTTGGGAAAGCATCTCTTCTTTATCATTATATTCCAAGCGGACTTTATTATACTTTCTCGCCCTGCATCCGCTTTTGCGTGATATAGTCAGTTTCGTAGTAAGCCAGTTCATCGCGGAGCGTTTCGAAAATTTTCGAAAGCTCAATCGTCAAATCCCTTACTTCGCGGGTCGGCTTTTTGCGGAAACGGATGGCATCCTGTCCGGTATAAGCATATCTGCCGTCCTCGGAGTAGCATTCATTTTTGGGATAAAAGAAATTGTTTACGCAGCTATGATACACTTCATACAAAACCTTTTCGGCATACTCCACGTTGAAATTGGGACGGCGGAGAGCCACGCCAAGCTTCTCGTAAGACACTTCGGAAAAAACAAGCAGATGTCTAATATCAGATAAATACCCTTTGTAAAATTCTTCCATTGCTTCATCTTTGTCTGTATTTAGCTGCTGCAGAGAGCGTTCATTCAAAAATGTTTCCATTTTTGCAATTGCTTCGCTCAGCTTCGCTCTTGTTGTTTCACAAAGATTTTTAACGTTAAACACTGCCATAGCTTAAATAGACCTCCTCAACTTAAAAAACAACATTGGGTACTTAAAATGACCTTGATCCCATCCTACCATAAATCCCGCATAAAAGTAACATGAAAAAAGTCTAAAAATATAACTTCGCCCATTTCAGAGATTCGTCCCGTTTGGATAACATTGCTGTAATGGCAAACCGGCGATCAAGGGAAAGCTAACGGCAAACATTTAGGAGGCAGCAACTATGTGGAAATACGTGATGTCCGTTCTGCTTGTGATTGCCGGCGTGGCGCTGCTCTTCCCCCGGGGAGAACAGGCGCCCGCACCTGAAACGGTAACCCCCGCAGCCGAGCTGCAAATGAAACAAATGACGCTAAATCAGGACCTTGCCAGAACTGACGAACTCTGCCGCAGTGAATGCAGCATGGTGCTTCACCGTACTGTGCAGGAACTGAGAACCAAGGAAAGCGGTCAAGCGATGGAAACCTTAAAAAAAGTACAAGCCGAGCATCCTCACATGGAACTGCTCGCTTGGACCAAAACACAGCAGCCGTTAGAGCAAAGTGCGGCAGCCGGCGGTTTGCCGGGCACGGTTCGTCCGACGATCGAGCCCTTCCTTAAAAAAGCCAAGCGGCAAGTCGATTCAGGTCAAGCTTATCAGTCAAAAGCGATCCATGCCGACGGAAGCACCTATTTTGTCATCGGCGTTCCTTCCGAAGACGGCTCAGCCGGTCTTGTGGGTGCGGTTCGCCAACAGATTTTACAGCAAGTGGCCGATCACCAGCTCAAAAACCTGCGGATCGTGGCTTATCCGGGCGAAGGGCGCTACAAGATCAAATCAGTGGATGCCAATTCACTCCAGGACGTCCGGGTCGATCATCCTGAAGACAACGAAGGCACTAGCCACTACCATGTCAATCAGGTCGTTGTAAAATTCAAGAAGGAACCGGCGGAAAGCGAGCTTACCCGAATCCGCAAAGATATCGGCGGCAGTCCATTCCGCAAGCTGGGCTCTACTTACGTGTTTGAATCAGGAAATATGGAAGCCAAACAAATGATGGAATATTTCAAGCAATGGAACATCGAATATGCCGAGCCGCATTTTCTTTATTTAACCAACCAAACGGAAATCAATAATCCGGAAACAGAGGCGACGGTGTTCACGCCAAACGATTCGCTTTACCAGCGCTATCAATGGAATTTGCCGCAAATTGAGACCGAAGCCGGCTGGAACATTACCAGAGGCTCTCAGGACGTTGTTGTAGCCGTTGTAGATACCGGTGTCGATATTAATCACCCGGATCTCAGCAAGCAGCTGGTCAGCGGCTATAACGTAGTCAATCCGGAATCCCAGCCCATGGATGATGTCGGCCACGGGACCCATGTAGCCGGAGTCGTCGGAGCGCTGGTCAACAACAACCTGGGGGTCGCCGGAATGAGCTGGTATAACCGGATTATGCCGATCAAGGTGCTGGATAAATCCGGGGCAGGAAGCACCTATGCCGTTGCCCAGGGCATCATATGGGCGACCGATCACGGTGCGAAGGTCATTAACATGAGCCTGGGCAATTATGCCGATTCCCAGTTTCTCCACGATGCCATCAAATATGCATTCGACCGCGACGTCGTTCTGATCGCCGCGAGCGGAAACGACAATACGGAGCAGCCCGGCTACCCTGCCGCATACCCGGAAGTGTTCGCGGTTGCCGCAGTGGATGCCCGGAAGTCGAAAGCATCGTTCTCCAATTATGGGGATTATATCGATGCGGCCGCACCAGGCGTCAGCATTGCAAGCACTTATCCGCAAAGCCAATATGCGGCGCTCTCCGGCACTTCCATGGCCAGCCCGCATGTTACCGCCCTGGCTGCATTGATTCGTTCCGTTAACCCCAATCTGAAGAACACCGAGGTTATGCAGCTGATAAGGGACACGGCAACGGACCTCGGGACCTCCGGCAAAGACAAATATTTCGGCCATGGCCTGATCGACGTCGTGGCCGCGCTGCAGGCCGCTAAGCCGACAACCGCCGGCCAGGAAGCGGTGAATGCCCCGAACGAAACGGGCTTGATCGGTTGGCCGGAATGGTTGAGGCGGCTGTTCTATCAATAAACGAAAAAAAACAAAGAACCGCCTCTTGAAGCGGTTCTTTGCACATATCCAGAAAGCCTTCTATTGCATAATGGCTGAAAGAAAGTTTGCCATAAGCCGGGTTCTGTACTTCCAGTGGTCGTAACGGGAGCCACCCTGCCACCGTTGAAGCGACAATCATCTATCTAGGCCAGACATTGCTGCCTGGCTCAAGCGACCAACCCGAACGCGTCTCGGGCAAAGACTGTCCCTGACGGGACATGCGTTCCTCTAGGTCTTGCTCCAAATGGGGTTTACCAGGAGCGATGTCACCATAGCTCCTCGTGGTCTCTTACACCACGGTTCCACCCTTGCCTGTGCTTGCGGGTCGCCCCGCTGCCATCGGCGGTCCATTTCTGTGGCACTAGCCTTCAGCTCGCGCTGACTGGACGTTATCCAGCATTCTGCCCTGCGGAGCCCGGACTTTCCTCTCGTGGCATCAAGCCACCAGCGATTGTCTGTCAAACTTTCTTTTGCAATAGATGCCATGAGATAGTATACAAGGAATCTCACCAAAAAACAACTGCCGTATTTTAGAATGATCTACACAAAACGGAACGGTTCTGTATGAATTCGCGAAGCGACGACCGCTGTCGCCCATTTTCTTTCGGCAAGCTTTCGCTGCAGGTATTCGGCAACGCCCTGCTTCATAATTTTCTCTACGTTATGACCGGGATCAATAAGGGCTATGCCGGCGGCCAAAGCATCGTGAGCCGTATGGTAATCGATATCGCCGGTAATCAGAACATCTGCGCCGGCAAACATCGCGTGCTTGACATAACGGCTTCCCGATCCTCCGAGTACGGCGGCTTTGCGGATAACGCGGTCCGGATCTCCGACCACACGCAGCATAGGAACATCAAAGGCCTGCTTCACCTGCTCGCACAGCTCTGCTAGCGTAACCGGCTTGGGCAGCTTGCCTGCCCGCCCCAGACCGAATGTGCGCGTCTTCAGATCGAGAGCATACAAATCGTAGGCCACTTCCTCGTAAGGATGCGTCTTCAGCATGGCTTGGACGACTTTGCGCTCCACGCTTTGCGGCACGATCGTTTCCACACGCACCTCTTTGACTTCCTCGAGCTTTCCGGTCTTACCAATGAACGGGTCTGTACCCTCGCCCGGTTTAAAGGTGCCCGTTCCCTCGATGTTGAAGCTGCAGTGACTGTATTTGCCTATCCCGCCGGCACCCGCGTCGAACATCGCCTGCCTGACCTTCTCCGCATGATCTGCCGGTACAAACACAACCAGCTTCTTCAGCTTATCCGTATGCACTTCATCCAGAGGCTCCGTAACGGTCATCCCGATCGCTTCCGCCATCATATCGTTAATTCCGCCATCCGCCACATCCAGATTCGTATGCGCGATATAAACGGCGATATCATGCTTGATCAGCTTCTCATACAGCCGCCCCGCAGGGGTATCGGTTTGAATATGCGGCAGAGGACGGTAAATAATCGCGTGATGGGCGATGATCAAGTCAGCTCCTTCCCGAATCGCCTCGTCCGCCACCTCTTCGGTGACATCCAACGCAACAAGCACTTTGCGTATATCCTTTTGCAGCGTACCGATTTGCAAGCCGATCCTGTCACCCTCTACGGCATATGATTTCGGAGCCAGCTCCTCCATTAGGCCGATCACGGTTTGTCCTTTGGCGTACACAGCTCAAGCACCTCCTTGATTCGTTGCATTTCCCTTTTGATCTCCGCTTCCTTGCTGCGCGATGCTTCCAATTCGGAATGCGACAGCCGCTCGCAAATGCGGTTGAGCTTCTCCAACTCGTTAAGCCACTTGTCGATCCAGACCTGCGATGCCTCCCGGAGCAAGAAAGGCCCCATCTGCAGCATGAGCTTCCGATCCGCGATCAGTCCGCCCGGCAGCGTTCGGGATGCGTACAATTCATCGTTGCCATACGGAGCCAGATCTGTGGGGACGGCTGTTAAAATTTCATAGGTTTTGCCGTCCTCCCGCATGATTTTCTCCCCTGTAAGCACCCATTCATGGTCCAACAGCCACTGCCTGACGTTGGCTTCCCCTACATTGGGCTGCAGCACCAGCCGGCGAACACCGGCAAGCTTGCTTATCCCCGCTTCCAGTATGGAGGCGATAAGGGTGCCGCCCATACCTGCGATCGTAATGACGTCCACTTCCCCCGGCGAGATCACCTGCAGTCCGTCACCGAGCCTTACATCGATGATCCCGTCGAGTCCCGCCGACCGGACCTGTTTCAAGGCCGCTTCGAACGGCCCTGCATTCACTTCTCCGGCCACACCGCGTAGGATGGTTCCCTGCTGCGCCAGAAAGGACGGCAGCAGCGCGTGATCGGACCCGATATCCGCCAGGCGGCTGCCGGCCGGAACCTCCTGCGCAATCATTTCCAGTCGTTTTGACAATCGAATCATCTATACAACCCACTCAGTCCATTTTTTTCTCCAAGCAAACAACAGCCCGGCCTGCGCCAGCAGCTTGCTTAACAACAGCCATTGCACGGTTTGGGAGCCGTATTTTTCAGCATAAAGCATAGCATATAATTCGGGCATATACCAAACAATTAAACTTAGCAGGAAAAAAACCAGCCCAGCCTGACTGTTCTTCTCATGAATTATCCAAGACATCCAGCAGAAAAGAATGGCCAGCGGCATCCAGCTCAGCTGCAGCGTGATCCACGATAGCGTCTCCAGTTGATAGTGCAGCAGCCAGCCATAGCAGAACACCAAACTGACCCAGCCGCACAGCTGGAACAGCGCCAATCTGGCCAAAAGACCGGTCAGGATCCAAACCACGCTGCACAGCGCAACGTAGGCAACGACCGGCACCGAAGCCTGAACACCATGCAGCCTCAGTAAATAAACACCGATAAACAGCAGGAATAATGAGGCCATTCCAATCCATAATTGAGCAGCCATAGGTTCCTTCTCAAGCTTGGAGGAGCCCCATCCATAACAGCCCGCTAAAAAATAATGGAAATTCCTATTTGCATTGGTAATTCAAAAGCGTTAAAATTAAGAGCAGTAAAAGATAAAGCAATGATCAGCAGCAATCCCAGCATCCAGATTTTCCAATTGCTGTTTCGAATTTTACTTGGGGTGACACCGAATAAGCCGCCCTGTTCCTTCTTATCTTGATCCTGCTGGTGCATATCATAAATATTCAATAAAAAATCACAGTAATGCTCAGGCAGCAGCTTGCTGCGCCGCCAGTGCTCGATCTCACGAACAATCATCTCTTTCTTTTTATCATCCATAGGCCATGTCTCCCCTAAGCCTGCATTTTTTTCATAATTGATTATCGGCCTCAGAATGACAAAAAATTAGACCTAACCGCGCATCCATGCGCAGAAAGGTCCAGGCATACCCTTTTATTCAAGAAAATCTTTCAACCGTTTGCTTCGACTGGGATGACGAAGTTTGCGCAGCGCTTTAGCTTCAATCTGACGAATCCGTTCCCGGGTAACACCGAATACTTTACCGACTTCCTCCAATGTACGAGTACGGCCATCGTCCAAACCGAAGCGCAAGCGAAGCACATTCTCTTCACGCTCTGTCAGAGTGTCGAGCACATCCTCGAGCTGTTCCTTAAGCAGTTCGTAAGCCGCAGCGTCCGCAGGCGCAAGCGCTTCTTGATCTTCAATAAAGTCACCCAAATGGGAGTCGTCTTCTTCGCCAATCGGGGTTTCAAGGGATACCGGCTCCTGAGCGATTTTCATGATCTCCCGTACTTTATCGGTACTTAAGTCCATTTCCTTGGCGATTTCTTCCGGCGTAGGTTCACGACCAAGCTCCTGCAGAAGCTGACGGGATACCCGGATCAGCTTATTGATCGTTTCAACCATATGTACCGGAATCCGGATAGTTCTGGCCTGATCGGCAATGGCGCGGGTAATCGCCTGACGAATCCACCAGGTTGCGTAGGTGCTGAATTTGTAGCCTTTGGTGTGATCGAATTTCTCTACCGCTTTAATCAAGCCCATGTTGCCCTCTTGAATTAGGTCAAGGAACAGCATCCCGCGACCGACATAGCGCTTTGCGATGCTGACCACAAGCCGGAGGTTCGCTTCCGCCAAGCGGCGCTTGGCTTCTTCGTCGCCAAGCTCGATGCGTTTCGCTAAATCAACCTCATCCTCAGCAGAGAGCAGCGGAACCCTGCCGATTTCCTTCAAGTACATCCGAACCGGATCGTTGATCTTGATCCCTGGAGGCAGAGACAAATCGTCATCAAAATGAAATTCGTCGTGATCATGCTCCATCGCAACCATGTCATGGTCGTCATCCGCTTCGTTGCCGACATCAATGCCCATCTCTTGAAGCTGCTCGAAAAACTCGTCAATTTGCTCCGGATCCTGGTCAAAAGGAGCAAGTTTTTCCATAATTTCTTTGTACGTGATTGCGGAACGCTTCTTTCCATGTTCAATCAGCTGTTCCTTTACTTGTTCCAACGTCAGTTCTGTCTCTATTTCCGTACGTTGATCGTTCGCCATCATACAACTCCCTCCTCCCTAGAATTTCAACCATTCACCGCTTGGTCGGCTTCAGGATGATTTCAACTGCTTTTCTAGGGAAATAATCTCACTGCCCAGCTGCAGTGCTCTAGGGATATCCCCTGAACGTTCTGCTTGCTTCACTTCTTCTTTCTTTAGCTCCAATGACTGCAATAGAGGGTACTTCTTAATTTCCCGGATGTAATCGTCAATAACGGCATCGTTGATCCCGTTGCGGTTGTCTATTAAGGTCAGGGAACTGGCCAGGCTCTCCAATTTGTCATCCTGCAGCATGCCTATGAATGTGCCGGCATTCGGCTCATACCCTTGGGCATAGTAGGAATACAAGTATGCGGCCAACGCCGCATGAGCCTCCACATTAAAACCGTCTCCCAACCGGCGCTCAACATAACCGGCTATATCCCGGTCCAGCATCATGACGGCAAGAAGCTGCCGCTCTGCGAATTGATACGCAGGAACCATAGAAGGGATTTCTTTCCGAGGCTTCCCGTTATTCATAACATTATTCCACGGATTGCCGTTATTATCCCCAGATCTTACGTTTTTTTCCGTTTGCAGACGGATTTCGTTCAAATTCTGCTGCAATGCTTCCAATGAATACCGGAATTCGGACGAAAGCTCTCTGAGATAATGTTCCCTCTCAATGGGTGATGACAGTCCTGCAATCAGTTTGAGCGCCTGCTTGATGTACCGGAGCTTTTCTCCATCTTCCTGCAGCCTGTAATTGTTGCGAAAGTAAAGAAGTTTATATTTGATCGACGGTACGGCGGTTTCGATAACTTCCCGTACGAATCGTTCAGAACCATATTTAGCAATATACTCATCCGGATCGAGAGCATCGGGCAGCATGGCGATCCTGACTTGGCAGCCCGCGTTCTCGAGTAAAGGAATGCTTTTGTAGGCGGCGGTTTGCCCCGCCTGATCTCCGTCATAAACGACCGTCACCCGTTCGGCGAGCCGACGAATCGATTCTGCTTGCTCTGAAGTAAGAGCCGTACCCATCGTAGCTACACCATTTTTTATGCCTGCTTCCCATGCTCGAATCACATCCATATACCCTTCGAACAGCACAATCTCCTGAGTTTTGCGAATTTGGGGTCTGGCCAGGTGAAGATTGTAAAGCGTCCGGCTTTTGTGGAAAAGCATGGATTCAGGACTGTTTAAATATTTGGGCTGCACATTGCCCATGGCTCTCCCGCCAAATGCGATAACCTGTCCCTTCCAATCATAAATCGGAAACATGATGCGGTCGCGAAACTTATCCACATAACCGTTTCCGTCATGTTTGGCCGAAAGCAGTCCACCTTGCTCCATAAGCGGAAGAAAGTACTGTTTCTTGTCCAAAAGGTTGGTCAACGTATCCCGCCTTGCAGGCGCGTATCCAAGCCCGAACGTTTCGATCAGCTTGTCATTCATTCCCCGATCCCGTAAATACGCTTTAGCCGCTTTCCCCTGTTCGGTGTTATGAAGGATATACTGATACAGCTTGGCTGCCATCTCATAGCCTTCCAGCAGCTTGGCGCGCTCCGCCTGCTCCTTTGTTTCTTCCTGTGCGTTTTGCAGACCAAAACCGACATCAAGATTGGCTTCGTTCGCCAGCTTGCGAACCGCCTGACCAAAGGACAGACCTTCCACCTCGGAAATAAAACGAATGGCGTTACCCCCCGCTCCGCAACCGAAGCAGTGATAGATTTGCCTTTCCGGCGTAACGGTGAAGGACGGTGTTTTCTCAGAGTGAAAAGGACAGAGACCCTTGAGGTAATGACCCTGCTTTGTCAAGTGAACGTGCCGGCCGACAATTTCCACAATATCGTGGGCTTTGAGGACCGCGTCGATGACATGCTCGGGAATGCGTCCGTTACTCATCCTAATCACCTTCATTCAAATTAACACGTAATTACTATTCGCTACATTCCGGCATTCTCCTGCATGCGAGATAAAACTTTTGTCAAAGTTTGTAGAAATGCTTGGCGATCTTCGTCCGTAAAAGCTTTTGGACCCTTGGTATGCTTTCCCCCCCGCCGCAGCTTTGCCTGTTCATGCCGACGCTCAAGTAAAAACCCTATATTCCGGTCACTGTACATTTGTCCGCGGTTGGACATCGCTATCGCTCTTCTGCCCAAACCCAGCATCGCAACTCCGAAATCCTGCGTAATCAATACATCTCCCGCCGAGATGCGGTTGGCGATATATAAATCAACGGATTGATCGGAGCGATCCACCTGAACAATCTCCACGCCTTCCGCCGGCTGAAGCAGGTGGTCAAACGAAGCGACCATCAGCACGCCGACCCCGAATTTAGCAGCGGTCTGTACGATTTCCGCTTTCACCGGGCATGCATCGGCATCCACTACAATTTTATACGTCATTATGCACCCACCGGAATGTAACCAGGAATTATGACTGAAGTACTATCGTTAATATTATATACGATGAATTTGCAAAAAATCCTGCTTGAACCCCAAAATGAGGTTTACCTGGAACGATACATATCTATAATGACACTGGCAATCTCTTCCACAGCTTTGTTTGAAACATCGACAACGGTGCAACCAATACGCTTCATGATCTTATCGGCATAATCAAGCTCCGCGCGAATGCGTTCCGTATTGGCGTAAGTGGCGCTGTCGGGAAGACCCAATGTTTTGAGTCTCTCGGTACGAATCACATTCAACTTATCCGGATCGATGCGCAATCCGACAATTTTGCGGTTCGAGACCCTAAACAGCTGTTCCGGCGGCTGGATTTCCGGCACTAGCGGGACATTGGCCACCTTAAACATTTTGTGGGCCAAGTACATCGATAACGGTGTCTTCGACGTTCTCGAAACGCCCACCAGCACGATATCCGCTTGAAGAATACCGCTAAAATCACGGCCGTCATCATACTTAACGGCAAATTCAATCGCTTCGATCTTTTTAAAATAATCTTCGTCGAGCTTATGAATCATGCCCGGCGTATGACTCGCCTGTCGCTTTAAGGATTGCTCGAGCGTACGGATAATCGGCCCGAGTAGGTCGATATAAGGGATCCCGTAACGATCCGCCTGATCGACCAAGTAATCTCTCAACTCCGGAATGACCAGCGTGAACAAAATGATTCCGTTGCGTTCAACCACCGTGTGAATCAGCCGATCTACATCCGACGTATCCCGCAGAAACGGAACCCGCCTGATTTCCACCTGCTGCGGATGAAATTGCACTGCCGCCGCGCGGACAACAGCTTCACCCGTCTCTCCTGCCGAGTCCGAAGCGACAAATATTACCGATCTTTCGGTTACCCCCATGAGTCCCCGCCTTTCCGTTCTGTTTCTTTGGATTCATAATAGCGTTTTTTATCTACTATATATTATTTGCACTACTACGAACCGTTTGCCAAAAAATGTTGTATTAGCTTTCCTCTCACAAAAAAATCCCGCTGTCAAAGCCTGCATATAGGCTCCGTCACGAGAGGTATCAACACGGGTGTATCATATTATAATACCATTGGGTCAAAAAAATGTCAATTCTGTACAAATCTTTTAAAAATCTTAAACACTATATCCCGTATTTATCCATCTGATCCAAAAAGTCGCGCGATTTCAGCCTTATACCCACATGTGTATCGAAGTAATTCCGTATAATCTGCTTCAATAATTGCTTGGTTTGCGGTTTGACATCAATTTGGCCAAGACGCCTGGCATCCAGCTGCATAAACAGCCGAAGCAGCTTGTATACCCCGGATGTCAAACGAATGGCCTCGGGGTCGCGCAGCCGACAACGTTCGCACAGCACTCCGCCCATGCCGATGCTTATCGCGACAGGTTCTGACTTTTCCCTGCACACTACACAGTGTTCAAGCTCCGGGGTATATCCGGCATGCATCAGCATTTTGATTTCATAAAGATGATTAACGATCTGCAAATCCTTGTCTTCCTGAATCGCTTGCAGGCTCGCCTTCAGCTGACCGAATAAAAAAGGCTGCCCTTCCTGATCTCCCATCATTCTGTCCGTGAGCTCCGCAAGGTAGGAAGCGTGGGCGGCCTTGTGCAAATCTTCCCTTATTTTATGAAAGGCTTCAATAATCTCCGCATGATTCAAAGTACCCAACTGGCCGGATTTAAAAAACAAGTAATCTCCGTAGGTAAAAAGCTGGGCGGACGAACCATACCTGCTTTTTACCTTTTTGGCTCCGCGGGCAACAACGCTCATCTTGCCCAGTTCACGCGTAAACAAGGTGATGATTTTGTTACCTTCCCCATAATCCATGCTGCGGATTACAATTCCCTGCACTCTGTACTGCACCGACAGCCTCTCCCCGCGTATTCAAACCGGTAACCGGAAACGGACCGCTCAATTTACTGCATCGTCTCCGGAGCTTCCGCCGCAGACTCCTGCTCCGGCAGTTCCGGCTCCTCTCCGGGCTGAATCTGATATTCCTTATAAAGCAGGTAAGCATCCACATCTCCAGTGATCGAAAAATACTTCCACGAAAAATCTCTCATGGTACATCCTCCCCTTGGCAGCGTGATTACAATACCTGTTGCTGGGATTAGGATGGATCGATTCGGACAGAAGTATGCTGAACAAAAACTGGAATGTATGATTTGCATTAAACGCTGCAGAATTCTTTGAAAACAAGCAAGAGCCTATTCGTGGCGGAAACCGAGATCCCGCAGTACCCGCTCCTGGTTGCGCCAGTCTTTCTTTACCTTTACCCAAAGCTCAAGGAAGGTTTTGGATCCCAGCAGCGCTTCGATGTCAGCGCGGGCTTTTTGGCCCACCTCTTTGAGCAGCGCACCTTTTTTTCCGATAATAATTCCCTTTTGTGAATCCCGTTCGACATAAATCACGGCGGAAATATGCACAACGCCATTTTCTTCCAACTTCATATCTTCTATCGACACAGCGATCGAATGCGGAACCTCCTCCCGCGTCAAGTGTAATATTTTTTCCCGGATCAGCTCCGCGCAAACAAACTGTTCCGGGTGGTCCGTGACTTGATCCGCGGGATAATACTGTGGTCCTTCCGGCAAATACTTGATTACCTGATCGAGCAGCGTGCTCACATTATTTCCATGCATGGCTGAGATCGGTACAATCTCGGCAAAGGGATACAAGTCCTTATATGTGGTAATGACCGGCAGCAGAGCTTCAGGGTGGACTTGATCGATCTTATTCATGACCAGCAGCACCGGCGTCTTTACTTTCTTCAACTGCTCGATAATGTACCGATCCCCTCCGCCGAGACCTTCTGCGACATCGACCAAAAACAAAATGGCATCGACTTCGCTAAGGGCGCTTTCCGCTGCTTTCACCATGTAGTCCCCCAACTTCGACTGCGATTTATGAATACCCGGCGTATCCAAAAAGACGATCTGGGCTTCATCAGTCGTATACACCCCATGAATCTTGTTCCGGGTGGTTTGCGGTTTATCGGACATAATGGCGATTTTCTGGCCGATGACCTGATTCATGAGCGTGGATTTGCCGACATTCGGCCTGCCGATGATGGCGACAAAACCGGATTTAAACTTGGGTTGCTTTTCTTTATCGGAATAAGACATCAGTCAGTGGTTCCTCCGTCCAAATCATATGATGTAAATGCGCCCGGGAGCAGCGCGCCAACCGTCGTTACATTGATATCCCCGCGCAAATTGGCAAGGTACACCGGCATATCCGGACGGCACAGCTCTACGAGCACTTGACGGCATACGCCGCAAGGAGCGATCGGCTGTTCCGTATCGCCGATGACAGCCATCGCCAGGAAAGTGCCGGGGAGCTCCCCGTCCGCAATGGCACGAAACAAAGCCGTACGCTCGGCACAGTTCGTCGGTCCGTAGGCGGCGTTCTCAATGTTGCATCCGAGATGCACCCTCCCTTTGGCGTCCAGCAGCGCACTGCCCACTTTAAACTGCGAATAAGGAGCGTAAGCTTTCTTCCGTGCTTCTTTAGCTTGAGCGATCAATTCGGCTTTATCCATGCGAAGCACTCCTTTACGGCAGAGATCGCCCATTATATAGAAAACAGGTAAAAAGACAATATTGTAATAAAGCTTCCGAGCAGCGCACCGAGAATCAGCGAACCGAAGCTTCGCTTCCGTTTGTCGTACAGGGCCAGCAAAAGCACGCCGGCGAGTAAAAATCCGAGCAGCACCGCCAGTGTGTCCTGCACTCTGACGGCAATCAAGCTGGCGATGGCAAATGCAACCGATGTCAGGAGGCTCGGTTTGACCCAAACTCCTTTATCCGAGAAGCGGGTCTGCGCTACGATCGCCGTAAGGACAACCAGAGCAAGCAAGATCCACACGCTGGCTGCGGTCAAAGCATGCCCTTCCGCCGCGCGGGCCGTCCGCAATAACCGGTCCAATGGCTCGTAGAACACAATCATGCCTGTAACAGCGGCAAAAGCTGCAGTCACCAATACGGAGGCTGCAGCTACATCTTTTGCGATTTTGGCTAACGGATGAAGCTCCGGCATAGCCAAATCGACCGTTTTTTCCACGGCGGTATTGATCAGCTCCGTCATGAACATGAGCGTCACGGCCAACAGAATGAACAATATGTCTGTTTTGGAAAGCTTAAAAAACAACGCCAGTACTAACGCAGCGAGTCCCGCGAAAAAATGAAATTTCATATTCCGTTGGGTGGCCAGAGCATATTTGATTCCTTCATAAGCGTAACGGAAGCTGCGATGCCATTTGACCGGCTGCTTCACCGCGTTAGACCCGCCTGCTGCAAAATCTGCTCTTGCTTGCCGAACATGACCCGCTCTTCTTCCTCGTCCTGATGGTCGTATCCGATCAAATGAAGGAATCCATGCACGAACAGGAAGCCGATCTCCCGATCGATGGAATGACCATAGTCGGCAGCTTGTTCCACAGCCCGGGGCACCGAGATGATGATATCGCCGAGAGGCTCTTCAAAGCCCTCGTCTTCGTCGCCCCTGTTCTTTGCCGGATCGTCCTCAAATGCGTCATCCTCATTTCCGTAGATGATTTCCATTTCCTCGTCGCCCATTTCCTGCATGGAGAATGACAGGACATCGGTCGGTTTATCCAAGCCGCGGTATTGCTTATTCAGCTCCTGTATGGCAGCGTCGTCCGTAAACGTCAGCGCCACTTCGCCGTCCGTCACCTGTTCCAGGGTGCCTGCCAACCGGAGCAGTTCCTCCAGCTTTTCAATCAGGGCATGCGTAATCTCATACTGCTCTTGTTCATTGTTCCATGAAAGCGTAAGGCTCATGGCTTCACCTCATCTGTCTTGTCCGTATTCTTTCTTGCCGAATCCGCCTTTTGAGACGGCATTTCGGTCGGGTATTCGATTCTTGAATGAAAGATGCCCAGCAAAGCTTCGTTCAGCGTCTTGGCAATCTGGTCCAGCTCTTTAATCGTCAAATCGCATTCATTGTATTGTCCGTCATCCAGGCGGCTTTTAATAATTTTACGAACCATCGTATCAATCTGCTCCACGGTCGGGTTACGCAAAGAACGGACGGCGGCTTCCACACAATCGGCAATGCCGACAATCGCCGTTTCCTTCGTCTGCGCATTGGGACCGGGATACCGGTACTCGCTTTCCTCCGGCGGCTTTTCACCCTTCTCTTCCGCCTGCTTCTTCGCCTTGTGATAAAAATATTGCAGCAGCGTCGTACCGTGATGCTGTTCCGCAATATCGCGAATCGGCTTAGGGATGTTATATTCCTTCAGCATTTCGACGCCGTCCCGGGCATGCGCTACGATAATCGATTTACTGAGCGCAGGATCGATTTTGTCGTGCGGATTTTCAATGTTCGTCTGATTCTCGATAAAGTAACTCGGACGCTTGGTCTTGCCGATATCGTGATAATAGGCTCCCACCCGGCAGAGCAAACCATCCGCTCCGATCGCCTCCGCCGCAGCTTCGGACAGATTGCCGACCATAACACTGTGGTGATAGGTTCCCGGCGTCTCGGTAAGCAGCTTCCGCAGCAGCGGGTGATTCGGGTTCGACAGCTCCACGAGCTTCAACGGCGACAGAATGCCGAACGCCATTTCAAAGAACGGAAGCAGGCCGATGACGAGAACCGCCGTTAACAAGCCCCCGCCAACCACAAAAGAAGCAGCAAAAAGCGCGTCTTTTTGCGTGATATCATCATCCAGCATCAGCAGCGACGCAACAAGCACAAGACCGAATAACGAGACCATGAAGCCCGCCCTCAGGATTGAGGAACGCCGGCTGGCTCTTTGGATGGAGAAAATCGCGGCAAAGGAGCAGGTCAGCGTCAGCAAGCCATATTTGAAATCGAACGGAAACAGCTGATCCGAGTTAAAGACGACGCTGGCGATGACACTGAACAGGACCGACGAGATAAAGGCTAGCTGAGCGTTAAGCAAAATTGTGATCAATATGGCTCCCATCGCGGTCGGCGCCAAATAACCGATAAAAGGGAAGTCCAGGCTTTGCGCCATAGAGAACACTTTCATAAATCCCAGCGTCAGAATGATAATCAAGATCAGCATCAGCAGCTGAACGTTGTTATGCTTTACCGGAAGGGTGCTTTGGCGGACATACATGAAAAGGACGAGGCAGCATAAAATAACAAATAATAGAAGCCCTATATTCGGCCATGAGCTGGTATCATCCTTAAGCAATTCAAGCTCGGCAAGACGGTTGTATACTTCCTCCGTAATTTTTTCACCCTTGGATACCAGTACCTCATTTTTGTTTATATATATTTCCTTTACGTTATCGCGCGCGTGGGCCCTGGCCTCTTCTGTCCCCTTCTGGTCGTAAAATTTATTGGGCGTCAGTGCAGCCCGGACAAGCTCCTGCACCAGTTCGCGCGTCAGGCTCTTCGTTAAGGTCGAAGCGTTCACCAGCTCAGGAACCTTTACGCGGGCCGCCTGCGCATCCACAATCTGATCGTTCATCAGCTTGCTTACGATCTCTTTGGCTACAGGCTCCATCGCAGTCAGATCCTCTGCGGACAACCTTGGAATTTTATAAAACGCTTCCTCCGGTATCCGATACTGCTGCTCACGGAAGCTCTTGTTCATCTCCGTAAACAACTGGTCGCTGTATTGACCGCTGTTCATATAGTTCATTAATTGGCGATCAAGATGGTCCTGGATCAAGGTTGGAATGACCGTCTTATAAATGCTGACCTTATCCGTCTGGGACACATCCGTATCACTGTTGATCTGCTGCAGCTTTTCAAAAATCGCTCCTACGGCAAGTTCGTTTCTGAGCGGCACAATGGTGTAGACCGGCTGCACGCGCTGTGCGGCTTCTTCTCTTGCTTGTTCGGTGGCTGCGTTGTTCTTGATTGCTCTGGTTGCGAGAATATCTTTCTCCGCAATGGAATTTAATGTAATATCATAGGTTTGAGGCACGACTTGATGGAACATCGTTAAATAAAACACAAGCGCAAGCAAGACAAACAGAAGAAAGCGCACTACGGCGCTGTGTCTCCAACCGGTAAGCCGATATTGAAATTTGCCTGGAATGGAAACGAGGTTTTTCATGACGAAAGGTCAGCCCTTTCTCAGCCTTCTTTATCCTCATTATAGGCTACGATAATTTTTTGCACCAATGAGTGTCTCACTACGTCCTGTTCATCAAATGAGATAAAGCCGATTTCTTCGATCGACCGCAGAATACGCTGCGCTTCCACAAGCCCGGATGATTTACCCCGAGGCAAATCGATCTGGGTGACGTCACCGGTGATCACCATCTTGGAGCCGAAGCCCAGGCGGGTCAAAAACATCTTCATCTGTTCCGGGGTCGTATTTTGCGCTTCGTCCAATATGATAAACGAATCGTCCAGCGTTCTTCCGCGCATATAAGCGAGCGGTGCGATCTCGATCAATCCGCGCTCCATTGTTTTCGCGACCTGCTCAGGACCCAAGACATCATTAAGAGCATCATACAATGGCCGTAAATAAGGGTCAACCTTTTCCTGAAGATCTCCCGGCAAAAAGCCCAGGCTTTCTCCTGCTTCCACCGCAGGACGGGTGAGGACGATCCGCTTGATTTTACCTTCCTTCAGCGCCGCGACGGCAAGAACGACGGCAATATACGTTTTCCCCGTTCCAGCCGGGCCGATACCGAAGACGATATCCTTCTTCCTGATTTCATCCACGTATTGTTTTTGCCCAATGGTTTTTACCCGGATCGGTTTCCCTTTATGCGTAACGGCGATTTCACCCTTGAACAAATCCAGCAGCTGGTCTGCTTTCATCTCTTTGGCGAGGTCCATCGCATAATTCACATCACGTTCAGTCAACGTGTATTGGTTGCGTATCAGCGTAAGCAGTACGTTGAACAAATGCTCCAAACGAGCCGTCACCTCGACTGAACCCTGCACTACAATTTCTTCTTCACGCGTAAAGATCCGAGCCGGCATTTCCTTTTCAATCAGTTGTAAGAATTTGTCCTGCGGCCCGAACAAGGCGAGTCCTTCGGCCGTATTTTTGAGTGCCACTTTCACGGTTGCTTGGTCTGTCAACAGGTTTTATCTCTCCTCCGGGTTTTCGGAATATTGTACTTCCGAAAACGTCTGCGTCTATAGAGTTATGGCACGATCGGCTGTTCAACAGCAATCGATTCTTCTACTTCAAAAAGTATTTCCATATAAACTTTACCACTCTCCGTCTTTTCATGCAAAATTTTTTCGGATAGAATTCGAGATTCTTTGCCTGCGGCGGCCAAAATTTGCCCTCTGGCCTGCTCGAGTCCGATAGCCGATGCTTCCTTCGGATCAACCTGCCGTTGTTCCAGCCTCACTTCCATGATTTTTTCGCGTAGCCAACCGATCGGAAGCGTATAATTTCGCCAAGTCAGCATTTTTTGTTCGGGCAGCGTTTCATGCTGTTCAAACGGAATGTTGCCGTAACCGCTCATCTGCACACCGCGGCTGCCGATAACGAGAAAGGAACGGGTTTTGCTTTCTCCCGTGTACGTTTTGTACTGCCAGACAAGCGGTACCTCGACAGCAGGCTTATACCATACCAGCCCCTTTACCTTGCCCTGGGCGACAACCGTTTGCTGATGCGCCTCATCCCCCAGAATACCGGAGATCAGAATATCTCCTTTGCGCACATAAGCATTGGGCTTCACGACGGGTTTGCCTTTTTCCGCAAATATTTCGGTGACCATCGCATTTTTGGACGCGACCAGATGACGCGGGCTGAGCAGCTGCGGCGTCTCAGGAATCGTAGCCTCAACAATTTTAATGATCACATGGGTGCCTCGAACCTCCACCCCGACCCAAGCGATGCCAGGCAGTTGGCTCAGCAGCGATCTGGACAGCGCCTCCGGCTCTTTCAGCCTGAATTTCCACTGCAGCTTATGGATTCCTTCCCGCTCTGCCGCCTGCAAAATCCTTTCGGTTTCAATCGTTTCATTGCCTTCTACCCGAATCTGCCATACGACGGAAGAAAGCAGATAGATGCCGATGAAGAAGCCAAGCAGCCCTAAAGCAAAAAACTTGCGCTTCTCCAGCTTGTCCAGCCAAAAAGGCAGCCCATGCCGTTCCTTGATTCGGATCCGGGAGCCTGTCTCTTTCAACAGCGGCCTAAGCCTGAAGAAGTCGGGAATCGTTACGAACATCTTGGCCTGCTGCTCCGCCGAATAATGAATGTCCCAGACGGACATTTGCATGACCGCCATGCGATTGATCAGCTCTTCCAACTGCCGGCCTCTTACTTCGATCAAAACATAACCGCGCAGTCGATGGATAAACGATGATTTCACGGACGACTTCCCCTTTCCAGGCTATGGAATGTATTTGATATCTCGAATGACGCCTTCAATAAACACTTCCTCCGACAAGATCGCCCGGATAACAAGCTGTGATCCGTATACCTCAATCCGGCCTTTCGTCAAAGCCAGCGTAAGCAAGTCGCTTGAGAAATGCAGAACACCCCGGTGATTCTCAATGTACAGCTGTACATTTCCGATCATCGTCATGCGGGGCAAGTCCATCACCACGTCCTGAGGCAGGTCGAGCAGTTTGGCGGTCCATTGATTGAATCTGCGTGTCAATCTGCGCATACGTTACCTCCTCCGTAAGCTGCCCTTCGGGCATCCAAAAGCCAGAACACGGCTAATTACACCATATGCCCGGGATTTGAAAATATGCCCGTTTAACTGGCTTATCGCTCCCGGATATCGTCCACAGCCAACAAAAAGCACCGTACCGCTGATCAACAGATCAGTGATACGGTGCTTCTTGAGCTTCACCGCCGATAAGGACGTTTGGCTCGCGACGGACCCAAAATCTCGGCCCACAGCACGCCGCGCGCCAAATCTTCAGACGTAGGACGGAATGTGGCCTTCACGGGACTTTGCACCGGTACGGAAGACCCCGGGAACCCGGATGCCGGCGTTCGCTGCGCAGGTCTGGGCCGCGGAGCTTGAGCTCTGGCAGGCTCCTGACGGGGTTCCGGAGCAGCAGCCGCTCTGGCCTCCGGAGCCGGAACAGCCTTGGGCTCCTGCCGCCCTTGAACGCGTTTAGCCCGGCCGGGCCCGTCCCCGCCGAACGGAGGCATACCCTGGGGAACCGGCCTCGCAGGCCGGCCCGGCTGATCCTTTGGTTCATCCCCGCCCCGTTTGGTTTTCATAAACGTGCTTAGTCCAATATAAATAATCACCAGAATGAACCAGTTGTCGAGAATGAATTCGATTAAACCCACGATTATATCCCGCCTTTCCGAACGGAAGACGCTTAAGCATCCCCGCTGTTCTTATCCGGGTTGTTCATTTTTCCAAGACCGGCGCGCATTTGGGTATCGGCTTCGATGTTTTTCAGGTTCATATAATCCATCACGCCGATCTTGCCTTCGCGAAGCGCATCGGCCATCGCCTGAGGAACCTGGGATTCGGCTTCAACCACTTTAGCCTTCATCTCGACGACGCGCGCGTTCATTTCCTGCTCCAAAGCAACGGCCATCGCTCGGCGCTCTTCCGCTTTGGCTTGCGCGATCTGCTTGTCGGCTTCCGCCTGCTCCGTTTGCAGCTGGGCGCCAATGTTTTTGCCCACGTCCACATCGGCAATATCGATGGATAAAATCTCAAAAGCCGTACCGGCATCCAACCCTTTGCCCAATACCGTACGCGAAATCAAATCCGGGTTTTCAAGCACGTCCTTATGCGAATTGCTGGAACCGACTGTAGTAACGATCCCCTCGCCTACGCGGGCGATGATCGTCTCTTCCCCGGCTCCCCCGACAAGCCGGTCGATGTTGGCCCTAACCGTTACTCTTGCAATAACCTTCACTTCAATACCGTCTTTGGCTACGGCAGAAACCGTAGGCGTTTCAATCACACGCGGGTTGACGCTCATTTGTACCGCCTGCAGGACATCCCGGCCCGCCAGATCAATCGCAGCCGCCCGTGCAAACTCCAAATGAATGTTGGCGCGGTGCGCCGCAATAAGCGCATTCACGACGCGATCTACGTTACCGCCCGCCAAGAAGTGGCTCTCCAGCTGATTAATCGTTAAATCCAAACCGGCTTTGGTCGCTTTAATCATCGGGTTGACGATCCGGCTCGGAATAACGCGGCGAAGGCGCATGGCCACAAGCGTAATAATGCCGATCCGCACGCCGGAAGCGAGTGCCGAAATCCACAGCATCACCGGGACAAAGGTGAAAAACACCGACAGCACGATGATCGCAACCGCCGCAAGCAATAAGAACGTAATCAGGGTAGTATCCATACAAGCACCATCCTATCTCCAATTTTCAATCATTCTTTCATCTCTTTAACAACGATTCGCGAACCGTCGACCTGAATGACCTTGACTGTCCGTCCGGCCGGAATAAAATCGCCCGACGTGACCACGTCCACACGCTCCTCGCCGAAAACCGCCGTTCCGGCAGGCCGCAGCGGCGTAAGCGCATGACCGGTTTGGCCAAGCAATTCCTTGCGGGACGAAGCGGAAACGTATCCTTCCTCCGCAGTCAGCTTCTCGCTCAGGATAAACCGGTTCCAAACGCCCCGGTGCCTGAATATCCGGATCACAATGACCACAATCACAACCGCCAATACAAAAGCGATCCCAAGGCTCCACGCGGCCATTTGCTTATTATAGGCAGACAAAACCACTCCGCTGAACAAACAGAGCGCTCCAAGGATGCCCAGAATGCCAAAGCTTGAAACGAAAATTTCCAGAAAAAGCAAAATGATGCCGGCCACAAACAGAGCGATATCCTCAGCCCCTGCGAAACCCGCGATGTAATGGCCGAAAAAGTACAATCCGAAGCCGAGCACTCCCAAAATACCAGGAAGACCAAACCCCGGTACGAAAATCTCGACCGCAACCCCAGCAATGCCGATCAGCAGCAGCAGAGTGGCCACCCACGGCTCGGTCACAAAGCGGGCTATTCTTTCAGCCACAGTAAGCTCCATCGTAATCAGCGGATGATTCTCTCCGCCGATAAACTTGACGACCTCATCCAGACTTGCTGCAATGGTTTCCGCATATCCGACCTTTAACGCTTCCTGTGAAGTCAAAGTAACGATTTCGCCCTTCGGCACGGTCCTGCCGATTTCGGGCATTGTCACGCCGACATTCTTATCTACCATCGCTTCGGCAATTTGCGAATTGCGCCCGCGCATTTCGGCCGCGCCTTTCATGAGTCCGGACCAGGTAGAGATGGCTTTCGTATCCTCAATCTCGTTACCGGTAATATCGACAATCGCCGCCGCTCCGATCGAGCTGCCCGGTTCCATAGCAATCTGCTCCGCATTTAACGCGATATAACTGCCGGCCGAGATCGCCTTGCCTCGTATATAAGCGATGGTCGGAACAGGGCTGTTCTTGATCAGCTGGCCGATTTCCTGTGCCGAGTCAATGCGTCCTCCGAACGTGTTGATGTCGAGCACGATATGAAGCGCGTTCATCTCTTCCGCTTCACGGAACGCACGTTCCAGGAAATTGTACAGCCCGTTTTCCACCGTGTGGTGTACCGGAATGACGACAACCGGTGCCGCAAGAGGCTTCGTCTCCGCATGAGCGGTCTTGAAATCCGGCAGGCCCATAAACAGCCCCGGCATCATCAGCGTCAACGCTAGCATCAAGGTGACCATTCTTTGCCAAAACCGACTTTTTGATTCACCGGCTCCAACCCGCATGGCTTTACCTCCTTTTCTCTGTTATTGATCAGTCTATCCGGTAATACGCGCCAGGGACGTAATTGATTCATAAAATATCCTAAAATGAAGAAAAACACTCCTGTTACGGAGTGTTCCTCGTTGTTGTTAAGACAATAGCTGTTGGACAAGCTGATTGACAAGCTTGCCGTCAGCCCGCCCTTTTACCTTCGGCATTAATGCGCCCATGACTTTACCCATATCCGCTTTTGAAGAAGCTCCCACTTCCTGGATGGTCTGCTGTACAATGGCTTTTACTTCTTCATCGGATAACTGCTGCGGCATGTACTCCATCAGTACGGCAATCTCTGCCTTCAGGTTTTCCGCCAAATCATCACGACCGGCCTTTTCAAATTCTTGGAGGGAATCTTTGCGCTGTTTGATCTCACGATTCAGGACGTCAAGTACTTCTTGGTCATCTAAGGTTTTACGCTGATCTATCTCGATATTCTTGATAGCTGCACGAACCATACGGATTACGGAGAGTTTAAACTTATCTTGACTCTTCATCGCAAGCTTCATGTCATCGTTTAATCTCTCGCTTAAGCTCATTGATTAAGCCTCCTAGAACTTTCTCTTACGAGCAGCCTCTGACTTCTTCTTGCGCTTTACGCTTGGCTTCTCATAATGCTTGCGTTTTTTAACCTCCGCCAAAACGCCGTCTTTAGCGATAGAACGCTTAAAGCGACGAAGTGCAGCATCTATAGTTTCGTTCTTGCGAACTCGAGTTTCTGACACCAGTTTTCCCTCCCTCCGAACAGACCGTCCAAGACAACTAAAGACATTCGTCAAACTTCATTATAGGCGAAAACAAAACTGGGTGTCAACCTGATCAAAGCAATGGATAAGCAAAGCTTCGGAACCGTATTACCTTGCATTCAGCGCGCCGAGTTTCTCCCCTCCGAGCAGGTGATAGTGGATATGAAAAACGACTTGCCCGCTATCCGGCCCGCAGTTGTTGATCAGCCGATACCCCGTTTCAGCAACCCCCTGCTCCCTGGCGATTTGCTGAGCGGCGGAATGAATTTCCCCAAGCAAATACCAGTCTTCCGACTCCACATCATTCATCGAAGAAATATGTTTCTTGGGAATGATCAGGATATGTACGGGGGCGGCAGGCTGAATATCGTGAAAAGCCACAACATGTTCATTCTCGAACACTTTTTTCGATGGAATGGCGCCCTCGACGATTTTGCAAAAAATGCAGTCCATGGATGTCCACCTCTTTTCGTCCCATGAGTAATTTCACCATTATATCATAACGAATCGGACTTCAAAAATCCAATAGAAAACAACGCTTGTAAACATGTCTTTTTTCATTATTTTAAACTTAATGCTCCATCCATTCCACAACCAGGTCCACCGCTTGCTTAAACCGTTCACGACCGTGATTGGCCAGCGCCTGCTTAGCCTTCTCAAACTCCCCTTCAAGCATCCACTGCGCGATCTGGTCTTTGATGATTGAAAATTGCCTCCAGGCTGCCTTCAGCGCCTCGAAACAGGCTATATCCCGCTCCGTGCGCAGCCCGTTCTCCAGTATCGCAAAGCATTCCGCAAGCTTGCTTTCCTCCGCCAGCTTCCGCTCGTGCCAGCAGTATCCTCCGCCCGCTTGCCAGAACTCCATCGCGAGAATGCCAACATCCCTTCGCCCCACATTTTAATGTCATATATAATAACATAAAAGGAACATCATTTTAAGTAAAAATACAAAAACACACGTCAAATTACAACGTTTAATCTGTACCATATTTCTTTTTTTGGTTCTTTTTAAGCTGTAATCTAAATATCGAATAAAATTTCCTTTAACATATACTGAAGATTGTCTGCAAAGCAACGTTTTGTGCTAAAATATAGACTGAAAGTCTAATTTAATGATAGACCGTGAGTCTAAATTCATTTATAATGGTTTCCAGCACGTTTCGAGGTGGGGATTTCATGAACAAATTCATGCGTGCCGCAACCCGGAAAAAACGCGAATATATGATGGAAGTCGCCTTGAAGCTGTTTATCGAGCACGGTTATGAGAAAGTTTCGGTAGACGATATTATCAGGTCGACAAATACTTCCAAAGGAACGTTTTATCATTATTTTGAAAGCAAGGACGAAATTCTTCTGGAAATTCCGAGGAAGCAGATATCCATCATTCAAGCGTGGGCAAACCGCCCGCCTGCAACGGAGCACGCCTTGGAAAGCCAAATCAACGGACTTCTTATCAGCTTGGCTGAGAATCTGCAGCATTCATCCAAACTCATGCGGAGCTGGATTGCTTTATCGATGCAAAACCATACGCTCAAAGCCGCGTTCGAGGAACAAAACCGCTTGCTGTATGAATGCCTACTGCTCCGGCTGCAGGATTCGCACAAAGCGAGAACGCTGGTGGCGGCCTATCTCGGAACATTAATGCTGTGGTGTTTACAGGATGAAGATGATTTGAAGGAACTTATGCGCCAGCAATTAGCACCGGTTTGGGCCGGAATCCGCGCAAATCAGAAGGCGGATACGTTGTTGGTCGAACCGGATCGGGGAGGGGAACATGTTATGAAGGTGGCTGTCATTGGAGGCGGTCTGGCGGGCTTGACCGCAGCCGCATATTTATCGGAGAGCCCCGGTATCGAGGGGGTCTTATTCGAGCGGAGTCCGCAGCTCGGAGGCAGAGCGTTTACTTATGAAAAGGCGGGCTTTACGTTAAACTACGGGGCACATGCCGTTTATGGCATCGATCGTCATACCTTGTCCGTGATGGAAAAGGAGTTGGGACTTTCCTTCAGCTCCAAGCAGGTCGATAAACGCAGAGTCATGTATGCCAAGAACGGACAGCTGACGCCTGCTCCGCTTGATTTTGTCAATTTGATGAGAACCGAACTGTTGAACCCCATCCAGAAGGTTCGCTTTGTCGGGGAGATTACAGCGATTATCGCTAACATTCACCATGTGCGGAACTACGAGACCCTCGGGGATTATTTGGCTCAATCCGATGCTGACGAGGATGTCAAGGAATTGTGGGAGCATCTCGTATGCTCGAACTTTTTCATTACTCCGGAGGAAGCCAGAAAAGTACCCGGAGCGGTCATTAGCGAGTATTACCATAACCTGTTTCTGTCCGGAAAACCGGTGAATTATGTTTTAGGCAGCTGGGCCGTTATCACAAACCAGCTCAAGCAAAAAATAGAGCTGGGCGGCCGCTGGGAAATCGCCCTTCAGGAAGGCGTGGAAGGCATTCGTTATGCGGATCGCAAATTTTGGCTGCAAACGAAAAAAAGGGAGCTGCCTTTCGATCGCGTCGTTTTCGCCATGCCTGTACAGCAAGTGTGCAAGCTGCTCAAGGCTACGCCATGGGAACCGTTCCTGTCTCCGTACGAGGATAATACCGCGACAGAGGTTATGGTATACGACGTGGGCTTGAAACAGGTTGTGGCCAGGCCGTTCAGTTATATCAGCGATATGGACAATAAGCTGTTTATCAGCGATGTGTCGGCAACCGACCATACGTTGGTTCCCGACGGAGGCCAACTGCTTCAAGGGATCGCTTACCTGAACGACAAATTTGTCGACGAAGCCGAACGCAAAGCTTACCTGGACAATAAGACCAAACAAATGGAAGCCTTGTTCGACAAATATTACCCCGGCTGGCGCGAGGCGACGGAAGTCAAACGCGTATCGAAAAAAGCAATGGTTGCCAGCGTAAAGAATATTTCGGGGAATCGTCTGCTGCCCCATCGCATCGAGAACGTTCCGTTTTATTTCTGCGGCGATGGCTGTGAAGGCAAGGGGGAACTGGCAGAGCGCGCATTCTCAAGTGCTATGCTGGCTGCCAAAGCGATATTGGAAGATCCCGAGCTGAAGAAGATCGGTGCATAGGGATGAATAAGAGGGGCCGTCCCATAAGTCAACCTGATGGAGTAACTGGATGACTGAGGGACGGCCCTTGTGTTATATGAAAAAACGACGATATGGCAGGAGCAAGGAGCTGGGAACCCTTGCCTACGCCGCATCGTTAAACAGCTTGAACGCTTTGGCGACTTGCAGCTTGAACCATCCGAAAACAGCCCCCGCCACCGACCCCAAATTCTTTTTGTCTTCTGTCGTCGTATTCGCGGCAAGGGTTTCCTGTTCCTGCCGATCCTCCGCTGTGCCGACCTTTGCGGCCGGTGCTTGACCGTCACTTCGGATCTCCACCGTTCGCGTTGTGCCGTCCCAGCTGACAGCACCGCCGAAGGCCTCGCCTACAAAACGTGCCGGAACCATGGTATGCCCGTTTACCAATTGGGCCGGCATTTCGAGAGCCACGGTTTCCCCGTTCCGGTTCGCGAAGGTACTGCCGATTTGGATGGACACCACCGCATTCCCCTTACGTGCGGTTGCCGTGCGTGTGGATGAATCCCACTCCACCTTGGCCCCCATCGACTCCAATATCGCCCGCAGAGGCGTCAACGTATAGCCTTCCCGGATGACCGGCCGCTGCTCAAACTTCACATCCTTGCCGTCTACAACCACGGACACGCTGGAAGACAAAGGGAAAGATTTTGAACCGCTCCTTTGGCCGTCCTTATTGTAAACAACAATTTCAAAGACGGAGCCCTCCGGTACGGCCCCCGCATTAAGCTCAATGCCGAAAGGCGGTCCGCTTTGGCTATCCAGCAGCCTGCCGTTTAAATAATATTCAAGCTTGCCGATATAGACATCCGGAATTTTAACGAAGGGCGTAATTTTCGCTCTTTTGACAATAGGCGTCCGGGCGGTTAACGGCACATGGCCGGCATGATCCGAAGGCCTGGTCCCCTGCTCGACTTTGGTCAAATAATACGGAGGAGCGATCATACGGCTGTAAAGCTTCATCATCGCTTCATTATCCCGGAGCAAATAGTTGTTTTTGGATTCCTTCATCTCCAGATTGACATTGAAGTAAGTGATCGCCTTCAGCCGCGGATACTTATACGGCATAATTTCGTACAAGCGCTGCAAATTCAGCAGTCCGTAATCGGTGAACGACTCCTGGGGAAGATTCGCGTAATGGGAGACGGCCGTTTCACTGATCATCAGCGGCTTCCGGCCGGCATAAGTCCGGTACAAATAATCCAGCCGCTCCACAGGGCTCGTCGCCTGCATATTTCCCTGCTTGGGATCTCCGTTCTCATACGGCTCGCTGTAAAGGCTGACGCCTACCCAATCGACATAAGCATCTCCCGGATAATAAGGAGCTATCGAGTACATCGGCACTTGCCCAGGACTCCATACCATGGCCACATTCGGCGCTTCCTGTTCCATGATGTCATGAACCATGCGGAAGCTTTGAATATATTTCTGCGGATCGCCGTGCCACACGACCCAATTGCCGTTCATCTCGCTGGCGTAACGCAGAAAGATCGGAATGCCCGCAGCCTTTGCCTCACGGGCCCATTGACGGACCGTCTCTTCCTTAACGGCATCAAGCCCGTCCATCGGCTCCCAGGCGATCTGCAGTGCGACCCCCGCCTGCTTCGCCCTGGTCACATACTGTTTTGGAAACGGTTTTCCCACCTGGGTATAGACCAGGTAGAGCGCGTGTTTTTTCCCGTAAAATGTCTCTGAGCGATCGTAGTAATTATGCATCTGCGGGTCGCGTTCCGTATACATTCCGATATAAATCCCGTATTCCGGTTCGAATTTCGCCAGCTTTCCGTCCGGCGGGGCGGCCAGCCGCTTCAACTCTTCCGTGTCCGAGGTGCTGATATAAGCCTCCACGGTGGTACGTATTTGCTCCGCGCGCTGCAAATCGACGGCTCCCCAGTCTTTTCCGTCTTTGAGCCAGTACTCGTTTTCCAGCTCGTAGTAGTGAATCGCCTTCTCATAATCCTTCATCCGGTCAAAATATTGATTGAGTCTGCCGCAAAACAGCGCCGCATTCTGCCAATCTCCAATCGATGCATAGTGACGAACCAAAAACTCCCAATGCGGTACGGCATCCTCCGGCTTCCCTTTGGCCACGGCAGCGTCGGCCGCTTTCCATCGATCCCATATCGCATCGGCGTAAATCGGTTCGGCGTGAGAGAATAACAGTCCGGCACAAAGCGCTGCAGCCAGCAGACGCTTAACCTTTTTACAGCATACGGAAGCCGTAAACGAACGGGGATCAAAGAACCCCTTACGGCCAAGCCACCGATCCGGCTTCCGATGAGATGTCTGCATGATTGTCCCCCCTAGATGATGCATGTCCTTCTATCTATTCAACAGGTATGCCGGAAGGGGCCTGCTTATGTCTAAAGACGATCCGTTTACCGAATCCCGGAGCCTTACATGATCTCCATCGAGATCCGGCTGCCTTGGCCGCCGGGCTCCGCGGGATGCACCACAAGCCGTCTGGGAAGCCGGGCCCGCAGCTCAGGCACGTGGCTGATGACGCCTACCGTCAGCTTGTCCGTATGCAGTTTTTCGAGAGCCGTAATGACCGTATCCAACAGCTCCTGATCCAGCGTACCGAAACCTTCGTCAAGGAAGAAAAACTCAAGCGGATGCTCGCCTTTGAGCTGAATTTGCATGGAAAGAGCCAGCGCAAGCGATAACGAGGTCAAGAACGTCTCGCCGCCCGAGAGCGTAGTCACCGGTCTGCGCACCCCTCCATTCGCATCGTCCCGCATGACGAAGCCTCCGCCGGAGTCCACCTCAATCGCGTACCTTTGCCGGGTTAGCTGTCCTAATCGCTCGGAAGCCGCACGGCTGACATGCATCAGCTGCTCCTCCGCCAGAAATTCAACGAACGCGTTGCCCCGAAGCACGCTCTGAAGCTTGCCAAGCCGTTCCAGCTCGCTGCGGCAGGCTGTCTGCTTCGACTCCAGTTCGCGCCAGCGCCGGTGTTTGGCCTGCAGATCCTCCCAATCCCTCTCCGCCTTGGCCATCGTTTGCAGAGCCGCTTCATCCTGAGCCTTGCATTCGCCAAGCTCCCGCTCCATCGCCTCCCACATGTCATCCGTGACCTCACGGCCCGCCAGCTCATGATCGAGCTCAGCCAAGCGGGCTGACAGCTGATGCTCCAGCTTGCCGTGAGCTTCGACTTCGGCACTCCACTGCTGCTGCTGTTCAAGCGAGATCAACGCATCCGACACTTCCTGAACCGTAGAGAAACCTTCCGCTTCCGACTGCTGGGCCCATTCCCTTTCCGCTTCTTCCAAAGCCAGCCGCGCCGATTCCGCCGCCTGACGAACGGCGGATTCCGTCTTGGCCGACTCTTGATACCCGGACTGCATTTCTTCCAGCAGCTTCGCTGTCCTTTGCGCTTCCGTTCGCAGCTCATACAGCCTGGTCTGCGCCTCGGAGGCCAGACCGCCGGCATCCTCATCGCCGACCCAGGCATAGAGCCGTTCGGCCTGCGCGTCAACGTGCTGCTGCAGCGCTTGCTGTTCCGCAGTTATCCGGACCGCTTGCTTCTCGGCTTCACCCACTTCCTGCAGCAGCTGCTCCATGCGCGTTTGCTTGGCCGACAAAAATTCCACGCTTTTGTCCAACCGCCTTTTGAGCTCATCCGCCAACTGCTCCTGCTGCTTCAAGCGCTCTGCCAATGCCGCAACGTCCTCCGGCCTGTAGTCCGGAAACCTGTTTGTCCAGCCGGAGCTGAGCGTTTGAAGCAAATCGCGCGTTTCCGCCGCTTTTTGGGCTTCCGCTTCATAGACGCCGCGTGCCGTTTGTTCTCTGGCGTCCAGATCATGGCGCTGCTTGACCAGCTGCCGCTTCTCCTGCAGCAGCGTTTGGAGCGCATGCTGAAGCTGCTGCGCTTCCCGGCGGGCAAGCTCAAGTTCATTCGCAGACGTATCCAGCAAGAGTTGAAGCTCATCGGCAAAAACGCCCGTCCCTCCTGCGAATTCAGCAGAAAGCGACGCAGCCGCCTCATGATGCGCGGACAGCTTTTCCGACAGGGGCTGCCGTACTTCTTCATCGACGGCCTGATTCCACTGCTGCTCCATCGCCTGCAGAGCATGCAGCAGCTGGCGCAGATCAAGCTGCCTTCTCCGGACATCGTCCTGCAGCCGCTCCAGCTGTGCCACGGCCGTGTGATGCATGTCTTCCCCGCTCTGTACGGCTGTCAGCTCCCCGCGCTCCACAGCCGGCTTCGGATGAACCGACGAGCCGCAAACCGGACAAGCCTCGCCGTCATGCAAATGTGCCGCCAGCGCATTGGCCATGGCCGTTCGTTCGGCCTGCTTTTGCATGCTCTTGAGCCTGGAGATTTCGTCGGGGATTTGGCCCAGAAGCGCCGATAGCCTTTGTTCGGTTTGAAAACATGCCGTATGTAACGAAGCTAACCGTTCCAACCAGACTGCTCCCCGACTCTCCCATTCTTTCTCCGCAAGCTCCAGCGCCGCCAGCGATTGCTTCAGCCGTTCCAGCTCGGCCTGCCGCCGGGCCAGCTCCGCCTGCTGCTCACCGTACTGCTTCCCGAGCCGATCGAGCTCGCGCTTTTCCTGCAGCGCCTCCTGGAGCCGATCCCGATACGCCCTGGGCACCTCGGCAAGCTTCAGCTCGTCCTTGAGCTGCGCCTGCCGCTGCAGCGCCTTCTCGCGCAGCTCGGCCTCGCGCGCCTGCTCCGCGTGCAGCCCCGCGAGCTGCGCCCTGCTGCGCTCGGCCTCGGCGGCCAGCGCGGCGAGCCGCTCGCGGTTTTGCGCGAGCTCGGCCGCGAGCGCCGCCGCCTGGCGCAGCTGCTCGAGGCGCGCGGCCAGCGGCGCCTCCTGCGCAGCCAGCGCGTCGCGCGCCGCGGCCTGCGCCGCCTGCGCCTGCGCCAGCGCGCCCTGTGCGGCGGCGAGCGCCTCGGCGGCCGCGGCGGCGGCTGCACGCTGCTGCGCGAGCTGCGCCTCGGCGGCGGCGAGCCGGCGCACGAGCGGGCGCAGCCGCTCGGCCTGCACGCCCCGCGCGAGGCGCCCGGCGAGGGCCGCCACGTGCGGCGCCTGCGACGCCAGCGCGGCCCGACGCGCAGCCACCGCCGCGCGTTCGCGCTGCAGCTCGCGGACGGCGCGCAGCTCGGTCGCGCGTCGCTCGCAGGCGATCAGCCGCTCGCGCAGCACGCGAGCCGCTTCGCGCGCCTCGGCCAGCCGAGCCTCCGCTTGCGCCAGCGCCGCCTCCGAAGCGTCACCCAGGCCCTGCTGCTCCGCCTGGAGCTCCTTGAGCGCGGCATCCGTCTCCTTATAGCGCGCGGAGGTCTTGGCGCTAAGCTTGTCGCCGTAAGGCTCCAGATGAAACAATCGCTGCAGCATCGCCCGCCGGTCCTTGCCGGCAAGTGTCAGAAATTCCGCAAACTTCCCCTGCGGCAGCACGACGGCACGGGTAAAATCAGCCATCGATAACCCTAAAATGTCTTGAATGTGCTGGTTGACTTCCCCCGCTTTGTCGGCCAATACGACGGATTCGCCGTCGCGGTAATGGATCAGCCGGCACAGGCTGCCCAGGATAGACTGCTCTCCGCTGCGTTTAAACTGGCGGTCCACCCGGTACCGCTTGGCCCCGGAACCAGAACCCAGCTCGAAGGTAAATGAGACGGACAGCGTCTGCTCCGCCTGATTCATGATCGCCTGCGTGCCGCCGGGCGCGCGCTCCACCTTGCCGAACAGCGCCAGCGTAATCGCATCGAGCAGGGTGGATTTGCCGCTGCCCGTCGGGCCGAAAATACCGAACACGCCGGCGCCCGTCAGCGCGGCAAAATCGATCTCCTGCGCTTCCCGATAGCTCTGAAGTCCGGCGATTTGCAAATGAATCGGCCGCATGCCGAAGCCTCCTTTTCGCTCAAACCCATGTTTTTTCAGGTCATCGCGTTATAGTCCAACATGTAATATATCTTTCGCTTTATACCGCCGCGTCGTTCTCCTCAGCCAGCAGCTCCAGAAACAGCCGGACCAGTTCCGGCTCGGGCTGTGCGCCTCCGGTCTGCCGCTCGTAAAAGCGCCGGAACAGCTCGTCCATCGGGAGCCGGGATGCGGAAACGGGCTCCATGGCTTCCGGCTGCAGCTCCGGATAGACCGGCCGGATATGAAGGAAACCGTCCCTCGCCTGCCGAAGCTTGTGGATTTGTTCGAGCGACATCGTCTCCTGAAGATGAATTTCCAGATCGATCCAGGCCGTCGGATCTTTTCCTTCATCCAACCACCGGTGAACCTCCGCAAGCCCTCCCTTGGCCTTCCACTCCACTAAAGGCCGTCCGCTGGAAAGGAAAATCTCTTCCACCTGCGGAACCGAACCCGGCTTGATATCCAGAATGGTTACCGATTTGGCTTGTCCCGCCTCCGAGAAGCTGTAAGCCAGCGGCGAGCCGCTGTACCGAATCATCGTCCCGGAGCGGATGTACTGCGGACGGTGGAGATGTCCGAGCGCCACGTACTGCGCGCCGGCCGTCAAAGCTTCCGTATCGACCGTGTAGGCGCCGCCTACTTGAATCGGCCGTTCGGATTCGGTTTCTTTGCCTCCCAGAACGTACAAATGGCTCATCAGCAGATTGACCGTGTCTTTCCGGTAATGCCTCGCCTGCTCCTGCACGATATGCTTCACGCGTGCCGAATAAGCCGATCGCAGCAGCCCTTCCTCCGCCTCATCGGACAGCAGCTCGCGAAGACGGGATTCGGACGGATAAGGCAGCGCGAAGACGATCGCCGTTTCTCCCGTTCGCTTGATCGCCGACTTGTATACTCGCGCCTCCGGCAGGCCGACCAACGTCACGCCCAGCTTTAGCGCCAGCGGAGCGGCTGCCGCCAGCCGGTCCGGATGATCATGGTTTCCGGCAATGACATAGACCGGCCGGCTTCCCTGATCGGAGAGTCGGGCCAATGCGTCGTAAAACAGCTGCTCAGCGGCGGCAGGCGGATTGACCGAATCATAAATATCCCCCGCCACCAGCACCAGATCAATCTGCTGATCTCTCACGATGGCCGCCAGCTCATCGATAAAAGCCTCCTGCTCCGGCAGCCGGCTTCTTCCCTCCAATGTCCTGCCGAAATGCCAATCCGCCGTATGCAATACCCGCATGCCCATCCTCCTTTATAGCTGTACCACATGAGCTCCATCAAATAAAAAGATGTATTTGCCGATGACCGGCCTTTTCCAGATCGTCTCCACCGCTCTTGCATACAAATCGAGCTGCATCCGGTAGCTCTCCGCCACCCGTTGAGGAGAAGCGCCCTTCAGGCGATCCGTCTTGTAATCGAGCAGGACCAGACCCTCCTCCTCATCAATCAAGCAGTCGATCACCCCTTGCAGCATGACCGTTTCCTGCGACAAGCCTCCCGGTTCAGCGCCATACACATCCGTCGCAGGCAGTCCGAAGCTGAAGGGCACCTCCCGGTGTACCCGCTTGGCTTGAAGCAGCCGCTGCCCCAGCTCGCTTCGGAAGAAAGACACGATAACCGCGGGGTCCACCAGCGATTGCTGCTGTTCGGTCAGCAGCTCCCGCGACACCATCCAGGCCAGCGTTTCGCGCACGTCCGCCTCCAAAGGATGACGATCCAGCGGCATATGCTGCATGACGGAGTGAAACACCGAGCCCCGCTCCGCCGCATTCAGCTCTCTTTGCTCCATGAAACGAGGTCTGCGGACAATCATCCGGCGGAAGACCGTTTGTCCTTTGTCCCGGCCTTTCTTGTCAACGTTGTCCTGACCGTTTTCCGCAGCGTGCCAAGGCGCCGCCGCGGGTTCCTCCGATAGCAGCTCAAGCAGTTTATGATGCTCGGACAGCCGCTTGAGCTCCGTTACGGACGTTTTGGACAAGACCAGCGTAGCGTCCTTATAGGAATAATCCCACGACAACCGCCGCCACACTTCATGCTCCCACTGCTCCGTTTCGTCCACAGGCTCCATGCGGACCACCGACTGCCACCGCGAATCGGCGGGATCCGATCCGGCGGCCGCCTGCGCCATACCGGCAAACAGCTCCGGCATGATCAGATGCACCCGCCACTCGGAAGACTCGTCCTTTAGAAACAAGGGAACCGTATCTTCTACGCCTGCCCCTTCCCGGAGCAGCTTTCCGTCGGGATGGCGAATCATGGCGGGACCGATCCAATCCAGATAACATTTGGCTTTGGCCAGCGCGTCATCCGGAAGCGCCAACCGGTCATGCAGAACAAACCGGCTCCATGCCTTGAGCTGTTTTTCCAGCCCTTTGACCGAGGCTACCAGCACCAGCTTCTCCCTCGCACGGGTAAGGGCCACATACAGCACGCGCATTTCTTCGGCAAGCATTTCCATCTGGATTTTGCGTTTGATGGCGAGCCACGGCAGCGTGGGATAGCTGACGCGCGTCTTCGGATCGGTCAACTTCGGTCCGAATCCGAGCTCCTTGTGCAGCAGGAAGCTGTCCGTCAAATCCCGCCGGTTGAACGGCTTGGCCATACCGGCTGCGAATACGACCGGAAATTCCAGCCCCTTGCTTTTGTGAATGGTCATGATCCTTACGACATCCTCTTGCTCGCCCAAAGCCCTGGCGGTGCCCAAATCGCCTCCGCTGTTTTGCATTCGTTCAACGAAACGCAAAAAACGGAACAGGCCCCGAAAGGACGTCGCCTCGTACTGGCGGGACCGATCGTAGAGCGCGCGCAGATTCGCTTGGCGCTGCTGCCCGCCGGGCAGCCCGCCTACGAAATCGAAATAGCCGGTTTTTCTGTAAATGTCCCAGATCAGGTCGGCAAGCGAGCCCTGCTGAGCCATCCTTCTCCAATCGTTCAACTGTTCAAGGAAGGATCTTGCTTTGCGTTGAGTCTCCGGTTTTGGAATATACGCGCCATCGCCATCGCCGGACGGTTCCGAACCATCCGGATCGGAAAGCTCTCCGGCTTCCTCCGTCTTCGTTTCATCCTTTCTCGCATAAGCTCTCACCGCATCGAAAAAAGCTCCGTGACGGCTGCATATCCGGATATGCGCCAGCTCCTCGCTGTCCATTCCCACAATAGGCGAACGGAGCACGGAGGCCAGAGGAATATCCTGATACGGATTATCGATGAGCTTGAGTAGAGACAATACCACTTGAATCTCCGTTGCCGTAAAATAGCCGGTATTCAGCTCCGCATAGGCCGGAATGCCCTGCTGCCGCAGTTCCTCGATCAGCACCGGCGCCCACTGCTGAGTGGCGCGCAGCAGAATGACGAAATCCCGGAAAGCGGCTGGCCGCAGCCCTTTGAGGGATTTATCGAACACCCGAAACGGCTCTCCGCCATCCATCCCCATCATGAGGCGAATCTGCTGCGCGATATACCGGGCTTCCAGCTGTGCCGTTTCCAGCTCCTGCCTATTTTCGGCCGGATCCTCCGAAGCGCCGTCCGCCTCCGGGTCTTGATCGGAATCCGTCACGCTTTCGTCTTCCGTTTTCTTGCCGGATACGCTCTCGTCATGGGCCGACCTGTCGATGAGAATCAGCTCGGACGCCAAGTCAAAGTTTCCATTCCCGGTTTCCGGATACCCTGCGCCGTATACGAGCTCCGCCTTTTGATCATAAGCGATTTCACCTACGTTCTCGTTCATCAGCTGGCGGAATATGTAGTTTGTACCGTCCACCACTTGGCGGCGGCTGCGGAAGTTGCGCGCCAAATCAATCCGTCTTCCCGGATCCGCTCCGTCCGGGGTAAAGCTTTATATTTTTCCTGAAACAGGCTCGGCTCCGCCAAACGAAACCGGTATATGCTTTGTTTCACGTCCCCGACCATAAACCGGTTGCCGGGAGATTCCCGCGAAATCAGCTCGACGATCGCCTCCTGCACGCGGTTCGTATCCTGATATTCGTCAAGCAGCACTTCGACGAACTGTTCCCGGTATTCCAAAGCGGCTTGAGAAGGCACCGGCGCTCCGGGCGCGGATCGGTCCGAGCTCAGGATGCGCAGACAATAATGCTCGAGATCGGCGAAATCGACAAGACCTTTGTCCAGCTTGACCTTCCTATACCGCTCCCCGAACTCGATCACCAAATCCGCCAGAGTCCTCATGAGCGGGGCCATCATTCTCAGTTCCTCCTCGTACTGCTCCGGAGTTCGTGCGAACAGTTCCTCCTTCAGGTCTCCCAGCCTTTCCTTGGCTTCATTGCGCAGCGCTTTGACCTGCTCCTGCAGCTCTTTATCGTACTGCTCGCCTTTACACGCCTTCAGCTTTCCGAAGCCCGCCCCCTGAAACGCCTGATAAAGTCTGTGCCAGGACGGATCGGCCGCCGCCTCAAGCAAAGATTGAATTACCGTTAAATCTTCATTCAAATTGGCCAAATACGGTTCGGGACCGAAGGGGGCCTCGGCCGTACGGACAGCCTCCCTCAGCAGGGCGTCAATCCCCTGAAGCTCCAGGCGGATATAAGCCTGCAAGCTCGACTGCCAAGGATTCTCTCCTGCCATCGAACACCGTTCGAATCTTCCTACGCTTTCCTCAAGCCAATGCTCCGGCCAGGGATGGCTGCGGGCATTATCGTATATTCGCTGCACCAGCTGAAACAGCGCGTCGTCGCTTTTATCCGAACTGAACGCATCCGCCAGCCGCCAGAAAGGATCATCTTCGGCGGAGTCTCCATACCGTTCTTCCAACAGCTCCTCCAGCACATCCTGACGCAGCAGCGCGCTTTCCGTTTCGTTGGCGATACGAAACCCGGGGTCTAATCCGATAACCTGATAATGCTTTTGAATGACTTCCATGCAAAAGGAATGCAGCGTCGTGATGGAAGCCCTTGGAATGAGCGCCAGCTGGCGCCGAAGGTGATCGGATTCCGGATTGGCCGCGAGCGCTTTTTCCAACGCCTCGCTGATACGGTGACGCATCTCCTCGGCAGCCGCTTTGGTAAAGGTGGCCACAAGCAGCCGGTCTACATCCGTCGGATTTCTCTCATCGGAAATGCGCCGGATAATCCGCTCCACCAGGACGGCCGTTTTGCCTGAACCGGCGGCAGCCGCCACCAGGATGGATTGACCGTGAACGGAAATGGCATTCCACTGCTCATCCGTCCATGTGCTGCCCGCAGGCTTCGGGATCGTTACAGTCATTTGGTCTCGCCTCCCTCGTTATCTTTGCTGCCGGAGGGCGGAATGAACCCGTCTTCTACAGCGGGCTGATCCGTTTCGTCTTCTGCCGAAGCGGCGACTTCCAACGAAGCAAGGGCTGCGGTTCGGGATGCGGATGGCCGGAAGCGCGACTTTGATTCCGTTTGTTTTTCCATCAGCTCCCATACGAGATCCTTGCCGATCGGAGGCAGTACCCTGTAATCGTTGCCTTCCAGCTGCGTGTCGAACTGGCATACCGGCCGGAAGGAGCAATGACTGCAAGCGGTGGACTGCCCCATCCGATACGGCTCGATACCAATGCGCCCGTCCGTCATCGAAGTGCCGATGTCGCGAATCGTCCGTCTTACATACCGCCTGACCGTATTCCACTGCTCCTCCGATGCCACAGAGGATGATTTATAGAAGCTGCCATCCGTTTTGAGCGCCGCCGGCAGCAGCTCGGAATGGCCGCTTGCCCCAATCAGACTGCTGTCCATCAGCTTGATCACTTCAGGATCGGCCCGAAGCAGTCCTTTCATTTTGAAGCGTTTTTTCAGCTCTTTATCGATCTGTTCCGCAGTCAGTCCATTTTTGGCATTCAGCAGCGGATTGTGTACATGAAAATAGAGGACGCCTGCAGGCTCCGCTTCTGTGCCCAGCCATATCGGAGCATGCGTCAAAATGACATCCAGATAAGTCAACATTTGCAGGGACAGCCCGTAATATACTTCGGCCATGTTCAGCATTTTGGCGCTTGATTTATAGTCAATCACCCTCAGCAGCGTTCCCCGTTCCGTATCCGCCCGGTCAATCCGGTCAATCCGGCCGCGCAGCTCCATAAGAACTCCGTTGTCCAGCTCGTAGAGCAGCGGAGGAATCGCCTGTCCGCTTCCAAAACCGATTTCGAGCCCGATCGGGCGAAATTGTCCGCGTTTGGCATGCTCGCCCAGCATCAAAGCGGCCCGGCCGATCACCTGCTTCAGCTTGCGGGCAATATACAAATACCTTTTGGAGCTGAGCAGGATTTCGCCCTGCAGCTTGGGCGCCAGCGCATCGACAACGAGCGCGGCCCGCTCTTCGCTCTCCCGGGCCGTCAGCGCCCCCCAATCGATGCCCTCCTTCTCCACCTGCTCGGCAAACTTGCTCAAAGCCGCATGAAATAGTTGGCCTACGTCAGGGGCTTCCAGGCGGAAGATCCGGCGTTCCTTCAACCGCAGCCCATGGGATGCGAATTGCGAAAACGGACAAGCGACGAATCGTTCCATCCGCGACACGCTGGTTTCAATATGCTCTCCGTACAGCCGCCTGCTGGTCGAATCGCTTAACGCCGCAGCCTTGTTCGTATAGAGCAGCGATTGAACCATTCGGGAAAGCCTGCCGCCGAATTCAGGCTGCCGGGCAAACCAATTGTACACGGACCACCATACCCCGCTCATCGGAGCTCCCTGCATCCATTGCTTTAATTGTACAACCAGCAAGGACAGCGCCTTATCGGGATGCGCTATGTATTCCAACTGCTCGGTGGACGCCGCATCCGGAGCCGGATCATTCAACAGCAGCCGTTCCCTGACTTGCGGAAACAACCGCTTGATTTGCCGGATCACGTCGGAAGGAAGCAGCGATTTTCCTTCTTCATCGGCCAAAGCATAACTGAGCCATAATCCGTCGGACGGCGTGCAGAATGCGCAATAGATCAGGAACGATTCATCCAGCAGCCGTCTGCGGCTGCCTTCGGCAGTCTGAAGGCCGGCTGCGCCGAGCCGTTCCCGCTCCGCTTCCGTCAGCACGCCGCTTTCGGTTATTTTGGCCGGCATAACGCCTTCGTTCACACCGAGTACAAACATGTGCTTCACCCGGCCGGAGCGGGTTCTGTCCATCGATCCGATCAATACCTGATCAAGCGTCGGGGGAACAAGCCCGAGCTTGATGCTTTCCAATCCCGTTTGGATCAATTCGGCAAACAACTCCAGAGATACGGACTGCTCCCCCATCAGCTCGATCAACTGATCGAACATATCCATAACCCGCTCCCATACCTGCGCATGCTCCCGCGCTTTCTCCGGCTCGCCCAAATGAAGCGAGCTCTGGCTCCATGCTTCCAGGCGATCCGGCACCCGGAGTCCGATGAGGAGCTCGTATACCGCTTGAACGCGGTCTTGTACCGCGGTTTTCTCCCGCAGCTTCTTTTGCAGTTCGCCAAGCGGCCCTGCTACCGCCCGCCGGCAAGCATTGATTTTCGTTAAAAAAGCCTCGTCCGCGTCACCGGCCTCCGCATCATCCTGCTCCAGGCTCGTTCTATAGGAATAAGTCCAATCCTTCGGATCCGTCCATTTGGAGCCTTGAATACCAAAGGCCAGCACATAGTTTTCCAACTGGTCCATGGCAAGACGGTCGATCCGTATGCGGTCTCCCTGCAGTTCCTTATCTTCCGCAAAGGGCAGGAGCAGTCCGGTTTTGACGCATCGAAACACGGCATCGTATTTCCAATGGGTGAGCACCGTCTCCAGCGCCGAGCGAATCAGTTCCACCAGCGGATGATGCAGCACCGAACGCTTCTGATCGAAGAAATGCGGGATACCGTAATCGCGGAACGTTCCGGCCAGTAAATCGCCATAGGCTTCAACACTGCGGACGGAAACGGATATATCGCGCCAACGCAAGCCTTCGTCCCGCACAAGCTTTACAATATCCCGGGCCACCCCCTCTACCTCCGCCCTGCGGCTGACCGCTGCGGAGATACGGACGGACGAACCCGTTCCTTTGCGGACCTCCGCGGGTTCGGGAAACGGCCTCTTGACTCCGTCCCCCCAATGCGCTTCGAGATAAGCAAGCATCGGATTATGCCGAAAGCGGGCGGGAGGGGAATCAGGCAGCACAATATGATCCGTTACATGGATAGCCTGCTGCCGCAGCCGCTCCTGCAGCTCCAGCATCGTGCGTGCCGTCGGGTGGAACAAATCAAGCTCATGCAGACCTTCCCCATTCACATATGGCCGGGGAAGGCACAACGTAAGCGTCACATTCCCCGCATGCCGGGCAAGCTGCTCCAGCACCGCGAATTCCTGCGGCGTAAACCCGTGAAATCCGTCCACCCAGCATTCGGCGCCATGAACGTAATCCGATTCGCCAAGCTGCCTGGCAAGCAGAGTCAAATAATCTTCTCCGTCCAGGTAAAGCTTCGACAGTTCAGTCTGGAATTCGGTATAAATCAACTGCAGATCGTGCAGCTTGTCCTCCAATGAACCGCTTGGGCCGCTCTGGGATCCGAAACGCTCCGAATAAAATCCGCTAAGCCCTTCGGATGTGATACAGTATCGTTTAAATTCGCTGAACAGCTGATTCAAACGGTCCAAGAAACCCATTTGATCCGCAGACGCTTGAAATCGGCGCAGACGCTCTTTATTTCTATGTATAATCCGGTGAAGCAGCAGCTTCTTCCCGGTTTCATCGATCGGAAGACGGGCCGTCCCCCCAACCTCCTGCATAACCCGCCAGGCCAGACGGCGAAAGCTGAGAACCTGCGCCCGCAGCGTTCCCCCCAGTTCAGGCGCGGATACAAGCGCATACTCCGCCTGAAACGTCGCCTGCTCCGGCACAAGCCAAATCAGCGGACGCCCCTCCGGCTTCTCCATGAGCTTTTGTTTGATTTCGTTCAGACAAAACGTCGTTTTTCCGCTCCCGGCACGGCCAAGCACAAAACGAAACGCCATGATCGCTTCCTCCGTTGCGTAGGATTTACCTCAACTCTATTATTCTACCAAAATCCTCATGTGTTGGGAAAAGGGAGGTTTTGGTCATTATAACATATTTTCAAAAACAGGAACAAACGTTCTTGATGTGAGCATTTTTTGAACCTGCGGTCATCCAATCCTCCTGGTTTATTTTCGATTGGCAATGAAATCCTGCGTAAAACCCCGAAATCGTAAGAGCATGGTCTATGATTTACGTTTTCATTGGTTTTCATTGGCAATGATTTCCGCTTTCATGAAAAGATATCGACTTTGTCAAAAGGCGTCGGCCGAAGCGATAATAAAGCTACGGCAAAGCCAAAAACTACCGTTTGTAAGACCGGCATAACACAGCATACCACGATGAAAAAGCCCGCAAATAAAAAGAGGAGGTCATTTTCAATGATTACATTTTTAAATTCGTTTATCGATTATTTCTTGGAAGTAAGAGAAGAGTCTTATCAATTGTTGGCAAAATACGGATATAACGACATCGAATAAGAGCATGTTCCGTCCTTCGTTCGATGCAGTATAAAGAGGTGTAAAATGATGGATTCCGGTTGTGCAGGTTGAAGCCCTGTTCGTTCCCCCAATGGAATGAACAGGGTTTTTTGTGTTAAAATGAACCCCCTTACGCCAAAAAGACGGTATCCGTATCGGATATCGCCCTTCTGTTATCCATTTGCATCTGCTGAACGTCAATCCGTCATCCAAACCGTTTTATCCGCTGCCGGTTTCCGTTTGCCTTCCGGATGCGGCATATCCGGAATCCCCATATACAGCAGCCCGACCATTTCTTCCTTCTCGGTCAGCTGAAAAGCCTGCTTCATCCGCGGGTGGTACATCGGTTCGCCGGAGCGCCAAATCGCTCCAAGGCCCAATGCATGCGCCGTCAACAGCATATTTTGCACAGCGGCGTGCGCTGCGGCAAACTCTTCGATCCGGATCACTCCCTTTCGATCCGACGGCGAAACCGCCACAGCGATCACAACCGGTGCGCGAAACGCTTTGGCCGCTTGCTTCGCCCGCATCGCTTCAAGCTCCTCCCCCGTAAGCTGTGGAGCTGCTTCCGAAGCAATATCGGCATAGGCATCCGCCAGCGCTTGCCGACCTTTGCCCGTCATGACGAAGAAACGCCACGGTTCGGTACCGTGATGGCTTGGTGCCCAGTTTCCCGCCTCCAGCACCTCTTCAATGTGTTCGCGGGTGATCGGCTCCTGCTTCACCCGTCCGATACTGCGCCGTCCCCGAATCGCTTCATTCAAACGCATGTTCCCCAATTTAACGACACCTCTCCTCTTAAACGGTATCTCAGCGCTGCAAAGCTTTTTCGGTTATCGCCTGCCGCGCACTTCAAATATAGCAAATTTTAAATAATTTCCTTCTTCCACTCCCAAAATTCGGGGATGATCCTTTCCGGCGCTGCGGAATTCGATCAAGCGGAGCGTTTTGCCCGCATCCACTGCCGCAGCGTGAACCGTCTCCAGAAACAGCTCCGGCCTCATATGGTAAGAACAGCTAGCCGTCACCAAATAACCGCCCTCATTGACCAATTTCATTCCGTGCAGATTGATGTCCTTGTAGCCTCTGACCGCTCCTTCCACAGCGCTTCGCGATTTGGCGAAAGCCGGGGGATCCAAAATGACGACGTCCCACGTTCTTCCTTTATTCGCCAAAGGGACGGAGGTATCCACCTTCCGCCGGTCCGCCTGAGCCCGTTCCCGGCGGAGATCCAGACCGCGGGATTGCTCGCGCAAATAATCGAACGCATCGGCCACCACAAACTCTACCCGGTCTTCGAACCCGTTCAGTTCGACATTTCGCTTGGCCGTCTCCACCGCATGCTCCGATATATCCAAGCAGGTCACCTTCTTCGCCCCGTACGCGCATGCATGCAGCGTGAAGCTGCCCGTATGCGAGAAACACTCCAGCACCGTAGCGCCGTCCCAGTAAGGAAAGGTCACCTCGGCTCCGCTTTTGTTCACGGGAACCCGTTTCACCGTTCCGTCATCGAGCACCTTCTCCCTCAGCTCAATACCGCTTCGTTTGCCCCAGTTTTTCATCAGCGGAGCCAGGGCCGCCCGGTTTTCCCGCTGATCGAAGAAATATCCCGTCTTCTGGCCTTGCTCGATATCGACCTCCAGCAGCAACCCATTCTCCCGTATGGTCACATATCGCGGGCATTCGCCATAAAGGAGCCCTTTGCGCTGCGTGAGACCTTCCAGCTCCCGCACCGGCACATCGCTGCGCTCATAGATGCCTGCCGGACGCATCACTTCGATTAAAGCGTCAAGTAAGGCCTCTTTGGCCTCTTCCATCCCCAGCGTCAGGATCTGGACAACCAGCACGTCCTCGAATTTATCAACGATCAATCCCGGCAGCAGGTCGGCTTCTCCATAGACCAGGCGAAAGCTTCGAGCATCCGGAAGAAACCGCTCGCGATGGTCCTTACACTGCTGCAGGCGGCGAATAAAGAAATCCCGGTTCATTTCCTCCAACGGTTCATAAGAAACAACCCGGACCGCAATCTGCGACGCCGGATTGTAGTAGCCGGCCGCGAGGAACTGGCCGGTATGCGTATGTATCCGAGCAAGTCGGCCCGGGACGATTTCTCCTTCTACCCGTTCGATTTCCGAGCGGAATACCCAAGGATGCCCCTCCTCGAGCCGCTGTTTCCTTTTTTTCTGCAAATAAATCATTGCCATAGCCTTAAGCCTCCAAAGGATTAATACAACGACGAGCCCGCAAGCCCCGACATCAATGCGACTCCTGAGCTTGTCCCAAGCCGGGTCGCTCCGGCTTCAATCATCTTGACCGCCGTCTCCAGGTCACGGATGCCCCCGGATGCTTTTACACCGATGGAAGAAGAGACACTGCGGCGCAGAAGTGCCACATCCTCCACTGTAGCTCCCCCTTTACCGAATCCCGTTGACGTTTTGACATAATGGGCTCCCGCTTCTTCGGACAGACGACAGGCAGCCGTTTTTTGCCCATCGGTCAGGACGCCCGTCTCGAGAATGACTTTAACGATCGCTTGTCCCTTTACAGCCTGCACGACGGCACGTATATCGTCGCGGACGGCGTCGTAATCGCCCTGAATCAGCTTCCCGATTTGCAGTACCATATCGATTTCATCGGCTCCCTGATCCACGGCTGCAGCCGCTTCAAACGCTTTTACCGAGCTGTCGCCGGCACCTAAAGGAAACCCGCATACTACGCTGATTTTTACGCCCGAATCCTGCAGTAGCTCCCGGCATAACGGAACCCAGGCGCCATTCACACATACACTGTAAAATCCGTACTGCCTGGCCTCTTCGCAGAGCTTTTGAATCGCCTCACGGTCCGCATCGGCCCTCAGCAGCGTATGATCAATGTATGAAGGCAGTTCCTTTACCTGAAATCCGTTCATTCAGCTCACCTCGTATCCAAGCGCTTCCAGCGCTTTTTTGAGAACCGAATCGTTATTTCCGTATCCCGATTGGATCTGCTGCTGCCAAGCCTCAAGCGGATCGAGCCACTCCACTCCGAGAATTTCCTCTACTTGAGCCTTCAGCGTTCCGCCCGTCGCCTCTACCAAATAATAATGTACCTCCTTGTCCACAACGCCTACGCCGGACAATGTAAATTGATAAGTGATCTTCTCCAGCGGCTGCACAATCTTGCCGACGATCCCCGTTTCCTCCGCAATCTCGCGCAGCGCGGTTTGTTCGATCGTCTCTCCGGGCTCCATTTTCCCTTTAGGCAGCGTAATTTTACCATAGCGGTCTTGAATCATTTGCACCTGCAGGCGATCCCCGACCTTGCGGTACACGACGCCTCCAGCCGAAATTTCCTTCATTGGACCTCACCCTTTCTGAATATAAAGAAATCGAAAGGATTTCATCGGAACATGCTGCCCAACGAAATCCTCTCCTTTCCCAATCTATACGATAGCTTTTGCCGCTTGACCAGGAATGGCATCGACACTGCTTGTGCCGGCCGTTTTCCTTGGGGACGGATTCACAGACACGATCTCCGGCACGCGGACGATTTCGCCGCGGCACTCATTCACCCCGGCCTCGGTCACCTTCACATGGCATATCTGACCGATCCAATCCTCGCTGCCTTCAAACACAAGCTGAAGATAATTGTCCGAATAGCCCATGATCAGACCGCTGCCCGGCTGTCCTTTGTAGTCGCGCTCGGGAATAACCTCCAGCACTTGACCCACAAACTGTTTGGCGTAATCAAGCTGCATCCGCTCCGACAAATCGATGAGCTCATGTACCCGGGCGTTTTTAATTTCCTCGTCCACTTGATCCTCCATACGGGCGGCCGGCGTACCGGTCCGTTTGGAGTACGGAAATACGTGCATCTCCGAGAACTTCATCTGCTCCATGAACCGGTATCCATTGCGGAACATCTCTTCCGTTTCTCCCGGAAAGCCTACAATCACGTCCGTCGTAATCGCTACACCCGGCATGATGCGGTGAATGTGCTCGATTTTTGTGCGAACTGCTCCGTCGTATATTTTCTGCGCATCCGCGCCAGCACGTCATTATCTCCAGCCTGCAGCGGAATGTGCAGGTGACGGCACATTTTGTCCGATTTTTGCAGGACCTCCAGCACTTCATCGGTAATTTGGCTCGCTTCGATGGAGCTGATGCGGATCCGCTTCAAACCCTCCACCTTATCCAAATCCCATAGCAGCTTGGCCAAGCTGTAGTCCTCCATATCCTCTCCGTAGCCGCCGGTATGAATGCCCGTTAGCACGATTTCCTGGTACCCGGCATCCACCAGCATGCGGGCCTGCTTCAGCACGCTTTGAGGATCGCGGCTGCGCATCAGACCGCGCGACCACGGAATAATACAGAAGGTGCAAAAGTTGTTGCAGCCCTCTTGAATTTTAAGAAAAGCGCGTGTGCGGTCGGCAAAATCCGGCACGTCGAGTTCCTCGAAGGTGCGGGTTTTCATAATGTTGCGCACGGCGTTAATCGGTTTGCGTTCTTGCTCCAATTGTTTTATATAAGGCATAATTTTGTCGCGGTCCTGCGTCCCGATCACCAGATCGACTCCCGGAATCGCCATGATTTCGGCGGGCGACGTTTGGGCGTAGCAGCCCGTTACCGCTATGATCGCCTCCGGATTTCTGCGGATCGCGCGCCGGATCATTTGCCGGCTTTTTTTATCCCCTGTATTTGTCACTGTACAACTGTTAATGACATATACGTCCGCCGTCGATTCAAAATCGACCTGTTCGTATCCTTCCTGCTTAAACAGCTGCCAGATCGCTTCCGTATCATAAAAGTTGACCTTACAGCCCAGCGTGTGAAAAGCGACTGTCGCCATGTTACTGTTCTCCTCCCATCTCTCCGGATTCGTATAAAATACACGTGAGCCCGACCATGGCGGCCGTCTCCGTTCTAAGTATGCGTTTGCCCAGACTGACGGCGCGGCAGCCAGCCGCTTCCGCCTCTGCCGCTTCCCGTTCAGTAAACCCGCCTTCCGGCCCGATCATGAGCAGCAGCCTTTGTCGGCGGCCTTCATTCTTGCGAGACAAGATCGCCTTGCGGATCTGTCCCCGAAGCTCCTGAACGCTCTGCTTCTCATAGCAAATCCAAGCCGCATCGGCTTCTTGAGCCAGACGCAGCAGTTCCTTCCAGGATACAACCGGGTCCACTTGCGGCACGCGATTGCGATGAGCCTGCTCCGCCGCTTCTTTGGCGATCTTCTGCCACCGCTCCAGCCGCTTTCCTTCTTTTTTTCCGTCCAATTGAACTACGGTACGCTCAGACACGAAAGGGATAAAACGCGACGCCCCGATTTCCGTTCCCTTTTGAATAACCAGTTCCATCTTGTCGCCTTTAGGCAGGCTTTGCGCCACCCAAACATCCACGGCAGGCTCATTGTCCATCGGCAGCCATTCGATCACGTCGGCAACAACCTGCCGAGGATCTACCGTTTGCAATCTGACCAAGGCCTCCCGGCTTATGCCGTCGCTCACTATACATGTATCGCCCGGCTTCGCCCGCATCACCCGGGTTAAGTGGTGTGCGTCGTCTCCGTCTATCGTTGCGGTTTCGTCTGTAAACTGCTCCGGCTGAATGAAATATCTTTGCATGGTAAACCGTCTCTTCCGTGAAAATAAGTCTGACCGCTTATACATAAAGTAAAAACGGTCAACCTTCATCATACACCTTTTTTACCGTAAAAACCAGTATTCCGAACAAGAACGCAGTATTTTACCATTTCAGGCAGGGACCTGACAACAAATTTATCCTCCGAACAACAGGCTGACTATCGCTTGAAACCATGCCAAAATGGGTTCCCGCAGCGCAAAGACGGGTCCCAGTGTTACCGCACGAATCGGTTCAATGAAAAACATCAGCAGAATCGCAAAAAACAGCCACTGCTCATACGGCTTCACTTTCATCAAAATTCGGCGCGGCAGCAGGTCTTCCAGAATGCGGTAGCCGTCCAGCGGCGGAAAAGGAATGAGATTCAGGATGAACAAAAAGATGTTCTGCGTCACCATCAGCGTCAAAAGAGATTGACCGCCATATGGATGCCGGATGACATCCCGGACATCAGGTTGAAATAGTGCAAAGCGTACAGGATGATCAAGCTGATAAATCCAAGCGCCAGATTGCTGAAGGGCCCCGCGAAAGATACGATAATGCCCATCCTTCTAGGATATTTAAAATGACTCCGGTTCACGAGCACGGGCTTGGCCCATCCAATCCCTATAATGAGAAAAAAGATCATGCCGAGCCAGTCCAGATGCACGCGCGGATTGAGCGTTAACCGCCCCATTGTCCGGGGAGTCGGGTCTCCGAATTTGTCGGCAACATAAGCATGAGCAAACTCATGCACGGTGAAAGCGATCAGCAGCATCACAAAAACGAAAGGCATCTGCTCGACCGGGAATGCCAGAAACGAACTCCAGTCCATCTTCTTTCACCTACGGCTTTCTGGCGACGAGCACGACCCAATCCTGCTCCTCGTGACGTTCCGTTATGATGAATCCGGCAGCTGTCAACGCCTCTTCCACGGACGCCTTTTTTGCTTTGATAATCCCGGATACGATGTAGGTTCCGCCCGATTCCAGCACTTCATACACATCGTCAACAAACATCAGAATAATTTCCGCCAAAATGTTCGCCACCACGACCTGTACGGGCAGCTTCACTCCAAGCGTACCTTCGGAAGCTCCGGCGGCGCGGTGCTCATTGATCACCTGCAGCAGATCGCTCAGCTTCACCGTAATTTGCCGTTCCAAGCCGTTCAGCTTGGCGTTCTCCGTTGCGCTGGACACGGAGACGGGATCCAGATCGAGCGCAAGCACGCGGCCTGCTCCCAGCTTCGCCGCGGCAATCGCCAGAACGCCGGAGCCCGTCCCTACGTCAATCACATCTTCTCCGCCTTGAATGACTCTCTCCAGTGTCTTCAGGCAAAGCGCCGTCGTGGCATGTGTTCCCGTACCGAACGCCATGCCAGGGTCAAGCTCCAGAATCAGCTCGTCAGGTCCTGGAGTATACTCCTCCCAAGTCGGCTTGATCGTGAGACGGTCGGTGATGCGAAGCGGCTTAAAATACTGCTTCCATGCGTTCGCCCAGTCTTCATCGTCGACTTCCTTCAACTCGTATGTAGGTTCGCCCGTATCTATATCGTACTCTCTCAGCGTTTCCACAGAACGCTTCAGCTCAAGCAGAATAGCCTCCATATCGGTACCTTCGGAGAAATATCCCTTGATGACAGCCCGCCCTTCGGGTATATCGTTCAGCGGAAGCTCGTACCATTGTCCGAGCGAGGTATCCCTCTGCTTGTTAAGCGTGCCCGACTCTTCAATCGATACCCCGCCGGCTCCCAGCTCATGTATAAAATTCGAGATCATTTCGATCGCTTCTTCGGTTGTGTGAACCGTTACTTCATGCCATCGCATTAACTTATCCAGCCTCCATTCGGTAAAAAGCACATTACGCCTATTGTACAACAATTCGTCATACGGGTAAAACTTTTCATAGAATAGAAATGCTGTCTGCCGGTCAGGTCCTTATCAAAACCTATACTTCGTGCACAGAGAGGTTATGGGTATGGGGGTGCAGCCGCTCTTGAAATCATTTGTTTTCATTGTTTTGAAGATGCGGTAATCACACGCCTACAAATTTATCATTTTTATCTTTATCGTTAACAAACCGGCTGGTCTAGAATCATATTTACCTCAGAAGGCCTATGAATTCCAAAATGAATAGCCGGCATCCCTGAACAGGTGCCAGCTATTCATTCAAATTTATGGAATGCCTCCACCTTCATGTACGACGCGGAGAGCCTGTTCATATATGCTTTCGTCCACAACAGCCGCCAACACAACGTCTCTGCCGGTCAGGTCCGATTCCGCCCCGCCTGCCAAGCCGCTGGCGTCTACGTCCGCCGCAGCCAACACCGCCGCATCCCGGCTGTCGAAATCGGCGCTTTGCGTCAAGTAGCCAAGCCCCGGAAAGTCGCTTGTGATCGGATTCATCACATGATCAACGCCGTCTCCGGGATATTTGCCGAAACGGTCAACGGACACGTCGATGGCCCTCAGCGCTCTCAGTTTGGAAGCGACTCCTTCCGCTTCCTCCAGCGAGTGAAAATAGGCAAGTATGCTTTTCTCCGCCATCGCGCTACCCTTGGTTCTTTTCCTGGCGGGCGTCGGCGGCTTCGGCACGCTGAGCGGCTTTCCGGTCATCGCCATCGGCCAGCTCGCCCGAAAATTCAACGTCCTCGTTTTTGGCTGTAGACAGTTCATTTTGTGCCTTATTCTTTGCATTCATATCCATAAACCTCCTGTCCAATAGTCGATTATGCTTTCACAATGCAATTAGTTTCAGCCCCAATCTGCTCAAATATACAAAAAACACGGCAGGCAATCCGCTCCAGCGGAAAGCCTGCCGTGTTCATCAATCGCCTAAAAAAGCCTTTTTCATTCGTTCGAATAACGACTGCTGCTGTCCATTCGTATTCTCACCGGAAAGCTTGGAGAATTCGCGCAGCAGTTCCTTTTGTTCATCAGTCAAATTCGTCGGCGTAACCACGACGACTTTGACATGCTGATCGCCTTGTCCATAGCCCCGAAGTCGCGGAACGCCTTTGCCTTTGAGACGGAAATACGTATCCGTTTGGGTACCGGCAGGAATTTTGAGCTTCACCTTCTCGGTTAAGGTTGGAATTTCGATTTCATCCCCGAGTGCCGCCTGTGCGAATGTCAGCGGCACTTCGCAGTAGATATCGTCTCCCTCGCGCTCGAAAAATTCATGAGGCTTCACCCGAATAACGACATACAGATCCCCTGGAGGACCCCCGCGCGTTCCGGCTTCTCCTTCGCCGGTGACACGAAGCTGCGCTCCGTCGTCCACTCCGGCCGGAATGTTCAGATTAATCGTACGCTGCTTCTTGACCTTACCCGAACCATGACAGGTGCCGCACTTGTCCTTGATGATTTTACCCTGTCCTTGGCAGGCCGAGCAGACGCGGCGGTTAACGATGCGGCCGAACGCCGTATTCTGCACCACTTCCTGCTGGCCGGAGCCATGGCAGACACCGCATGTTTGCGGCTTGGTTCCCGGTTTTGCGCCGCTGCCTTCACAAGTGTCGCAGGTCTCGGTCCGAGGAATACGAATATCGGTTTTTTTGCCGAATACCGCTTCTTTAAACTCGATGGTCAGCGTGTACTGCAGATCGTTCCCCCGTTGAGGAGCGTTCGGATTTCGGCGCTGACCGCCTCCGAAGAACATATCGAAAATATCGCCGAAACCGCCGAAATCCTGACCGAAGCCGCCCCCGCCCATGCCCTGGTTCGGATCGACGTGGCCAAAGCGGTCGTACTGCGCTCTCTTTTGCTCGTCGCTCAGAACATCGTACGCTTCCTTCGCTTCTTTAAACTTTGCTTCTGCGTCTGGCGCCTTATTGACGTCCGGGTGATATTGGCGCGCCAGCTTGCGGTAAGCTTTTTTTATGTCTTCCGGAGAAGCGTCCTTACCGACCCCGAGCACTTCATAGTAATCGCGTTTGCTCATCGTTCCACTCCTACTCCCGGGCGACAAACGGAAAGTCAAAGCCGGTCATGCCGGCTTTGACTCCCTGCGTGTCTAACGGGTTATTACTTCTTGTCGTCGACTACTTCATAGTCGGCATCCACTACGTTGTCTTTACTCTTGGAGGCACCCGGCGCATCCTCCGCTCCTCCAGCCTGGCCCTGCTGGGCAGCTTGCTCATACAGCTTCACGGACAGCTGCTGAATGACTTGGGTAAGCTCTTCGCTGGCTGCTTTGATCTCATCCAAGCTGTTGCCTTCGAGAGCTTTTTTCAATTTTTCTTTCGCTTCATTAGCTTTATCGATTTCGGCTTGGTCAACCTTGTCGCCCAAATCCTTGATCGTCTTGTCGACGGAGTAAACGAGCTGATCCGCTTGGTTGCGGGCTTCTACGAGCTCTTTACGCTTGCGGTCCTCTTCAGCGTGAGCTTCAGCTTCCTTCATCATGCGCTCGACTTCTTCGTCAGACAAACCGCTGGAGGAAGTAATCGTGATTTTTTGGCTTTTTCCTGTGCCTTTATCGAGTGCAGACACGTTAACAATACCGTTGGCGTCGATGTCAAAGGTAACTTCGATTTGCGGAACGCCGCGCGGCGCCGGTGGAATGTCTCCCAAAATGAAGCGGCCCAGCGTTTTGTTGTCCGCAGCCATCGCACGCTCACCTTGAAGCACGTGAATTTCAACGCTTGGCTGGTTGTCTGCATAAGTCGTGAACACTTGCGATTTCGTTGTCGGAATCGTCGTGTTGCGTTCGATCATCTTAGTGAACACGCCGCCTGCGGTTTCAATACCCAGGGAAAGAGGCGTTACGTCGAGCAATACGACGTCTTTCACGTCCCCTGTCAGAACACCCGCTTGAACGGCAGCACCGAGAGCCACCACTTCATCAGGGTTTACGCCTTTGTGAGGCTCTTTGCCGATCAGGCGTTTTACAGCTTCCTGGACAGCCGGAATCCGGGAAGAACCGCCGACCAGCACCACTTTATCGATTTGATCCGGAGTAAGTCCGGCATCGCTTAAGGCCTGGCGGGTAGGACCCATCGTTCTTTCCACCAAAGGAGCGGAAAGCTCTTCGAACTTGGCACGGGTCAGGTTAACCTCCAAGTGCTGCGGCACGCCGTCCACGACCGTAATAAACGGCAGGGAAATGGTTGTCGTCAAGACGCCGGACAGCTCTTTCTTGGCTTTTTCTGCCGCATCCTTCAGACGTTGAACCGCTGCTTTATCTTTGCTCAGATCGATGCCGTGCTCTTTTTTGAACTCGGAAACGAGATAATCGATGATGACTTGGTCAAAATCGTCTCCGCCCAAACGGTTGTCACCGCTGGTTGCTTTCACTTCGAAGAAGCCGTCGCCAAGCTCCAGAATGGAGACGTCGAATGTACCGCCGCCAAGGTCATAAACCAGAATCGTTTGGTCCTCGGACTTTTCAAGACCGTAGGCCAAAGCGGCCGCCGTCGGTTCGTTAACGATCCGGAGCACTTCAAGACCTGCGATTTTACCGGCATCCTTCGTCGCTTGACGCTGGCTGTCGTTGAAATAAGCGGGAACCGTAATGACGGCTTGCGTTACCGGTTGGCCCAGGTACGCTTCCGCATCGGCTTTCAGCTTCTGAAGAATCATGGCCGAAATTTCTTGCGGCGAATATTCTTTATCGTCGATTTTCACTTTATGATTCGTACCCATGTGACGCTTGATGGAGATGACCGTACGGTCAGGATTCGTGATCGCTTGACGCTTTGCCGTCTCGCCGACGATGCGCTCTCCATCCTTTTTGAAGCCCACTACGGAAGGAGTCGTACGGTTTCCTTCCGCATTAGGGATAACTACCGCCTCGCCGCCTTCCATAACGGCTACGCAAGAGTTTGTTGTCCCAAGGTCGATACCAATTACTTTACCCATAAGGATTTGCCTCCCTTAATTTCGTTTGTTTCGTTTGCAATGATGCTGCACTTATGAGCTCACCTTGACCATGGCCGGACGCAGAACTTTATCCTTAAGCATGTAGCCCTTTTGTACCTCTTCCACTACAATGCCTTCCTCATGTTCTTCCGATTCCACCTGCATGATCGCCTGATGGTATTCCGGATTAAACGGTGTGCCCACCGCTTCCATTGGCTTTAAGCCTTCGTTTGCAAGCACTCCGTCCAATTGACGGAAAATCATTTCGATGCCCTTGGCCAGAGCGTCGTAATCCTTGTTATCTTTGCTTGCGGCGAGGGCCCGTTCGAAATTGTCGACAACCGGGAGCAGCTGCTCGATAAGCTTTAAAGAGGCGTACTTCGCAAATTCTTCCTTTTCTTTCATCGTACGCCGTCTGTAATTATCAAAATCGGCTTGAGCTCTTAACAATCTCTGCTGATGGTCTTCCACCTGCTTCCTAAGCTCCTCAAGCTCCTGATTGACAGCATCTTGGGCTTCGGAAGCATCTGCTGCCTGCGCCTGTTGGTTTTCGTCTCCGGCCTCGGCAGCATTTGTTTCATTATCAGTTGCGGCTTCATATGTAACGTTCGCCTCTTGCTCAGGCTGTTCGCCTGCCTTTTGGCGTCCGTCCGCTTGTTGTTCCGTGTTCAATGTCTGTCACCTCCTTGACCGAATCAGCCCGGCCATCCACTATAACTGTGGCTTGAGCAGTTCAGGGTACGCCGACCTTTATCTTTATTTATATATTGTAACCATTCTGCATCGGTGAACACAACCATATGGCAGCACTCACTCTTCGGTACGCGGATCCCGCATTTTAATCACGGCGTGTATGCGCAGCACAGCGGACGCCACTTCTCCTGCCGCCTGCAGCGCATGCAGCTTCACTTCCGCCGGATCGATCACACCCTGCTCCAGCATATCCTTCACCGCTCCCGTATCGCAGTCGATGCCGAGGCTGTCGCTCCCTGCGGCAATCTGCGCGGCTTTGGCTTCTTCTACCTTCTCAAGCGGATTGTAGCCCGCATTCACAACAATTTGCGCCAGCGGCTTACGCAGCGCCTGCACAACGGCCGCGATGCCGAAGCCTTCCATCCCCTGCACCGTCTCGCGGTACCGTTCGAGCTCATGAGCAACGGCCATCTCGGCAGCCCCGCCGCCGGGCAAGCATCCTCCCCGCAGCGCGGCCTGCACGCTGGAAGCCGCATCACGGGCAATGCGAAGCCGTTCTCCGACGACTTCGCTTGTGCTGGCGCCGACGACGATCGATACTTGCGCACGGCCTTTGCCCTCAGCCATACGCACCAACTCCAGCCGTTCGTCGTAGGCAACATGCCCGGCATAACCGAGATAGCCCGCCAATTCATGGGCCGGCTTGCGCAGCCCGCTGCGGCGGAGCGGCCGGGCACCGGTGTATTCCGCAATGCGGCGCAGCTCCGCCCGCTGCAAGCGCTGCAGCACCATAATCCCGTGATCGGTGCAGAACTGCTCCGCTTCCGGATCAATCCCCCGTTCCGAAGCGATAAAGCCCACGCGCAGCTCGATCAGCTTCCCGAGCATCTCACGGAACTGCTCGCGAAGCTGCAGCTGCTTGTGAAAGCCGGCATCCGTCGTCAAAGCCTCCTCATCGACGGTTTCCGGTTCGAATGCATCCTGAAACAGCAGGATATGAGCCGTATCGGGAGGAAATTCAAGCTGCGCATTGGCAGGCTTTTTCTGAATAAGCAGGCCGGGCCAAACCTCTCCCTCTGCCTTGCCGCGGGATAAAATGACGTCAGAAAAGCGGAAATGCTCCTCCCTCAACTTTTGCAGCCCGAGCCGTTTGGCGCCTTCAATGACGAGTCCGGCCAAATCGGCGTACTCACGCCCCGCAATATAAGCGATCCGATACAACAAAGGATCGTCGAGCCCGCTGATCGGGCGCGAACGACGAGCCAGGGAGCGCAAAGCGAATGCAATGCCTTCCTGCACCCCGCGTACGACCTTGGCTACCGGAACGCCGCGTGTGACCTGAGCCACGCCTTCAGCTACAAGCGCTCCCGCAAGCACCGTGGCGGTTGTCGTACCGTCTCCCACCCGATCCTGCTGGGATCGGGCCACCTGGATGAGCAGTCTTGCCGCCGGATGGGTCACATCCATCTTCTCCAGGATGGTGACGCCGTCATTGGTAATAATAACTTCTCCCCGTGAGCCTACCAACATGGTATCAAGCCCCTTAGGGCCCAGCGTTCCTTCCACCGCCGCGCAAATCGCGCGAATCGCATTGGCGTTGTTTCTCAGCGTTGCATAAGTTTCCTCGCCATCCTGACTCCCATTATTCACCTGGCTCATTTATACCAACGCTCCATGAGCTTCGTCAAATCTTTGGACAGATGATCCAGAAGCTTCATTACTCTGGCGTAATCCATCCGTGTCGGACCGAGAATGCCGATGGTGCCCAGCAATTGACCGTCTATAGAATACGATGCGGTAATCAGGCTGCAATCATTCACCGCTTCGAGCTTGTTCTCACTGCCGATCCGCACTTGAATTCCGCCCCTCGCATCCGCCGTCCCGTCAAAAAGCTGTACCAGCTTCGGCGTTTCGGCAAGCAGGTCAAGAATATTCTTCACTTTATCGACATCTTTGAATTCCGGCTGATTGAGCATGTTGGTCGTGCCGCCCAAATATACGCGTTCTTCTTCTCCGCGGCTTATCACGGAATCCAGCATGGCCAATAGCTCCTCATAGCCGGAAACATAGCTGCTCATCTCCGCCGCGATCTCCGTATACAGCTTCGATTTAAAATGAAGCAGCGGTACGTTTTTCAGCCGTGCATTCAGAAGGTTGACGAACTTCTCGATCTCGCCCATCGGGATGCCTTCGGGAATCGTCACCGTTTTGTTCTCTACCTGGCCTGTATTGGTAACAATGATAGCAACGGCTGTCCGTTCATTCAAAGGGACGATTTGCAGATGCTTCATCGTCGTGCCCGTCATTTCCGGCCCGAGTACGATGGAAGTATAATTGGTAAGCTGAGACAAAATCATTGCCGTCTGCTGGATAACCCCTTCCATCTCCTGCATTTTATCGGTAAAAAAACGTTTGAGCACATTCACTTCATGGTGTGCCAGTTTGCCGTAAGTCATCAAATGATCGACATAATATCGGTAACCCTTATGAGAAGGAATCCGGCCGGCCGATGTATGCGGCTGCTCCAGATAGCCCATATCCTCCAAGTCTGACATTTCGTTGCGGATGGTGGCAGGGCTGAATCCCACATTTCCGCGTTTGGATATGCTGCGGGAGCCAATCGGCTCTGCTGAACGAATATAATCATCTACGATGGCGCTTAAAATATGACGTTGACGTTCGGTTAGCACATTCATCCCACCTTTCGTTAGCACTCCATTCGATCGAGTGCTAATCTAATACAAAAATAACAGACCCCAAGGGTCTGTGTCAAGTCGTCTCACAACCGTTTCAGAACGGCGATTTCGTCGCAGCAATGCTGCTTTTTACAATGAATGCAGTCCCGCCAAACCTTCTCAGGAAAGATTTCTTTATCCACAACAGTGAACCCGTTTTTCTGAAAAAACGCCACCTCGTATGTCAGCGCCATGACTTTGGGAATTCCCTGTTCTTTTGCTTCTTTGACCAAAAAATCGACAAGCGCCTTGCCGATCCCCTGTCCCTTATAACCGCTCGTTACGCCGAGCGAACGGATCTCCACAAGATCATGTCCAAGCCTTGTCAGCGAACCGCAGCCAACCAAGGCACCGTCGATCTCCGCCACGATGAACGTATCGATCTGCGCGGCGAGCGTCTCCCTGGAGCGCGGAAGCATAATCCCTTGTTCAGCATAGCCTTGAATAATATCGTAAAGCGTACCTATATCGTCTTCCGTCGCTTTTCTGCAGGTCACGGTCATTTTCATCGGGATCCCACCATTCGTCTAGTAAAAAGTGCAATGAAATAATATGAATAAATATACAACAGAACGTATAAAATATTCAACCCTTTTTTAACCCGACCGCTCCCAAAAACTCGCCGAACACCTCATTGCCAAGCCATAACCCGCGTGCGGATAACTTATAGCCCTCCGGCTGAGCCTCAAGCAGCCCTTGTCCGCAAAGCTTATCCAGCACATCGCCGAACACATCCTCGAGTTTTCTGCCGAATTGCTCGGTAAAATCCGCTTTCCTTACGCCGCGAAGCAGCCGCAGCCCGACCATCATGAAATCTTCCATGGCCTCCTCTTCGCTGACCTCACTGGTTTCCAAAAGCGGGCGTCCTTTCCGGGTCGCGTCGATATACGGCTGAATCCCTTTTATGTTGACATGGCGCAGCCCCCGGACATACCCGTGCGCTCCCGCGCCAAGGCCGTAATAGCTTTGATTGCGCCAATACATCGAATTATGGCGGCTCTCATACCCTGGCTTCGCAAAATTGCTGATCTCATATTGACCGTACCCCGCGGACTTTAACCGCTCCATGATCAGGGCGAACATGGCAGCTTCCTCTTCTTCCTCAGGCAACGGAAGCTCGCCCCGTTCATACAGGGCATGGAACAGTGTGTTTTCTTCTACCTTTAAGCTGTAAATCGAATAATGAGTCAGATCCAGCGCTAAAGCTTTGCGGAGCGTATCTTCCATCATATCCCGCGTCTGCTTCGGCAGTCCGAACATCAGATCGATAGACAGATTGGTAAAGCCGGCCGCGCGCGCGTTCTCAAGACTCCGGTATACGTCATCCGTGTTGTGAATTCTTCCGATCCGTTCCAGCAGTCCGTTGTCGAACGATTGTACGCCGAAGCTGACCCGGTTGACGCCGCCCTCTTTCATGGCCTGAAGCTTATCCGGATCCGTTGTGCCGGGGTTCGCTTCCATTGTAAACTCGAGCTGAGGCGACCAAAGCGGAAAGTAGGTGCGTACCCGGTGCAAAAAGCTTTTCATCTGTTCGGGCGTCAGCACCGTCGGCGTTCCTCCACCCACGAAAATCGTCTCGATCTCTCCCGGCGGCACTGCCTTTACGGTTTGCTCCATCTCCCGCTCCAATGCGTCCAAATATTCCATGACCGGCTGGCCCTTGAGAATATACGAATTAAAGTCGCAGTAATGGCATTTGTTCGTGCAAAACGGGATATGAAGGTACACCGCTTTAGGCGTTTGGTTTTGCTGCAGCATTTGGGTCACCATCCCTCGAATGGCAAAAGCAGGTGCCTGCCTGAAGCCGCGATAGCCCCGATCAGCACCTGCCCGCCTATGTTCAGTTTATTTATCGTCGATCTTCAGCACCGCCATGAACGCTTCCTGCGGTACCTCTACGCTGCCGACCTGCTTCATGCGCTTTTTCCCTTCCTTCTGCTTCTCCAGGAGCTTCCGTTTCCGGGAAATATCGCCTCCGTAGCATTTGGCAAGCACGTTTTTGCGCATCGCTTTGACCGTTTCACGGGCAATGACCTTCTGTCCGATCGCCGCCTGGATTGGTACCTCGAACATTTGCCGGGGAATGATCTCCTTGAGCTTCTCGCAAATGATGCGTCCGCGGTTGTAAGCGCGGTCGCGGTGAACGATGAAGGAGAAGGCGTCTACCTGCTCTCCGTTCAGCAGAATATCCATTTTGACCAGGTTGGAACGTTTGTAGCCCGAAAACTCATAGTCAAAGGATGCATACCCCTTGGTGCTCGATTTTAGCTGATCGAAGAAGTCGTATACAATCTCCGATAACGGGATCTCGTAGGTCAACGTAACCCGCGTCGTATCGAGATATTCCATATTGATATATTCGCCGCGCTTGGATTGGCAAAGCTCCATGATCGCCCCGACGTAGTCGTTAGGGACAATGATCGACGCCTTCACGAACGGCTCCTCGACAAAATCGATTTTGCCAACTTCAGGAAACAGCGACGGATTTTCAATGTTCAGCACCGTACCGTTGGTCTGCGTCACGCGGAATACCACGCTCGGCGCCGTGGTAATGAGCGGAATGTTAAATTCCCGTTCAATCCGCTCCTGAATGATCTCCATATGGAGAAGCCCCAGAAAGCCGCAGCGGAAACCGAATCCGAGGGCGGTCGATGTCTCCGGCTCGAAGCTGAGCGAAGCGTCGTTCAACTGCAGCTTCTCGAGCGCTTCGCGCAGGTCGTTGTAATCGCTTGTTTCAATCGGGTACAAACCGCAGAACACCATAGGGTTGATTTTGCGGTAGCCCGGGAGCGGTTCCGGTGTCGGGTTCTTGGCATCGGTGACGGTATCCCCGACGCGGGTATCGCCGACATTCTTGATCCCCGCCACGATAAAGCCTACATCGCCGACTTCCAGCGACTCGACGGTTCCCATCCGCGGCTTGAACGCCCCGACCTCGATGACTTCAAACGTTTTGTCCGTCGCCATAAACTTGATTTTGGAGCCTGAACGGATAGAGCCGTCTATCACCCGGACGTAAACGATAACGCCTTTGTACGGATCGTAGTGCGAGTCGAAAATGAGCGCCTTCAGCGGTTGGTCGGGATCGCCCGTCGGAGCCGGCACCTTCTGGACCACCTGCTCAAGGATTTCTTTAATCCCGATGCCCGCCTTCGCCGATGCGAGCACCGCTTCGCTTGCATCGAGCCCGATGACGTCCTCGATCTCCTGCTTCACCCGCTCCGGATCTGCGCTTGGCAAATCGATTTTGTTAATGACCGGCAGTATCTCCAAATTATTGTCCAATGCCAGATACACGTTGGCCAGCGTCTGCGCTTCGATGCCCTGAGCCGCGTCTACGACGAGCAGCGCGCCTTCACAGGCCGCAAGGCTGCGGGATACCTCGTACGTAAAGTCGACGTGGCCCGGGGTGTCGATCAGGTTCAATATATATTCTTCGCCGTCATCGGCACGGTAGTTCAGCCTGACGGCCTGCAGTTTGATCGTGATCCCCCGCTCCCGTTCCAAATCCATCTGGTCGAGCACCTGATCCTGCATTTCACGCGACGATAGCGCGCCGGTGAATTCGAGAATCCGGTCAGCCAGCGTTGATTTTCCATGATCGATATGAGCGATAATGCTAAAATTTCTGATTTTTTTCTGTCTGGCTCGGATATCCATCGGCAGCTAAACCTCACTAACCTGCAAATTTACAATACTATTCATTATAGCAGTTGTGAGGGAATGCTTCAATGGAGTCCCGATTACTTCAGCAGGGCTTCAATCAAGGAGACGAAAGCGCGAATCGCGTGATACGCCGCAATCTGCAGCAGCTCCCCCGCCTTGTTGCCCACGCGGTTGATTCCCGTATCGGCGGTCGGCTCGGCGTCGGTCGCCGCCTTCGATTTGACTGGCGGCTTTGATTTGGCCGTATGGCTGCCTGCCGCCGCCGTCTTTCCGGCAGCCGGCGCCGAGCTGTAAGCACGCTGCGCGGGCGCGGCGTCCGCCTGCGCTTTGGTAAGCGGTCCGTGAATCCGTTCTGTCCCCTGCGTGGCGAGCGATACGCCGAAAAAAATGCAAAACGCCATGGCCAGCCCAAAGGTGCCGTACTTTACGAATGCATTGCCTCTCACACACTTTCCTCTCCTTTCATTGCAGGCGGCGGACGTTTACGTTTGGCCGGCTCAGCTTTGCTTTTTTTCCTCCGCCGGGGCAGGAGCAGGAGGGGCATCCACCTTCTCCGCATTCAGGATGACTTGGGAGATCGCTGCCGCAAGCGCATCCGCAGTACGGTAGCACTCCTCCAGCGTGTTGTCCACGCCGCCGATTTCGATCAGCACGTTGTGCGGTGAAAAATTCTGATTATATACCCCGTTGCCTTCACCGGATTTGGCATGAATCCCCTTGGAAATACCCGGGAATTTTTCTTCCAACGCTTGGTCGATCTGCTCGGCAAACTCATAATTTTGCTTCCAGTTCGGATTTTTCCCGCCGATGATAAAATAAACCTGTGCATACGTCTTGCCGTTAATGGTAGCCGTTGTTTTGTCGCGCCGCTGGGAATCGCGATGAAGATCAAAATAGAATTTCAAATCAGGATGTCCGGCCGAGGCTTCCTGCAGCGTTTTGAGAGAATACCTGTAAGAATAATAGTAATTGAAATTGGGCTCGATCGCCGGATAGTTTTTGTCGGAATGCACGGCCCCGATCCCTTCCCTTTCCAGCTTTTCCGCAAGCCGGCGGCCTACAAGCGTCACATTTTTCTTTGGATCGTAGGCCTTGTCCGGATCCTTCACTCCCGGAAGTTCCGGCAAATAGGACTCCTGATTGTGGGACTGATAAATGAATACCACATTTTTGCCCGCTGTTCTCGGAGGCTGCGCAGTCGGAAGCGGATGCTCAGGACCTTGAACCGGCTCCTCCGCAGCGGCACCCGGGTTCGCCGTAATGGAGCCGGCCTCGCCCAAATCTTCCCGTTCAAACACGCCGGACTTCGGTCCGAAATCCATCGGGGAATCTGCCGTCCCGCCGCCTTTGCTCAGCAGAACGGCGCGATCCTGCCCCATCCCCGGCACCTCCCTGGCGATCAACGACTTCGGATCATGCGGGTTCAGGTCGGTCACCAGAGAAAACAAAAAGGCGGATACGTTGGATTGCGAGAACGTGAACGTTTTCCCGTCCGACGGAAGATGGGGAATCTCCATGCCCATCATATCCATGAAAAATTGGCTCGATACCGAGGCCGCCAGCCCCTTCATGGAAGAAGACGGCTCCGTATTCCTGATCTTGGAATGCACATATCCAAACAACCCCAGCGCTATAAAAAATAACAGGCATCCCGTCATCAAAATCGTCAAGGTCCGCATATACACTCCAACGGAATATTTCGCTTTCCGAAGCTTGTTCAAGCTCACCGTAATTGCCGGCCATTTCATTGCCATTCCTCCTTCTTCTGCTTCCGGTTCTGCAGGCGCGGCGGCGGTCACTCGGGTTCCGCCCGCTTGTTCGTCTCCTCGATCGTCTACTAACAACTCTATGAAGAGGCGTAAATCGATAGAACCTAAAAATAATAGACCTTATCGGAAGAAGGAGCTTTGCGGCCCTCCGTTCAACAATAAAAAACGCCCGATCGGCTCAATAATGAGCCTTTCGGGCGTTTTCGCATCAGGATTAATGGGTATATGCCGACACATTGTCCGCATCCACCGCTTCGTGTAATGCGGCGTTCAAGCCGCTTGCGATGATGTTCGCAATGTCTTCAATAAACTGATCGATCTCTTTGGGCGTGACCAGCAGATCGTGCCCCAAAGGATTAAGCACTTCCTTGACAAGCTGCAGCCGCTCCTGCTCCTGCAGGTTATCGAGCAGACCGAGAATGTGTTCGGTATTGGCGGTTCGCTGCCGGAAATGATTCTGCATCATATCAAACGCATTGTTTACAATGGTAGAAGCGTAAACGACGGTCGGCACGCCGATCGCTATACAAGGAACTCCTAACGTTTCGAGCGTAAGACCCTTGCGTTTGCTTCCGATGCCCGAGCCGGGATGAATGCCTGTATCGGCAATTTGAATCGTCGTATTCACCCTTTCGAGTGAGCGTGAGGCAAGCGCATCGATAGCAATGACCAGATCCGGCTTCGAGCGGTCGACGATTCCCTGCACGATTTCGCCGGTTTCAATTCCCGTCGTGCCGAGTACACCCGGGGCTACTGCGCTGACAGCGCGGTATCCGGGACTCACCTGATCCGGCATCAGTTCAAAATAATGCCTTGTCACCATCACGTTCTCGACAACGATCGGACCTAAAGCATCGGGCGTCACATTCCAATTGCCAAGTCCGATAATGAGAACTTTGGCGTCCCGGGAAATGTTCAGCTTTTGCAAAAACTTCTCGAATTCTTGAGCTAGTACGGTGGCAACCCTGTTTTGAAGATCGCTGTCTTTTTGCCGGAGCGCCGGTACTTCAATCGTAATATAATGACCCGGCAGCTTTCCGAGCGCCCGGGATCCTTCCTGGGAGGTAATGTCGATCAGACTGACACGGATGCCGTCGTGCTCAACATTCGACGTATGTACGCCCGGGATGGACGAACCTGCGGAAGAAGCCATTTCGTTCGCCTCCAGCGCCAGGTCTGTCCGGACTGAATATGCGCTTAGGTCCAGCTCCATGAACTCGTCCCCTTTTCTCATTGTGCTCATGGTTTATAATGTGAAAAAGCTGTTAACGTTATGCAAAAGTTTTACAGACGCCCTCCTGCGTTTCTATTGCATTTTGATATGCCTCATGTTAGAATATCAAGAGTTGTCTGCGAATGATGAAATGGACATTTAGTTTTTTGCAAGTTGTAGTAGGAGGTGAACGTCATGCCAAACATTAAATCCGCGATTAAACGTGTGAAAGTGAGCGAAAAGCGCCGTCTGCGCAATGCCTCTCATAAATCCGCACTTCGCACTGCTGTGAAATCTTTTGAAACAGCTGCAGCAAGCAACAACGTGGAAACAGCTAAAGCTGCCCTGATCGCTGCCAGCAAGAAGCTGGACAAAGCAGTGACCAAAGGATTGATCCATAAAAATGCCGCTGCCCGCAAAAAGTCCCGCTTAGCGAAAAAGTTTAACGCTCTTTCCGCGCAGGCTTAAGCTCGAGCGACGAAAGAAAGACCATGCCTCCTATACGGATACATGGTCTTTTTGTTTCTCCAATCCAACGGGTGCCTTGCCTTTCCGGCGATCAGGAAGCCAGCTTCAGCAAAAACATCTCCAGCCCCAGCACCTTATCGATTTTACCGCTTTTCATTTGGTAATCCAAATCCCCCAGCTGCTGCAAAATATGGGCCAGACGCTTCAACTCGAACTTAACCGCCTGCCCCGCCGCAATTTTGACTCCATACGGATGCAGGCCGATCTGGCCGGCAATCTGCTGTTGGGAATAGCCCTGCTGCATCAGATCCTTCACCTGAAACATGATCCTGAACTGCCGTGCGATCAGCATGACGATCTTGATCGGCTCTTCCTTGCGCCGCAGAAGCTCATTCAGCAAGGTAAACGCTTGATCCAGTTCCACTTGCACAATATGCTCGATAAGCTGAAAAATATTTTGTTCGATGCTTCTGGTCACAAGCTGCTCCAGATCGGCGGATGTGATCGTGCCGCCCCGCCCGATATAGAGGGCGCATTTTTCCAACTCTTGGGCCAAAGCCTGCAGGTTTGTTCCCGTATATAAAATCAGCTGCTCCGCCACGCCGGGAGCCAGGCTGATGCCCGCCTTATCCGCTTCCTGATTTACCCAATGCGCCAATTCGTCCGCCGAGAGCGCCGTACAAGGAATCAGCGCGTTCGCTTCCTTTAACGCTTTGACGATTTTTTTGCGTTCATCCAGCTTATCCGCATCCACCGTAAAGACGATGATACTGAAGTCAACAGGCGTCTTCAAATAATCCGTTAACCGGTCCAGCTTGTGTTCGACCTTGCCGTTCTCTTTGGCGCCTGTCAAAAAGAGAGCATTATTGGCCACAACCACCTTGTTCGGCACCATAAAAGGAAGGGTCTCGGCCTCCTCGATTACCGCTTCCACCGGTGTCTCCGTCAAATCGTAACGGGATACGGCAAACGCTTTATGCTCCGGCAGCGCCAGCTTGTCCGTCAAGCGGTTAATCAGTTCCCGAATCAAGTAGCTCTCCGAGCCGTAACATACATAAACCGGCGCGAATTGCCCCTTGTCTATTTGTTTGACCGCTGTCTTGTAATCCATCGCCGTCAGCCACCATCCCCGTCCCAAGTCTTCCCTTTCTTATCCCCGTCTGTGCCGGTACATTATATGATATCAACAACAAAGGGATTACGTCAAAAACGGTGCGGTCTGACCTAATCCCTTTGTCCGAAACCCATCTATATAAACACCGCCGACAGGTTGGCTCTAGAAACCCCTTAGCGGCCGGTGGTCATACGACGTGAATCGATAGTATCGTGTTGCTTGGATATCCTAGTATACGCCGAATCGTTGAGAAGTGTGCAAAACAAGTTTAAAATCGTGAACCCCGCAGCTTGCAGAGAGACGCCGCTAGTTCAGTTTTTGTTTGCCTTCGTTTCCGTCTCCGTCTGTTCCGCAAGCGAAACAATGAACGTTCTCGATTGCTCGTGCATTTTCACCGCATATGTCAGCTTATAATCTGCAGACCATTCGACCAGGTCTATCCGGTCTGCATCTTCCCACGAATATTTAGAGACATAAGCCTCTTGGCCGTTCTTGGTTCGCACGATCACACGGGCATTCTCGAAATAAGCGGTATATTTCCCGTCAGCGGAAGCCAACTGATGCACCGGCGGCGCCTCTGCCTCCGGCATGCCCAATAGTCCCATCGGACCGCCGATCTTGCTGCGGTTAACTTCAGGTACGGCAGGCTCTGACGGATTCCCTTCCGGCTCTCCGCCACCGCCGCCTGCAGTCGGGTCCATGGTGGAGGACACGCCGTGGGAAGGCCTATCGTCGGACCCCGAGGCTTCCGGCGCGGAAGGCTCCGATCCGCCGGCCGGTTTCTTCGCCGGTTCAGGCTCAGGTGCGGCATTCGATACCGCCGGCTCCTCGGGCTTCGACGTCGGTTTATGCGCCGCAGGGGGAACCGCCGCTTTGGGCGCTATCGCCATTGGCGTAAGGCTCTGCTTTTCTTCCCAATCGTCCGCTCCCGCTGCAGATTCGTTTGGAGCTCCGCTTCCGCCCGTCGCGCCATGTTGATCCATTCCGTCCGTTCCGCCCTGATTTGGGGCGTCCTGTGCAGGTAATTGGTCTTGAGCCGACATCGTGCTACCCTGATTGTCAGCGGCCTGGCTTCTTGAATCCCGTACAGCGCTTTCGCTTGCTTTTTTCTGGTCCAGTCCGAGCCATATGCCGCCCGCATCCGGTCCGGCTTGCTGCTGGAACAGAAAGAACCCGAACGCAAGACCGGCCGCAACAACGCCTCCAAACACCGGAAACGAAAACCATTCCCTGACGTTTTTACGCATGCCCCGCTTTGACTGTTCTCGTGGAGGCGGCGCCGTCTGCTTCTCCGTCTCAACTTCCGCTTTCTCTTCCCCAATTGGTGCCGACCATGCCTCGCCCGGAACCTGTCCGCCAGCTTCGCCAAGCTGCTCCAGCTTCGGCATGATGGCGTCCACCAGGCTGAAAGGGGGGGTTACCTTCGGTAAGCTCTCGAGCTCATGCGACAAATTCACAAGACGCTCGAACAGCTCGGTGCAATCCGGACACTGCCGGAGATGCCCAAGCATCCGGCTGTACTCCGTTTCATCGAGATCCCGATCAAGGTATCTCTGCATCAGCTCGATCACCTCTTGACACATCATCCCCGTACACTACCTTTCTTTGGTGTTCGTATATCTCTTATCATTCGTCGCTCATCCCCGAATCGCATCGCTGCCCGCTTTTTTATACTCTCCAAGAATCGTTTGCAGCTGCTGCCTCGCCCTGAACAAATAAGACTTTACCGTGTTTATGGGCAAATCCAACGATTCTGCTATTTCATTATAGGAGAAATCCTCCAAATACCTCAGTACGACCACCGATCGATGGTGCTCGGGCAGCTTGTCGATCGCCTCTCTGATGTCTTGGGCGATATACGACGACATCACTTCGTCTTCCACCGTTTTATGGTCGGTAAAGCTCAGATCGTGCTGTTCAATCGAGACTGTCGGCTTTGCCCGACGGAATTTATCGATGCAAAGATTCGTCACGATGCGCTGAACCCACGTTTTAAACTGAGCCTTTTCTTCGTAGGAGTTGATTTTTGTATAGATTCGGATTAACGCTTCCTGTGCGGCGTCTAACGCATCCTGCTCATTGCCCAGAATGTAATAAGCGGTGCGGTAAACGTGATTCTCGATTTCTCGCAGTAGGGTAATAAGAGCGTCGCGATCGCCCGATTGGGCAGCCTTTATTAATTCTGGCGCTACCACTGGGATCCCCCTCTCATGCAACCTTATAAACGTTCCGGACTGCAAAAATGTTGCAGCGTCTTTAACTCTATTAAGAATATCAAATATTTCCTTTCAGGTATATAGAAGGAAAACGCCGTTAAGCTGCCATATTTTGCAGTTTAATATACGTCCGGAAAGCTTATTTGTTTCGTTCGCGAAAACAAAAAAGATTTCAGCGCCGCGCTTGCGGACTGAAATCTTTTTGGCTTTATTTCCCTTGCTTTCTGCGTACCGTGACCGACTCGCCGCCGATCCCCCAGTTATCCGTATCCACTTCGTCAATGACGACAACGGTCGTTTGCGGATTTTTGTTAAGTACATCTGCCAACAGCCGGGTTACTCCTTGAATCAGCTCGGCTTTCTTCTCCGTCGTCACATTTTCTTTCGTAATCTTAATGTTTACATAGGGCATGTCGATCGTCCTTTCGCGTGAATAGGAATGATGATAATGCAAGCGCCGATCAAAACGATGACGGCCGCTCCGGCAAGCGACCATCGATAGCTCCCGGACAGAGCGGCGAACAGGCCTGCAGCCGCCGGACCGGCCATTTGGCCTGCGCCGTAGATGGCGGTGAGCAATCCTACACTTCTTCCCGCATCATAAACCGCCAGACGCCTTGCCAATGAAACCGCCAACGTCGTAATGCCCATGAACGTGGCTCCAAAAAGAATCGCCCCGACGGCCAAACCGGATGCTGTCGGGAAAACCACAGGCAGCAGAATGCCGACAGCCTGCAGCAGCATGGAAAAGAAGAGCGTCCGCTCTTGCCCCCAGTACCCCTGAAGCTTGGACCACATCCAGCAGGAAGGCATAGCTGCCGCCCCTACCAGCACCCAGCTCCAGTAGGAAAGCTCCTTCATAGCGGGCACACTTTGGGCATAAGCGACCAAAAAGGTTCCGGTCACGATGTATCCCAGGCCTTCCAGGCCGTATACCAGCTGCAGGCGAAGCATTCGCGGGCCCACGCGGCGAAAGCCTTTTCCGGAAGAGCCGGATGCGGGCGGCGCAGGCCTGCGGTCTCCAACCTCCTGCAGCCCCCGCCAGCCCGTGCTTAACAGCATGGCGCAGAGCAGCGCGAGCCCCAGCCATGTGCCCTGCCAGCCAAAGGATGCCTCAAGAAGCGGAACCGCAAGTCCGGAAGCGGCGATTCCCGCCCCGACTCCGCCGTAGAATACACCCGAAGCGCCGGCAAAACCCCGCAGACCCGCAAGGCCGTCCATCACGACGCCGGAAGCATACACGAATACGGCCGCTCCAGCAAAGCCGGAAATAAACCGCAGAGCCAGCCATAGCGGGAAAAGCGTCGTCAATCCCATGAGAGCAGTTGTCAGCACGCTGATAACGAGGGAGAGCTTGAGCCGTCCAAGCCTCCGCTCGCTGCCCGAGAACCACGCCGCCATCACGGCGCCGGCCAAATACCCCGCATAATTCGCCGATGCAAGCGCTCCCGCTCCGGCTTCTCCGAAAAACTGCCGTTCCATCATAAACGGCAGAATCGGCGTATACGCGAAACGGCCGACGCCCATGGCTATAAAAAGCGCCAGCACACCGCTGATTAAAAGACCAAGCGGCCGTCCTGCCCATACCGTCATGCCCGCTCCTCCTCCGGTCCCCATTTTTTTTAGCAGCCTGCTATTGTTAGCATAACGCTTTCTTGATATCATGTAAAATACGTAATATTGATATGACCTATCTGAAATTGAGATATCAGAAAAAGGAGGAGCGCAAATTGGATATCGACATGCTCAGAGCTTTCCAAGCGGCGGCGGCAGCCGGAACCGTTTCCAAAGCTGCCCTGCAGCTCGGCTACGCACAATCCAATATCACGACCAAAATCCGTCAGTTGGAAAACGATTTGGGAACGCCGCTCTTTTACCGCCATAACCGCGGCATTACCTTGACCCCTGCGGGGAAAACGCTTAAGGGCTACGCGGACCAAGTGCTGCGCCTGATGGAGGAAGCACGCAGGGCCGTGACCGACGGAACTGCTCCAAAAGGCTCCTTGGCCATCGGTTCTATGGAAACGACGGCTGCGGTGCGTCTGCCCGAGCTGCTGGCCTCCTATCATCGTTCCTACCCGGAAGTGAACCTGACGTTAGTCACCGGCCCGACGGAACAGCTTGTTCAGGCCGTGCTGGATTATGAGCTCGACGGCGCTTTTGTCGCCGGACCCGTGGAGCACCCGGACCTTCTGCAGGATTCGTTCATTGAAGAAGAACTGATGATCGTTACCGATGCCGCACACCCTCCGCTGGCCTCCGCCAAAGAGCTGGGCTCACGTACGCTGCTGGCGTTTCGCGCCGGCTGCTCCTACCGTGCCAGAATGGAGCAGTGGCTTCATGAGGAAGGCGTCATGCCTGTAAAAATTCTGGAATTCGGCACGCTCGAAACGATTCTCGGCTGCGTGGCCGCCGGATTGGGCATTTCCCTGCTTCCCCGCTCTATCGTTCAGCGCAAAGCAGAGGAAGGCTCCATCCGCTGCCATCCCATTGCGCATAAGCACAGCCGTGTATGGACCGTGCTGATTCGGCGCAGGGACGCATATGTATCGCAGGCCTACAAAGCATTTACAGAACAGATCCATGCCGGCGTCGTCCGATAACGGCAAAAGGACCTCAGAACCCCGTGGCAGTTACAATGGCAGCGCCGGTTCAACGAAACGCACATACGGCAAGACCGCCCCTCCACCAGGAAGAGCGGTCTTTCTTCATTAAAGCTTGCCTGCCGGCGGGTCTGTCCGCTTCACGGCGCTTTTCCGTTCAGACAAGATGATGCCTGCAAGGATCAGACCGATGCCGAGCCACTGCACCCATCCCGTCCGCTCTCCAAGCAGCAGCCCGGAGACGATGATCACGACGGGAAGCTCTACCGCTCCGAGAATGGCTGCCATCCCCGTATCCAGATGCGGCGCTCCTTTGGCGAATACATACGGGGGCAGGATCATGCCGAACAAGGCCAGAATGCCTCCCCACAGCCACAGCCCCTCGGCAAGCGAGCCGTTCCACAGAAACTGTGGCGGATAAATCAGTAAAACCACGATAGCCGCCCCGGTAACCATCCACGAGCTTCTCAGCAATGCAGGCACCTCGACGGCTACCTTGCCGCTGAAATAGATGAACAGCGTGTAGCTCGCCGCCGCAAGCAATCCGAGTCCCGCTCCGGATAGATTAACGGGCTTTGTCGTTCCCATCCATAAGCCGGAGGCGAGCACCGTCCCGGCAAGGATAACGGCCACACCCGCAACCTGAAAGCGCCCGGGCGATTTGCCGTGCAGAAACCAATCCATCAGAAGTCCCATCCACGTAAATTGAAACAACAGCAGCACGGCGAACGAGGCGTCCAAAGACTGCAGCGAGTAATAATAGAAGACGCCTGTAAGCCCGGTAAAAAGCCCGCTGCCGATCAGCTTGAATACCGACCGCCTCGCTACCCGTTTTAATGTGCGCCAGTACGGCAAACTGATCAGCCACATCGCGGCCCACCCGATCAGCACCTGGCTGCCCGTCACCTCGCCCGGCGTAAATCCATAGCTGTAAGCCAGCTTGACGAAGGTCGACAAAATGCCAAATGATGCGGCTCCCAGCAGCACCAGCATACTGGCCTTGAATCGCTTGGACGAAAGCATTCCGATTTCCCCTGTTTCGTATTATCCCTCACCCACCCGCGGTCATGCCGCACAGGTGAAGATCATAACAAAAACAGGCCGTTTATTCAAGCGGCATTCATCATTCCGCTTTTTTTCAACCAACGGGAATATTTATCGTTTACAGGCGCAAGCGGCATCCAACTGCCCGCGGTGTTTTTTGCGCATCCATCTTAATGAGACAGGCACGGCCCCAGCCCTAAACCGCGAAAACTAAGCAGCACAACCAAAGCCCAAAGGCTGCTTTGTCCTGCGGTAAATCCAAGAGCGATGGACATACATGAGACCGTAAGCAGGCCTAACGGCAAAATCCACCCTGCGCCGTACCGATTCACAATACGCCGACTGTCATAGCCAGCCCCATTGCCAGCGCCTGAGGCAGAAGGATAAGTCCCGTAGCCAGAGCGCTGTAATGCAGCACCTCCTGCAGCAGCAGCGGAATGAGCAGAATGCCTGCAAACATGCTGGCCGTCGTCACCGAAGCGATGACCGTACCTTTGTTTGCCGATTTCTGTACAGTATTTTCCTGCATGCCGATCTCCCTTTCCTGCATAAAAGAAAAGGAAGCCGAAGCTTCCCCATGCTAGGCAACCCATATTTCTTCTTTAGGCAGTTCTTTATACCAAGAGGTGTACTGTTCGTAGCAATGACCAACGGATAAAATTTCACCTTCCCCAAAAGGTCTGCCCATGAATTGCAAGCCGACCGGCAGCCCTTCGGAAGAAAATCCGGCGGGTACGGAAAGTGCCGGCAGCCCCAGAAAGTTCGCGTCTCATTCCTTCATTTTTGTGCGCATATATATTTTGCCCTCGCGAACGGTCATCTGCACCTCGCCGTGACGGTCGGTGCGGTGGACGCTCACCCGATGCGCGGCCAGCCGCTCCAGTACCGAAGGATGGGGATGCCCGTACACATTCTTCACTCCTGCGGAAATCACGGCATGCCTGGGCCGCCACGCCCTCAGCCACAGCTCGGAGGTAGAAGATTTGCTTCCATGATGCGCTACTTTCAGCACATCAACAGGGGGTTCCAGAAGCTTCGACGTCCCCGGCTCCAATGCCGACCACCGTTCCAGCAGCTTCCGTTCAGCCCCTTCGCCGATGTCCCCTGCAAACAGCCACCGCGTCCCGGACATCTCCATAAGAAACACGATGGAGCTCGGATTCTGGTCCTGCTCCAAACGCAGCCCCGAACCGTCCGCTTCCCGGAACGGATACAGAAAATGGAGCACCGTATCCTGTCCCTTCTCCAACCGGTCTCCGGCACGCGCATCGACAAGCTGAATACCGCGGTCCAGCGCGGTTTGGAACAGCTTCTCCACCCCGGCAGCCGGCTTCAGCGTCCCGTTAAAAATCAGCCGTTTCACCGGGATTTGTTCGATAACCGCCTGTAAACCGCCAAAATGGTCGACATCCTGATGGGTTAGAATCAGCTCGTCGATGGTCTGGACACCGCGTTTTTTGAGCAGCGGCACGAGCAGCTTCCGGCCGACTTCATACGGATCCCGCCGCTGCTTCCATTCCTCGCCCGGCTTGCGAAAGGATAAGGTACCCCCGCCGTCGATCAGCAGGCTGCCGCCGTTTCCCGGCGGCTGGATCAAGATGCTGTCCCCTTGACCGACGTCGATAAAATGCACTCTGCCCTCCGCCTTCTCCCGCCGGGGATCATAACCGGTCCACAACACCGCGGCGAAGCTAACGATTACGGCCGGCAGCAGCACATATCGGATCCACCGCCGCGCGCGCTCCCGGCCTCTATGCTCCGCCATGGTATACAGCATAGGCTCAGTCTTTTCCCCTGCTTCCTGCGAATCCCGCTCGCCCAGCATCAGCACCACAAGCAGCGCCAGCAAACCGTAGTACATCAGGATCCATACCGGTTCCGGGCTCGGCCAAATGGTTTGAAACCACTCCGATCGGCTGGACCCGTCCACAATCCAGAACAGAAGGGTATTGACCTGACTGACGAACCAAGCAAACGGTTTGGCGATATAAAGAGAAAGGAAAGACAGCAGCATCGCCGCCGTCCCCGCTGGCATAACGATCATACTGAATACCGGAACAAGCAAAAAATTAGCCGCAAAAGAAAGCAGCGAAAACTGGCTGAAATAATAAATCGTAAGCGGAAACGAAACGAATTGCGCTACGACGGTAATGGAAACGGCATCGCGCAGCCTGGGCCGCTTCAAGGGAAGCAGCTTATTCATCGCCGGGACGCCCAGGATGATCCCCAGCGTCACCAGAAACGACAGCTGGAAGCTGACGTTCACCAAATAATACGGTTCCCATATCAGCATCCCGACACCGGCGATCAGCGCAATATGCAGCCCGTCCTTCAACCGGTGCCGATAGGCCGCATATAAGCCGATCATGGCCATGATCCCCGCTCTCACGATGGAAGGCGCCGCGCCCGTCACGGCGATATAGACGGGCATCAACGCAATGGCCGTGAGCAAATACGTTTCACGCGTGAAACCGCACCGGCGCATGAGCCAAATCAAGCAGGCGAGAAAAATCGCGACATTAAGGCCGGAAATAGCGATAATGTGCGTAAGTCCGAGCCGCGAGAATTGGTCGAAGAGCTCCGGGTCGATGTCATCCTCCAGACCGATCAGCATGCCTTTCATAAAGCCGCTCTGTTCCTCAGGAAACAGCTGCTCCACTTTGGCAGCCAGCTGCTCGCGAAACCGGTCGTTTGCGCGAAGAACCAGCCAGCCTCCCCACTCCCCGAAGGCGGGTGGGGTCACGCTGATTCCATCCAGTCCTTTGGCCGTCATTTGCCAGTGGATGTGCTGAAACCTTAAATAGTCCCGGTAATCAAAGCCCCCGAAGTTACGGGCCTCCCCCGGCCGCAATAACGTCCCTTCAAGCTCAATCTTATCCCCTCTTTGCCAATGCTTCGCCATTTCCTGTTCTTCCTGCTTTACTAGACGGATCGAAAACTGAACAAGCTCCCCTCGACCCCCATTCTCCGGCGGAAAACCCTCCGCGAGCGATACGCGATCCGCCTTCGCCTGAAAAGAAACCCGGTCACCGTCTACCTCCACAGGAGTCATGATTCTGCCTCGAAATCCCGCTCCGTTCGTCTCCTCAGCCTCAAGCCGGATCAGACTTCTGTTGCCGGCATCATACTCTCCGTACCATCCGGCCGCTGCCAAAGCGATCAGCATACCTGCGAACCAGGCCGAGCCCCTCGGTTTAAGCATGAGCACCAGGCAGCAAAAAATCCCGGCGCCGAAAGCAAGAAACAGATTCATCCAGGCCATCGGGTATACCAAGGCTACGGCATACCCCAGCGTCCAGCACAGGGCAAGCATGACGATAGGTCTTCTCCCGATACCTGTCAGCTCCCTTCTGTTTGCCAACAAAAAAACCTCCTTCCGAACACATGGCTAACCATGTCCGAAAAGAGGTTCTTCCTCCAAGTGATTTAATTTGTGACTTCCGAGACCGTGCTTGCCGGCGGCTCGTACTTCTCCAACTGACGGAACGTAAGTTTTTTTTGCTCCATCAAGGCGCTTACCTTGTCATGATCCTTCGGATAAGCCCGGTGATACACGATCTCTGAGATGCCGCTGTTCGCCAGCATATTGGCGCAGGTCCAGCACGGCTGATCGGTTACATACACAACCGAGCCTTCCCGGTCCTCGCGATCGGTGAACAGGAGCAGATTTTGTTCCGCATGAATGGTCCGGATGCACCGCTGCTTTTTGACCACCTGTTCTTTCCCTTCAGCAGGCACCAGTTCAATTTCTTCCACCAGCATGCAGCCGGCCTCCGAGCAATCGGGGACGCCCGAGGGGGCCCCATTGTAAGCCGTGCCCAAGAGCTTTTTCCCTTGAACCAGCACCGCGCCCACATGTCTGCGGTTGCACCTTGAACGGGTGGATGCCATATAGGCGATATCCATAAAGTACGTGTCCCAATCTTTGCGGGCTGTCATGTCATGCTCGCTCCCTTATTTCTGGCTGGTTTGAATCGCTTGATTCAAGTCGTAGATGATGTCTTCAATCGCTTCCGTGCCGATCGACAGCCGAATCATGCCGGGGCTGACGCCTGCGGCCGATTGCTCCTCTTCATTGAGCTGCTGATGCGTTGTGCTGGCCGGATGAATGATCAGCGATTTCGAATCGCCCACATTGGCAAGGTGAGAGAACAGCTTCACGGCGTTGATCACCTTGCGTCCGGCTTCCACGCCGCCCTTGATGCCGAACGTCAAAATGGCTCCCTGGCCTTTAGGCATATATTTGCGGGCCAGATCATAGGAAGGATGGCTTGGCAATCCGGCATAGCTTACCCATTCGACCGCGTCGTGCCGCTCTAAAAATTCAGCTACCTTCAGTGCGTTTGAGCTGTGGCGTTCCATTCTCAGATGCAGAGTCTCCAGACCCTGCAGCATCAAAAAAGAATTGAAGGGAGAAATGGCCGCCCCCATGTCGCGAAGAAGCTGCACGCGTGCTTTAATTATGTATGCGACCGGACCTAGCGCATCCGTATAAACAAGTCCATGGTAGCTGGGATCCGGTTCGGTCAGCCCGGGAAATTTGCCGCTCGCTTTCCAGTCGAAGCGCCCGCCGTCTACAATGATGCCGCCGATCGATGTACCGTGGCCGCCGATGAATTTAGTGGCGGAGTGAACGACGATATCCGCACCGTGCTCTATCGGGCGGCACAGGTATGGACTTGGGAAGGTATTGTCCAGGATGAGCGGAATGCCGTTCTCGTGGGCGATGGAAGCCACCGCTTCGATATCCAGCACATCGCCTCTCGGATTGCCGATCGTCTCCGCAAATACCGCCTTCGTGTTCGGCGTAATCGCTTTACGGAAGTTCTCCGGATCGCTCGGATCGACGAAATGTACCTTGATGCCGATCTTGGGCAGAGTGATCGCGAACAGATTATATGTACCGCCGTATAAGCTGGCCGACGACACAATCTCATCTCCCGCTCCGGCAATATTCAGGATCGAGTACGTAATGGCGGCTTGTCCGGATGCCGTTGCCAGAGCGGCAAGTCCGCCCTCCAATGCCGCGACGCGCTTCTCGAACACATCCGTCGTCGGATTCATCAAGCGGGTATAAATATTGCCGAATTCCTTCAATCCAAACAGATTTGCCGCATGATCCGTATCCCGGAACCCGTAGGAAGTCGTCTGGTACAAAGGCACTGCACGAGCCATCGTGGCAGGATCAATCTCTTGTCCAGCATGGACAGCTAATGTTTCCAGCGCGAGCTTGCGTTCTTCAGACATCAAATACGTCCCCCTTAATCATAGCATAAAATGAATAATCGTACCTATTTTCGCATATTTCCCCCCAAAATGAAAGCGTTGTCTATAAAATACTCCGCTATGGCTCTACGGTGACATGAGGCTTGATCTTCTCCAAGGTTTTCGCACCGATTCCTTTAACCTCAAGCAGCTGGTCGGGGGAGCGGAATTTGCCGCCTAACCGCTGACGAAGCTCCAAAATGGCCTGCGCTCTGCTTGGACCGACACCGGGCAGATCATCCAGCTGCTCCGCCGTCGCCGTGTTCAGATTCAGCTTGCCCGACTTCGCAACGGCCTGATCCGCCTCCTCTGCGGCGGATGAACCTTTCCCTTCCAAAGTGGATTTGGGGAGCTCCGGCGCAGGCCCTTGATCTTCCACAGGCTTTGTTTCCGGCGGCTTTCCCTCCTGCTGACCGCCCGGAACCGTCTGCGATGGGGGCTTTTGCTCCGCTTGTTCCTGCAGCAGCCTGCGCATTTCCGCATCGGCGCTAATGAAGCTTGACGCGGGCGGCTCCGCCCATTTAGGATAAATCATCAGCAGTGCCGCGGAAAGACCGACAGCAAGCGCGATCAAAGCGATTCGCATCATCCCGCTCCCCCTTTCGTTGATCCCATCTTCATCACCTCTTTTTATTGGTAAATTGATGCATAAATTCATATCCTCCCTGATATACATGAAGAAACAGGAGGGATCGTCATGCGAGTAGGTTTCATCGGAACAGGCAGCATGGGCAGTATGCTTATTGAAACGTTCATCCGCTCCGGCGCTGTAAACCCGGAGAACGTGGTGGCGACCAACCGGACCATCGCCAAAGCGGAGCTTTTGGCAGCGAACTATCCGGGCTTGCAAGTTGCCCGTTCCAATAAAGAAGCGGCTTCTCAAGCCGATTTGCTGTTTATCTGTGTCAAGCCTCTCGAGTTCAAAGATGTCATTGAGGAGATTCAGGCTTTGTTGACACCCGAACAGATCATCGTTTCGATCACCAGCCCGGTGCTGATCCGGCATCTCGAAGCGCTGTTGCCCTGCAAAATCGCCAAAGTGATTCCGAGCATCACAAATCATGTACTCAGCGGAGCGACACTTTGTATTTATGGGGACCGGATGAAGGACGAGGATCAAAAACGGCTCGAAAACTTGTTATCCCGCGTAAGCGCTCCGATTCGCATATCCGAGGAACACACCCGAATCTCCTCCGACCTGTCCAGCTGCGGACCTGCCTTCCTCGCCTTCTTCATTCAAAAGTATATTCAGGCAGCCGTCTCGGCCACCGGAATTTCCGAGGAAGAGGCGACGCGGCTCGCCAGCGAAATGACGCTGGGGACGGGCAAGCTGCTGACAGATGGAGGATTTACTCCCGCCGCGCTGCAGCAGCGTGTAGCCGTACCCGGCGGAATTACAGAGGAAGGACTCCGTATAATGGAAAAAGAGCTGTGCAGCGTCTTTTACGACTTGATCCGCACAACTCATTCCAAATACGAAGAAGATTTGGAAAAGGTGGAAGCCCGCTTTTTCGGGACCAAAGCCGATGAAGAACGCGATGCTTTCACGTCTTTTCCTTATGAACCGCCGTGCCCGTAGCCATCCGGGGGGCGGTTGTTTTTTTGATGCTTGCCCGTTTTATCCTTTTTATCCTGCTACAATATTGACCAGCTTGCCTTTGACCACGATGACTTTCCGGACCGTTTTACCCGCCGTGGCATCCTTCACTTTATCCAGATTCACAGCCAGCTCCCGCATAGAAGCTTCATCGGCATCGGCCGCAACCGTCGCGCGCTCGATGATTTTACCGTTCACCTGAATAACGATTTCCACCTCGTTATCTACGGTCCAGGCCTCATCATAGGTCGGCCATGGTTCATAAGTTACGGTATCGTTATGGCCCAGCTTCTCCCATAATTCTTCGGCCAGATGCGGCGCAAGCGGAGAAAGCAACTGCACAAAGTGCTCCATAGCCGCTTTCGGAAGACGATCCGTCTTGTAGGCCTCATTCACGAAGATCATCAGCTGGCTGATCGCCGTGTTAAAGCGCAGCGCCTCAAAATCCTCGGTCACCTTCTTGATGGTACGATGCCAAACCCGTTTGAACGCCTCGCTGCCCTCTTCCTCACTGCTAATTTTCGCGCTTAATTGCCCGTCCTCTTGGATGAACAATCTCCAGATCCGGCTTAAGAAGCGGTAAGCCCCCTCTACGCCGTTGGCGCTCCACGGCTTTGTCGCCTCAAGCGGACCCATGAACATTTCGTACAAGCGCAGGGTATCGGCTCCGAATTCATTGACAATGACATCGGGATTGATGACGTTCCCGCGGGACTTGCTCATTTTCTCATTGTTCTCGCCGAGGATCATCCCTTGATTGACCAGCTTGTGGAACGGTTCCTTCGTATTCACTACGCCGAGATCGTACAGCACCTTGTGCCAGAAGCGCGCGTACAGCAGATGGAGCACAGCATGCTCCGCGCCCCCGATGTACAGATCGACCGGCAGCCACTTGCGCTGCAGCTCCGGAGAGCAAATTTCCTTATCGTTCTTAGGATCGATAAAACGCAGGTAGTACCAGCAGCTGCCCGCCCATTGCGGCATCGTGTTCGTCTCGCGGCGGGCCTTCATGCCGGTCTCCGGATCGATGGTATTGACCCACTCGGTTACGTTCGCCAGCGGCGATTCTCCTGTGCCGGACGGCTTGATTTCGTCGACCTCCGGCAGCAGCAGCGGCAGCTGATCCTCCGGCACGGTTTTCATCGTCCCGTCTTCCAGATGAAGGATCGGAATAGGCTCGCCCCAATAACGCTGGCGGCTGAACAGCCAGTCGCGCAGACGATAGGTCACTTTGCCCTGGCCTTTGCCGTTATCCTCAAGCCACTGAATCATGGCTCCGATGGCCTGTTCGTTGTTGAGCCCGTCCAGGAAGCCGGAGTTCACATGCGGACCGTCGCCGGAATAAGCCTCTTTGGACAGATCCCCGCCCTGCACCACTTCAATTATCGGAAGATCATACTGTTTGGCGAACTCCCAGTCCCGTTGGTCATGTCCCGGCACCGCCATAATGGCTCCCGTTCCGTAGCCCGCCAGTACATAATCGGCGATCCAGATCGGCACCTTGCTGCCGTTCACCGGATTGACGGCATAGGCTCCGGTAAAGACTCCGGTTTTCTCCTTGGCCAAATCCGTACGCTCCAGGTCACTCTTGCGGGCGGCACGCTCTTGATATTCCTTCACCGCCGAGGCTTGTCCCTCCGTCACGATCCGATTCACCAGCTCGTGCTCCGGCGCCAAAACGCAGTATGTCGCTCCGAACAGCGTATCCGGACGAGTCGTGAACACCTTCAGGCTGTCACCCTCATGCCCGTCGATAGCGAACGTCACTTCCGCTCCTTTGGATTTACCGATCCAGTTGCGCTGCATGTCCTTGATGCTTTCAGACCAATCGAGTTCCTCCAGATCCTCCAGCAGGCGTTCTGCGTACTCGGTAATCTTCAGCACCCACTGACGCATCGGCTTGCGAATGACGGGATGGCCTCCGCGTTCGCTTTTGCCGTCGATCACCTCTTCGTTGGCGAGGACCGTTCCCAGCGCGGGACACCAGTTGACCGGGACCTCGTCGACATAGGCGAGACCTTTTTTATAAAGCTGGATAAAAATCCACTGCGTCCACTTGTAGTAATCGGGATCGGTTGTGCTGAATTCGCGGTCCCAGTCGTACGAGAAGCCGAGCGATTTGATTTGTCTGCGGAAATTATTGATATTCTTGATCGTAATATCGCGCGGATGCTCCCCTGTATCGAGAGCATGCTGCTCCGCCGGAAGACCGAACGCATCCCACCCCATCGGATGCAGTACGTTGTAGCCGCGCATTCTTTTGTACCGGGACACAATATCGGTGGCCGTGTACCCTTCCGGGTGGCCTACGTGCAGTCCCGCGCCGGAAGGATACGGAAACATATCCAGGGCGTAAAATTTGGGCTTGCTGTCGTCGTCCAGCACCTTGAACGTTTTGTTCTCTTCCCAATAGCGCTGCCACTTCGGTTCAATCGCCTGCGGGTTATATCCTTGCTGTTCTTTGACTTCCTGTGCCATGTTGCTTTATGCCTCCTTCGAATAAAAACAAAAAGCCCTCGCCTCTAGCCTTAGCTAGGGACGAGAGCTTTGCTTCCCGTGGTACCACCCTAGTTGACAGCCGGCATGCTTTGCCCCTGTCCACTCCAGCCCCTTAACGCGGGGAATACGATCCGGCTAGGTCTCGGACCCTTCTTCCGACGATCCTTCCCTTCACCTTCTGGCTCCAGAACGAGTTCGCTGCGACCACAACCGATTCCCACCAACCATCGGCTCTCTGAAATACGGCGTACAGCTACTGCTTTCTGTCATAGCCTTGCAAACGATCCAATTAAATTTCATTATATGTAAAACCGTTCCTGTGTGTCAAGCAGGACGCCATCGAAAGAAATCGCCCTTCCGGCACGATAATCCTCTTTGCCGGGGATTCCAGAAAGACTTTTTGTACATACTGTATAAAAAGTGTGTGCTGGAGGTTGCCGCCGATGCGAGGATTACTGAACGGTTTGATCTTGTCGCTGCCGCTCTGGGGCATGATTTTGAGCGCTGTGCAGCTGATTTTGCGGTTGATCGAAAAATAGTCCGGCTCGTCATCCCCCGCCTGTTTCCGGCCTCGAACAGGGTCAGCCTATTTTACCGCCACAAAAAACACCCTCTGCGTATTTTCCGTAGGTGGCTCCCACGTAAAATCCCCGTAGCAGGCCGTTTCCCGGAAACCGGCTTCACGCAGCTTCTCCCCAAGCCAATCCAGAGAATAAGCACGCTGCAAATGCAGCTCCTCCACCCGATGGAAGCGTTCTGTCACCGCATCGTCGGATCCTGTTTCGAGCATTTCTCCTTCTCTGACGAAAATCGTTAGCGCATGCTCGATCTCACAGCGTCCCGGGTCAAAATCGCATGTCCATATATACGCAATGTCCTCTTCGTTCAGAGTAAAGGGCTGCGATTCGGCATACGATTGCAGCTGATAAGGGGTGTGCATGTCAAACAGAAATACACCGCCCGGCTTCAACCCCGCATAGGCTTGCCGGATCGCCAGCACGACATCCTCTTCCTCCAGCAAATAGTTGAAGCAGTCGCAAAACGAGATGACCGCATCCACAGGACGGTCCAGCTCCCAATCGCGCAAATCCTGCTGCAGCAGCATCAGCCCGCCTCCGGCAGGGAACGGTGAATGCCGCTGCACGCTGTCCGCCTTTTGCTGAGCGACCGCGAGCATATCTTCCGAGAGGTCGATGCCGATCACTTCGAAGCCCTGCTGCGCAAGCGGTATCGCCAAGGCTCCCGTGCCGCAGCCAAGGTCGACGACGGTCCGGGGAGCACCATACTTGTCCCAGCATTGTCCGGCAAACCGCATCCATTCCTCATAGGGCATATCCTCCATCAGACGGTCGTAAATATACGAGAACCGCTCATAAGCCACACGGCAAACCTCCTTGTCTTAATGCATCATCAGTATCCTGCCGGCGCAAGAAAAAACCGGCACCTCAGCGCTTCTTCACTGGGTAACCGGCTCTGTCGGATCCTGCTTCAGGTAAGTCCAGCTGCCTTCCTGATAAACCAAGCCTTCTTTCATCAGCTTGCCGATGGCGCGTTTGAATGCCGATTTGCTTATGCCAAAGCGCTGACTGATCAGATCGGCAGGCGTTTCGTCCGAGTAGGGCATGGCCTTGTTCGGCCGTTCATGAAGAAACGCCAGCAGCTTTTCCGCGTCCTCATCCCGCCCGACTTCCTTGCGTTCGCGCATCGTACAGTTCACGTTCCCGTCCTCGCGCACGAATGTCACGCGAACCTTGACCTGCTCGCCTAACCGCAGCAGTCTTGTCCGTTCGGAGGAATGGATGAAGCCGATGACTCCGAAGCCGACCACGCCTCCGTCACAGACGACGAACGTGCCCATCTGCAGGGGCTTGTACACCCTTGCTTCCACCCATTGGCCTCGCCAAGTGGCCGGAGCATCGAAACACAGCTTTTTCAGCTGCTCTTCCCCCGCTGTTTTAGCCACGAGCCGGCCCTGACGGTCGTGCGTCAGCACGACAAAGACCTTGTCACCCACCTTTGGACGAAGCTCCTTAAGCTCAGGAAGCTCCTTAAACGGCAGCAGCAAGTGCCGCCCCAGCCCCATCTCAAGAAAGCATCCAAAGCGCGGATGAATATCTGCGACCTCGAGCAGCGCCACCTCGCCAAGCCGAATCAGAGGCTTTCGCATCGTTGCCGCCAGCCGGTCCTGCGTATCGTGAAACAGGAACACGTCTACTTGATCCCCGGGCTTCACTTCCCCGGCCGTTTCGCTGTAATGCAGAAGCACGTCCTGCGTCCCGTCGGTCAAAAAATAGCCGTTGGGCGGCACTTCCCTTGCCACTTCCAACCGCCGGATCGTACCGGCTTCAAGTCTCATACCCGCTCGACCACTTTCGCGTCGGACCAAAGACGCTCGATGTTATAATATTCTCTGTCATCGCGATGGAAAACATGAACGACCACATCGCCAAGATCGATGAGCACCCAGCGCGCCGTATCCATCCCTTCCAATCCGCGAATCCGCACCCCTTTTTCCTCCGCTTTCTTGCGGATTTCCGCAGCAATCGCCTGTACTTGTGTCTCGGAATTCCCGTGGCAAATGACAAAATAATCCGCAATCAGCGATATTCCGGACAGATTCAGGGTAACGATGTTTATTGCTTTTTTGTCTTCGGCCGCCTCGACCGCAAGCGTCATAAGCTCCTCCGGTTGTACCGTCATCTAGTTTCCTCCCTTAACTATACAAATGTTTCAGCTCTTCTGTACCATTCCGCCGTCCTGGTGCTCCAGCTCTTCAATCAAACCATTGCGAGCGGCCAGCGTCAGCGGATATATCCGTTTTCCTTTATCCAGCAAAAACCTTATCGTTCCGTCAAATCCGGCAAGCAGCGCCTTCTCTAAACTATATTCGGCGATTTCGCGAATATTATGCACGCCTGGAAAGTCCCGCCCGGGCTCCATGTAATCGGCAAGGCAAACCACCTTGTCCAGCAGGGTCATCTGACCCCGCCCCGAGGTATGGTAGCGAATCGCATCCAGCACCTCTTCATCCTCCACGCCGTACCGTTCACGAGCCAGCCAGGCGCCCGCATGCGCATGCCAAAGCTCCTTGTCATATTCCAGAAGATCAAGAGGCAAACCGTTTTCCCGAATAATCCGCGCTTGCTCGTCCACCCGCCAATATTTGCACACATCGTGGAGAATAGCCGCCAGATCCGCTTTGACAGGATCCGCTCCGAACCGCTCCGCCAGCCTGACAGCCGTTTCCATCACGCCCAGCGTATGCACCCAGCGCTTCTCCGGCATTTGCGAACGGACCGATTCCATCAGGTCTTCACGCTTCATAAAGACGATTCACCTCGATATAGTCATTTACCCGGTCGGGCACCATATAACGCACCGACCGGCCCTCCGCGCGCCGCTGTCTGATCCCCGTAGAGGATAGCTCAATTTGCGGCATAGAGGCTAAACGAACAGCCTTCCTGATCGGGGCAGGCAGTGCATCGCAGCCGGTTTCATACCCCGGGCGGCGCAATCCGACAAAGGTCACATGCTTGATCAGCTCGTCGATTCTGTACCATTTGGGCAAATACTGCACCATATCCGCTCCAATGATGTAATAGAACTCATGTTCAGGGTACCGGGAACGGAGCATGAGTACGGTCTCGATGCTGTAGGATATGCCGCCTTTGCGCAGTTCGACATCCGATGGCTTGAAAGCCGGGTGGTCTTCTACGGCAAGGCACACCATCTGCCATCGCTGCTCCGGAGAAGCTCCGGGAGCCTGTTCCTTATGCGGCGGCATGGACGTTGGCATAAACCAAACCTCATCCAGCTCCAGCTCCTCGTAAACGCTCTGGGCTGCAATCAAATGGCCGATATGAACGGGATCGAAGGTTCCTCCCATCAGGCCGATTTTCATCCGGCTCCCCCTCTTTGCATTATCCATCCCGGCTTCGCTTGAAGCTTAAAGCTTATACCGGAAGCTCGATCGTTTTTTGTTCTTTGGATTCTTTATACAGCACAATGGTTTTTCCAATGACCTGCACAAGCTCTGCACCCGCGCCGTCCGAGAGCTCCGCCCCCACCTCTTTAGGATCCTCCAGGCAGTTGTTGAGTACCGAGACCTTGATCAATTCCCGCACCTCCAGCGCCTCGCTGATATGGCGGATCAAATGATCGTTCACTCCTCCTTTGCCGACCTGAAATATCGGGTTCAAATGGTGCGCCAGCGAGCGCAGATACCTCTTTTGTTTACCTGTTAACATGCCAGTCCTTCTACCTCTATTCTATGGATGAATTCCATGATTGACTTAAGTTTGCCGCTCTTCAAAAGACTGCAGCACCGCTTCCCGCATGGCTGCAACCGGAGCCGGGAGACCGGTCCAGTATTCAAACGCATAGGCGCCTTGATAAATAAACATGCCCAAGCCGCTGTGAACGGTCGCTCCGCGAAGATCCCGGGCTTCTCTTAAAAAACGGGTAACCAGGGGATTATACACCAAATCGCTGACCACCGTTCCCGGCTTGATCAGCTCTACGTCCATAGGCACCCCGTCCACATTCGGATGCATGCCGAGCAGCGTATTGTTCACAATCAGCGCCGCCTCGCCAGCCAGCTTGCCTGCCTCGTCCAGTCCGTGACCGGATACGCTTCCGAACCCGCTCATGGAAGCCGCAAGCTCCAACGCTTTCTCCTTCGTCCGGTTGGCAATCCAGATATGCTCCACGCCTTCCTTGACCAATGCGTAACCGACGCCGCGTGCGGCGCCCCCCGCTCCGATCATCAGCACCTTGCGGTCTTTCAAATCGATGCCCGTTTCTTCTTTGAGCGAACGGATATAACCGATGCCGTCGGTATTATATCCGATCAGCTTGCCGCCTTCGTTTACAATCGTATTGACGGCGCCGATGACGCGGGCTGCTTCATCGATCTCGTCCAAATACGACATCACCTCCACTTTGTGCGGAATCGTGACGTTGACCCCCCGGAACTGAAGCGCCCGAATCCCTGCGACCGCGTCCTTCAAGGTTCCCGGCAAAATGTGAAACGCCCCGTAAGCCGCATTGAGCCCTGTTTCTTCAAATGCCCTGTTCAACATGATCGGAGATTTCGAATGCCGGATCGGATCCCCAAAAACGCCGTACAACATCGTATGACTATCCAGCTTGTGCTTGCTCATCGTTTCCCGTTCCTCCCATTGGCTGCCATTGCAAACAATCTGAAGCAAAAGTTTAAATGAGCGGCTCCCTGACGGCTACCTTTACGCCCTTAGGCACGTGAATAACCAGATCCGCTCCGGCCTCGCCGTTCACTTTTACCCAACCGATTCCGGAAATGGACACATCCAGATTCGAGCCCTTCGGAATGCGTACCGGATGCTTTACCCACTTCGGCAGCTTGTCCAGCTCCTCCCTGGCAGGCGGTGACAGAAGCCCGCCCTTGTGCTCCTCGTACAGCTCATCCGCACGCTCCAGCTTGGTCCGGTGAGCCTGAAGCGCATTGGATATATAGAAAGTAAAGGACTGCCGGGCTCCCTGTACAAAATCAAACCGCGCAAACCCGCCCAGAAAAATCGTCTGCCGCTCGTTTAGCTGAAACACCAAAGGCTTGACCGGCTTGTCCGGCATCAGCTTCGCCAGATCTTTCTTGCTCACAAGCTCCGTCAGCCGGTGTTGATAGACAATGCCGGGCGTGTCGATGATGGATGCGCCGTCCTCAAGCGGAATCCGGACAAGATCCAGCGTCGTGCCCGGGTATTGCGAAGTCGTCAGCTCCGCGTCCAGGTCGCTGTAATCCCGGATCAGCCGGTTAATCAGCGTCGACTTGCCTACATTCGTTGCGCCGACCACATAAATATCACGGCCGCGGCGGTGTTTGTCCAACGCTTCAATGACCCGTTCGAAGCCCATGTTTTTCTTTGCGGAGCACAGCACGACCTCGGCAACCTTCAGTCCCGCTTCTTTCGCCTGGCGCTGCACCCAGTTTAAGATCCGGTTATAGTTCGTCGCCTTGGGCAACAAATCAATTTTGTTGACTACAAGCACAATCGGGTTATTTCCGACGAAGCGCGGAAGTCCCGAAATCATGCTCCCCTCGAAATCGAACAAATCGACAATATTGATAACAAGCGACTGCGTCGAGCCTACATGCGTAAGCAGGCGAAGAAAATCATCCTGATTTAAAGTAATACTGGAAGCTTCGTTGTAATGCTTTATGCGGAAGCACCGTTGGCAAATGACCGGCGTTCGCGTCAGCGCCTGCTCCGGCACATAGCCGAGCTTCTCGGCGTCTTGGGTTTGGAGCGCCACGCCGCAGCCTGTACAGTGTAACGCATCTTCTCTCATTTGTTTTTGATCCGTCATGGATTCCCTACCTTTTCATGATCGTTAAAGCCGCTTTCTCGATTCGGCGGTTTACCTTCGTAAAAAACCCTTCGTCGCCCAGCGAAATCGGAACCACCAGAATGGTATACAAGCCCATCCGGTTGCCCCCCAGCACATCCGTCAGCATTTGATCGCCGATCACAACGACCTCTTCCGCCCTTAAATTCATCATCTGCAGCGCTTTTCGAAAGGATGCGCTCGAGGGCTTTTTGGCCCGGTAAATAAAAGGCAGAGATAACGGCTCCGCGAACTTGGTCACCCTCGTCCGCTGGTTGTTGGAGACGACGACCACCTGAAAGCCCACGTGCGCCACTACCTTGAGCCAATCGATCAGCTCCGGCGTAGCCAGCGGCGCCTTGGCCCCTACCAGCGTATTGTCCAAATCCGTAATGATGCCCCGATACCCCTGCTCCCATAATTCGTCGAGTTTTATTTCATAAATCGAATTCACTTGTTTGCGTGGAATCAGCTTTTTCAGCAAAGCGTTCACCTCGAAAGACATTAGGCTGTATACGTCAAACTATACCATAATACTCCTTTTTGTTGCAAAAAGGAATACCCTCAAAGGCCGGCAGCCCGAAGCCGTCCAGCCTTTGATTCAAGCTACATCTGAGAACGAAGCTTTTCTACGATTTGCGTCGTTTGACGCCAATCCTCTTCGGTAATTTCCGCATTCCCGTATTTCGCTTTTTCAAAAACAGAAAGCACGGCATCCAGCTCCGATTTCATCCATCCGCTTTGCTTCGTCCAGCGCTGCATCGCTTCCCGGAGCGTTTCGTATTCCTCGCGCACGTAGCCGTTGCGTCGGAAAATACGGAGCAGCCGCTCACACTCCACAATGACTTTCTGCTTCATCAGCGAAGCTCTGCGCCTGCGCTCCCGCTCTCTCCACAGCTCGATGAGCTGAAATTTCCAAACCAGAAAAGCGGCAAGCAGTGCAGCCGCAGCAAGGATGCCTCCTGTGGCGACATGATGCGGCCCGACGACGGGTGTATTTTCTTCCGTCTCGGTTACGATGGGAGCCGGAGCTTCGGAAACGTCGACTGCAGGATCGGCCTCCGCCGTCGCCGTTGGCAGAGCGAATCCGGCGGTCGGCTCAAACGGGATCCAGCCATAGCCGTTGAAGTAGACCTCCACCCAGGAGTGGGCATCCGAGTTCCGTACGGTATACACTCCTTCGGCATCGGTATTGGCCGAAACCTCGTCCGGGAACATGCCGAACAATTCCCCGTTCATTTCCGCCGCACCGGAAGCATAGCCCTTCACCCAACGGGCCGGCAGGCCCACAGAACGGGCCATCACCACCATGGCAGTGGAATAATAGTCGCAATACCCCTCCCGGATTTCAAACAAGAAGCGGTCGACGAAGTCGCGGCTGCGGCCCTTGGACAAGTCGGGTCTGTTCGTATAAGGAAAATTCAACTGGAGATACTGCTCGATTCTCTTGGCTTTATCGTACGGATTCGCAGCCTCTCTGGTAATCTCGGCTGCCAGCGTGCGCACACGTTCGGGCAAATGGTCCGGCAGCTGCAAATACTCATTCATCCCCTGCCGTACCGGTTCCATCGGCAGTGCGCGCAAAGCCGCCTCGTCGACAACCGGCATGTGAGACACCACCGTATACGTCTTCGGATAAGGCTGATGCTCGCCGTATCTCAGCTCCGACTGCCGGGCGGACCATTGCAGCGCTTCAAATCCGCTCTTCGCTCCGTTAATGCCGGTTACTTTTTGCACGGCATAGGCGCCAAAGAAAACGGGATACCGCTCATCTGTGAGCATGGTCACCGTTTGCGTCACCTCAACGGTTTTCCGATTTCCCGCCGGATACCTCGGATCGGCAGGAACGGGAGCGTCCGGGCGCACGTTATTCCAGGCTCCCCGGCGTTCGCCGTCGCTTTCCTCCCAGCCTCTCCCGGTGTAAAGCGAACGGGTTTCACCGCGCCAATAGGCCCTGTGCGTCGTTTCTACGGTCATGACCGGCGTGTAGTCAAATTGGAACCCTGCGCCGAGATTAGAGTCGTTGCGGCTGTAACCGGAAGAAGAATCCGTCGCGTCCACAACAGCAGATACCTGGATTCCCTTGCCGGTTGTAAAATTCATCGGCTCCCCTTTGAAATTGCGCCATGCCGTATAAGGATCCGTCAGCGTCGGACCTACCTCCGGCATCAGCGCCCCGATGAATATGGTCAGGGATACGAGTGAAACGACCGGAATCGCAATCGATGCCGGGTAGTCGGCCAGCTTCCGCCAAGCCGACGAATCCTTGCGCCGAAGCTGCGTAAAGTGGCATAAAATCAGCAGGAACAGCCCGCAAGCGACGACGACAGCCACCTGCGGCCATAAATAAATGGCCGAAAACGAATCGCGGATGCACATCGCCAGAACCGTCAGAACCAGCAAAATATAAATCCGCCACTTTGCTTCCACCCACCAGATCGTGGTCAAATAAGCGACCCAGGCGCCAAGGGCGAACCATAAGTAAGGCGTAAGATCGTACAGGTTCAAAAACAGCTGGGAAGATAAAAAGCTGGAGAACGGCATGGGCTCGATCACCTCGTACCGTTCGAGCACCTGGATATTGATAACAATAATGGCACCGAGCTCCAACGCGCCGCGAAGAAGCCAATGGATAAGCGGAACATGCTCCATTATAAAAATGACGAGCAGCGTCAGCTGAACGATAACAACCGTCTCCTGCAGCCACAGGCCGTCTTCTTTGGAGAACCAGATCGTAAACTGAAGCAAAAACAAGCCGCACAACAGCACTGTAACCCGATGCGGCCAATCGTGAAATAACAAGCGCTTCCACCAGGCAAGCGGTTTTTCGTTCATCATCTCCCACCTCCCAACTGGAAAGGCAGCTCCGACAAATGCTGCACCGCATAACAAACGATGCCGCGGGACTTGAGCTGCTTGACCCAAGCTTCCCTGCGGGCGGCATCCGGGTTGACCCACAGATGGCAGGGTTTCATTTGCTGCTGCTTGAGCCAGACAAGCAGCTCAAGCATGCCATCCCCCGAAACCGGACTGATCAGCTTAATGAAGCTACCCGGCGCAAGCATATGGATTTTCTCCATCAGCACCTGCCGCGCGCCGTATACTCCGTCCGCCTCCACATCAATGAGATGCTGCATTACGGCATGGTACTGTGCCTGCCCCGGTCTCGGTTCAAAATACTTATCGTCCGCCCCGCAGGAAATAAGCCCAAGAGCCAGGCCGCGATGAGCGCCGTACTGGAACATCGAGGCGGCCGCCGAAACCGCCAGCTCGAACGGATCGGGATCCTGATAAGACCGCAGACTGCGGTCCAGAAACAAATAGGTCTTGGGAAGCGATTCCCGCTCAAACTCCTTCGATTTCCAGGTTCCGGTCTTGGCGGTCGCATTCCAGTGAATCCGCGAGAGCCGGTCTCCGTAAATGTATTCGCGGACACCGTTAATTTGCGTGGTTTCCCGCGCGGCACGTGTCGTCGAGGATTGGTGATTGGTTCCTTTTACCATCTGATGAAACTGCTGCCATTCCCGTATGGGCACGGTTTGCGGAAGAACAGAGATGCTTTGAGGCAGCTCAAGCTCTCCCTTATGCTCGAACAACCCAAACACGTCCTCGGTTACGCATTCCGTGGTCCCGAACACATAGTGCCCGCGGCGCATCGCCGGCGTTTTGTACTCCCATTGCGCGCGTCTTTTCCAATCGGGCACAACCGTCGCCTCAAACGTCAGCTCCCGGCCGCTTTTATGAACTAATCGATCCTTGACGAACAAGTAAGGCATCGGCCAAAATCCCGGGATTTGCAGCTGGATCGTCACTTCAAGGGTGCTGCCGGCTTCGATCGTCGTTCCGGATTCGTTGTGCTTCAGCGTCCGGATTCCTTTCGTGCGCTTGATCCCGCTCCACTGGCCGAGCAGCAAATAAACGCTGAGTATAAATATGATAACAAACAGCATCAAGGCCAGCTTTCCGCCCTGAAACAGCAAAAATCCCAGGCTGCCCAACAAAACCGAGAGCACGGCCCAGAGCTTGCGGCTGGACCCCGAGCGTCCCGCCAGCTTAAAAGCGAAAGAAGGTCTCAGCATATTCACTTCTCCAAACGTACCGGCACTTTCACCTGTTGAAACACCGATTGCAGCACCGACGATACGGTGACCCCTTCCATCCGTGCTTCCGCCTGCAGGATCATCCGGTGTCCAAGCACATAAGGCGCCAAAAATTTAATATCGTCCGGAAGGACGTAATCTCTTTGCTGAAGCAAAGCGAAGGCTTTGACCGCCTGCACCAGCGCCAGCGTCGCACGCGGGCTCGCTCCCAGATAGATGGACGGATGTTCGCGGGTCAGCCGGATAACGGATACCAGGTACCTTGCCACCGCTTCATCCAGATGAACCTGCTTCACTTGCTCTTGAATGGCCAAAATCTGCTCCACTTCCGCAACAGGCTCCAGAGCATCCAACGGGTGGGATATGCTTTGGGATACGATCATTTTCGTTTCCGTTTCCGCATCGGGATAGCCGAGACTGAATTTCATCATGAAACGGTCCAACTGGGCCTCCGGCAAAACATAAGTACCCTCGAAATCGATCGGATTCTGGGTTGCCAGCATCAGGAAGGGTTTTGGCAGATCATGGGACTCTCCATCCACCGTAATATGCCTCTCCTCCATCGCTTCCAGCAAGGCGGACTGCGTCTTGGTCGTTGCCCGGTTGATTTCATCGACAAGCAGGATGTTGGTCATGATCGGACCCGGACGGAACAAAAACACTTCCTCCTTGGGATGATAAATGGAAACGCCTGTAATATCGGTAGGAAGGAGGTCGGGGTTGCATTGGATGCGGCGATATTGGCCGCGGATCGATTTGGCGAGCGCTTTGATCAGCACGGTCTTGCCTGTGCCCGGCACATCCTCAAGCAGCACGTGGCCCCCTGCCAGCATCGCGGTTAAAAGCAGCTGAATTTCTTCTCTTTTTCCGAAAATGCAGGATTCCAAATTTGCCTGTATCCGCCTAATCGCCAGTATATCTTCTCTGATCATCGTCTCCATCGTCCGGCCTCCTTAATAAGTCTTAACTAAGCATGAATTAAATTTATTACGCAAATAAAGAGCCTAAGGTTCTACAAAATCGTGTCGATTTAACAAATGAAATCAAATTGTAATGCTATTGTAACAATTGTAACATGTCCACAAAATACAAGAGACTTACTTCCTATTGTACAGGAATCAGGAAGCGGAGTACACGTATAAAAATGATTTTGAATGATGGCAAAAAAGCCCCGAAAACCTCAGGGCCGGGCGTTGGCGCCGCGCGCTTCCAAGGTTCTCGGAGCTTCCGTCTCCGCTGCCGCCGTTATCCTTGCGGCTTGAATACGAGGGCGGCCAGGAATGAAAAAATGATGGCCGCAGAAATCCCCGCGCTGGTTACTTCAAAGATGCCCGTGATGATTCCGACTGCGCCATGCGTTTTCAATTCGCTCAGCGCTCCGTGCACAAGGGAATTGCCAAAGCTGGTAATCGGCACGGTAGCCCCGGCGCCGGCAAACTCGATAAAGCGTTCATACAAGCTTTTGTCGCCGATCTGAATGCCGTCCACGATGGCTCCGGCTACCACCAAAGTGGTCATGGTATGCGCCGGCGTCAGCTTCATGATATCCATCATCAATTGCCCCAGCACACAGATCGCCCCGCCGATGAGAAAAGCCCAGACAAACTGCATCCAATTCATGCTAATTCACCTCGCTTTCAATCGCTACCGCGTGTGCAATGCAGGGAATGCTCTCCCCCTGCTGAAACGAAAGCGGGGAGAGCAGCGCTCCCGTCGCAACGATCAGCACCCTTTTCAGTTCTCCCTTTTGGATCCGTTTCAAGACGTGACCGTAGGTTACGGTAGCCGAGCAGGCGCAGCCGCTCCCTCCCGCTTGGACGCTTTGCTTTTCCAAATCGTACATCATCAGACCGCAGTCGTAGTAACGGGTCTGCTTGATCGGCACCTTATGCTTTTCCAGTAATTCGCATGCAATTTCATAGCCTACACTCGCCAGGTCGCCTGTTAAAATCAAGTCATAATAGCCCGGCTCCCGTTTGAAATCACGGAAATGTGACTGCAGCGTATCGACGGCCGCCGGGGCCATCGCCGCACCCATATTAAAAGGGTCCTTGATCCCCATATCAATGACGCGCCCGATCGTAGCTCCTGTTACGACCGGTCCCTTGCCCCGGTTCCCCACAACCGCACAAGCCGCTCCCGTAACCGTATATTGGGCGGTGGGAGGCTTCTGCGAGCCGTATTCCGTAGGGTAACGAAATTGCTTTTCCGCGGTACTGTTGTGACTGCACGTTCCCGTTAACACTTGATAGCCATAGCCCGAATCCACGATCATGGAAGCCAAAGCCAATCCCTCCATCGAAGTAGAGCAAGCGCCGAAAATACCGAGATAAGGAATTTGCATCGTCCGCACGGCAAAACTGTTGCTGATGATTTGGTTCAACAAGTCGCCGCCGACATAAAATTGAATATGCTCCTTGGTCACCCCCGCATTCTCCAATGCAAGCTGGGCAGCTTCTTCCAGCATTTTTTTCTCGGCTTTTTCCCAACTGTCTTGTCCGAGCTTGGTATCGGCATGCACAATGTCGAATTCGTTTCCCAGCGGTCCGTTGCCTTCATCCGGCCCTACGATGGTCGCCGTTCCCATGATGACCGGACGCTTCTTGAACTCCCAGCTCTGATATCCCTTTAGCATTTAACGGCCCTCCATTCCAAGAATCAAGTGAATAAGGCCGATGACGAAGGCCGACACGGTTCCGAATACGATAACAGAGCCGGCCAGCTTGAACATGTTTCCGCCGACACCGAGCACGTAGCCTTCGCTTTTATGCTCCAAAGCCGCAGAACATATCGAGTTGGCAAAGCCCGTCACAGGAACGGCGGACCCGGCGCCCGCCCATTGGGCGATTTTATCGTATACCCCAAAGCATGTCAGCAAAACCGAAATGAAGATGAGCACGGCGGCCGTCGGGTTGCCAGCTGTTTTCTCTGTGAACCCGAACCACCGGATGAACACTTCCATTATTCCTTGGCCGATCAAGCATATAAAGCCTCCGACCGCAAAGGCCCTCAGGCAATTTTTCAGCACCGGCCGGGCCGGCTCCCGCTTTTTGGCAAGCTCTTGGTATTCCTGCTGCGTCCAGGTCAATTTCTTCATTTTCGATTTGGTGGTCATTTTCGCATCCCCCTTTTCTGTTCAGCGTTTCAATAACGGTTCGACCTGCCCGATAATGTCTTTTATTTTCTCCATACCTTGTTCATACATTCGTTTTGCCTCTTCGTTTGTCGTAGACAGCCCGAACAACGCCAGATCCGCTTCGCACTTTTTTAAAGTAGCCAGCAGCAGCGGCTTTTGATTCATTGGCGGAACATTCAGCATATCGTCGTATAAATCAACATACAGCTGACCATACGAATCCACTTGTCCGACAAACACATTTTCCAAGGTAACGCCTATTTTCTCCAATTCCGTTTGAAGCCATTCCCGGCTGAGCCCTGCCGTAGCCAAAGGCTCGTCCCTGATTTTCCCGTCAATAATGACCGTCTGGCTTTCCCGCTGCGGCGCAACCCGAATGCCCAAATGCTGCGGAGTCAAAGGCTGTTGTTCCTGCTTTAACAAAACGCTGAGATCCCCGCTTGGCTCAAGAACGGCAAACTCCGCATCAGCCACGTTAAAGACACCTTTGATCCGCAGCTGCTCCAAAAGCTCATCGGCGGTATAACGTTCTTTTTTCAAATTGTCTTCCATAATTTTTCCATCCTTGATCATCACGGTTCCGGTGCCGTCGAACCATTTCCGCAGCAGGTTACTTTTTAAGGCAAGGATTTCGAGGATATAAGGAATGGAAAACCAGACTAAAAGTCCCATCACGCCGTACATAAAAGGCGATTCGAGATCAATGGACATAAATCCGATCAGTTCACCAAGCGCAATACCGAGTATGTATTCGAAGTAGGTTAACTGAGAAATTTGCTTTTTGCCAAGTATACGGGTGATTAAAAATAAAATCGTAATGGCTCCTGCCGAACGGATCGCGATATGCGCCCAATCATGCAATGGATTCTCTCCCTTTCCGGTGGTTAAAACGTAACGTTTCAATTATTTGCCGAAATCCCTTTTGTTATTAATAGGAGTTTTTTTACATTCATAAATCCTCAAGACTGAGCCATATTATTTTTTGTGGAGGTGATATCAATGACCGTTGCATCCCAAGTAAAGACGACGCTGGCATCCCTCAAGAGCGCGCAAGCAAGCCTTGAAAGCTTTGCGTTAGAGACGCAAAATCAGGAAGCCAAGACGCTGTTTGAAAATTGCGCCCAGCAAACACAAGCGATTGTGGATCAAGTCAGCTCACGCGTGCAGCAGCTTGAAAATGAAGAGCCGCAATATAAAGGATTCTAAAATCATACAGCCCGGTCCACCCTAAAGCGGATCGGGCTGTTTCTTCGTCAGAGCGTCTTCTCTTTCCGGTCAATACAGCAGCAAAAGGGTGATCACCAGCAGTAAAAAAAGCAAGATAATCAGCAGCACGGGCATGGACTGATCCATAGTTGACGCCCCCCGTCCGTGAAAAATTTTGGAGGTTACTCTATGGTATGCCTTGCGGCAGCAATTGCGACATCATTCGCCCATCGATTTGGCTGAAGAAAATTTAACCCCGTCCTTTTAGGTAAAAAAAGAACCCCTTTCGGAGTCCCTTTTCAATGGTTGCCCGGTATGACCCGCTGATTTGCCCGTCGCAGCCCTACCTGACCTTTTACCGTTAAGCCTGCTACTCCAGAATAATCACCACGATGCCCAGCGGAATATGTCTGAACAGCCATTCGACATCTCTGTTATGCATCCGAATACAACCCGAAGATGCGCTGCTGCCGATCGAATACGGCCGGTTGGTTCCATGAATACCATAGGTATAGCCGCCTGTTCCCGGCACATTAATCCCCATCCACCGGCTGCCGAGCGGATTGCGCGGATCGCCGCCGGGGATTCGCTTGCGCACGTACCATGGCTTGACGATCTTGGTGACAATATGAAAGCGCCCTGTAGGAGTGAGCTGCTTTGTCCGGCCGGTAGCGACAGGAAAGGAATACGCAACCCGTCCGTTCAGAACTACAGTCAACCGGTTCGAGGTCTTATTGATGATCAAATAGACGCCTTCTTCTGCCAATCCATCCGTTATTTCGATTTTGGTCTTGTCCGATTTCGGAGCCGCGGCCAGCGGCTGTGCCAAGAGGGAGGCCGACAAGGTCAGCAGGAATAGCATGAAACAGAGTTTGAAGCCGCACGCTATCTTTCTCAAGCTGCTCATCCTTACGTTTAAAATATAGTGCACGGGGTTCGTCTTATTATGCCTTATCCGAACCTGCCGCTATTCGCACGCACCGTTTTTTCTCCGAATCGACCGATGGGCAAGCAAAAAAACAAGCCGTCTTTGCGGTCAACCGCAAAGACGGCTTGTTTTACAACTTTGGAATGACGATGGATTATGCAAATTCATGCGGAACTTTGCGTGCTACCCCTGTATCCACTGCCGCCTGAATGACTTTTCTTCTGACAACCTCAACCACACGGTTATTGAACACGCTTGGGATAATATACTGCTCGTTCAGTTCGGCGTCCTCTACAATAGACGCGATCGCATAGGCGGCTGCCAGTTTCATTTCCTCGTTAATGATGGTAGCCTGACAATCCAATGCACCTCTGAAAATCCCCGGGAAGCACAGCACATTATTCAACTGGTTCGGGTAATCGGATCTTCCCGTAGCCATGACGCGTACATATGGCTCCGCAATTTCCGGTAAAATCTCCGGAGTCGGATTGGCCATCGCAAAGACAATCGGGTCTTTGGCCATTTTTTTCAAATCGTCTACCGTAATCACGCCGGGACCGGACAAGCCGATAAATACATCCGCCCCCTGCATCGCGTCGGATAACGTTCCCGTCACATTGTCGGGATTCGTATTCTCCGCATACCATTGCAGCATGGGGTTTTCGTATGTAGCGTTGCGGTTGATAATACCTACGGATCTCGTCGCACCGACGATATGCTTGACTCCGGCCGCGATCAGCATTTTCGTGCAAGCCACGCCTGCCGCGCCGACTCCGCTGAACACCACTTTAATGTCAGAGATTTGCTTGTTCACAATTTTCAATGCGTTGATCAATCCCGCCAGCATCACCACGGCGGTTCCGTGCTGGTCATCATGAAAAACAGGAATATCCAGTTCTTTTTTTAATCTTTCTTCAATTTCAAAGCAGCGCGGCGAGGAAATGTCCTCCAGGTTAATGCCTCCGAACGCCGGTGCGATCGACTTCACAATCCTGATGATTTCTTCCGTATCCTTCGTATCCAAACAAATCGGAAAGGAATCGATATCCGCCATTTCTTTAAACAGCATCGCTTTACCTTCCATCACCGGCATCGCGGCAATCGGACCGATATCGCCCAACCCGAGTACAGCGGTACCATCGGAGACGACCGCCACCGTATTCCGCTTGATGGTTAACGAATAAACTTTGGAAGGATCTTCATGAAGCGCCATGCATACACGGGCTACACCCGGTGTATATACATGAGACAGATCATCCCTGTTTTTAATCGGAACCTTCGAACGAACTTCAAGCTTTCCTCCCAAATGCATCAGGAAGGTACGGTCTGATATGTTGACGATTTTAATCCCCGGCACGTTGCGAACGTTTTCAATCAATTCAGCTTCGGTTTCTCTGTTTGAAACGGACACCGTGATATCTCTGATCGTTTTTTGTTTGCTTCGGTTCACAATATCTACGGCAACGATTTCGCCGCCTTTTTCATGAATTGCATTAGCGATTTGAATGAATGCTACGTTGGGTTCCAGCTCCATTCGCAAAATAATTGTATAACTTCCGCTTGTCTGACCACTCATTTTTCATTTCTCCTTTCGATATAGAAAATCCTAATGCAAACTATGAAATCAAAAATAGTTAAATTTATGCATTATTTCACAGTCTAATTACATAATGAATGTGTGTCAACGATATTTATATAAATGTTTTTTATAAATCTTTTTTTCATATGTGAAAAGTAGTTTTTCATTTGTGAAAGAAGTATCGAAAAAGCTCTGCCGCAAGCAAATCCCCTTGCATCATCGGTAAGCTCAGGGCCCTCCCGTCTCTTAACCGAACCGTTCCACCTCTTCCAGAGACGGCAGCGCGGCAATCGCCCCCACTTTCGTACAAACCATGGCTCCCACTTTATTGGAGAAGGCAATGATGCTCTTCCACGCTTCAAAGTTGTCGCACAAAGCATGCGGGTCCTTCGCGGACGCCAGCTGAAACAAGGTTGCGCCCACAAACGAGTCTCCGGCACCGGTGGAATCGACAGACTTGATGGCGACGCTCGGAATCACGGCGTGCTGCCCGGCGGCGGAAAGCAGCGTCCCTTCCTTCCCCAGCGTGACGGCAATGACGCGCGCCCCCCATTGATGCATGTCCCGCACGCCCTCCAGCCTATCTTCTTGCCCGGTAATCAGACGCAGCTCCTCGTCGCTCACCTTAACGAAATCGGCTTGTCCGATCCCTTTGCGCGAACGCTCGATGAATTCGGCTTCTCTTCCCTGCCACAGATTGGTCCGGAAATTCGGGTCGAAAGAGACGAATATTCCGCCTGTTTTGGCCTGATCGATCAGTGCAAAATAGGTTTCGAGGGATTCGCCGCCAAGCAGGGCTGTTGCCGAACCAAAATGCATCACACGCGCTTTGGATATGTACTCCAGATCCACATCGGCTATGGTCAGCCGCTCATCGGCGCCGCGGTAAAAGACAAAGTCCCGCTCCCCGTTCGCCTGCAAAGAAACGAAAGCCATGGTCGTTTTCACCGTATCGTCTTTGGAAATCATCCGCGTAACGACGCCGGCCTGATCGAGCACCTCGATCAGAAACCCGCCGAACGGATCGCTGCCTACTTTGCCGACAAACGCCGCATTTCCCCCCAGCTTGGCGACGGCCGCCGACACATTCGCAGGGGCTCCGCCGGCTTGCTTGACAAAATTAGCGCCTTTCTTTAAATCGACATCAATGTCTGTACAAAAAAAATCGATTAAAAGCTCTCCTACACAAACGACAAGACCGGCTTGAACCATGATCACAACTCCCCTGTTTTCATCAGAATCATCTTCAAAGCATCCATGCTTTAAACCTTTTAAGGCGAACCTTTGACCTCATGCTATCACGCCAACCCTATTTTTGTAAAACCTCTTTGCTCCCGATAAGCGCACCGGACACGAGTTGTGCCCTGAAGCTGAACAGCCGAGGGGTCAGGCCACCCTTCGGCTGTTTGCTTTAACGCTGTACATCGGCCAAGCACACCGCACGTTTTACCATCCAAGCGCTTTCTTGCCGGCTTCGAGCAGCGTGATAATGCGGTCCACATCATACACGCTGCCGCGCCACGTTCCGCCGCTGGCCCCTTGGAGCGCCGCCCACAAGCGGGTATCGTCCGGCAGACCGGGGTCAGGGGCGAGACCGGGATGAGGCGATCGCCGGGCCAGCACCTCGGCTCCTTCCTCGGGCGTATAGAAGGTGTCCCCTTCGCCGACAAAATGCAGGCTGCCCTGCAGCCGTTCGCGGTCAATCACGACTTCAATCCAGTCACCGTCCCGCAGCTTGCCGATCGGCCCGCCCGCAAGCGCTTCCGGACCTACATGGCCGATACAGGCGCCGGTGGATACACCTGAGAATCGCGCATCCGTAATCAGCGTCACATGCTTTCCGAACGGCAGATGCTTCAACGCGGAAGTCAACTGGTACGTCTCTTCCATTCCCGAGCCGATCGGGCCGCGGCCGATCAGCACCATAATATCGCCGGCCACAATGCCTCCGGTCTTGATGGCCCGGATGGCATCCCGTTCAGCAGTAAACACCTTCGCCCGCCCTTTATGGCGATAAACGCCGCCGGGTCCCACAACCGTCGGATCGATGGAGGTCGATTTAATGACGGAGCCCTCCGGCGCGATATTTCCGGTCGGGAACGTGACGGTGGACGTCATTCCGTGGGCCCGTGCCTGCTCCGGACTCATGATGACCTCATCGGGCCGGATCCCGTCCAATTGCTGCAGCGCCTCGCGCACCTTTGCCCTCCGCTCTGAGGTCTCCCACCAATCGAGCACAGTCCCCAGCGTCTCGCCCGTTACGGTAAGAACCGATTCGTCGAGCAAGCCGAGCTTGCGCAGATGCAGCATGACCTCAGGCACCCCTCCTGCCAGAAACACCCTGACCGTCGGATGGTACACGGGACCGTTCGGCAGAACGCTGACCAACCTCGGCACATCGCGGTTGACACGGTCCCAATCCTGAACGGCAGGGATAGTGCAGCCGGCCGCATGAGCGATGGCCGGAATATGCAGCAGCAGGTTCGTGGAGCCGCCGAAGGCCGCGTGGACAACCATCGCATTGCGAATGGCCGCATCCGTGACGATGTCGCGTGTGCGCAGCCCCTTCGACTCCAGCGTCATGACGGCGCGGGCCGACTGGCGGGCGAGCTCATGCCAGATCGGCTGACCGGACGGAGCAAGCGCCGCGTGCGGAACTGTCAGTCCGAGCGCTTCGGCGACGACTTGTGCCGTAGCGGCCGTACCCAGAAACTGACAGCCCCCGCCGGGCGTCGCACATGCCCGGCAGCCGAGATCCGCCGCATCCTCCAGTGACAGTTCTCCATTCGAGTATCGCGCCCCGATCGTTTGGATTTTACCGGCATCCTCCCCGTTTGAAGGAGGCAGTGTCACTCCCCCGGGGACAATGATACATGGCAGCTCGCGCATGGCTGCAAGAGCCGTCAGCATCGCCGGCAGGCCCTTATCGCAGGTAGCGATGCCGATGACCGCTTTGCGTGTGGGAAGCGAACGGATCAATCTGCGGAAGACCATGGCGGCGTCATTGCGATAAGGCAGCGAGTCGAACATCCCCTCGGTGCCCTGACTTCTTCCGTCGCACGGATCGCTGACATACCCTGCGAACGGCACTCCGCCGATCTTCCGGATTTCATTGGCCGCATCCTGCATCAGCAGCCCTACTTCCCAATGGCCGGTATGGTACCCGAGCGCGATCGGACGGCCGTCCTCCGCACGAATCCCTCCCTGGGTGCTGAGCAGCAGCACCTGCTTGCCGTTCAGTTCGGACGGCTTCCAGCCCATCCCTACGTTTTGCGTCAGCCCGAACAGATTCCCGCTCGGCTCATGGAGCAGCATGTCCGGCGTCAGTGGAAGCGTACCTTGAGGACCTTGAGCATGTGTATGAAGCCGGTATAATTGTTCGCCTTGAGTTCCCATGATAGATGTCAATAATTCACTCATGTCATTCTCTCCCTTTTGCCACCGGACTTTTACCCGGTTATTGTTTTATATTATAAAACTTGGTTTTATAATTTAGCTAAAAAGAAACGGGTCAAGCTTATACAAGCTTGCCGCCCGCGTGTTCACCTGAGCATGACGCCGTATCCCATCCGCTCGGAAAGCTCTCCGACGGTCTGCAGCAGGAGCTTGACGTACTCCTCTTTATCCTCATCCGTCACTCTCGCTTTGAGCATCGATACGCTGATCGCCGCAATCACTTCCCCCGAATGGTCCCTGACCGCCGCGGCGATACAGAAAACCCCAGGCTCGTTCTCCTGATCATCCGTAGCATATCCCCGCTTTCTTACACGCTCCAGTTCCTGTAAAAAGCCTCTTCCCTGAATCCGTGATAGTTCTTCTGTGAAAAAGAAGAAAAAGAAAGGAAATCGCATCTCCGATGGTGAATTTTAAAGGAACCATGAATGATCCACTTTCACCTGCGAGGTGCTACATATGAGAATCCAATTCACCCAATCTAAGGAAATTCTGTTGACTACGCATGCTGGCCTGGCCACCGTCGGCGCCTTGCTTTCCCATACCCGATTGCCGCAGCGTCTCAATCGCTCCACCGTGAAAGGAATGGAGAACCCGATTCACAGTCATGGCGATGTCATGACCAGCTATCTTGGCTTGCTTTGCCAAGGCAAAAGCGACTTCGACCACATCGAACCTTTCCGAAAAGATCCCGTATTCCAAACCTGCCTCGGTGTCCGCAAGGTGCCGTCAAGCCCGACGCTCCGTCAGCGTCTGGATGCCGCAGCTCAAACGATGAATGCCAACTGGAACGAGATCCTGCTTCAAGAATCCGCCGATCTGATTCGAAACGTAAAAGCACCTGTAACCGGACTGACAGCAGGCGAGCATACGGTGATTCCGCTGGATATCGATGTCTCTCCGTTCGATAACTCCGGTACGAAAAAAGAGGGTGTTTCGTTGACCTACAAAGGCACGTTCGGCTACGCCCCCATTTTCGCCTACCTCGGACAGGAGGGGTATAGCGTGAATGTGCAGCTTCGGGAAGGCAGCACGCACAGTCAGAAGGATGGCGCTGATTTTCTGCGCGAAAGCATCCAGTATGCCCGGCGCATCACGAAAGAGCGCCTTCTCGTGCGGATGGATTCCGCTCACGACAGTCTGGAAAATCTGCAGGTGTGTCATGCTGAGCCAGAGGTCGATTATATCATCAAGGTCAATCTGCGCAATACATCCAAGGAAAGTTGGCTACGGATCGCCGAAGACAAGGGCATGGCCTGTGAGCAGCGCCCCGGCAAGACGGAATACATGGGCGTGATCGCCTTTCCCGAAAAAGGCTTCGATCAAGCCCTTCGTCAAGTGTTTCAAGTGATCGTACGGACGATCGACCGTGAAGGTCAGATGCTCCTGTTCCCGGAAATTGAAGTGAACGTCTATTGGACTTCTCTTACCTGCTCGCCGTGGCGTGTCATCGAGTTGTATCGCGATCACGGCACGAGCGAACAATTTCATAGTGAGCTGAAGACGGATCTGGATTTGGAGCGACTGCCCGCCGGCAAATTCGATACCAACGATCTGGTTTTGCACGCGGGGGTGTTCGCTTACAACCTGCTCCGCATCATGGGGCAGGAAAGCTTGCGCCAAGACGATGCTCCGATTCGGGGAGGCGTACAACGTCGCCGCATCCGCACCGTGATTCAAAACATCGTGTACATCGCGGCTAGAGTCAGCCGACACGCTCGTCAAACGATTTTCAATTTTGGGCGATACAGTCCCTGGTTTCAGACCGTACGACGAGTGTACCAAGCGTTTGCCTGAATCCATTTTTCGCCATCCAGACCAACCCAAACTGCTCTTCCCTGTTCCGGCCTTACCGTAAACAGCAAGGCTTATTGAGCATGCCTTGCTTGATGGATTCTGTCATTTGTAGATTTGTTTTCATCACGAATCTTTAGCTGATGGGGGGATTTCCGATTACTTTTTTCCATATACTGCCCTCTCTGGCGGAGTGGACTTAAGTTTGTCACGGATTCAGGTCTTCGGTCCGGATTGTTTTCTCCGTGTGCTTTTGATATTCGTACCCTTTAAGAATGGAGCGGATCTGCTCCGGCGATTTAAAGGCAATAAGGGCTTTCCCTACGGCGCTGCAGTGCAGTGGAATGCGTCGGCCTATACGGGAATACCGTATGACGGCTTTATCGCCTTCCACCTTATCGATGTAAACGCCTTCTTTCCCATCCAGAATAACCAAATGGGCGGTTTGCCCTGTCGTTTTGGAAAGCTTTTGCAAGAAAGGATTGGCCGCCTGCCGAATATCCAGGCTTTGGACCAGCCGGCTGCTTCGCTCCAGCAGCTTCATCCCTAACCGGTATTTGCCGTTATCCGGATTTTGTTCGATATAATGATATTCCTGTAATGTTTTTAACAAAGAATGAACCGTGCTTTTATGCAAGTCCATCCGGCTGCTGATTTCTGTGATCTTCAATTCTTTATGGTATTCGTCGAACAGATCCAGAATGCGCAGCGCTCTCTCGACCGACTGAATGATCGGCAAAGGATGGACACCCCCACTTCTTTGGAGTTGTAACTCAGGTTTATTCTACTATATCGGATGGAGCGTTCACCAGCAAGACTTATTTTTCAGTCCGCTCCGGAAACCGGGGCCGAAACGGGCCTGTCCTCCTCCTGCCGCGGTCTGCCCAATCGTGTACGGAAGGTATGCCAATGCCATGACAGCTTCTTCCCTCCGCTTTATGTTATTGTTTCACCGAATACCACCGTCTGTCAATAGATTATCGAAATGACCGCGGCACGGCGGATCCGATTTTTTCAGCCAACGTTCAATTATATTCGCCGCTGGGTATTGTCCAAATTGAAAAAAGCCGACAGTTCCGAAGTCCGTTCCGGAAATATCGGCTTCCAGGCGCTTCTCGCGGAATGGAAGACTCCTGTTAGGTATTGAAGGTCTTTTTATGGCATATCCGCTGCTGTCATCCGGGTTTGAACATAAGCATTCGATTTGGCTACGATATGACCCTTGGAATCCTCGACCACAATCTCCAGCTTCCAGGGAAACTCCGCCTCCGTCTCCGGCTCGACAATAGCCGTCAATTCATGTTTATCGGTCCATGCTGTCTTCACCGGTTTATCATTGATATGCAAGATACTATTATGCGGCAGATCTCTGCCGGTGATTTTGACAATCCGTTCCCGGCCGGTTTCATTCACATGAACATGATCAATCTGCAGATCGCCAAAGCCTAAAACATAAGCCGGGTCTTTAATGGTGTTTTTCCAATCGCCATAGCCGTATTGTTTTCCGAACAGAATATCGTACTGCAGCTTTTCATATTCCTTTAACGCCTCCTCGTCGATTCCCATTTGCGGATAGTAATTTTTGGGAGGAATCACGGGAGTGTGCTGAGCGAGCCGATACAAATAATCGGTATAATAGCTGCCGGGTCTTTGCGCCAGCTTCAGCACATAAGGCCCCAGAAATGATGGACTCATATTTAACTGTTCCTTGTGCTCCGGCAAATAATTGTTCCATACAAGAACCGGAACACGATACATTTTGTCAAGAAAATTCGGGTCGTTCTCCTGCAAATAGCCGCAGTCTTTATACGCTTTGTAGTTATCCCCGAGACTTGGCAGATGATCGCCGAAGAAAACGATGATCGTCGGCTCTCCCTTTTGCTCATAGTGCGTCACCAAACGCTTAAGCATATCGTCCGCACCCAAGAGCCCTTGCGCATACGTTTCAATAAGACCCTTGGACTCTCCGGTCACTCCGGTCACCTGAATCGTATTTTCCTTGAACTTCCCGGGGGAATAGTGGTAATGGTTCTCCATCGTATTGGCAAAAACAAAATCGGGTCCCGGCGTCTCATCGCTTGATTGAATGATATATTTGGCCACAGCCCGGTCGGCTATATAAGGTCCCTCGTAATCCGGTTCAAAAAATTCCTGCGAAATATATTTGGAGAAGCCGAAATGGTTGTATACGTTCTTGCTGTTGTAAAACCAGCTGTGAAACGGGTTGATCGCCGTAGCTTCATACCCCTGACGCCTCAAAATGCTCGCAAGCGAATCGGTTGCTTTATGGATATATTGGTTATACGGAATCGAGCCCTGCGGCAAAAAGCGCATCGAATTGCCCGTCAGCACTTCAAATTCCACATTTGCGGTCCCGCCGCCATACTGTGGGGACAGCAGGGTGCCGCTTGTATACTTTTCGACTAACGAATGGTAGAACGGCAGAGGATCCCGACTAAACTTCAATCCCTCAACCCGGGTGATGTCCCAGAACGATTCGCTCAAAACGATAATAATATTAGGCTTGACGTCCCCCGCCTGCGTTACCGCAGGAGTGACGCCCGAGGCAATCGACCGAATGGAGGACTCATCGTACCCCTTCGGCGCTTTCAGGAAAAGATATTTTAAATTCATCATGGTCGTTAACAAAAAGCCGTTGGTTTTTACATTCAGCGTTTGGTCGTATGCGATATTTTTGATCTTTGCCAGCCTGGTTAACGAGAGCTCTCCGTCGTTATAGATAGAAACCAGCAGCAAGGCGGAAATCAGCCCCATCGCAACCCGCTGCTTTCTGCCTATCTGAAGCGCTGTCTTCGAAAGCTTGTAAAGCAGCAGAATGCTGATCACAAAGAATAGAATGAACCCGGACATGACCGTAAAGCTCAGCAGACCGCCGAGATACGGTGTCATATCTTTCGTTTCGCTGGCCAACAGCAAATCCCATGGCAAAAAAGGCACGCCCAAAATTTCCAGTTTAATTCCGCTGATCAGCCCGAAAGCTAAGCATAATGCGGCTATGAGCCAAAACGAAAGACGTATGCTGCCCGTGAGCGCCGTTAGAAATAGCAATAAGCCTAAAACAATCAAGGTATTGAGAAGCAGCTCCGGGACCGCATCGAAAGTCCATCCGAAGGCATCCAGCCATTGGCCGCGGCTTAATAGCTCTACCAAAAATACAATCCAAAGAGAACATAAAAGCAGGGGCAGACGGCGCACCGTAACAAGCCCGTATCGACGAAGTGAAAGTTGCAGTTCTCCCATGTTTTCCCCACTCTTTTGGAAATATTAATGTTTTGTAAATTCCATGCAATAGTATAGCACAATTTATTCTTTTTGGAGCTTGATCCGGCTTAATTTTTTTGGTTGCGATGAAGTCATTTGGTATAATGGGGGGAGCACAGGAAATGGTTTGATCCTGCTATCCAAAATTCTAATCAATCGGAGGAAACTTATGGATACGTTTATGTACTATAATCCGACCCGACTTTATTTCGGTAAAGATACAATGGAGCATCTCGGTACGCAAATCCCGCCCATCGGCAGGAAGATTCTGCTTGTTTACGGGGGAGGCAGCATCAAGAAAAACGGGGTTTACGATGAAGTCATGCGCCGGTTGAACGGTTTTGATGCTCACGTGCATGAATTAAGCGGCGTCGAACCAAATCCCCGATTGACCACTGTACAAAGAGGGATCGACCTCTGCCGAAAAGAAGGGATTGATTTCATTCTCGCCGTTGGCGGGGGCAGCGTCATCGATTGTGCTAAAGCCATTGCCATTGGCGCCAAGTTTAAAGGCGATGTATGGGATATTATTACACGCAAGGCGACGGCTGAAGAAGCCCTGCCTCTCGGTACGGTGCTTACTTTGGCGGCCACCGGATCGGAGATGAATTCGGGTTCCGTTATCACCAATTGGGAAACGCAGGAAAAGTACGGTTGGAGCAGTCCGCTGGTGTTCCCCAAATTCTCCATCCTCAATCCCGAGTTTACTTATACGGTGCCCAAAGACCAAACGGTTTACGGGATCGTCGATATCATGTCGCATGTGATAGAACAGTATTTCAACCATACCGGAAATACCCCGGTCCAGGACGGGTTTTGTGAAACCATTCTCCGTACCGTGATCGCCACAGCGCCCAAGCTGCTGGAAAATCTGAAGCAGTACGAACACCGCGAAACGATTCTGTACTGCGGGACGATGGCTTTAAACGGCACGCTTGCCATGGGAATCCGCGGTGACTGGGCTACCCATAACATTGAGCACGCCGTGAGCGCCGTCTACGACATTCCGCACGGCGGAGGATTGGCGATTCTTTTCCCTAACTGGATGGAACATGTGCTGGATGAAGGCGTCTCACGGTTCAAGCAATTCGCCGTTAATGTATTCGGGATTGATCCCCAGGGCAAGAGCGACCGCGAAACGGCTTTGGAAGGCATTCGGGCACTTCGTTCCTTCTGGTCCTCCATCGGCGCACCCAGTCGGCTGGCGGACTATGGCATCAACGCAGAGAAGTTGGAGCTGATGGCGGACAAAGCGATGGCCAGGGGCGTGTTCGGACACTTCAAATCCCTCGACCGTGAAGATGTCCTTGCGATTTACCGCAAATCGTTATAAAACAAACGAGAAGGCTGCTAACCGGCTTGGGCAAGTGCGGTGCAGCCTTCTTCTTTGATTGACTCCATTGGCTCTGGTGCCGAATCGCTTTAAACTATCTGAATTATCCGGGATATACGCTCAGGCCGAGCAGCGGCCAATAGAAGAAAGCGGCAAGCATCGTAACCAGGAAAAGAAGCAGGGTGATCCAACTGCCGACGACCAGATAATCCTTCCCCGTGTAATATCCCATAGCAAAGGTAGTCATGCTGCCGGCAGATTGGGTCGGGATAAAATAACCGATGCTGCTGGCCGCTACGCAGAGCATCCCGAGCCAGAGCGGATTCAGTTCGCTTCCGGCGGCGAACGTCAATGCCACGGGAAGCAAGGAAGCCACCATGGCGGTATAGTTGGTAAATCCGATTCGAATAAGAATAAAGGCCGTCATCATGGCAGCGGCGAGAATGGCTGCCGGCAGATCCGCCAATAAGCTCGTGGCCAAACCGGAGGCCCATCTTACCACGCCGCTTTCATTGAGAGCATCCGCCAGCGCAAAGCCGGCGGCAAACAACAGCGGAACTCCCCAATCCACCTTGTCCATCGCTTCTTTCCAGGTTAATAATTGAATGCCTGGAATGAACAACAGCGTGACCACCAGAACGCCGGTCAGGGCTATCGGAAGATGGTGCAAACTGCCGGTCATCCAAAGAAGCGCAAGCAGCAGATAGAGTGCAATCAGTTTCTTCTCCGCTGCAGTCATAGGGCCGAGCTTCTCTTTTTCCTGTCTGAAAAACCGATCGCTTCCGGTCAATACGGCTGTCTCGGGCGGAAATAAATAAAGGAGCAGCATCCACATAGCGGCGAGAACGACGACGACAATCGGCATCATCAGCAGCATCCAGTCCACATAACTCCACCGATGACCTAACATGGAGTCAAATAATCCTACGGCATAAATGGAGCCCCCGGCTCCCGTAAGCAGACCGATCGTGCTGACATAGGGTACGAAAGTGACGGTGAGGAGCACTAATTTCCCGAAATGGGCGCCACCTTGTTCTTTCATGGTTTCAATCATCCCTATGCTTACCGGCAAAAGCACAGTTAACCGGCCCAATGCGTTCGGCATGAAAAACGTAAGCAAAAATGCGATCACAATCAGGTACAAGATAATCGATTTGACGCTGCCTCCCGCCAACAGCAGCATATTATAGGCAAGACGCTTGTCTAAAGCATACTTCTCCACCGCCACTCCCATGATGAGCATGGATAAGATCAGCCATATTTCTTCTTCGCCCAGCGCCTGCGCAGCCTGTTCGAACGGCAGGATGCCCAGCAGCGAGACGAGAACGACGACCATCATACTGGTGACGGAGGCTGGAATGACGTTGGTTAACCAAAGGACGACCGCCAAGGCCAGAATCGCTATAGCGCTCCAGCCCTCGCTGCCCATCGTTGAAGATTGCGGTAATACCGGCGACAACAATACAAACAGAAAACAAACCGCGACCGCTGCCTGTTTTAACATGATGTACCACCTCATCAAGTCATGCTGCAAATTTTGTTTCATACGATACGTCTAAACATGCGAGGCAAATCCGCATGCCGTGCCTGCGTCTACTTTAATTTGGAAAGGGTTTGCCGGTATTGTCCCGGCGTCATCCCCGTCAGCTTCCGGAATGTCCGGATAAAGCCGGTTGAATTCGTATAATTGAGACGGTCCGCGATTTCCGTAATCTTCAGATCGGTATGTTCTAACATCATTTTTGCCATCGTCATCCGGTAATCCGTCAAATATTCAATGAACGTAACGCCGATCTCCTTCTTGAACACCCGGCTTAAATACACCGGATGAAATTTGAGCGCCGCTGCGCACGACTCGAGCGATATATCCTCATCATATTGCTCATGAATCATTTGAACCATTTGATGTGCGGTATTAATATATTCCGAATCCGCACGTTTTTTAAAAAACGCAATGGTCGGCGGCAGCAGTTCCGTCTTAAACCATACCGACACCTCTTGCACCGTATTCAACTTCACGAATTGCGTTACGGCGGAATTGGAACCGATCAGACCGTCCAGCCTCCCTCCTTCATTCCGAACCAATTGATAGATGCGTGCAACCAATTGAAGCATGAAAACCTGATAGTCGTTAAACTGGATGTCTCTCTCCGTGATCGAAGCCACATAATGATCAAAATGCTCCATCGCCGATTCGGCATCTCCGGATGTAAACGCATTCACAATGTAGTCTTCCAGATGATGTAATGGAGGAATCAGGCTTTTGACATCTCCATGCGCCGGGACGAAATCGTCATAATGGAGAATGATATCGCTTCCAAGTCTAATTCTCCGTTTCAGCGCATCCAAGGCTTCGGAGTAAGCGTTCATTGCATCGGTGTACCGGAAAAACGAACGGCTGATCCCGATGCTTGTTTTAAGCTGCAGCAGCTCATGAACCTTCGATTTAATCTGTTCGGCCGTTTGATGAAAATACGCCTTGTTCTCAGCGGGCTCGTCCGTGTCCCCGGTCAACAGCGATACCTGAGACTGGTCGAAAAGCAAGGCGCCAACCAAGCGATGGCCGGGCAGCAGTTCGCCTACGATATTATTGATCGCAAAAAGAAGCAGTTCCTTATCGCTTTCCATATATCGGGTTTCCTGCAGGGAATCGATTTGCAGCGCCAGCACCCCCAAAGCCTTCCCCTTGCCGGCGAAACCATAAGTCTCGCTTTTAAACAAAAATTCACTCTCCGTAATTTGCCCCATAAACAGCTTAAGCAAAAAAAACTCTTTCATCTGCGAAAGCTGCCCATGAAGCTGCTGCTGCAGCTGTTTTCGCGTACTGAATAAAGCATGGAACCGGTCCTCGATAAAAGCGAACTCATCTTTCTTCTTTGAATCGGCGGGTTCTCCTCCGATCTGTTCCATAATGACAAACAGTCTTCGGATAGGCGAATACATTCGCCGGCTCCCGTAAAAAGCAATGGCGGCGATCACGACAAAGATAACCAGACATACGTTTAACGTTAACATAGCAATTTTTTTGGACTCCCTGGTCATTCCCTCAATGGATACGACGGAAGCATATGTCCAATTATTATAGGGAGACACCTTATAGTTAACCGCCATAGCGTCTCCTTCAAAATAACCGCTGGCATCGGTCACGGTCCTCAGCTTCTCCATGACCACATCCTGTATAGGAACAGAACCCGGATTGGACAAAAAAGGAACCCGTTCGCGATTCAAAATATAAATATCTCCCAAGGTTTTGTCCTGTGCCAAATCTTGTTCCAGCTCGCTATGGGACATATCTATGAGCAGCAAGGCCTTGGGTGCCGTCGACGTGGCAATCATCGGCAGCTTGACGATCAGGCGAATCCGGTCCCCCTCCTTTTCTCGAACACCGTTATCCTGCTTTCCTTGACCGGAACCGGAAGCAAGCCAAAACAAATTTTGCGGATAATCCGCATATTCATCCAGGACATTCCGGTCAGAAAATTCCTTGATCGTTGTAAACCCGAGTTTGCTGATCATCCAATCCATTTCCATATTCACCAGATAGGTGTCGGCTACCCCCGATAACGAATGCAGATTGTACAGACCTCTGCCCAGATTCGCTATCGTCTGAAAATCCTCAGGCGTCAAAGGATCGTGAATCGAATCCATCACCAGAGACGAATTTAAATATTGTACCGCCGCCATCTCTACATTTTTAATACTTCCTCGATTCGCATTTGGTTTTGCAACAGGATTTGCGCATTGCCCTCATTGACCTTTCTTTCGATATCCTGAGAAGCGATGTGATAGGAAATCATCCCGATGGATACAACGGGTGCGGCTACCAACAACAACGTGAACAGAATCAATCGATAGAAGTACTTAGGCAATAGATAATCTCTCCTACCCTATAGAAAGTATCAAAATACAAGAAAACGGGGAAAGGATAAACAGCCCAACCAGATTTTTGATTATCATTATATCAGAAAGCATGTCTACCCGTGATAGAAAAGGGTTATCACATGTTAATTTCAATTTTATAAGCGTTTTCAACCAATAAAAACGATGGCGCCGGATTTCCCGCGCACCATCGTTTTGGTTTCCGTCTATTTCTACTTCCTGGCTTGAGAGGTTCGATCCTGGAGCTGGTGAGCTGAAACATTCCCCCAGCTTAAATCATCCGCTTTATATTTCTCTATTTGTTCCCAATCCAATTCGACCCCCAGACCATGCCGTTCACGGCCGGGCACAAGGAGATATCCGTTCTCATAGATGACCGGATTTTTAACAATGTCTCCTGCATACAACTCAGGGCCTATCGGATCCGATGTATAATTTAAATTGGCCAGGGAGCTGCCTAAGTGCGCCATGGCGGCCGTTCCGACCGACAGCTCTTGCGTCGTGCCGATCAGGCAGGATTTCCCCGCAACCTCCGCTGCCGCCGCCGCCTTCCTGGCGTTCGTTAGACCGCCGATAAAGATGGGAGAAATATTAAAGATATCAACCGAATCATGCTTGATCATTTCGTACTGCTGACGATAGCTCCATACGTGTTCGCTTACCGGATGATCCACTTTCATACGGAAATGGCGCAGCCCTTCAAAATCGTTCTGTACGGCAGGACTTTCAATCAGCTGAACATCATATGACGAGAAACGTTGTGTCGCCTGTACAGCGGATTTCCAGTCCAAGAGGTGGCTAAAATCCAGCGACTTGATGGTGACCTTCGAGCCGAATTCCGTTCTTACCCCATCGAGGAACGCTTCATCCGCATCCAGATTTTTTCCGGCATACAACCGGAACACATCGAAGCCCTGCCGAAACCGCTCGCGGACCACCTTCAGATTCTCTTCCACCTCTTCCATGAAACGGTGTCTGAAAATCGGATAGCAGACTTTTATTTTTTCCTTCATTCTTCCGCCGATGAAATCGGCCACGGAAATCTGAAGCGCTTTGGCGCAAAGATCATGCAATGCCGCGTCAACCCCGTTGCGGATAAAATTGCCCTTCTCATAATAAAACATCGTTTCCGGGAAATGACTAAGGAGCTCTTGATTGATCAAAGTGATATCAAACGGATTTTGACCTACTAATATGGACTTCAATACAGCCTTCATATCCCGAATATCGAGCGAATACTGAGGCAGGTGGGAAAAATCCGACATCTCTCCAATTCCTGTCAGACCTTCGTCCGTTTCGATCTCGACGATCACATGCTTGCTGACAAAGCCCGTATGTCTGGGCATTCCGACGACAGTTAACCTAATATCCGAAATTTTCATGGGCTACTCTCCTCGTAAGGCTTCGCATAAAGCCAGCAAAGCCAATCCTTGGGTAAATGGGGTAATATCAAATGCAATGCGGTTATATTCCAAAGCGTTCGCTTTCACCGGCGTTCCCGTAGAACCTCCCGTTACATAGCCTTCTTGATCGATGTTGTCCGCCACAGCCGATAAAGCCCGCTCGCCCATGCCACGGAATTTCGGATCGATCAGGCCAAGCCGGATTCCCTTCATCACGCCATATGCGACCCCTGCCGTTACCGAGGTCTCCAGATAGGTTTCTTCGTGATTCAATACCGTCCTCCATAATCCGGACGGATCCTGCAGCCCGGACAAAGCCTGCAGCTGCTTGTGCAGGGTATCCGTCAGCTCCCGGCGTTGGGGCAAATCTTCAGGTGCGATCTCCAGCAGTTCGACAATCCCCGCCGTCATCCAGGCATTGCCGCGCCCCCAATGCACACCGATCGGTTTACGCTCCACGTCGTGCCAGCCATGCACAAATAAATTCACCTGCGGATCAAACAACAGCTTGCAATGAATGTCAAGCTGCTTATACGCTTCCCGCCTGTACTCTTCATTGCGCAAAGCCAGTCCTCTCTGCGCCAAATAAAGCAAGCTCATAAATATCGTGTCCGCCCATACCTGATGAGCCCAGTTGTTATCCAATACCGTATGCTCCAATGCGCCGGATGGGGTACGTCGGCCCTCTATCATCAGATAGCGATCAAACGTCTGGAACACTTTTTCATATTTTTCATCCGGATCACGTTCGTTCAGCTCTAACATGGTCATTAAAAGAGAATTTGAATTTACGCATATTTTCTCAATGGCGTCGATCCGCTGATCGATCCACTGCTTCATCTTAATGGGAATCTCCTCATTCTTGGTCATTTCATACGTTTTCCATAGTCCATAAAAAGCGACGCCGATGGACCAATCCCACCTGCGCCAGCGAATGCCTCCGGGCTGATCCGAGTGTTCAAAGGTCAAATCCAGTGTGCGGGCTGCCGTGAGCTTTAACAAATCCAAATGGTTCATCGTTTGATCTCCTTTACTAGAGGAAGCAGGCCCCATTGATGAAGGATGGCCGTCACTTCTTTCTTATCCGCTTCATTCAGCGGATCGACAGGCTCGCGCGTGATGCCCGCACGAAGTCCCCGCTGTTCCATGGCTTCTTTCACGACAGCCACGTTGTTTCCTGCATGATATTTAGCCCGCAAGTTTTCAAAAGGCAACGCCTCCTCCCACAGCTTCCATACGGTTTCCCAATTATGGGTTTGCAGAGCCTTCAGCATCCCTTTGGACAGGTCCGGGTGTACGTTGATTAATCCCGAGGTAAAGCCTTTGGCGCCTGCGTTGTAGAAATACGGCGCCCATTTCTCCGCCGTGCCGCAAATCCAGGTCACATGGTGCTTCGCCGAAACCTGGCGAACCGTCCGGGTAAACCGCGGTAAATCGTTGATGGCGTATTTCACGCCGACGCATTTGTCCAGCGGGGCCAGGTCCAATAGGATATCGTCCGAAAGATGCGCATCCTTAAAATAAAGAACCGACGGGATATCAAGGCTTTCGATCACCTTACGGTAATAAGAGACCGCGCCGGGAGTTGTGATGTAAGGATGAACCGGCTGGTGAATCATGACGCAATCGGCGCCCGCTTCCTGGGCATACCTGCCCAATTCGACCGCCGTATCCGCCGCATACCCGATTCCTGCCATGACGATTGCCCGTTTGTTTACCGTATCGATCACACGCTTCATGACCGCCTTCGCTTCTTCGAAGGTGAGCGCATAAAATTCGCCGGTATTCCCGCACGGCACAATGACTTCCGTGCCGTTGGCCATCAAAAACTCAATGTTGGCCTCCAAGCCTTCCCAGTCGATTTGGCGTGTCTCCTCGTCAAAAGGCGTAATATGGATCGCCGTAATCGTTTCAAGCTTCTTGCCGAATGCTGCGTAATCCATCTTATTCCTCCTCCCTTTATGAAGGGCTCTCCTACTTTTTCTGTTTGCCGTACTCCGCCGTAAATTCTTCCATGACCTGATCGCCGCCCGCTTTTTTCCATCGTTCGAGTTCAGCTTCCCAACCGGCGTCGTCGATTTTGCCCATAATATATTTGGTCTGGGCGTCGCGAATCAGGGTATCCAGCTCTGCGCCCTTTTCCATATAGGTCTTCGATGTAAGCGTCAACGCCACATTCGGAACCGCATTTTGCAGGTTATCCGCAACCACCTTCCAGCCTTTGGCCTGCAGTTCGTTTAATTGCAATGGAAGACCGGTGCCTGTAACCTCAAACGACGGAAGGCTGTCGCGGTACGGCTTCACCTCGAGGTTAAACAGTGTCAAATCTTTAAACTTGGCTTTGCCGTCAGGCGTCTTCTCAAAGTGCTTCCCTTCAAATCCTCTGGTCAGCAGCGTGGACATTTCCGGCTCCAGAAGTTGATCGAAGAAGCCCAGCAGACGCTTCAGCTCCATTTCATCCTGTACGCTGGATTTCGGGAATACGAAAAACCCGTTGTTCCCCGGCTCGGCAGGCACGCGATTGCCGGAAGGCCCCATATAAGGCGCGATATCTACGACAGCATTCGGAACGGATTTGGACACGTTGTCATAAGAGGTGGCTGCCGCCGAAGCCACCGTATTAATACGGATGCCGGCTTTTCCCGAATTCCATTTGTTATCGGCATCCGCTGTCTGAACAACGGAGAAATCCTGATTGATTAATTTTTCGGCATACAATCTTCTGAGCAGCTTCATCGAATCCTGATACGGTTTCGTCATAAATTCAGCTACGACTTTCCCGTTTTCGATCCCCCATTTATTGGGAGCCCCTTGCGAAACCGAGAGACGAGTCAAGAAGCTGCTGCTAAGGGCCGTGTCGTTATACGATCTGTCCATAAACAAACCGTACGTATCATTTTGACCGTTTTGGTCAGGATCCTTTTCAGCAATCGTTTTTGCAATGTTATACCAATCATCCAGCGTTACCGGCGGTTTCAGGCCTAAGGCGTCAAACCAATCCTTCCGGTAAACGATTCCGGCTCGTCCGATATCCCGGTACAACGGCAATCCGTACAGTTTTCCTTCCACCTTGATATTGTCGTAATACATCGGATTGGCATCCGATAAATTCTTGTATTCATTTAAGTAGGGTCCGATCTCCCAAAACAATCCGGATTGAATGGCATTGAGAGTTGTGGCGTTATACGTCAATTTAAACGCTTTCGGCATTTCGTCAGACGCAATCATAATATTCTTTTTATCTTCAAATGCAGCCGCCGGAATCCATTGAATGTCTACTTTGGCATTCGTATATTTCTCGATAGCCAGCTCGACTTCACTGTCTTTTTGGGCGCTTCCCCTACTTGCGGCGTGGCGATGGTCACCTCAAGAGGTGTGCTGTCGGGCTGTCCTTCCGCCCCTTGCCGCGGTTCACTTTTTTCTGCGCACGCTGCAAGCGTTCCTGCGGTTAACGCCAACGACAAAAGCAAAGCTGCACAACGTTTTCTTTCCATGTTTACCCCTCCCGGATATAAAGTAGCATAATTTTTAGAAGAAAAACTTCTTATCGAAGTCATTCTGCGGAGTCAGACCTGCAGATCTTTCAGATCATCCTTTGACCGAGCCTAACAGGACGCCTTTGGCAAAATGCTTTTGCAAGAACGGATAGACCATGACAATGGGAAACGTCGCGACGACAATAGAAGCCATCCGTACCGTTTGCGGCAAATAATCCATCGGATCCTGCTGGGCAGTGGAATCTCCAATGCGGTCCTGGGACATCAAAACGATCTGCCTTAATACGATTTGCACCGGCCATTTCTCGGAATCGTTGATATACATGACCGCATTAAAAAACGTATTCCAGTGCCCCACCGCATAAAATAATCCGAAGGTCGCCATAGCCGGCATCGATAAGGGGATGACGATCCGAAACAAGATCCCCAAATCATTGCAGCCGTCCATTTTCGCCGAGTCTTCCAAGCCGTCGGGAATCTGTTGAAAAAAGTTTTTGAGAACGATTAAGTTAAACGCACTGATAGCCGTCGGGATCATAAGAGACCAGTAGGTGTCGATCATTCCTAAAGATCTGACGACGAAATAGGTCGGAATCATGCCCCCGCTGAACAGCATCGTAAGCAGCACCATCAAAAGAATCGGACGGCGTCCCCGCAACGTCGTACGAGCTAACGGATAGGCCATAAACGAAGTGAACAGCAGATTGATGAACGTTCCGAATACGGCTACATAAATCGATACAACAATGCTGCGAGCCATGGTGTCGGTGGAAAATATGTATTTATAGGCGGACAAGGTGAATTCGGAAGGAAACAACAGCAGCCCTCCCTTGGATACCTCCTCCGGTGCGGCAAATGAAACGGCCACAATATAAACGAACGGAATGACGGCAGCGATAGAAACGATAAACAGGAGCGAATAGTTCACCGCATTGAATACCCTGCTGCTTAAAGATTTGTCTTCCATGGCATTGAGCCTCCCCGATGTTTTAGTAGACGCCCTCTTCGCCGAATTTCTTCGCCAGCCAGTTGGCCCCGACCACCAGCACTAGTCCGACAAGCGATTTGAACATACCGACAGCCGCACTGTAGCTGTACTGAGCCTGCGTCAAGCCCTTCACATACACATAGGTGTCGAACACTTCCCCAACTTCCCGGTTCATCGAATTCAGCATCAGGAAAATGTGCTCAAAACCGGTATCCAAAAAGCTTCCCAGCCGCAGGATAAACAAGATGACGATGGTACTCCGTATAGCGGGCAGCGTGATATGCCAGAGCTGCCGCCAACGGCCGGCTCCGTCGATACGTGCCGCTTCGTACAGCTGCAGATCGACTCCCGAGAGAGCGGCGAGAAAAATGATCGTCCCCCAGCCTGCCTCTTTCCAAATGGATTGGCTGATGATCATCGTCCGAAACCATTCTTCGCTGAGCAGGAACGGTATTTTCTCCATACCCATCTGTGCGATCATCTCGTTAATGATTCCGCCCTCTGTTGTAAACAGCACATAGAATATGCCTACGGCAACGACCCACGAAACAAAGTGCGGCAAATACAGCAGCGTCTGCGCAAACCGTTTAAACATTTCCTTGCGTACCTCATTTAACATCAGGGCCAAAACAATCGGAAGCGGAAAAAAGAACACCAGATTGTAAATCGCGAGCAGCAGCGTATTTCGAAGCAGCATCCAAAACTGCGGTTCCGAGAAAAATCGTTCGAAATGCTTCAGTCCTACCCACGGGCTCCCCAGGAAGCCCAAATGAGGCTTGTAGTCCTGAAACGCCATGATCAGGCCCCACATCGGCACATATTTAAATACCAGAAAATACAGTACCCCCGGGAATAAAAGAAAATACAGCCATCGGTCTCTGATGATGTCCCGCATAAGCGGCGACCGTTTGGCCCTGTCGGCCAATATCATGGATGGCTGTGCATCATATCCCTGCTTCATCCGACGACCTCCTGACTGGATTAGTACGCAAGTCCGCATTTATAATAGCGCTTACATTTCATATCATAGGTTCGGGTATCATGACTGGCAATAGTACTGTTTCAACCATTTCGCTTTAGAGGTAAACATGCCGCCGGAGCAAGGGTTTCCGGCTGTTGAGCCTGGTGTATTATCATTTTTTTCAACCGCATCGTACCGGTTTAACCTGCCGGTTCGGCAGCAAAAAAGCCAGCTTAAACAGCTGGCTTGTAGCGTTCAATATCATCCCCACAGATCCCTGTGAACCTTTACCACAATCTTTTTGATGCTATGCTTCTCCCCATTGACATGACAGCACGGACGGTGAACATCCTCCGGGAAAAACACGGCGAACATGCCGGGCTTAAGCACAATCTCGGACTCATCATGACTATGCTTGTAATAAGCGACATCACGTGCAGCAAGCTGGTTGTCCGCCATCTCCAGTTTCGCCGATAACCGGCTGAATCCGATTTTTTCTTCCCCGCTGACTAACAATTGGATATCTGCGTACGTCATATGGGATTCCGCCCGCTGCTCCTCCGCAGGCTTCGTTGACATTTCCTGCACCAACGCATACATCATTTGCCCGTCGAGCTCATATCTCCCCGGTTTCTGTGCGGCAAGGTTTCGGCTTACAATCTGTTCCAGCCCTTGTTGAATCGCTGGGGGGTATAAATGCTTTTCTTCATTATACTTATGCATGTCGCCAATCATCATAAGGATATCCCATCGTCAGCCCGCTTTACTGCAGCGGATGGTTTGGCATAGGCTTTGGTCAGCCGATACAGCTGTTCTACTTCCAGCCGGTTGGTGGCCGTAAACTCCAGATGATTTTTAGACCGGCAGTTGTAATTGGTAAAGATGCCTTCCAGCATAAGATAGTATTTGGCGTTCACCGGATAAAGCTGCTTTTCAATCAAAGAGGCGATGCTCAGAAAATTGCTCAGTTCGTCGGCTTCCTCCGGTTTATCGGACCAGTTGCGCATCAACCAAACATACAAATCCGGATGGAAATTGGCCATGACACCGCTGTAGCCTGTAATGCCGAGCTTCATGGTTTCAAGCAGCGTCGCCGAGTTCGCGTTGTATATATTCAAGCCGGTGCCTTGAACGGCTTCCATTTTCGCTTTCATATTATCCAAATCGCAGCTGGTATCTTTGAGGAACAGGAACCGTCCCGTATCCGCACACCATTTTAACAATTCAGGTGAAATCAGGCGTTTGTACGGAAAAGGACATTCATAAAACCCAAGCGCGATATCCTCCGGTATTTCGTTCAGCAGTTTTTCCAGATTGGTTTTCCAGACCTCGTCTGATTCATCCTGCCGAGCCAGCCGATTCGTAATCAAAACCAGCGCATCAATGCCTGTTGCAGCCATCGCGTTGAGTTCGGTTACCTGATCTTCGTAACGGTCCGAAATATGGCCTGAAGCAATGACAGGCACGCGCCCCGCTGCCTTTTCTTTGACGAACGCCGCGAGCTTCACTCTTTCCTCCAGGCTTAAAAAAAACATTTCACTGGATTGGCAAACGGCAAAGAGACCGTCCACCCCGTTTTGGATATACCATTCGATCGTCCGTTCCAGAGCATGGTAGTCAATTTCGTTGGATGTTGTAAAAGGGGTGACCATCGTCGGCCAAACGCCCGCGGAAATTTGTTTCTTCATAGGTTTCTCCCTCACTGTCCGATATTTAGGAAGGTTATCTGTACGTGTGCCGCTATAAGGATACCGATATTTTCCTGAATGCGATGCTTTCTCTTTTCCAAGTGTACGTCAGGTACAGATGGTTCCCCTGCGCAATCATGGCAGGATAAGAAAATTCTCCCTCTTCATCTTCCAGAATGAATTCGCAGCTCCAGGAGCGGCCGTTATCCTTAGATACCATGAATACAAGCGGTGTCCTCGGACCCCAGTTGACCCCAACCGGGTTGCATACCAATACGAGCATCCCATTATCCAGCTTTACTAGATCGATTCCACTGTTATTATTCGGCAGCGAAGTGGGATAAGCATCGCACCAGGTTCGTCCACCATCTGCGGAATCGCTACGATAGATAAAGCCTTCCGTACTGCGGAGCAGCATATGAACTTTGCCCGGTTCGGACTCCCATAGCGCCGGCTGAATCACGCCTCTGCCCGCAAACGATTGCTCCGAAACCGGAATATCGCTGTCTGTGACGGCTTGGATGCTGCTGTAATCGATATCCGGTATCCGAATGCCGCCGCTCTTCGTCCAATGGCCTCCCTGATCCTCAGACCGGTCGACAAAAGCCTGCCAAATCCTGTCTTCCGTGGACCCCGGCGCAAGCCATGTTCCGTCCGCCAATACGATCAGCTTGTTGCGGACCGGCCCCCGGCCGCCCCGGTCCCCCGCAACCAGCTCAACCGGCTCCGACCAGGTCCGTCCTTGATCCTGAGAAACCTTGAACAGGGTGTACCAGTCTTTCAATAACCGTCCCACTTTGTAAAAAAGGATGAGTTCCCCGTTGTCCTTCATGTGAAAAACAGGATTCCAATGAGGCAGTCCTTCCTCATCGGCCAGTTGAAACGGAGCCGACCAGCTTTCTCCCTGCCGGCGAGAGCACCAGATGGCCACATCGTCAGCGCCTTCCCTGCTTCCGCCAAACCATGCGGCCAGCACGTCTCCATTAGGAAGCAATGCCAAATGAGAGGCATGACAGCTGACAAAAGGACGATCGTGATCAAAAATGAGCTCATGGACTACGGATGTGAACATCCCCTATTCCTCCTTTTCAAGATTCTATCCCTTGATCCCGGTATTGGATATGCCTTCTACGAAGTACCGCTGCAGCGACAGGAATACGATGACGGAAGGAATAATCGCCATGCAGGCTCCCGCAAGAGAAGTACCGTATTGAAACTGGGCGGTGGAATTGGCGCCGCCCATAAACTGGGCGATCCCGACGGTTAACGGCTTCAGGCTGTTTTCCCTGATGGCAATCAACGGCCACAGGAAGTTATTCCAGTTCGTAATAAACATCAGAATCGTAACCGTAGATATGGCAGGTTTACAGAGCGGCAGCATGATTCTTGCAAAAATGCCGAAATCTTGACAGCCGTCGATGCGCGCCGCTTCTTCAAGCTCGTTCGGGATGCTTTTGAAGAAGCTCGTTAAAATAAACACGCTGGTTACGTTTGCGCCGGCTACCAGAATAATGGAAGAATAGGTATTCAAAATACCCAGCTTGGATACAAGCAGAAACAGTGGAACAATATACGCTTGAATCGGAATGAGCAGCATCGAAACGACCAGAGTAAAGAGAATTTTTTGCCTCTGAAATGCAGCCGCCCGAAAGCATACGCCGCCGGTGTGGTCAAAACCAGAACAAATATCGTAGAGGCGACAGTCATATATACGCTGTTCTTCATCCAGCTTAAATAAGGATAATTTTGCAATACCATTAAATAATTATCCAGCGTCATTTTATCGGGTATCCATTTGGGAGGATAGCTTACGATATTGGCTTCCGGCTTCAGTGATGAGATCAATGACCAGAGCAAAGGAAACAAGAATACGACGCTGGTAAGCAACATGATGATGTATACGGGAATCTTTTTTACATTCATGCTTTCATTCACTCCTAGTCATCCAGCTTCAGCAATTTCGATTGCAATTGAACCATCAGGACCAACATCGCAAGAATGGCGATGCCGATGGCGGAACCGTAGCCAAGGTTATAGTTCTGGAATGCGGTTCCATACAAATACTGAACAAGCGTAAGCGTTGCCGTTCCAGGTCCGCCGTTGGTCATGACAAAAATCTGGTCAAAGATTTGAATGGTGTTAATCAGCGTTAAAGTAATGATCATCGAGGTAATCGGCTTTAAAAGCGGCAGTGTAATTTTCATAAACGTCTGGTATTTGTTGGCCCCGTCAATGGTGGATGCCTCATACAAATCCTTTGAAATGTCCTGCAGGCCCGCCAAGTACAAGATCATATTGTAGCCGAGATAAGACCATACGGTAACAATCGCTACGGAGAAAAGCGCGTATTTTTCATTCGTTAACCATTCTACCGGCGCCATGCCCAACCATTTCAAATAATAATTCAAAATCCCGAAATTGTTATCGTACAACCAGTTCCAGATAATTCCCACCACCGCCGGGATCAGAATATACGGAACAATGGATATGGTTCTGACGGCATTGCGGAACCGCAGCTTTTGGTTAAGCAGCACGGCCAGCAGCAGACTGAAGATCACCAGCGGAGGCAAAGTCATGAGCAAAAAAAACAAGGTGTTCTTTAAAGCAACATAAAAAATAGGGTCACGAAAAAGCTTCGTGAAATTGTCCAAACCGGCAAACGTCGCGTCGCCTACGATATTCCATTTCAGAAAACCGACAAACAGCCCGGCTACGCTCGGTCCGAAACGAAAGACAACGAATATCAACAAGTAAGGCAATAAAAACAACGCGGCAACCTTTCCTTGTCTTCTCATAAAGTCTACAACCCTTCCGCAAATAATATCAGCTTACGTAGAAGGGATACAGCCGGCATACTGCCGGCCGCATCCATGTAACCAGGTTTACCTGTCAGCCAAAATGGCATTCATGTCTGCTTGCAGCTTTCTCGCAATTTCAAGCGGATCTTTGTTATTCAGTACGGCGTCTTGAGCTGCAGTCAAAATCGGGCTCGGTGCCGTGCTGGAGAACAATTGGGTTGCCTTAGGATGGGACGGCAGGAGCACCGAATGATCCAAGCTTTGTACGAAGGCCTCTCTTCCAGGGAGCTTCTTGGCCGCTTCCATTCCATTGTTATTGGAAGGCAGCTGACCCGATTTAGCCCAATCATTGATGTTTTTATCCAACCACTGGACGAATTCGACAGCGGCTGCTTTTTGGCTTGGATCGGCTTTGTCGTTAACCGGGAAGGTCAGAATCTCTGCTGCCCCCCACGCCGCCGGTTTCTCGAAGACTTGCGGATACGGAGCGCTGCCCCATTTGATGTTAGAGGCTTCCAGCTTAGGCATTTGCCAAGGACCGTCTATGAACATCGCGACTTTCCCCGTAGTGAAATCGTCTACAGGAGACTTTTGCCCCTTCGGAACGATTTTGTGCTTGAAGATCAGATCCTGCAGGAAGCCGAAGGCTTTAGCGGCTTTCTGTTCATCCAGCTCCAATTTCGTCATGCTCTCCGTAAACGGGTTGCCGCCCTGTTGGTTAATCAGAGCATACACCTGGTAGAAAGAATGATGATTCATGCCAAAGCCCAAACCGTACTGCACAATATTATTTTCATCGAAACCGCTTTCGTTAGGATGCTTGCCGTTTTTGTCCACGGTCAGCTTCTGGCCGATGGCAATCAGCTCTTCCCCTGTTTTCGGCGGAGCCGTAATTCCGGCTTTGGCTAACAATTCCGTGTTATAGAAAAGACCGTGCATGTGAACATCCAAAGGTACGGCGTATTGCTTCTCTTTATAGAACGTTCCTTCCCATGCGAACTCCGAATAATCCGATTTGTTCAGCTTCGCCGTTTCCACGGGCTTGGGATCCAAGACGCCCATCTCCACAAATTGTCCGAGCTCGAACGGGTGCATAGCCAGTACATCCGGAGGATGTCCGCCTCTCATCTCCGTCAAAAATTTTGTAAACAGCGGAGTCCATTGCATGGATGAAAATTCAACATGAATTTTATTCTGTTCAGCATTAAATTTTTCGACCAGACCCTTCATCGTCTCCAGGTCGGGACCGGTCCAACCGCCCCAATAATCGATCCTGATCGGACCGCTTTGCTGCGAGGTACCGCCTGCTGCGTTATTTTCCCCCGCTGGCTGCCCGCCATTGCTTTGGCATGCCGTAAATACGGTCGTCATCAATGCGGCTGAGGCAAGAACTAAAGACACCCTTTTGAGCTTCATACAAGTTCCTCCAGTCATAAATTTATATATCTTAAAGAGCTTTGATCCGGAAATGAGAATATGAAATCAAAGCTGCTTTTAAGCCCTGTATGATAAAGCGTTTACTTCAAAATGCGAGAAGGCGGGTTCACCTTCTCAACAGAACATTAGCGTTTTCCATTCCCTCCGCAAGACTTGCGGATCACCAAATGTGATTCGAACAATTTGTGAACCGATTCATGGGATTTATACTGCATCAAATCGGTCAGCACCTTGACACACTCCGCCGCCATCTCTTCAACAGGCAAATGGACCGTGGACAGCGTCGGAATCGTAAACCGCGTCACTTCGTCATCGTCATGGCCTACAATCTCCATGTCTTCGGGAATTCTCTTGCCGGCTTCCGTTAATGCCATCAAAGCTCCGACGGACATTTGATCGCTGATGGAAAACAGCGCCGTAGGCAGGTCTCCGCTTGCCAGCATCTGCCGGATCGCTTGATAACCGCCTTTTTCCGAGAAATCCGAATACACGATATGCCGGTCTGCAATCTCCATACCCAGCTCGCGGGCCTTCGACAAAAAGCCTTCCATTCGGAGGCGAATCGCCGAAGAGGACACATCCGGAACAATAAGCCCAACTTGTCGATGATCACGACTAGCAAACAGCATGGCCACTTCCTCGCCCGTCTTTTGGCTGTCGACATTCACCCAGGAATACTTGCTTGAGCTTCGCTGATAAAGCACGATGGGAACCATAGGGTTTGCTTGCTCCAAATATTCTTCATCATCCTCGGTGGCATTGGCAATAATCGCTCCGTTAAACCGGGTTCCTGTAATCAGGCTGCGTACTTCATGCAGTCTTGTGCCTACAAACGGTTGGATCAGTAGTTCATACTCTTGGTCCAAAAGGGCAAATGAATGTTGAAGCCCTTTCAAAAACCGGTTGATCAGGGCTGCACGGGTATCGATCGACCAAAACAAAGCGATGATCGGCAGAACGGTTTCACCGCCACTGCGCAGCCGTCTTGCGGAAATATTCGGCTGGTAATTCAAGCTTTTGGCAGCCTCCCACACTTTTTGCTGCGTAAGGGCCGAGATCCGGTATTGATCGCCTTTGCCGTTAAGCACCATGGAAGCGGTGCCTTGGGACACATTCGCAAGCTGTGCAATTTCCTTAATGCTGGCTATACCTCTCACCTCGTTGCCGTAGTATCCACAAACTGCTAATACGTTTTGCTAATACGTTTTGCTAATACGTTTTTAGTATATTTAATAAGCGTTTTCATGTCAACGACTTTTTCGATTGGCAAGTCCCTAAAATAAAAAAAACTCCGATCGGAGAATTTCTCAGTTCCCTTTAACGTTTTAGTGAACTTAGTACCGTTAAAAAAGCTTTCCCTCATGTCTTAACGACTTGAGCGAAAGCCCTTTCCCCGCTTCTTTATTTAAACCCGCCGCAGGAGCTGCGGATAACCATGTGCGTTTCAAAAATTTTCGTTAACGGCCCTACCGCTTTGTGGTGCATCAAATCCGTCAGCATGCTCACACACTCGCCCGCCATCTCTTCAACCGGCAAATGGACCGTGGATAACGCCGGGATCGTATATTGCGTCACCTCATCATTGTCATAACCGACAATTTCGATCTCTTCCGGTACTCTCCTGCCGAATTCGTTCAATGCCGATAACGTGCCGACGGCCATCTGGTCGCTAATCACAAACAAGGCCGTTGGCGGCTCTTTACCTGAGGACAGAAGCCGCCGGACCGCCTCGTATCCTCCATGCTCGGAAAATTCCGAGAATACGATATGCTCCGGCGCTGCCTCCAAACCTAATTCGGAAGCCTTCGCCAAAAAACCTTCCTTGCGTAGCCGGATGGCTTTGGAAGAGACATCGGGCACAATAGCCCCGACGGTCCGGTGTCCCCGGCCGGCAAACAGGCGGGCGACTTCCTCTCCGGATTTATAGCTGTCGACATAAACCGAAGAATACCGGGTGGAGCTTCTTTGGTATAAGACAATCGGGACGTTGAACTGTGTCTGCTCCAGAAATGCCTCGTCTTGCTCCGTCGGGTTTGCGATGATCGCGCCGTTGAACCGTGTGCCTGTGGCCAGGCTTTGCACTTCGTGCAGCTTTGTTCCCACATAAGGCTGAATCAGCATTTCGTATTCACCTTCAATATCCAAAAGCTTTTGCTGAAACCCCTTCAAAAAGCGGCTGATCAGCACCGTCCGGGTATCCAGCGCCCAAAACAAGGCAATGATCGGCAGTACAGTTTCGCCTCCGCTGCGCAGACGTCTTGCGGAAATATTCGGCTGGTAATTCAATTGTCTGGCCGCTTCCCAAATTCTTTGCTGCGTTACTGCAGAAATCCGATACTGCTCTCCCTTGCCGTTGAGCACCATGGAAGCCGTGCTCTGCGATACGTTAGCCAACCGGGCGATTTCTCTTATGCTGGCCATTCGGTTAACACCCCGTTACCTGTATATTAGCGGTTATTGCCGATGAACCTAATACGTTTTACTAATATTACTCGTCAAATCCATTTCATGTCAATAATAGGGTGAAGGAAGGGAACTGGGGATAAAATTACATGATCTGAATGTTTCCGTTCATTTTTTGAATGAAACCGCAAACAATCATAAGCACGAAAAAAGAGCAGCACGGCATGATACTCCGCACTGCTCCGATTTTGTGTTTTTTAACAACAGCGATTGACTTTCCCGCTTTCGTATCGCTCCTTCAGGGACAGCATATAGAACTCTTTTTCCGTCAAGGGCGTTTGATCCGGGTGGTGGTCCTGTTGATGCTTTATATATTTCTCATAATCCGGAATGTTGAAAATAACCTTGATCGTCGCCTTGGCTTTGTTCGCAAATCCCGTTAGGTTTACCATCGGCATCACGCTCCAAATGTAGATTTGACATACGGTGCTTCCTGCAGCTTCAGCTCTTGTTTTTGAACCAGAATTTTGTACCATACCCGCAAAGATTCGATAATCATCAGAATGACCACGATACCGAAAAAGAGAGTAAGAATCGCATCGACATAGTTATTGGTCACAATTTGCTGCATGACTTCCATATTTTTGGCCGGAGCGATCACTTGCCCGCTGTTGATCCCCTCTTGATATTTTTTCGCCGCCGCCAAAAATCCGATGCTCGCCTGTTCGGAGAACACTTTTTGGAATCCGGCAGTCAATGTCGTCACCGACAGAAAAACAAACGGAACGATGCCTACCCAGGCGTAACGGGCCTTGCCCATTTTAATCATAATCGTTGCCGCTAAAGCCAAAGCGATGGCCGCCAGCATTTGATTCGCGATTCCGAATAGAGCCCACAAGGAGTTGATGCCTCCAAACGGATCGACGGCTCCCTGATACAAGAAATATCCCCAGGCGACGCAAACCACAAAAGAGGCGAGAACATTGTATTTAAACACCTGGGTTTGAGCGAACGGCTTATAGAAGTTGCCGACCAAATCCTGCAGCATAAACCGGCCCACCCGGGTACCCGCGTCAACCGCCGTCAAAATAAATACGGCTTCAAACAAAATCGCAAAATGATACCAGAACGCTTTGGCTCCGGCCAGGAACGTGGAGAAGATTTCGGCCATCCCGACGGCGAGCGTCGGCGCTCCGCCCGTTCTGGAAAGAATGGTGTTCTCCCCGATTTCCTTCGCGGTACTCGTAATTTGCTCCGGTGTTACCGTGAAGCCCCATGACGAAATTTTGGCCGCCGCTGCCGCCGCGTCCGTGCCGATTACGGCCGGGGAGGAGTTCATTGCGAAATAAATGCCCGGCTCCAGGGCGCATGCCGCAATCAATGCCATAACGGCAACGAAGGACTCTGCAGCCATCCCTGCATATCCGATAAAAGGCGCATGGCTTTCTCTTTCGATCAGCTTCGGGGTCGTACCGGACGATATCAGGGAGTGGAATCCGGATACGGCACCGCAAGCAATGGTGATGAATAAGAACGGGAATAAATTGCCGGAGAATACGGGTCCGGTACCGTCGATAAATTGGGTTACCGCCGGCATTTGCAGTTCCGGCAGGGTGACCAGGATCCCGCCGGCCAGCAGAATGATCACGCCGATTTTCAAGAAAGAGCTTAAGTAATCCCGCGGCGCAAGAAGCACCCACACCGGCAGAACCGAGGCAATCAATCCGTACACCACCATCATGATGGCGATTTGCGGAGCGGTGAAGGTAAACATTTGGGACAGCGTCTCGCTTTGCGCTACATACTGTCCTGCCCATAAAGCGAACATTAATAAAACAAACCCGATAATCGACCCTTCGATCACTTTTCCCGGCCGAATAAAGCGCATATAGAAGCCCATAAAAATGGCGATCGGCATCGTCATGGCAATCGTAAACATTCCCCACGGAGACTCCGCCAATGCTTTGACGACGACAAGTCCGAGCACGGCGACAATAATGATCAGGATCGCGAGGGTGGCGATGGAGGCCAGGGTTCCGGCGAATCGCCCCACTTCGTCTTTGGCCATTTGACCGAGCGACTTCCCGTCTCTGCGCATGGAGCCGACAAGCGTCACAAAGTCTTGTACGCATCCCGCAAGAACGGCCCCGATGATAATCCACAAAATACTGGGCAGATAACCCATTTGTGCGGCCAGAATCGGACCGACTAACGGTCCCGCGCCTGCAATGGCCGCAAAATGGTGGCCGAAGAGTACATATTTATTCGTCGGGACAAAGTCTTTACCATCGTTATGAACTTGAGCGGGCGTTGCCCGATCGTCGTTTAATTCATAAATCTTCTTGGCGATAAAACGGCTGTAAAAGCGATAACCGAACGCATAGGTACAAATCGCCGCTATGATCAACCACGCCGCCGAAATGCTCTCGCCGCTCGCCAGCGCGATCATGGCAAAGCCCGCCGCACCTAACACCGCAATAGCTGCCCATACAACATACGAAACGAATTTGTTTTTCATCATGTCATCACTCCATTGTAAGCGTTTTCTTATTATGCGCAAACCATCATATGCGATGCGGAAGCCATCATCTCTCAGCTTATCGTACCCATGTGATACCCCCCAAACGGCTTAAGATTGGCAACGCTCGCAATCAGTATAAACCGTTTGGAATTTGCGCGAAACGCCTGGAACGCAACATGCATGATTACCGAAGCATGATGTTAAATTTCAAGCTTCAAACGTAAGCCCTTCACATAATTCCGGCTGACCGGTATACGGCTTTCCGCCGCGTCGTCCATCAGCAGATCGTAGGCGCCGTTAACCCACGTTTTCATTTCGACAATCGAAGCCAGGTTCACGAGAAAGCTTTTGTGGCAGCGAAAGAAGCCGAACGGCTCCAGCTTTTGTTCCAGCTCCGACAAGGTATAGGCCCCCCCCGTAAGCCTTGTCATGCGTGTGAACCTGTACATATTTCCCCTCTTTGCTGATAAACACAATATCTTTGGGAAATACATACTTGATGCCTTCATCCACTTCAAGCGCCAGCTTAACGGGGGCAGGGGCGGCCAGGCTTGGCGATCCGATCTCCGTGCGTTTTTTGCGCAGCTCCCGGAAAACCATGTTCACATCTTCTTCGTCATAGGGCTTGAGCATATAATGGAAAGCCCTCAGCTTGAATGCATCGACCGCATATTGATCATAAGCGGTAGAAAAGACGATCTTCATCTGCGGATTCATCCCGCCGACGATTTCGGCCACTTGAAGCCCGTTCAAATCGGGCATGTTCATATCCAGAAACAGCACATCCGGGGCATGTTCTTTTACCTTTTTGATGGCATCCATACCGCAGTTGGCCTGTATCACACTTTCCACATCATCGATCTGCTCCAATAAATAGACAAGCTCTTCCCTTGCCGGAGCCTCATCGTCCGCAATCACGATATTCCAACCCATCTGCCTTCACCTCACCCAAAAGCTGATTTTTGTGCCTTCTCCCGGTTTGCTGTCAATTTCAAGAGGACGTTCATTTCCGTAATGGTAGCTTAGACGCTGCTCAATATTGCGCAGCGCCATACCCGCGTGTTCCTCCTGACGTTTTAATCCGCCGGCTTTCAGACCTACCCCGTCATCTTCAACGGAAATTCTCGTCTGCAGCTCCTCGCCGTTCTGCTCTTCCTTGACCCGAACTTGAATCACTCCCGGTCTGCCTGCGTTGGCAATCCCGTGAACGATGGCGTTTTCTACGAGAGGCTGAATCGTAAAAGGAGGAATCTGACGATCTAAAACATGTTCATCGATATCGATAAAAAAATCCAGTTGATCTCCCAGCCGCGCTTTGATTAAGTTCAGGTAGGACATCACCAGCTCGATTTCATCACGGATCGGAACCAGCCTTTGATTGCCGTTGCTCATATTTTTGCGCAAAAATCGGGACAAATGCATGACCATCTGGCGAGCTTCTTCCGGCTTCGTTCGAATAAACGATTTGACCGTATTGAGTACGTTAAACAAAAAATGCGGATTCATCTGCGCCTGCAGAGAACGGATTTCGGCGTCTGCAAGAAGCTGTGCCTGCCTCTGGGTTTCCACAAAGGCATACTGCTGGGAAAGCAGCCCCGCCAGAGAGGCCAGCATTCTCCTCCGGGAAGGATGATCATCCTGGTCCAAACGTTCGAAAAACAAACGAAATTGTCCTATCGGTTTCTTATTCTGGATTTCAATATTCATATCTATCCAAAAGCCGGTTTTTCTTCCCTCCGCAATCCATTCCGAACCGTTTTTGCTGAAAAACACACCTACAGCCTTCGTCTCCTCGTTAAGCACCTTGGCGATTTCACGAACCGCCTGATCGAATTCCAGCCGCCACAGCGGCATCGTCATGTCGGCGATTTGCAAAGCTTTATGGGCATGCTCCATACCGATTCGTTCTTCCTCGCGTACCATGGAGTTATACAAGACAAAATAAAGAGCGACGCCAACGCTGTTAGCGAATACCTGAGGAAAGCCGATGAGCGATACTAACTCTACTGCTTCATCCCATGGCTTGGCCAGCATCAGAATGAGCGCCATTTGCAGTAGCTCGGCAAAAAAACCGACGACAAACGCAAGCTGCATCGATGAAAATTTACGGAAACGCCTTTTCAACGCATTTCTGCAAAGTCCGGCCAAGATGCCTTGAAGGATAGGGGCAACCATACAAGCCACCGCTACAAAGCCGCCCAAGCTGTATCTGTGCAAACCGGCCACCGTTCCGACCACCAGTCCGCTTTTCACTCCGCCAAGCAAACCGGCAATAACAACGCCAACGGTTCTGGAATTCGCTATGGCTGCCGTCGGGGTTACCTCACCGATCCACGGGGCCGGCTGGTAGGTGTAATTTGAAACGCTTACACCGGAATACGTGCCTAGCATCGCATAGGCGCTAAAAAAGACAAGGAACCGCCACTGATACGACTTGTCCCCCTGATAATTCATATAGCTTCTCATCCAACGGCTGCGTGAGAAAACAAAAGCCAATGCGATCAAAAATCCAACTCTTTCCAGCATGTCGACAGACAACTGCAGCATCGGTTCACGCACCTTCGAACATCTTCATCCTGTAGTCCAACATAGGCCACACACTTCACACGGTCACCCGGCCCATCTAAAAAACATTGGCTGAGGTACGCCGCGGCGCAGAGCCAATGTTTTAACCGGGAGCAAGATCAACGACGAATCATCGTTATTGCAGTATTCGCGCCGTTACCATGGATCTCGCCACACGAACGCCATTGCACATCATTTCCAAATCGATCTTGCAAAATCTTCGGCTTAATTCAATAATCGTGGGCACGATTTCGATCACATCGTCGATTTGCAGCGCCACGAGAAAATAACTGGAGCAGCTGTCTATGATCAAATCGCCTTTTTTATGCTCCTGTACCGTACGGTACGCGGCTCGAATCATCAGGGTCGATAAGACTCCCTCCGACACCATGCCTTCATAATTGGTCATTTGGGGTGTCACCGAGCCTCTGAAATACAGCTTCCCTTCCGAGTTCCGCAGCTCTTCAAATCCCGCGCTGATTTGAACTTCAAAGGTTTCCGCATTTTGAGGCTGTTTTTGCATGTATTGCATCGCTTTCATGACGTCTTTACGGCTAATGACTCCAACCATTTTCCGATCCTGGTCAATGACCGGAAGCAGCTCGATGCCTTCCCAAACCATCGTATGGCCTGCGGAAGCTACAGACGCTTTGCTGCTGATCACGAGCGGATTCAACGTCATCAATTCTCCGATCGGCTGGTCAGGTTTGGCGCCGATGATGTCTTTGGTCGTAATAATGCCGATCGGCTTTTGGTCTTCATCCACCACAGGATAACGGGTATGTGACGTTTGCTCCACCAGTTTTTCCATTTCTTTCACCGTATTTGTCGGCAGTAAGGAATAAACCGGCGTGTCTTTGCGAATGATATCTTCCACGATCAGGATCTGCTTCTTGATTAATCGATCCTCAATGGCCCGGTTAATCATGGCGGCAACGGTAAACGTATCATAGCTGCTTCCGATAATCGGCAGCTCCAGATCGTCAGCAAGCTTCTTGACCTCGGGGGTTGTGTCAAAACCTCCCGTAATCAATACGCCCGAGCCTTGGCTGAGCGCACACATATGGGCTTGTACACGATTTCCGACAATAAGGAGATTTCCCGGCTCAATATACTTCAGCATCGCTTCAAGCTGCATCGCGCCGATAACAAATTTGTTCAACGTTTTATGGATTCCCGCGGATCCGCCAAGCACAACCCCTTCCACCACTTTGACGATTTCCGCAAAGGTAAGCTTATCAATCTGGTGCTCCTCTTTCTTCTCCACCCGGATGGTGCCGATTCGTCTTTTGGTGCTGACCAGTCCGCTATTTTCAGCTTCCTTAATAGCACGGTACGCGGTGCCTTCACTAACGTCCAGCTCTTGAGCGATTTTCCGAACGGACAGCTTCGTCCCTACGCTTAATGACTCAATGTATTTGGTTATTTGTTCATGCTTTGTATTGAGTTCCGAATTGTCCGAGCTCATCTTCCGCACCTCGCTGAACTGTTCTATAATATTTAGACAATTATATAATAGCTCAGCAAAAAAAAACAGCACCCGATTTGAACAGCACCTCCAATGGCTAGTTATGTCTAACCATTGGGGTGCAGTTCAATGAAGGTGCTGTCCGCTTTTTATTTAATGAGCGAACTGCTCTTCCTCGGTCGAGCCCGTCAGTGCCGTAGTGGAAGAGGTCCCGCCCGAAATGACCTGTGATACTTCATCGAAGTATCCCGTACCAACCTCGCGCTGATGGCGAGTCGCCTCATAGCCCTTGGACTCGCTGGCAAATTCACGCTGCTGGAATTCGGAATAAGCGGCCATGCCACGGTCTTTGTAGTCGTAAGCCAGTTCAAACATGCTGTGATTGAGCGCATGGAACCCGGCTAAAGTGACAAACTGGAATTTATATCCTAATTTTCCAAGCTCTCTCTGGAATTCGGCTGTTGTTTTGTCATCCAATTTCTTTTTCCAGTTAAAGGACGGGGAGCAGTTATAGGCAAGTAATTTCCCCGGAAATTTCGCATGGATAGCTTCCGCGAACCGCCGGGCCTCATCGAGGTTCGGCTCGGATGTCTCGCACCAGATCATATCGGCGTATGGAGCATATGCAAGACCACGGGCAATCGCTTGATCCAGCCCTTCCTTGACGTAGTAGAAGCCCTCCGGTGAACGTTCCCCTGTAAAGAAGGGACGGTCGTACTCATCGATGTCGCTCGTGATCAAACGGGCGGCATTCGCATCTGTTCTTGCGATCAGGACCGTCTCCACACCCAGGACATCGGCAGCAAGTCTGGCAGCGATTAAGTTTTTGACCGCTTGCTGTGTAGGAAGCAGCACCTTCCCGCCCAAATGGCCGCATTTCTTCTCCGAGGAGAGCTGATCTTCAAAGTGGACAGCCGCAGCTCCTGCTTCGATCATAGCCTTCATTAATTCGAATACGTTCAAAGGTCCGCCAAAGCCGGCTTCCGCATCGGCCACGATAGGCAAAAAGAAATCAATGTCTTCTTTGCCCTCCGAGTACTGGATCTGATCCGCCCGCTGAAGCGCCTGATTAATCCGTTTTACCACGTGGGGAACGCTGTTGGCCGGATATAAGCTTTGATCGGGATACATATGACCTGATAAGTTCGCATCGGCGGCCACCTGCCAACCGCTTAAATAAATGGCTTTAAGTCCTGCTTTGGCTTGTTGGACAGCCTGATTTCCGGTAAGCGCTCCGAGTGCCGGGACGAAATCTTCCGAATTGACCAGTTCCCACAGCTTCTTTGCTCCCCGGGCTGCCAGCGTATGTTCAATTTGCACGGAACCGCGAAGGCGAATAACGTCCTCTGCGGTATACGGCCGCTTAACTCCCTCAAATCTCTTCGAATTCCAACTGGATTGCAATTGCTCCTCTTGAAGCCGGCGGTTACTCATTTGTATCAACTCTCCCTATTTTAAAATAAAATACACGGTTGCTAGCCTTGCGAATGGAAATTAAATCGATTCTTCCAAATACCCGCTGCCTCCGCAAATCGGGCAAGTGTACGGCAAGGACATTCTATCCCGATTAGTTCCAGCTTGCTGATCTTCTTTCGAATGCTGTTCCTCATCGCTGTAGTTTATCCCTTCCCATTCCCCTGTTCCATAACACTTGGGACAGTCCATCACAACCAGCTCCTTTTCATTTGTTATAATACAGTTTATATTTATATTTATTTTATAACATATAAAATAAAATTGTTCAATACTGTTTTTTAAATTTTTTATTTGTTATATAATATTTAGACCATTAAAAAGTCCGCCATTGGTTTGGCGGACTGCAGAGCCGTGTATTCGTTCTTTATGAAATATCCATATCAGGATCAAATGCTGCATAATACAAGGACATATGAACAGGAGATAAATCATAAAAAACCGTTTCTCCCAGTTCATCATGTTCCGTGCGCGCCACCGCTCTTGTTTCTTCCTTGCTCGCTTCCAGCACATGTATTTTCCCAATCCTGCCAGTATTACATTCAGCCGACAATGCCGTGCTATTCATCATTACCGCTCCCTTCGAATGTAATATTATAATACTACAGCATCTATAATTTTAATTTATTATATAACATAAATTAATTATATGCAACAGATAAAAAAATGATGATTTTTTATATAACAAAATATTTCCCCGTCTTGGATCATGTCGGGCGTACACAAAAAAGGGGCCGTCCCATAAGTGGGACACCCCCTTTGTTTGTTCTTTTAATAAGCATGTTTCTCTTGATTAAAAACGGCTTGCTCCTTCAGCTTGCGGATGTCTCTGCGAATCAACAGGGAAACAATAAGTGCGATAACGAACAGGCCGGCAAAGAAGCTCAAGCTGTTCGCATAGCTTCCTGTTGTATCTTTGATCCATGCGGCAAACATTGGACCGGCCAAGCCGGCGGCCGCCCAGGCGGTTAAAATATACCCATGAATCGCACCAAGCTGCTTGGTTCCGAATAGGTCGCCGATATACGCGGGGATGGCCGCAAAGCCTCCTCCATAACAAGTGTATATCACAGCAAGCATAATTTGGAATAATATAACCGTTGTTGTATAGGGCAGAAGTGCAAACAGGATGATCTGAAGCACAAAGAACGTCGTGTAAGTGTTGGGACGGCCAATGTAATCCGAGACGGATGCCCAACCGATACGTCCGAGACCGTTGAACAGCCCCAGTACGCCAACCAGGGCGGCGGCTTCCGTCACAGACAGCCCGATGCTCTCCTGAGCAAGCGGCTTTGCCGCCGACAGGATGGCAATCCCGCAAGTGATATTAATGAACAGCATAATCCAAAGGTAATAAAAGCGGGATGTCTTGATCGCTTCATTGGCCGTAAGCTGAGAGAGATCGGTATACCGCGATTTGGAAGCCTTGACTTTCTCCTGAAATCCAGCAGGCATCCAACCGGCAGGCGGCTTCTCAAGGTACAAGGACGACACCAGCATCAATAGAAAGTAAGCCGCGCCCAGAATATAAAACGTCTTGGCTGTTCCCACCGACTGGATTAAGGAATTCATAATCGGACTGCTGATCGCGGCGGCAAATCCAAAGCCCATAATCGCAAGACCCGTAGCCAACCCGCGGCGATCCGGGAACCACTTGACCAATGTGGACACGGGCGCAATATAACCGACACCCAGGCCAATTCCGCCAAGCACTCCATAACACAGGTAAAGCAGATTGAGCGATTCCAGGTTCACCGCAAAACCGGAGCCGAATGTCCCTATACCGAAAAAGACAGCGGCAACCAAACCGGACTTGCGGGGACCGTGTTTTTCCACAAAATGACCCATGAAAGCCGCTGACAACCCTAGAAACAGAATGGCCAAACTAAACGTAAACTGAACTTGACTTGCTGTCCAGCCGAACTGTTGGATCAGCGGGTTGGTAAAATTGCTCCATGCATAAACAGATCCGATAGAAATATGGATCCCTACTGCTGATGCGGCAATCAACCAACGGTTTTTAATTTTCTCCATACATTACACCTTCTTCTTCAAAATTCTCTTATGCAGAGAAATAAAAAGCATCACAAACGCCTGTCCTTGGATCGCATGAGAGCAGTGGACAGGATTTGTGACGCTAGTATACCCGCAGGAGCGCTACGTCAAACCAGCATATTGTGATTATTTCGTATGTTTCCGGGAACAGCTTAACGTGGAACAGGATCGCTGCTCACGAATCAAGCGCTTCCGGAATAAATTCCGATTACCATTTCGTTAATATTCTCGTTAATATTCTCGTTAATTATTTCGTTAACATGTTAACAATTTGGACAAATATTAGACTTCCTCATTCTACCATGCAACCGTATTCATGGCAATAGATTTGTTCTGTGTTACAAATCGCAAATTAACGTTCTACAACGAATCGTTGAATCGGTTTCGTATGGACATGAATCCCCTTTCAGCTTTTGGTTGCATACGTTTACAGTGATTTGCTATTCTTGGGATAGGGAGTGGGACTGCGATGGATGAAGATTTTCAAATTCATTTTGCAAAAGGCGAAAATTTCGCTATGCGAAAATTTCACTATCATGATCATTATGAAATTTACTACTTGTTCGCGGGAGAACGTTATTATTACATTGAGAACCGGACTTACTATGTACAAAAGGGCTCGATGATTTTCATTAAGAAGAATGAAATCCATAAGACCATAGCGGGCGGCAAGCTGCATGAGAGGGCGGTCGTTTATTTTACCGACCGCTTTGTCGACCAGTATCACGGGCAGCATATGGATATGCTGCTGTCCTCTTTCATGAGCGCCAACAGAATCGTTGAACTAAACAACCTCGAGCAAAACTATATCGAAAATCTGATCTTCCAAATGAATAACGAATACTCCGATCGCGGCCGTCAAGGACGCTCCTTATACTGCGAAACGCTGCTCGTTCAATTGCTGTTGTTCGCTTCCCGCAAAATGAAAGAAACCGCGGAGGCGGCCCATATTCCAATGCATCCTAAAATTTCGGAGGTCATTGAATACTGCAACGCCAATTTTGTGAAATCGCTTACGATGGAAGGGGTAGCCGCCCGCTTTTTTATCAGTCCGTTTCATTTCAGCCGTTTATTCAAGCGGTATACCGGCTTTAATTTTACGCAATACATTCATACGCTGCGCATCCGCGAGGCCCAGAAGCTGCTCCGGGAAACACCGCATAAAGTGATTGAAATCGCCGGGCAGGTTGGATACGTCAATATCGCCCACTTCAATCGCAAATTTAAACAAATCGCCATGATGTCGCCGATGGAGTACAAAAAAATGATTAAATCCTCGGGTATATTTACGACCGATGCTGCAGCTGCGTCCGGGACTCCGTCTCCCGCAGCCTATGAATCTCCACACCGGCCAATATGAACGGGGCAAGCCCCATCATCGCATCCCGGACAACCTTTTCACCGATATAGTATGAATAGCTTCCGTCACGATAAGGAGTTCCGCCCAACCCCGCGCCATGGCAGATCTGATTCAAGTGAACGCCGGTTTCATCCGTCTCTACGAGCCGTTCAAGCATTCCCTTATAGCTTTTGACAGCGGCGGGCTTGAATTTAGGCGACAAATATCCTAAACGCACCCCTTTGGCGATCGCATAGGTGAACATCCCTGTACCGGAGGCCTCCAGGTAATTTCCTTCCTTTTGCCCCATATCCAGTACTTGATACCATAAACCGCTCTCCGCTTCCTGCACCCGCACCAAGGCACCGGCCATCCGTTCAAAAATGCCGACAATCGTGCCTCTCTTGGGATGATCCGCCGGAAAATGCTCCAGCGCATCCACGATCGCCATCGTATACCAGCCCATAGCCCGGCTCCAAAAATGCAAGGACTTTCCCGTGTCGGGATTACACCAGCGCTGTTCCCTGCTTTCATCCCAGGCATGAACCAGCAGCCCGGTTACGGGATCTCGCGTTTGTTTCTCCACCAGCAGGAGCTGCCGGGAAACTTCGTCAAACCATTCCGGCTGTCCGAACGTTTGGGCATACTGCGCAAGAAAGGGGGAAGACATATACAGTCCATCGAGCCACATTTGGAACGGATAAATCTTTTTGTGCCAAAATCCGCCCTCGCTTGTTCTCGGGTGTCCCCTCAGCTGGGCCGCAAGCAAATGCGCCGCCTTCTCATACCGCGTCTCCCCGGTTTGACGAAGCAGCGGGAAAAGCACCTTGCCTTGATTAATTTGATCGAGATTATACTCTTCCAGCACATACGTTCTGATGGCTCCGCCAGGCTCTACGAACAAATCCATATGTTTCTTCATGTAGTCAAAATATTTTGCCTCGCCGGTTTGTTCCCACACCCTTCCGATCGACAAAAGCATCATCCCCGGCACATAAGCCCATCGCTTGGCCAACTCCGGATGATAGCCTTGCAAATCGGAGGCGGACATGAACGTTTCCGCCGTTTGGACTGCCCATTGTAATCCATCCATCGGATTCACTCCCTTTACGAACCTTTTATCGGCTTGCCGATTCCTGGTATAACAACTCTTGAATACGCACCGGCGCACCGGATTTAACCGATTTCCAAATGGCCTCGCCGGCCAATACGGAATTCGCTCCCGCTCGGGCTCCCGTTAAGATTTCGTACGGTCTGCGGGGATCGGGGCCAAGAAACAAGTCCTCCAGAATGAGCGGGTCTCCTCCCCCGTGTCCTCCCTCGGTAAACACAACATGAATGGTTTCCTTCGAGCCGAATAAAGGGAAATAATCGATCGTCTGTACAGGTACGGGAAAAGGAATGCGGCCGGGCGCATGGAATTCCTGAGTCTCCAAACGGCCCCTTGTCCCGTTAATGGCCAACCGATAGCCTTCATAAGGTACGGAGAAATTGACCGAGTAGCTGAGCAGCGCACCTTTGTCAAATTTGACGGCTGCCGTATAGGTATCCTCGATATCGATCTCCGAATCGAAAATACAGGCGTCCGGACGGTAATTCGTGTAGCTGCCCGGACCCTTGCCGAACGCAGCCTCGCCGATATGGTCGTCTTTCGGAACCGCCTCCCTGCTTCTGCCGAACCATCTCATGTAATAAGCGCAATCCTGTTTCACATTACAGGTCCCGCAATATCTCCTATCCTCCTTCCTCGGATTCAGCTCTCCTTCAGGACCGTAATAATTCAATGCCCCGTAAGCAAAGGCTTCTACAGGAGTCTGATCGATCCACCAGCTCACCAAATCGAAGTGATGCGTGCTTTTGTGAATGGACAAGCCTCCCGAGTTGCTTCTTTTCCGGTTCCAGCGTTTGAAATAGCTGGCACCATGGTAGGTGTCGATGTACCAGTTCAAATCAACGGAAGTCACACGCCCGATTTTCCCTTCCAGAATAAGCTCTTTGATCCTGGCATGAATCGGCATATACCGGTAATTGAACGTTACGCTCACCCTGCCTTTGGACTTTGCTTCAGCCTCCAGAATTTTCCTGCATTCTTCGCCGGTCACAGCCATAGGCTTTTCCGTAATCACATCCAGATCATGCTCGAGCGCTTTGACAATGTAAGTTTCATGCGTATGGTCCGCTCCGGCAACGATGACCGCATCCGGCCCGGTCCCGCGAACCATGTCTTCGAATTGTTCCGGGCTGTACACGGGAACGCCTTTGAGCTGGGGATATTTCTCAAAGCATACTTCAAACCGCCTTGGATCCACATCAAGCAGTCCCGCAATTTCCGCATGCGTTGAGAATGTTTGAAGCATAGGACCGATAAACATATTCATCGCTCTGCCGCTTACTCCACAAATGACATACTTTTTCACCTGGCTCATCCCCCGTCAGTCTTTTTTCATTTCCATTGCATTGTAGAACAAATCGAAGATGAAATCTTGGACGGATTTTGTCATGATCCATAAAACTTTGCTATTTATGCTCTTTTTCACAAAACAAAAACCGTCCTCTCTCTAGTGAAAGGACGGCTAATCTTTGCTCACATGATTTCGTTTGCTTCGGCTTTCAAAGCTTTGTACTTTGGAGATGATGGCAGAAGGCTGTACAGAAAGCAGCCCTGAAAGGCTTGCGTTACTTACTTCTTTCCAATCGACCATAGCTTCCCGGTTACGAAAGAAGCTGTTCGTCCTTTAATTTTTTCAATACCACGCGGTCTGTTGGGAACGCCAAAACCGGCAGTTCCTCATAAGAGAAGAATCCCACTTCCTCTAGATCATCGCCCGCGGCAAGCTCGCCCTCTATCTCATTGGCCAAAAACCAGATGCCAACGGTTTGTTGTTCAGGATTGTGGAAGTTTGAAAGAACGGTATATACCGCTGTAATCTCTATCTTTAAACCCGTTTCTTCAATAAATTCCCGTCGGGCCGCCTCATACACATCCTCATCCCACTCGACGTAACCACACGGAATACACCATTGTCCCTCATAGCTTCCCTTTCTTTTGCCCAGCAATACCTTTTTATCCCTGATGATGATCGCCGCTACACCTACCACCGGATTTTGATAGAAGACAAAGCCGCATGAAATACAGTAGGGTCTGGAGATTTCCTTTTTTTCATTTAAACTTAGCCTTCCTCCACACTTAGGACAGAAATGATATCTCATTTCCTCAATCACTCCAAATCTATAAGCCGCTTTTGTTTATCTTAACAGAAAACGCTTGGAAAATGATAGAATAAATGAATTTTTTCCATGACGGGGAACCTGCACTGAAAAGGAGGCATGTATAAATATGATATACTACTGGAAAGAACCTTACGAGCACTGCAAGGAGATGGTTTTCAATGAAGCTGGTATCGTGGAATGTTAACGGCTTAAGGTCATGTGTGAATAAAGGATTTTACGATTACTTTAAAACAGCGGACGCAGACATTTTCTGCATTCAAGAAACAAAGCTGCAGGAAGGACAGATTCGTCTTGAATTGGATGCGGAATATGTTCAATATTGGAATTATGCAGAGAAGAAAGGGTACTCGGGAACCGCAGTATTTACAAGGATCGAACCGGTTTCCGTACGATACGGCATGGAGGAGGAGCAGGAGCCAGAGGGACGGATCATCACTCTGGAGTTCGACGCCTTCTATCTTGTTAATGTATACACCCCGAATGCGCGGCGTGATCTGTCAAGGCTGGAATTTAGACTGGCATGGGAAGATCGGTTCCGAAGCTTTCTTCAGCGGCTGGACGCCCATAAACCCGTTATTGTTTGCGGCGATCTCAATGTGGCGCACCAAGAGATCGACCTCAAAAATGCGAAATCCAACCGTAACAACTCCGGATTCACCCCGGAAGAACGATACCAAATGACCCAATTATTAGAAGCCGGTTTTATCGACACCTTCAGACATTTCTACCCCGACCGGACTGATGCCTATACCTGGTGGTCCCTTATGCCCAAGGTGAGAGAGCGGAACATCGGATGGCGAATCGATTATTTTCTTGCCTCGTCAAGACTTGCTCCCTTTTTGTTGGACGCACAGATCGATGCCCATGTTACAGGCAGCGATCATTGCCCTGTGATCCTGAAAATCGCAGATATAAGCTTGGACGACGGCGCCGGTCCGGTCGACCGGCATGCGGCGGCGGACTCTGCCGATGAGTTCAGGACGCCTCTTCGCATCTACTGTTGAAACATATCTGATATCATGCTTGGCAATGCAAACCCCCCGAGAACGGTGTCCCGGGGGGTCAGTATCAAGTTACTGCGCTCGGTCTTCTTCCACTATTTCCCAATGTATGCTGATCATCTTGTCTGCCCAGCTGCGGATATTGATTTCGATCGCTTGTTCGATCTCTTCATCTGTAAGTTCCCCGAGCTTGCTTTCCTCGATCACGAGCTCGTCTTCCTTTACCGCTTGGCCACCCAAAGACAATTGGACTTTAATTCGCATCCACAGCCCTCTTTTCGTCTTCCACGTCGGTCCAAGTCCATCTCACGCGCTGCAGCCTTCACATTCATAATACTGGTTTCCGGTCGTTTCCTTTATTTCAATCAGTTTGCCTACTACAACATCTTCCGCTGCAATAAACTCGAAATCGGCTATTTTAGCTTGAACGCCTTTCCTTGCCTCATCCTCCGAGTTAGCTACCCAACTGAATGTGCCTGTTTTTTGGGCTGAGGGAATCTCATATTCAAAATGATATCGTTTCATATATTCAATCTCCCTTCGATTCGTCTGTGATCGTAATGCTTGAATGTAAAGTATAACTATACCACAGACCGGTCTTTTTTTCACCTCATTTCATTTATCCTTTGGGGCTTATATGGACATAAAGCTGTAGATTCCAATCCCAAGCATAGCCACAGAAACAGTACAGCACAGGTAAGTATGCAGGCCGCCCTTTCGCTTTTTCCATGCCATGGCAAGCTGCCTGACGGCAAAGTACATGCCCGTTCCGTTGATGATGAGAAGTACCCAGGTTAACAGTTCCATCGATGCGGAAGCGTCATGCATCATCCCGTGATGGTGCCGCCCATGCATCTCCATCGCACCCATGAGCAGCGGTGCGGAGAACCAATGAATCAGATGCAGAAGCAGGACCAGGAGTACCGAAAGACCGGACACCGTGGTATATTTCATCTCCACACCCATTTGTCTTCGTTTCTGCATCAATTGCGTTCACCCCTTAACTCTGGCAGCCGTTCGCTGTAACCGCGCTGCTGCAGTAATTTTTCTTTGGAGACGGCGGGAGATTGATCGCCGGGCTCTGGTTGAAAAAGCTGACCGGCTTTAATGAGAAGCCGATATAGGCTGCCGGCATAACCGGCCAATCCTCGGGCCGGGGCACATGCGTATGCCCCATCGTGTACCATACGACGATATCTTTATTGCTGATCTCCCGGTTCTGACTCGTCCAAAATTCAAGGCCGTCTCCGCCGGCGTGCTGGTTCGGATAATTTCCGGACGCATAGATTTCATCCTCATGATAAGGCGTCACCCACAAGTGCTGTTTGATGAAACCTGCGCGCTTCATCAGGCTGGAGTTTTCCGAGGCGAACGGGAAGCAGTTTTCTCCAGTTACCATCTTATAGCCTACGGACTGCCCGTACTCGTTTTTCACATTGTCGTTCACGATTTTCCAGTATCTCGCCGTCTCCAGGCAAATATTTCTTCTGGCCTCAAGTTCCGTCGCAAGCAGCGTAGACTTCGCATAGAAGGCGTTCTCTCTCGGGTTATGCTCTCCCGGTTCCTCGGCCACCACATTGACTTCATATACGGAGTTCTCATTTCCGTCAATCTGCATATCCATCCTTACGTTGAAGAAGTGCTGATGGTTCGGAGCATACAAATCAGGGCCTATCATCGTACCGTATTTCGGCGTATCGCCCGGATGCAGGCCGGCTGTAGATAGAATGCCGGTCAGTTTCACTTCGAACTGAATGTTGCCATCCTGATAGAAGTACCAGAAGAAACCATACTCATAGTTGGCAACCGTTGATATCGAGGATATCACAAGTCGGCGGGAGCGTCTTACTTCCACGTCATTGGTCCGCCAATCCGTATGCTTCCAAAGAATGCCGTAGTCTTCCTCATGCATACAAATCGCATTCTTAATAACGACCAATTCGCCCTTGCTGTTCGTCATCGGAGCATCAAAGTACTTGATATAGCCCACGCAGTCGCAGCCAAGCTCCAGAGAATTCGCCAACTGCCCGATTCCGTATTCCCCGCTGTCGAACGCGTTCTTGCGATTCTGAATCGCTCCCGGATCGCCATATGGAACCACCATCTCCGACAATGCGGCACGGTACAGGATCGGACGCTTACGCCCCCCATCCTCGTATGTCACTGTGTGAAGCGTCAGCCCTTCTCGCGGGTTAAAGCCGATGCGGAAATTCCAATTTTGCCATTCGACTTCATGGCCATTTACTGTAAAACTCGGTCCTTCAGGCTGGATAATCTCTATCGGCTTGATCCCTGTACGAAGCGGCCCCACCCGATCAGGCGTGTAATTCGCTTCTTGAGCCGGGATCTTCGTATATTCGTATTCTTCTACCCGGAGAATTTCCATCTTATTGAGATCTACGATCGGAATCAAAGGAAGCGGCCGGGCATATCCGTTATCCTTCTCATCACTGCGCAGGAAGCAGAGCGGACGCGCCAGGCGTACCAAGGAATCCTCCTCCGCCCCGAAATGTCCCGCCGACCACAAATCCACCATAACCAGACTCGGGTCATCAATCCCAAGACGCTTCAGCGCCTCTTGGAATAACGGGCTTCTTTGCACCACCTTCTCGCACTCCAGGTGTTCATCCAGCATGATCATCGGATGTACGCCCGGGATAAGTTTCCAGGAGGTTACTTGCTGCTTCGTCAAGGATACTACCGCCTCGTAGCAGGCATTGTCCAAATTGTTAAGAATAATGATCAATGCTTCCCTCTCTATCGGATTGCTTCCGTCATAAGCCTGCACCAGTTCTTTTTTCGGTTCCTTCAATTGAACCGACACGAATCGGTGGTATGCTCCAAGTCCTTTTTGTCCTTTCAGGATGGTGACGGCGATCCCGATCTCCTCCTTGCTCAACGGCTCCAACGGATGATTCTCAACTTGTACGGTATTTTCGGCCATTCCGATCTTCCTCTCTGTAAGGTTATTGTACTGCATCTTTGCCGGTTGGTTTTGTATTCACCAAACCGTGTTACGTTATATCACAATCATATGACGCAATTTTATTTTCTTAAAGCGATGATTACCGAATAATGAGATGCTAAGAAAGAACTTTTGGTTCTTTTGGGAAACAAACCTTTATTTAAATCGATAAAGATTACGGAAACCGAGCTCCCTGGAGATGTAATAAGCATATTTTTTGGTATAAGAACTGTACTTCTCGATATGTTGAGGTGTAAAGCGGGTTGACGGTCCGGCGCAATTCAGCGAGCCGATCACCGTATTCTCACGGGAGAAAATCGGAGCTCCAATGCCTGTTGTTCCGTCCGTAACTTCTCCAACTGACACCGCAAAGCCTTTTTCACGAATCTTCTCAAGTTCGTATTCTACGGATTCTTGAGTCAACCGTCTCAAAGACGGAACGGAAGACCAGTCCACATTTTTCAACATGTTATCCCTTGTTTTTTGCGATAGGTAAGCGAGCATGGCGCGGTTTGAGGCACCGATATATAGGGGCAGCCTTAATCCGATCGGTTCGGAAATGTTGAGGATCTGTGAAGAATCAATCCTATCGATGTAAACACCTTCCATATTTTCTCTCATGGTCAGATATACCGTTTCTTTCGTTTGCCTTGAAAGCTCCTCCATATAGGATCTGGCGACTGACCGGAGCATTAAACTATCCCACATCAGAAAGCTGTACTTCATGATGGTAAAGCCCAATTTATATTTTCTCGTCTTGCTGTTCTGCGAGACAAAGCCGTGCTGCGACAAACAGCCTAAAATCCGATGAACGCTTTGAACCGGCATTTCCAGTTCTCTGCTGATTTCGGTCACACTTACCTCCTTTTCATTTCCCTGCGGCACAAGAATGTTTAAGATACTGATCGCTTTGGATATCACAGACATGAATCCCACCATCCTTGTAATATGAATTTATATTAACAATTTTGCCGGATAATCTGTTTATAATTGACAATCGCCCGAATGGGTGAAAAGGTGTCCAGTATCTGCATTCCGTATTATTGACTCCGTTTCATTCGGTTTCTGTATCCCAACTCCTTCGAGATCATATTTGTATACTTCTTGGCTTGCTGGCTGAAGATTTCTATTTTTTCGGGGGTAAAACGAATAGAGGGGCCGGCGACGTTAAGGGAGCCGATAACAGTGTTGTCAAACGAAAAAATAGGGGCACCGATGCCGGTAGTGCCATCTGTCGCCTCCCCTGACGTCACCGCATATCCTCTGGAGCGAATGATTTCAATATCTTTTTGTATGTATTCCTTTGTGAGTGGAATTAAGGACGGAATGGAATCCCAATTTACGTTTGTCAGGATGGCCTCCTGCACTTTTTGCGGCAGATAGGCAAGTATGGCACGATTGGAAGCCCCTATATAAAGCGGAAGTCTTAATCCGATCGGTTCGGAAATTTTGAGAATCTGCGGGGAGTCTATGGCATCAATATAAACCCCTTCCCGGTTTTCCCTGGTTGCCAGATAAACGGTTTCCTTCGTTTTTTGCGAAAGCTCCGCCATGATCGGACGAGCCAAGGATCTCAACATAAGACTGTCCCACATCAGAAAGCCATATTTCATGACCGATAATCCCAGTTTGTACTTTTTCGACTTTTTATCTTGCGATACAAATCCGTGTTCGGATAAGGAGTGAAGAATAGCCTTTGAAATAACTCCAGACATCGATTGCACCTCCAAGTCGAACATTTGTTATATTATATGACGTGATCATACCATATAAACTACAGCTTTGAAATACAGTTTCCCACCATTCGGGAAAGAGGTTAAAAAGCTTGAAGTGTCGCTTGAATCGCTGTCATTCGTTATATATTCCCGCTTCTTCTCTTCCTTGCGGCATTTATTTTTTTTCGTTTTATCACCATGCGGGATAATTGTCTATGAACTCCTCTTCATCTTATGTGAATATAGCGTTAAATTATTTAACATTAGGAGGCTCGTCCATGCTATTGAAATCGCGATTCGTTTTGTTCTGTTTCAGCCTGGTGTCCATGCTGTGTCTCGTATTCCCTCTCGGCGCCTTCGCCGCAGACACCGCTGCGCCACAAATTGACACCGGCGACACCGCCTGGCTTTTGGTCTCGACGGCTATCGTTTTGTTTATGTTCGTCCCCGGTCTCGCCTTGTTCTATGGAGGAATGGTCAGCCGGAAGAACATTCTTTCCATCCTTATGCTTAATATGAGCAGCCTGGTCGTGGTCAGCATCGTTTGGGTCCTTTGGGGTCACACCCTTACCTTCGGAACGGATCTTTTTGGGATCATTGGCGGTATGGATTACTTGGGCTTTGCCGGCATAGGCCAGGAGCCGCTCGGAACACTCACGATTCCCCATGTACTTTTCGCTGTTTTCCAGGCCTTGTTTGCAGCCATTACTGTTGCTCTGATTGCGGGCGCTGTCGCCGAAAGAATCCGTTTCTCCGTCTGGATCTTGTTTTCCGCCGCCTGGGCAACCTTCGTGTACGCGCCTATGGCCCACTGGGTTTGGGGTGGAGGCTGGCTGTCCAAATTGGGCGGCCTCGATTTTGCGGGAGGCACCGTAGTTCACATCCTCGCCGGCGTCGGAGCCCTCACGGCCGTCATCGTCCTCGGTCCGAGAAAAGGATTTCCAGGGCGAACCCTCCCCCGCATAATCTTGTCTTCTTTTTTATTGGAGCCATGTCCCTCTGGTTCGGGTGGATGGGCTTCAACGGAGGAAGCGTATTGGCAGCCGGGGGGCTGACAGGCTTGGTATTTGCCACAACCCACGCAGCCGCCTGCTCGGGAGCGATCGCTTGGGCTGCCATAGAATGGCTCATTCACAAAAAACCGACCCTGGTCGGAACCGTTACAGGCATCATAGCCGGACTGATCGCCATTACACCAGCCGCAGGCTACGTATCCGTCCTGTCTTCAATTCTTATTGGAGGAAGCGCCAGCTTCGTCTGTTATTGGGGAGTCAACATCCTAAAAACGAAATTCAAATATGACGATACCCTCGATGTGTTCGGCCTGCATGGGATCGGGGGAATCTGGGGAGCTTTGCTCGCCGGTATTTTCGCAGACATCCGTATCAACCCTGCCGGAAACAACGGATTGCTGCACGGCAATCCCAATCAATTGCTTGCACAGGTATTGGAGGTCGCCATCGCCGTAGGCTGGGCCGCGGCCGGCACCTTCGTCGTCCTGAAGATCATTGCTCTTTTCACACCGCTTCGGGTTAGCTTCGAGGAAGAAAGCTTGGGGCTCGATCTGAGCTTCCACGGAGAGCAGGCCTACAACGAACAGGAATCCGGCACAAGCGAAATGCGCCCTCCCTCTTTCCCCGCGCTCGGAATAGAGACAAACAAGGTCACCCAATCGGCCCCATAACGGTATTTTTCACAAAATAATCAATCGCCTTAGTTAGCATAAAATGAGAGATCGCTGCTGTGCTCTCCGCCTTATACTGCACAACGGAAATTCCTTTCGCCTCAGCTTGCTGGGGCTCCGATGCTGCCCCCGGAATCACGGACCACGATACCGACGCGGTCCGCAGCCGATGGGGGTTGGCTTATGCTGTGGCAGGGAGTCTTGCGCTGCTGACATTCTTCACGAATGTGTACAACTGGGGCTTCACCTCCGGAGCTTCCGTATTGTTTCTGAGTATTGGCTTATCGGCGATACTTTTGTTTGTTATTCTTGAACTGAGAACGAAGGAGCCTCTGCTGCAGCTGCGGCTGTTCCGCAACCGGATCTTCACGGCAAGCATCACCGTTTCCGCCGTGCTCATCGTGGGCTTGTACTCGGGAATTTATTTTATTCCGTTATATCTTCAGGAAATTCATCAGATGAGTCCTTCCCATGTGGGTCTGCTGCTTCTGCTGCCGGCGCTGACTCTCGGTGTCGCAACCATTGCGGCCGGACGCTGGTATGATCGGGTCGGACCGCTTCGACTGGTGCTCGCAGGCGGTTTCCTGGTGGTGTTCGCCTCGTGGATGTTTAGTTTTCTGCAGCTCGATACCAGCTACACGTACGTTGCGGTTTGGATGGCCGTCCGTTACATAGGCATCGGCCTTTCGCTGACCCCTGCGATGAACGCCGGAATGCAAGCCGTGCCGCCGGAGCTGTACGGCCATGCTTCGGCATTGATCAATTGGTTAAGACAAATTTTCGGGGCGTTGGCGCTGGGACTGTTCACCTCCATCTTCTATGCCCGGATGAATACCCATACGCATGTTTTGCAGCATACGGCTGCCGACGAAAGCAGCAGATGGATACATCTGACCGCCTATACGATGAGCATTGATGATGCATTTTTGTTCGCGGCCGCATTTTCGTTTATTGGGCTGCCGCTTGCGTTCATGCTTCGCACGCAGCGGTTCGGCACAGCCAAGAAAAACGCCTGACCCATACGGACACACGATGCGAATCAATAAAAAAAGCAGGGGTGTTTATGCATCCCTGCCCTCATGCTTTGTCATTATATGATCTCCCATGGCATACGTTGTATAGAGCGTAATGATTCTCCTTGGGAGAGGAGTACCCGGACGGAAGAGCCATCTATTTAAAGATGGAGGAGATTGGTATGAGTCTTTCAGAGCTTATCCAATTGCTCTTGCTCATTGTGATGATCATTGATCTGAACAGGCCGGGAAAATCATAATGTTCCGGAAAATGGAGGCACTCATTAAGAGATGCACTCCTTTTTCTGTTTTGGGACCTCGCCCATTTTGCAAGCACTAACCCGTTCTCTTGAATAAAGTGTACTCATGAAGGAGTGAGTGCGTTGATTCAAATCACCATTGCCGCAGTAGGAGATCTGTTAATGAAAAGCAGAATCATTGCCTCGGCCAAACAAGCTGGCGGCTATGCGTTCGATCCTATCTTTAAACACGTTAAACCTTATTTAACAAAGCCCGACATTACGATTGGGAATCTGGAAACGACGTTTTCAGGGAATAGGCGCCCGGGAGCTGGCGGAAAACAGCCGAAGGGCCGTGCCCCACAAGAGCGAAGGAATCCGAGAACGGGCTTTCCCCTATTCAACTGTCCTGACGAACTGGCATCGACCCTTAAAAACATCGGCTTTCAAGTGTTGACCACCGCAAACAATCATTGTATGGACGGGGGAACAGCTGGTTTAAAAAGAACATTAAACGTCCTCGACAAACATGGTTTAAAGCATACCGGAACTTTCCGTTCCCCCGCAGAATCCAGACGGCATCTGATTTTACGGGTGAAGGGCGTAAAAATTGGAATTTTGAACTATGCCAAAGGGACAAACTCCATCACCGTACCGAAACCGTGGCTTTCAACCGAATCGCCTTAAAGAAGATCATTACGGATATCCGCAAATTGAAAAATAAAACCGACTTTCTTATTGTATACCTTCATTTCGGGCAGGAGTACCGGCCTTCCCCCAATAAAAATCAAAAACAATTGATGCATGCCTTATTTAAACAAGGTGCGAATGCGGTTTTAGGGGCGCATCCCCATGTGCAGCATCCTATAGTGATTTACAAAGTAAAAGATATCGACGGTCGTGTCAGAAAGCGGGTCGCCGCATCGTCATTAGGCAATTTCATCTCAACCCGATTGAAAAACAATGCGAATACAACCCGGGGAGTGATCCTGACCATGACTTTAACGAAAAATAACAGAGGAGTAACGGATCTCTCCAGAGTCGATCGTTTGCCCACGGTGGTCCAACGCAAAAAAGAAAAAGGGAAAACGGTCTATCGGGTTGTACCGATCGTCAAATAGTAGAACCGGCGCATAGGACGCTAACGGTAAAGTGTGAAAATCAGCCTTAAAGCCGCCTCACGACTGCTTCTCCATCGCGCCCTTCACCTCCGAATGCCTGCTGTGCCCGTCCTGATGCCTCTCCCTTTTCTCCGTTTTTACGGACAAAAGCAGCATGATCACGGCAAGTGCCGAACACACCCAGGCCATTGCATGCAACGAATCCGTAGCCATCCGGATGCCGAGGAAGGCCGCCAGTATGCTCGATGACAAGATCGTACCGATAAACCGGGAAGTCATGAACAGCCCGGAAGCAATCCCCGTATTCGCACGGTCTATATATAAATAAAGCGCCGTCTGCAGGCCGAGATTATGGAAGCTGCCGCTCATGCCGAAAAGCGACAGTACGAAAAAAATCCACCCCGAATCGGCTTCATCACCCACCGTCTGCATGAATAAGGTCGCCGCAATGACCAAAATAGCGCCAAAGATCAAGGGAGAGCGGGAACCGCTTCGATCAATCCATCGCGCCGCCAGCGGATTGACGAGAATGCCGAAGGCAGCCAGCCCGAGCATGATCGTGCCGACTTGCTGACTGTCGAAATGCCTGACCTGCTGTAAATAGGAAGGAAAGCCAAACATGATCGCATAGTAAATCGCATTGACCAAAATAAAGTGAATATATATCTGGCATACAGCCGGATGACTCCGCAAAAATTTGACATCGATGAACGGCTGCTGATGCCGTGCTTCAAACCGGTAAAAAAAGACCGATCCAAGCGTCCACAACACCAGCCAATGCCAGCCAATGCGCTCCGGCAAAGACAGTAAAAACAACAGCAAGACGAGAATCAGCGAAGAAAAAAGGGCGATTCCCCAGCCATCCAGTCGCAGCGCCTCCCTTTTGTTGGGAGGATCGCCCGGCATATATCGAAGAGCCAGCAGGAACGATACAACGATCACCGGAAAATTGACAAAAAAGATCAAATTCCAGTCCCCATAATGAAGCAAATACCCGCTAAGGGTGGGGCCAATTGCGGCCGATGTCGTTGCAAAGATGGACAGCACGCTGAGCGCCCTGGCCTGATTGCCGGTAATTTCGTTACGGATCAAGCCCATGCCGGCCGGATGAAGAGAGGCGCTTCCCCAAGCTTGAATGATCCGAAAGCCGAGCAGCCAGCCATAACTGGGGGAGAAAAGCGCCAGCAAAGAAGCTGCCGTCACCATGAACAATCCAAGCATAAATATACGTTTGCGCCCGTACATATCGCTTAATTTCCCCATCACCGGCTGACCGACTGCGCTTGCTATATAATAGGTAGAGATTAACCAGGACAGCTCGGAAAAGGTTAAATCGAAATCAGCCTGAATCCGGCTGAGCGCGACGGAAATCATCGTTGTATTCAATGGGTTAAGAAGTGTGCCAAGGGCAACGGCGGAAATTAACAGTAGCTGCCGGCGTGTCATCGTCTAAAAGCTGGCGCGAATCTTTATCGGACGCTTGGACAAATGACCTGACTTTTCGGGCTGAAACAGACCAACGAGCGGCAGATGCTCTTGATCCGACAAAGGCAGCAGCCGCAGCTTATCTGTTTGCAACGCTTCGATCGGCGATGGTTTCATAAATGATGTTCCTTTCCGGTTTAATAGCGCATTAACTCCAGGTGTCGCCCACGATGCTCTCGCTTAAAGGCCGGCGTCCATTAGGCAGCTCCCGGTCGCGGAAGCTTTCGTGAAGCGTCTCTTTTCCTCCCGGATATCCCAGCGCAATGACCGCATGCAGCTCGAAGGTGTCGGGAACCTGCAGTTCCCTGCGGGCCGCCTCCTTGTCGAAGCCGCCCATAGCGCGGGTCGATAAACCGAGCAGGGACGCTTGCAGCGAGAGAGCTGCCCAAGCCGCCCCTGTATCGAACGAATGAATCGGTTGCGGATCCCCGTTTTCTTTCACCCTGGTGGAAGCAATGACAATAAGCACAGGAGCCTGGTCGGCCCAAAGCCGGTTATTCGGAAAAAGAAACGATCGAATTTGCTCCAGCTTCTCCTCCGTATTAGCCACAATAAATCTCCATGGCTGCAAATTGCTGGACGACGGTGCCCACCGGGCCGCTTCCAGCACCGTATACAGGGTTTCATCGGAAACCGGTTTACTCAAATAGGAGCGGGCCGACCAACGGTTTAAAAATAACGGGTGAACGGGATAATCCGCCGTTCGGTTTGCCTTCACTTCCTCCAACAGCTCGTTGTTCTTCCAATCCGCTTTTATGCTCATCGTCATCCATCCCCTTATTCATTTAATGATCCAGTCGTTTAAATCAAAGTCCCGGGCCGCCAATTGCTCCTCGACCAAAAACTGCTTCGTCCCTTCCATCAGCTTTAAGCCTTCTTCCGTAAAGGCCTCGGCTTGAATTTGGCTGATCGGATGTACCTGCTTTACCAATTCAACGGTGCTGTTGTACACTTGAGCGACAAATTCATAGTATTTTTCTTCATTCGCCAGCAAGTCCTCATACGCTTTCTGACGGGCTTCATTCCAGACTTTAGGGAATTCGGGGAACTTTTGCAGATACTTCTCCGCCACAACCGTAGCACTTGTTCCAAGAAGCTCGGGATTTTTCACCGCATCGTCAAGCAGCGGGTAGCCTTGTTCGATCTGTTTTAATGCATACACCCCAGTATTGGTCATCGCATCAATCTCACCCCGGGCTAATGCCGCTTCACCGTCCGGACGGAGCAAATGAACGATATTGACATCGGTAATGTTATGCTTTTTCAACAAACCGGCCAAAAAACGGTGATGGAATGACCCTTTTTGCGTAGCCACTGTCTTGCCTTTCAAATCCTCCAGCTTGGCAGGACCGCCCTTTTTGGCAATCAAGTAACCAATGCTGCCGACGGTTCCTTGAGAGATCAGCCTTGTCGGAGCATCTGTCGAACGGGCGATAATCGCGGGCGTATCGCCCAAGCTGCCGAAATCCAAGCGGCCGCTAATTAACGATTCCGTCTGGTCAGGCCCATTCGGAAAGCCGGTAAAGGTCACTTCGGTAATGCCATGCTTCTTCAACTCTTCCTGAATAATGCCCGTATAGAAGCCCCAGCCTTCGGCGCCGCCCGGCAAATTGAGCTTGTTGCTGCCGATATAGCCATAATTTAATGTGGCCGGAATCCCGGATGCCCCCGGCTCGCCCGAGGCGCTGTCGTCACTGACCGTACCGCAAGCTTGCAGCCAGATCAAGGAAGCGACGATCATGAACAATAGACCGGAATGCCGCATTTTGCGGCCTGTTTTGATTTTCCTGGCGCGTATCATTGAAGCTCCCCCTTTTTATATCCTATCCTTATAGATGGTGTAATCGCCCGACCCACTAAACGAATCATGGCCCTCTCCGCCATCCTTCTTCAATGTGCGTTAAGGTATCGCCCTTTTCGCCAATTGATACATATACTCGTGCGCTGACACCGGTTTGCGGCCCGGCCCCCAGCCCACCTTCTCGCGATAGTTTCCCAGTATACCGTCCTGCTCCAATGCCTCCTCGCTCGCGTTGACCGGCTTATCAAACTCGGGATCGACATAGATGGCATCGGCCGGGCAGTACAGTTCGCACATAAAGCAAGTTTGGCAATCGTCCTGTCGGGCAATGACCGGGATGCCGCCCTCCACGCGGTCAAATACGTTGGTCGGGCACACCGATACGCACTGATTGCATTCAATGCACCGGGATTCGCTGATTATTTCAATCAATGCAATACAGCCTCCTTATTCACCGGCGACGTTCTTACCCACACCTGATCCAGTCCTCCGCTGACGAGCCGGTAGCGCTGATTGCTGTCCAGCTCCGGGAAATCCTCGCGCTTATGCATCCCCCGCGTTTCGGTGCGGACCCTGGCCGACTCGTACATCCACCGGGCAGTAGCCGTCATAGCCGCAGCTTCGCGGGCTTTGACTGCATCGATGTTCAAAGCAAGGCTATCCTTGTTGATTTCTTTCCACAATTGATCAAGACGTCCAAGGGAATCGCCCAGCCCCGCATCCGTACGGAACAAATTGCGGTCGTACGGAGTCACCTCCTCCTGCACGGCGCGAATATGCCCGGCCGTCTCCGATGGTTTCGCCGCATGGCCGTGTGCCGATAACGGCGAAGAGGACAACCCCTTCAAATTGCGGCGATGCGCATGCGTACCCGTGCGCCGTACATAGTCTGCCGCTCCCTTGCCGGCGAATGTGCCTGATGACATGGCCCATGCCGCATTGTGGCTGCCTCCGCCGGTAAACCCTCCGCAAATGAGCTGGCGCGTTGCCGCGTCACCCGCTGCATACAAGCCCGGCGCTTTCGTGGCGCAATATTCATCGACGATTTCGATGCCTCCTGTTCCCCGTACGGTTCCTTCCAGCCGCAGTGTGACGGGAAACCGTTCAGTGAACGGGTCGATGCCCCTCCGGTCAAACGGCAGGAAGAAGTTCGTCTGTCCCACGCGCAGCAGCGGCTTAACATCCTCCGGCGCCTGATCGAGACGCGCGTACACTTGACGATTTTGCAGCAAATTGCGGGCAATCACCGAGCGACCGCGTGTCGAACCGGCCCCCTCCACTACCGTACCGTCCTCATAATAAAAGGTGGCATACCGGTAATACGCTGTCTTGGTCACCGATGAGAAGGTCGGGGCAATCGCATATGCATTGGAGAATTCCATGCCGGACAGTTCGGCCCCCGCCTCGGCAGCCATCAAGTAACCGTCGCCGGTCAGTACGTTGCAGCCCAGCGCCTTGCTCAGGAAAGCACAGCCTCCTGTCGCTATGATGACGGCTCCTGCCCTGACGCTCCACGATTCCCCGGTTTGCGTTCTTACTCCGACCGCGCCGCCGACGCCGTGCTCATCGGCCAGCAGCTCCAGCGCCGGGCTATGATCCAGAATGCGCACGCCGGCCTTCTTGACGAGCTTGCGCATCAGCTTCATGTATTCCGGCCCCTGCAAGCCTCTGCGGTAAGGGTTGCCTTCATCGTCGGTCGGAAACGGATAGCCCCATTCGGAAAGCTTGTTCATATTTTCGTAGGTTTGATCCAGCACCCGGTCCATCCAATCGGATTCCGCCAGTTGCCCGCCCAAGCCATAACGGCTCTGTTTCGCCTCTTCCCTCAGCTTGGCGTCAGGACTGACATACCATACACCTGTTCCGGACGGTGCCGTCGCCCCGCTCGTGCCGCAGTACCCTTTATCCGCCAGGATCACCTTTGAGCCGGATACCGCTGCGGTCAGTGCCGCCCACGTTCCGGAGGGACCTCCGCCGATCACCAGCACATCCGTCTCCAATTGCAAATCCGTGCTTTTCCATGCTTCGCTCAATGTGTTGCCCTCCCCGAAAATAGAATTGAAAAATGATTGCCATGAAGCATCCGTCTACGTTGTTTGCCGTCTTGTCCGGCCTTCAAGCCGGTCAGCCCTGAAAGCTGTCGCGCCACTGCAGCAGCGACCGTTCCAATAACCGCACAAATGAATCCACGAGCTTGCCGACGATCGCAAAAATGATGATGCCGACAAAAATGAGCTCTGTACTCGACGTTTGCTTGCCAAAGTTGATCAGGAATCCGACACCCGACTGCGATCCGATCAGCTCGGCCACGACGAGACTGAGCCAGGAAATGGCCAAAGACAGCCGAAGACCCAGCAAAATATGCGGCAGCGATGCCGGCAGGATCAGCCGGACAATTTGTTTGAACCGGCTAAATTCCAATACATGCGCTACGTCAAACATTTTATTATCCACACTGCGGATGCCGAGAAGGGTGTTTACATAGAGCGGAAACAGCGCCCCCTTGGCAATAATCAATATTTTCGATGTCTCCCCGAAGCCGAACCACAAAATAACCAGCGGAGCAATCGCCAGATGAGGAATCATTCGGAACATTTGCATCGATGGATCCAGCACGTTCTCCGCATTCCTCGACAGCCCGGTTATGATGCCAAGCAGCAAGCCGATGCTTCCTCCAATCGCAAAGCCCGTCGCCGCCCTCCCCAGACTGATGGCCAAATGCTCGGTTAATTCCCCCGTAACAGCCAATGTTCTAAATGCCTCGGCAATCATAAGCGGCGTCGGCAAAAAAAACGTCGAGATCAGACCTAAATCCCCGAGCAGTTGCCAAGCCACCACGATCGTTACGGGCAGAATCGCTCCGATGATCATCCGGTTCCATCGTTCTTTCCATTTGGCGTGGATCAGCCCTCTGTCGGTCTTGCCGACGCCGCTGATCGGCTTGGAAAGCGCCTCCGCCTGATGACTCATACCAGCAACCTCCTGACTAAAAAATGCAATACGTTATTTGCCTTGAAAACTGTCGCGCCACTGCAGCAATCGCCTCTCCAAAAAACGTACCAGTGCATCCGCCAAATAACCGACCAGAGCAAAAATAATGATACACACAAAAACGACCGACGTTCGTGAAAATTGTCGTGCATCCGACATCAAGTAGCCGATGCCGGACGTAGAGCCCATCAGTTCCGCCACCACCAGACCAAGCCAGGCGACACCGAGCGAAAGACGAACGCCAAGCAGCAGATTCGGCATCGCTGCCGGAATGACGAGACGGATGATTTGCTTCAATTTGCTGAATGAGAGCACCTTCGCCACTTCAAACAGCTTATTGTCCACATTGCGGATACCTAGAAAAGCATTAATGTAAATCGGAAAAAACGCGCCCTTGGCGATAATGAGTATTTTGGATGTTTCTCCGAGACCGAACCAGAGGACGAATAACGGAGCGACAGCCAGATGAGGAATCATCCGAATCATCTGTACAGTCGGGTCCAAGGTTTTTTCCACGCTGCGCATCAGACCTACCGCGATACCGAACAGCAGCCCGAGGCTGCCGCCCAAGGCGAAGCCGGCCGCGGCCCGGATCATGCTGATGCGCAGATGCTCCCACAGCGCGCCGGAAGCGATCAGTGCAATGAATGAATCCGCAATCGTCAGCGGGGTTGGAAACAGCAGCCGGGAAATGAGTCCAATCTGTCCGAGCAGCTGCCAAATCACAAGCACCAGCACGGGGAGCAGCGCGCCGACCAGCAGCCTGCTTCTGCCGCTATGTCCAAGCCGTATTTTATTGCGCCACCAGCCTGTTTTTGACGGTAATACTTCGGTCGTGCGACTCATAGCCTGACTCCTTTACCTGTTTTAAATGCCGGAGCTGTCGATCAGTTCAAGCTCCTCGATCTGTTCAAACTCATTCATTACTTTGAAACGGATTTCCTGAAACGAGATGCTCGATTTCTTACGCGGAAACGGCAGATCCACCGTAACGACGCTGCGGATCGAACCCGGCCTCGGCTTTAAAATAACGATCCGATTCGCAAGAAAAACCGCTTCGTCGATATCGTGCGTAACAAAAATCATCGTCGTCCTGTTCTTTTGCCAGATGTCGAGCAGCACCTCTTGCATGTGAGCCCGGGTGAACGCGTCGAGCGCCCCGAAGGGCTCATCGAGCAGCAATACTTTCGGCTTGCGCAGCAGCGCTCTGGCAATAGCAACCCGTTGGGCCATCCCTCCGGACAGCTCCCGCGGATACGACTTTTCAAAGCCTGTCAGCCGGACCAGTTCAATGAGTTCATCTACCTTGCGGCGCACTTCCGGATTTTTTAACGACAGGTCAGCGGCGATATTTTTTTCGACCGTCAGCCAAGGGAACAAGCGGGGCTCCTGGAATATAAAGCCTTTATCAATACCCGGCCTGCTAATCGGCTCTCCATCCAGCGCGACCTCTCCGTCGTATTGAAGATCAAGGCCGGCGATAATTTTGAGCAGCGTGCTCTTGCCGCAGCCGCTCGGCCCGATGACGGTGATCAATTCGCCCTCTTTAATGTTCAGGTCGATTTGATGAAGCGCATGGACGGGGCCTTTATTCGTCTGAAATGTTTTATTCAGCTTCGAAATGCTCAGCAGCGGGATGCTCATCTTCTGTTTTCTCCTCTCTTACGGTTTGTCATTAAAATTTGCCGGAAGTATTCGGTCGATAAACGGCGTTTGGTCCATGGCGGCCAGCTTCGTTCGTCCGGGCCCCCAGCCGATCGTCTTTCTCCAGCTTCCCAATATGCCGGAAGCGATCAGTTCCTGCTCCTCCACCGTCACCTTCTCATCGGCATAAGGGGCAACGTACAGCGCATCGGCCGGGCAATACGCTTCACAAATATAGCACGTCTGGCAGTCCTCCTGCCGGGCAATAACGGGGGTATCGTCCGGGCCCAGGTCAAACACATGGGTCGGGCAGACTTTGACGCATATACCGCACTGCACGCAGCGGTCGGCACTGACCCATTCAATCATCGGATCTGCACCTCCCTTGCCGCTCCGAACAGACCGCTGTCCGCAGCCGGCTGGGCATATGACCCGGGCACCTGGTCAAACCGGGTCTGAATTTCATCCAGCCCCGACACAATCAACCGGCGCTGCTGATGGGGATCAGCGAAGGGATACTCCGCAAGCGTGTGCATTCCTCTGGTTTCCGTACGGGTCAGCGCTGCGGTATACATCCAGCGGGCGGTGGCGATCATCGCCGACGCTTCTCTCGCCCGCACCTTCGCCTGTATCGATTGCGGAGCTTGCGCATACGTCTGCCGCCACAGCCTATGGAGCCTTTGCAGCGATTCTCGCAATACGGGAACGCTGCGGAAATAATTGATTTCGAGCGGAAACACTTCGCGCTGCACCGCCTCCACCAAATTGGACGTATCCGCTTCCGGACGGATCGGATCGCTGTCGGGCTCAATCCCTGATCGTCCCGCCGGTTTCAGATGGCGCGCAGCCGCTGACTTGCCTTGCGTGAGCGCATGCCTCGCTGCGCCTTCCCCTGCCCAACTGCCCGAGCAGATCGCCCACGATGCGTTGAACGCTCCGCCGCCGGATTGTCCCCCGGTCACCCGCTCCCTTGTGGCCGCATCGCCTGCCGCATACAAGCCGTTCACCGTTGTCGAGCAATCGTCGCCGACGATCCGGATCCCGCCCGTTCCGCGTACCGTACCTTCAAAGCGAAGCGTGAGCGGGAACCGCTGCGTGAACGGATCGATGCCGGCGCGAAGGAGCGGAAGAAAGAAAATGGCGTGCGAGCTTCGCAACATGTTCCGTTTCTCTTCAGTATCTGCCTGGTCGAGCACGGCATATACCGGACCCTTGCTCAGCATCTTCGGCAAAAAATCATGAGGACGCCGGGTTCCCGGAGTGTGCAGTATCGTTCCGTCCTCCGCGCTGAAGGTAGCCCAGTTTAACAGCCGTCCGCGCGTATTGGTGGCAAAGGCGGCGCTTGGCGCATACTGCCTGCTGAACTCCATGCCGGAAAGCTCGGCGCCGAGCTCGGCGGCCATCAGCAGTCCGTCGCCGGTCAAGACGTTGCAGCCAAGCCCTTTGCTCAAAAAGGCGCAACCGCCGGTCGCGATGACCACGGCGTTTGCCCGCACCTCCCATGTACGGCCATCCAGCCTGGAGATGCCTCTGGCGCCACCGACGCCATGCTCATCGACCAGCAGCTGCAGCGCCGGCGATTGATCGAGAATGCGAACACCCGCCCGGCTGACCGCACGGCGCATCAGCCGCATATATTCGGGACCTTGCAGATGATCCCGCATCGGGGTGCCGTGCTCATCGCGGGGAAACGGATATCCCCAGGACTCGACCAGTTCCAGCCTTTGATACACCAGGTCCAGTACACGATGAATCCAGTCCGGTTCGGATAAGAAGCCGCCCCCCTTCATCCTCTGCTGCACAGCCTGCTCCCTAAGCTCGCGGTCCGGCGGCAGGTATAATAAATTCGTCCCGCCCGGTGCCGTCGCGCCGCTTGTGCCCAAATAGCCTTTATCCGCCAGGATAACGCTCGCCCCTTGAGCAGCCGCGCTCCATGCCGCCCATGCACCGGCCGGCCCCCCGCCGATAACCAAAACGTCCGCGATCTGTTTGCCGTCTTCTACACTTTTGTTCATCAGCCCGCCTCCTCACGGCTTCAATGTAACCTCATCCGGCTTCCCGGCCGCTGCTGCGGCCGACGATGGCTGCCGCTCTTCATAAGCCTCCTACCGGTTAACCGCTTTGACGTATTGTCCTCGCCCTGACGGCCTGGCCAAACCGAAATGCTCCCGTAAGGTCGTTCCCTCGTATTCCGTACGGAATAACCCTCTGCGCTGCAGCTCGGGCACAACCTTATCCACGAAATCTTCCAATGCGCCGGGAAAATATGGGGGCATCACATTAAAACCGTCCGATGCGTTCGGTTACAGCAGCCAATGCAGACAATAGAGTGAACGGTTCCCGACGCTGCGCCTGCAAGCAGCAGGAGCGAGAAGGCGCAGCCGCCGAATGCCGGCAAACGTCGTCGGCTGCTCCGCGGACAGGAATGCTTTAGCATAAAAAAAGAAGACGATAGCACACAAGGCTTCGTCTCCGGTCATCCGGTCGATATGTAATTGCACTTTAGTTTATATGAAATGCATCTATCTGCCGACGCCCTGTATGGGCTTGCTGTGCCGGATGACCGCGCTGCTGCGGTCTGAATCGGCTTCAAAACGCTTGCGCTCCGTTCTTTCAATCTGCACAATACGACCGTCATGAACAACAATTTGAACGGATCCGTATTCCAAACCATTTAAGCTTTGAGCGATACGCTCGTTCCACAGTTCGTTGACATTGAATTGCTTTGCCATACTTGATCCCTCCTGTAACCCATCGTTGAATGCTTCGAATGTATCAGATCATTTCTACGATATTTCCGATGCACATACTGGGTTTTGTATGAAGTATATGATGGATGAATAGGTATGTCAATGGAAATCTCAGTTTTTCCCAAATTGGCATGAATGCGGTATACTTCACGATTCCAATCTAGTTCTTTCAGCACAAATAGGGGATCTAACGTTCATTCCCCGCTTCTGCTTTTATATCAGGAAGATTTTTAGTTTGTCCGTTCAGACAGGCAAATGTCTCCGGGTGAAGGTGTGTCCTTCCTGGAATCATGTGATATTGAAAACTTTTATATCAAAATAGAATATTTCTCTAATAAACCCGATATGAATAGTAATATTTTGCGTTTATAATGAATTTGTTACCAGACATCAACCAGACATCATTTGGCGTGAAATGAACACATTCCAAACAGAAAGGATAGGCAGGGATATGACACTTCAACCCAAGGTTGTCATACGCGATGCGAAGGATTCGGAGAAAGAACAGCTGTGGGCGGTTTTACTCGAGGCCTACCGGCAATACGCAGACGTTATTCCTGATAAGTGGGAAGCCTACCGGCAAAATATATACGATTCCGTCTATCAGGATGGCGCTCTCGCACGAATTGTAGCCGAGATCGACGGACAAATTATCGGCAGCGCCCTGCTCTATGACTCGGCGGATTCTGCTTACGGTAACCCCGATATCGTCATTCCTTCACCCGTTATGCGCCTGTTAGCCGTGTCGCCACGCGTCAGAGGAAAAGGCATTGCCGCACTGCTGGTCAAGGAAATCATTGAACGCGCCAGATCGCTTGGAGCCGACTCTCTGCATTTACACACATCGGACATGATGGCTGCTGCCATAAAACTGTACGAACGGTTGGGCTTCCAACGCGCCTATGAGACCGATACGCATAACGGAAGCACCTTGGTCAAAGGCTACAGGATTGAAATTAAAAGAGCCGATTATCCGCTTGAAGCCTGAATGTATTTTGCACCCGTCAAATCATAAACGCCCGGAATGCTCCGGGCTCTTTGCGTTTATCGGCTTATGCCATATTTACTTCATATACAAGTGGCAGCTTACCGCATGCCCTTCCTTCCACTGCGCTAGCACCGGAGCTTCTGCCTCGCAGCGCGAGAACGCATACCGGCAACGTGACTGAAACGGACAACCCGACGATACTTCCAACGGATTGGGCAAGTCGCCCTTTAATATTATTTTTTCCCGTTTCGCATGCCGGGCATCCGTTGGAATGGAAGATACCAAAGCTTCCGTATAGGGGTGGAGAGGATGATCATACAATTCCTCCACCGCCGCGATCTCCACCACTTTCCCCAAATACATGACGGCCACCCGGTCGCTCATATAATGAACAACATTCAGATCGTGTGAAATAAACAAATAGGTCAGCGACAGCTCCCGCTGCAGGGATCGCAGCAAATTCAGGATCTGCGCCTGAACCGAAACATCCAGGGCCGATACCGGTTCATCGAGCACGACAAATTCCGGCCGGAGCATCAGCGCTCTTGCAATGCCGATTCGCTGGCGCTGTCCGCCGCTTAATTCATGCGGATAACGGCTCCCAAAGGAGGAGTCTAATCCAATGGTTTCAAGCATCTCGTCAACCCGGCGTCTCCGCTCCTTTTTGTCCCCCAGCCGATGGATCGCCAGGGGTTCCTCTAATAACCGGCCTATAGTAAATCTGGGATTTAACGACGAATAAGGATCTTGAAAAACGTACTGGATGCGTTGGCGAATCTTCCGCGGGTGCATGGAATGACTGCCGTCAAGCTCTGTGCCGTCATAGATGAGTTTTCCGCCGCTTGGCTCCAATAATCTGGCCGCGATTTGGCCGACGGTCGACTTCCCGCAGCCGCTTTCGCCCACAAGCCCTAACGTTTCTCCCTTCCCGAAGGAGAGGGATACACCGTCTACCGCGCGAAGAGTTTGAGCTTTCCACGGCCATGATTTCCGCAAATAATGCTTTTGAATATGCCTTAACTCGATCAGTCGATCAGCTGACGGCATCGGCCTTCACTCCTTCCCCGGCAGCCAAAATGCACCTTGCCCTGTGGGCTTCATCGATACTCAAGAAAGCAGGCGCTTCCGCCGTACAGCGTTCCGTCGCATACGCGCACCTGGGAGCGAAGCGGCAGCCTGTCCCCCGATCCTGCAAAGCGGGAACGGTTCCCGGTATCGAGTAAAGCGCCTTTTGTTTCTTGGCGGGTGTCGGAATCGAATGAAGAAGCCCTATCGTATAAGGATGCCTTGGCCGCTCGAAAATATCGTCGACCGTCCCTTCTTCCACGATATTTCCCGCATACATGACGGCAATGCGGTCGCACATATCGGCAACGAGGCCCAAATCATGCGATATGAGAATGATGGACGTTCCATCCTCTTCCCGGATTTTCTTCATGAGGTCCAGGATTTGAGCTTGGATCGTGACGTCCAAAGCTGTCGTCGGCTCATCCGCGATCAGCAGCCCGGGATTGCAGGAAACAGCCATCGCAATCATGATCCGTTGGCGCATGCCTCCGGAGAGCTGATGCGGATATTCGGATAACAGCGCTTCCGGCCGTGAAAGACCCACTTTACGAAACAGTCGGACCGTACGTTCGACCGCTTCCTTGCGCGAACAGCCCAAATGAAGCCGGAGCGTCTCTATGACTTGCGTCCCCACGGTTAAGCCGTCATTTAAGGAGCTCATGGGATCCTGGAACACCATGGATAGCTCTTTTCCCCGGAATCCCCGAAGCTCCTTATCTCGTAATTGATGAAGCGGGTGCTTTCCTTTATACCAGATTTCGCCTTCGGTCATTTGCATGGCATTCGGCAGAAGACCCAGCACGGAAAGCGACAATACGCTTTTCCCGCAGCCCGATTCACCAACGATCCCTACAATTTCCCCTTTTGACACGGAAAGAGAGACGCCGTCGAGTACGGATAACCTCCCTTTGCCGCGGGCTTGGTTTAGCTCCACCCGCAAATTGCGTATTTCAAGCAATGGTTGTTGTTTTCCCGTCTTGACCCCGTCGTTCAACGCCTTCTACCCCCTTTTATCCCGTATGTCCCGGATCCCGTCGCTCAGCAAATTAAAGCCCAATACCGACAATGTAATGAAAATGCCGGGCGCCAACGTATACCATGGAGCTTTGCCCAAATAGCTTTGGGACTCGTTGAGCATCCTGCCCCAGCTGGGATCGGGCGGTTGAACGCCAAGCCCCAAATAGCATGACCGATATCGCCATCCGTCCAGCCTATGCCATATCCGCTTTTTTCAATCGCGGCATATCGGCGTTCCAAAGCTTGCGGAGAATAAGTCCGCAATGCCGTATGACCAATGCCCGGCTGTTTCGATTCCGTTAATTTCATACAATACCTTTCGTATTGTCCCCATCCGCGGAGATACACCGACTGTCCGGCACGCCCCGCTTCTTCCATACCGAGAATATCCTTAAAAAACCGGAGGCTTTCATCCGGTTTGGGTGTCAAAAGCTCCACATGACCCAGATGCGCAATATCTCTGATCGGCTCATGATACGAATCCATCCTCATTCACCTCTGAAATATCATTTTTATTTCTTCAGAATGCCATGAGGATCAATGACATATTTCCTGGCGGCTCCCTTATCGAAAGCCGCATAGGCTTGAGGGGCTTCATCCAGCGATATGACCGTCGCATTCACTGCCTTTGCGATTTGCGCCCTGCCGCGAAGGATCGACATCATCAATTCATAATGATATTTCATAACGGGAGTTTGCCCTGTCACAAATGTATGCGCTTTCGCCCAACCCAATCCGAATCTGATCTTCAGGGTTCCTATCTTGGCGTCTTCATCTAGAGCACCGGGATCTCCCGTCACATACAAGCCCGGAATCCCCAATTTGCCTCCTGCCCGCGTCACCTGCATGATCGAGTTTAAGACCGTTGCCGGCGCCTCCGAATGTTGAGGTCCGTGTCCATGAGCTTCGAATCCTACACAATCAACCGCACAATCGACTTCCGGCACACCAAGAATCTGTTCGATTTGTTCCCCCAAATTGTCATGCTTGCTTAGGTCGACCGTCTCACATCCAAAGCTTCTGGCTTGCTCCAATCGCTCCGGGTTCAAGTCTCCAACTATAACTACCGCGGCCCCCAGCAACTGTGCCGAATGCGCAGCAGCTAACCCTACAGGGCCCGCGCCTGCCACGTAAACGGTGGAGCCGGGTCTTACTCCTGCGGATACCGCTCCATGATAGCCCGTTGGAAAAATATCCGAAAGCATCGTCAAATCGCGAATTTTCTCCATGGCCTGGTCTTTATCGGGAAACTTTAACAGCTGGAAGTCTGCATAAGGGACCATGACGTACTCTGATTGACCTCCTACCCAGCCTCCCATATCCACGTAACCGTACGCAGAACCAGGACGATCCGGATTTACATTCAAACAGACGTGTGTATGCTGTTCTTTACAAGCGCGGCAGCGGCCGCATGCAATATTAAAAGGAACCGACACCAAGTCACCTTTTTGGATAAACTCTACATCCCGGCCAACCTCAATCACTTCACCCGTGATTTCATGTCCCAACACCAGACCGGCGGGGGCTGTTGTACGGCCGCGTACCATATGCTGATCGCTGCCGCAAATATTCGTTGTTACAACCTTAAGGATAACGCCATGATCACACTTGCGTCCGACATTTTTGGGGTTCACTCCCGGGCCATCCCTGAGAATTAATTCGGGATATTGAATATCTTCAACCGCTACGTTCCCTGATCCCTTATACACAACCGCCCTGTTCCCTGCCATGCTTTCTCCTCCTTCATCGTTTCATTAAAATAATTCAAAAATGAATTCTATATTGATCTACAATATTGATCGCAATTCAAGTATAGTTTTTTCATATTCGTATGTCAATGCAAATGTTAAATTTATCCTGCGCTGCGCACAAAAAAAACGCCCTGCCACTGGACGTTTTAAAATATGCCTAAAGCAAATATTGATAGTTCTGTGCAATGGTTTGACGCACATTAGCCACATGGTTCTTAATCGCTTCTTCTGCTTCCTTTTCATTGTGCGATTTGAGGGCCTGAAGTATTCTCTCATGCTCTATAAAAGACTGCTGATTTCTCCCCGGGACTAATATGGTTTTGAAGTGAATGCGATTTAATTGCGTTTTAATGGTGTTGATTAATGAAATAGCTTGAACATTCTTCGATGCATTGTATATGACATTGTGAAATTCACGATTCAATAAGGAATATTCGTCAAATCTGTTCTCTTTAATATGTGAATTCATGGTCTCGAGAATGTTTTCAAGCCGTTTGATGTCGGCTTCACTGATGTTCTTAGCAGCACTTTTGGCCACTAACCCCTCAAGAACCTCGCGTATTTCCATATAATTGATGACTTCCTCAAGCGTAAAAGATTTGATGGTGGCTCCTTTGTTGTTCTCCACTTCAACCAAGTTTTCCCGTTCCAGCATCATAAGCGCCTTTTTAATGGTATTTCTGCTGACACCTATGGCCTCTGCAAGCTGGTTTTCCGTTAATTTTTGCGATGGTTTGTAAACACCGGTCAAAATTTTTTCCTTAATATATTGAAAAGCAATGTCCGTTTGACCGCCCATATCCTTACCCCATTTCTTACCATGTGCTTAATTTAGATATACAAAAAAGTTGAACAATACTATCATACAATATATTTTTTTTATGAAAATGTCAATACAATAAGAAAAAACGGGTTTTGCGCCGCACGCAAACCCGCCCGTCATTTCCTTGTAACTACCCGCATTACCCAGGATTGCTCATAAGAACGTACTGAGATTCTTCATCGTCAACATTGTCAACACGATTTCCTTGCCGTTCTTGCTTCCTCGCTCTCGTAATACACTACATTTTCTTTTTCCAAAATCCCTCTCAAATTATAAAAATCAAGGCTTAGCTCTCCTCTTTCGATTCTGGCCTTGGTATTTTCCTCCTTGGCCATTCTTTGGTTAGAGCTCTCCAGTGCAAGCTTGAGGTCTTCTTTTTTCACAAAAACAATTCCGTCATCATCAGCCATCACCAAATCTCCGGGGTTAACAGAGGCTCCGCCGCACACCGCCGGTGCATTCACCCAGCCACCGCGTGATTTCGTCGAGCCTTGCGAGTGAATGGCTTTGGACCAAACCGGAAATCCGCATTCTCTGATTTTGGCTACATCGCGGATTCCCGCTTCGGTAACGACACCTTGAACTCCGCGTTTCATAAGTGCATTGACGATGAGCTCCCCTATCATGCCCGTGCGGCTTTCCCCGATTGTCGTAATGACCAGAACATCACCCGGCTTGCAAATTTCGATGGCGGCATGAATCATTAAATTATCTCCCGCATAACAGGTGACGGTGACCGCTGGACCGCAAATCTTATTTCCCGGTTTGACCGTCTGCAATTCATGACTTACAAGGCCGATTTTTCCCTGGGCCTCATATACGGTAGAGACATCAAGCTTGGAAAATTGTTCGATGATCGTTTGATCAGGCCGGTCAATGTTTCTTACAATGTACCTTTCCATCAGTTGAACTCGCCTCCAACATAAGGGAAGCAGCGGCTGAAGGCTTCGGCATATTGGTATTGATTGTTGCCGGAAACCCTGCGGGCGTGATTGCCCCGAAGCTTGGCCTTTGCCCCGTAATATTCAATTAAATGCTTCTGGGCTTTAAAGCAGTTCATCGCAGCTTCCTTCTGCTCGTAGGTTTCGGTAATATCTATGATCACGTCGGGCTTGAAGTCGCTGATTTCGGATTGATGGGGCTCAAAGCCGAATAGGCGCGCCTGCTTGGCCGTCGGATACCCGTCGATTCGCACACCGTTCGAGGTCGAAAGAACACTTGCATCAAATACGAACTTCCCAACGGTCTCATGATCCGGATTAAATGCGTCTTTAAAGCCATGTGTCAAAATATGATGCGGAGCCGTTTCACGGATTTTACAAACCATCCGCTCCATCCGTTCGTCAGTTATTTTCATATGGTAATCTTCATAATCCCAAATTTCCATTTGACGGATGCCAAGATGCTCCGCGGCTTGTTCGATTTCCTGACGCCGGATTTTTTTGACGTTTTCGACGGTTTGCCCTTCGATATTCCAAAGGTCATTCGATTCCCCTCTAACGCCGTAGCTTAATATGACTAACGAGACGTTAGCCCCGTGCTTGATGTATTTGGCAATCGTACCTCCGCCTCTCCACACAAAATCCGCTGCATGGGCACTGACAACCAATAAATTCGTGTTCTGATCAATCATGCTTTCATCTCCCTTAATTTATTCTTCTACTAAAAATGAAGTATTTTCCACCATCATGTTTTTCAGTTCTTCTTTAGTAAAACCATTATTTAATAAATTGGCAGCAAACATCGCCAACCCTTCATCGGGGTACGGACCGTTTGGTTGACCTAAGTCCGTTGATAAAATACAGTTTTGAGGCCCTACGAAACGAATCTGCTCGTATACCGCTTCCCAGGTTGTCTTATTGGAATGAGGCGTGGTAAAACAGTGTTCCATAAATGCCCCTTGTTGAGCCAGTTCTTTTTGTTCCTCCTTTGTAAAATCGATAGAAGGAAAATTCGGATGCGTAACTACGATTTTCTTGACTTTTAAATCAACGGCTGCTTTCACTAAAGCGAATGTCTCCGCCTTCCCTAAATGCCCGGTAGCGAGGATAAGGTTATAATGCGAGATGATATCCAAAATATCGTAAACTTCTTTTTTAAGTTTGGATTCCTCCAAAATGGATATACTGGATTGGGTTTTTCCTTGTTCAATTAATTCCATCTGCAATTTGGCCCAAAAAGGTAATTTGGTATGGGATCCTTTTCTAAAAAACTCTTGCTCGTTCGTAGCGTCAAATGTAGGCATCCAAACAATTTTCGCTCCATCGCGGGCTGCCATTTCTACGGCCAGAGGGTTGAGTCCACCCACTGAATTATTTAAGCTGATCGCTCCAATCAAGTTTACGTCGGGATAAACTTTATGGACTAATTTCGCCCGTTCTGCCGTACAAAAATAGTGTGATTTTATTCCATATCCTTTCATCCCAACTTTTCGGATGCGTTCCGCCATTTCAAGATCATCAAGCTTTCTGGACATGACATCCGGTCCCGTGTGAACATGCAGGTCATAGGCCCCTTCAAGCAATTCTGGATACACATGATTTCCTCGCTTTCTTAAGAGTAAGGTCAATTAATTGAGTTTCATTAAAGTTTTCAATATTGTTAAACAATATTGCGCAATAATGATTATAATCCGCTGTTTGATTTATGTCAATTGCATCATTGAAACATGACATCACCAACCAAGCATCGTCTTAAGCTCCATTATGGCTGCTTCCTGCTTCTTTAACAGCTGTATATAAGCATCTCCTTTCGTCAGATCAACCTTCATGCCCAATTCGCTCGCTTTATTAATAAATTCCGGATTGGTTTCTGCTTTCTCAATAGCACTCTGGAGCTTTGCAATGATTTGCGGATCAATGCCTTTAGGCCCTGCTATACCTCTGGATGCATAGGTGATCGAATTCTCGAAACCCACTTTTTCTTTCATCGTAGGCACATCCGGAAGCTTAGGATTGCGTTCCGGCCCAAAAACACTTAGAGCCTTTAACTGACCGCTATGAACCTGGTCAATCGCTCCCCCGATTTCCCCAATCAGTACATCGACATGACCGCCGAGTACACTTGCTATGGCTTCCCCCGTACCGCCAAATTGAACGAATCTAAATTTCGTTCCCAGTTCTTTGTTCATTGACAATGCAATCAAATGATTGCTTGAACCTATACCATTGCTGGTTACGGATATCTCGTTATTTTTGCATACTCAATAAGATCATTAATAGTTGCAAAACGTTTATCGTCAGGACGTACGGCAATGAGTCCTTCATCAACCCCGTGATTAATAATATGTTCAAAGCTGTCCAAGTTCTCTTTTCTATTGGCGGAAGGGTTGATATATCCAGTAATTAACGCCGGATTGACGATGACACCAAGGGTGTAGCCATCAGGTTTGGCATTCACTAAATCGGCGTAAGCTACCCAACCTGCAGCCCCCACCTTATTTTCAACCACGACCGGAACTCCCAAATCCTTCTCTAAATAAGAGGCTAAAAGACGCGCACCCAGGTCAGTTCCCCCGCTTGCGGCAAAGGGTACAATGAGCTTAATCGGCTTATTGGGCCAATCGATTTGCTGAGCGCCGGCCGCCCCCTTACCGGCTGCATCCGTAGAATCATTAGAGGACCGCGGGGTACATCCAATAAGCGCTCCAAGGATTAATACAATAATGGCTAAAGCAACAAACGTTTTTTTCATAGCAAGCCACCCTTTATCATTTTTTTATATAAATTTTATCCGAACGTCTATTCTCATATGGACACCAAATCTTACATTTCCACATCTTCTGTAACGGGCCGTTTATTTTTTATCGAGGCAACGATGCTGATGAGCATGGTAAGAATGGCGATCGATAAGATCGTCCCGGAAAGCGGTCTCGTGAAGAACCCGAGAACATCCCCCTGAAAAATAGTTAAAGACTGCAATAACGTTTTCTCTAAAAGAACGCCCAACACATAAGTTAAAATAATGGGAGCCAGTGGAATTTCAGCCTTTTTAAATAAATAGCCTAGAATTCCAAAGACCAGCATTGCCCCTACATCAAACATGCTGTTATTCAGGCTGTACGTTCCAACAATTGTGATCATGATAATGATCGGCAAGAGAAGTTTAAAGGGAATCATCGTAATTTTCGCCCACACATTGGCCATCGGCAGGTTCATGACTAACAGAATGGCGTTTCCGATAAACATACTCGCTATAATTCCCCATACCAGGTCCGGGTTTTTCTGGAACAGCGTCGGTCCCGGAGTAAGACCATGCATAATAAAAGCGCCTAACAATACCGCGACGGTAGGAGAGCTCGGAATCCCCAGTGTGAACAGCGGAATTAATGCGCCACCGCTGTAGGAATTGTTAGCCGTTTCCGGCCCGGCCACCCCTTCCAAAGCCCCTTTTCCAAAGCGGGAAGGATGTTTAGACAGCTTCTTTTCCATAGAATAGCTAAGAATCGTAGGAATGACCGAGTTGGTTCCCGGAATTAATCCGATCAGGAAGCCCAATATGCTTCCCCTGCCGATCGCTTTCATAGAAGGTCCCCATTCCTCCTTTTTAGGAAGCAGACCGTTCACCTTAGAAGGTACTGCAGCTTTCCCTTTCAAGTTTTCTTCGGCATTGATAAATAGTTCGGAAAGCCCGAACATCCCCATCGCAATGGCTATAAAGTCTATACCTTTCATCAATTCCGTTTGACCGAAAGCAAATCGAATGATGCCGGAGCTTTGATCCTGGCCAATAAACGCTATAGATAAACCGAAAAGCGCTCCGATAACCCCCTTTAATAAAGATTTTCCCATTAATCCAAGCAGCAAAGAGAGCCCTAAAATCACCAAAGCAAAAAATTCAGGAGGACCAAAATTAAGCGCCTGCTTCGCCAGAAAGGGGCCGATTAAAACTAACCCGACAATGGAAACAATGCCTCCGATGAACGAACCGATACCCGCGATCCCAAGCGCTGCCCCCGCTCGACCCTGCTTGGCTAACGGGTGGCCGTCCAGACATGTAATTAACGAGGAGGCCTCCCCTGGGGTATTAATCAATACGGATGTGATGGTCCCTCCGTACATGCTTCCATAGTAAATGCCAGACAGCATGATAATCGCAGATACCGGCTCAAGTGCAAAAGTCAAAGGCAAAAGGAGCGCCGTTCCTGCTGTAGGACCCAATCCGGGAAGAACACCGATGAACATGCCGAATGTAACGCCCAACAGACAATACAACAGGTTTTGCCACGTAAGCGCTGTCTCGAATCCAAGCAGTAAGTAACCTAACGATTCCACGATTTCCCCTCCTACCATCCCAAGTCATTTACAGGTAACGGCACCTGTAAAAGGATTCCGAAAACCCAAAATACGATGAAAGATATCGAAGCGGAGAGCCCTAAACTCCAATACCATTTATAGCCCCGCATAAACAAGAGAAATAAGGTTATCGTACTGCCAATTAAAAAACCCAATAAAGGTGCGATAATGATAAATAGGATGAAAGAACCCGCGCATACCAAAACATTGATAAGCCCTTCACCTTTAGGCAAAATCCGGGAGAAAAGAATGATATCTATGATCTATGCAGTTCGTGTCATTAACTGGTAAACGGTGGTTTTTGCTGCACAAATGTCACTAATTTCTCGAAATTAGGACGAAAAACCACTTGACATTTTGGAAACACCCCCATAATCGCGAAGGATACCTCTATTTGCAGGGTATATCTTCTAGATTATAGGTGGTTTGCCAATGTCAGCGTTACAAAAACTGAGATTTACTGAGCTCAATCATAGTGAATGCGCGGGAGCCCCCGTCCTAAAAAGTTTGTGGGATCGTTTTGACTTCTCTCTGCTGCTCTCCCAATCCGGCATGATGAAGCGTAGTGGAACACCGTCTTGGCTCCTTTGCTTCCTTTATGTCGTCGGTCTCGTTTCCAATTGTTCATCCGTTGTTCAAATGGCACAGTTAGCCGACAAGGATGCCTTGCTGAAAGTCATGTTCCAGCCCTGGAAGCTCACTCAGTATACGTTGAGCCGCTTCTTCACGACTAGCTTTGCCTGGATGACCTTTGGAAAAAAGCGTGTCGAGCGATTGCAGCAAGATACCCTGACCCGACTCTCCGATGGGGATGTGGTCAATCTCGATGATACGCATAGTGCGCATCCCTACGCCAAACAACTTCCGTTTCTCAGCTGGCTCTACGACCATTCCACAAAAACATATGCATGGGCGATGAATCTTGTGGTCCTGCAAGCTGTCCTAAAAAGCGGATTGGAATATCCGTTGTTTTACCGCGTGTGGCATAAGCCGGAAACGAAGGGTGAGGGTCTTACGAAGCTGGATCTGGCCAGACAGATGCTTTTGATGCTGCGTGAATCCGTCACATGCCGACTGTGGGTGGCGATGGACCGGTGGTATCTGTGCAAGAAATTTTTCGTATTCCTAGAAGAAAACAACTTTGATTGGGTAACCAAGGCCAAGCGCAACACCGCTTTATTCCGTAAAGTCATTGAACCCGGTACCCGTCGAGAACGCTTCGTGCCGCTGACTCCGGTCATGCTCATCCGCGAAGTGTTCAAGGATTTGACTCGTCAAGCGACATCCGGATTGAGTTCCATTTCCATTCCGGGTATTTACATGAAGCGCCCTTACACCACTATAAATCGAAAAGGAAAGCAAGTGACCAAACAACGATTTGTACCGATCGCCGCTGTTGTCGCCATGCGATTAAAGGAAGATGAACAACCCGATTCGAATCCCGTCCAGACAGAAGAGGAAGAGTCCCCTGCCACTTACAGAGGCGCGTACTTGCTCATCAGTAACCGCTTTGATGCGCCGGAGCAAGCATTGCAGACCTACGTAAAACGCTGGCGGATCGAAGTGTTCTTTCGTGCAGCCAAGCAGGAACTGGCTTTTGAAAAGTGCCATGCCCAATCCGAAGCGCATCACCATGCTCATTTCGAGCTATTGTTCGCCGCTGAGACATTATTAGCCGTTGCGCTTTTCGAACTGAACAAAGAAAAAACGAGTGATGAAGGCTACACCCACGGCGAAATGGTTCGTGGCCTCTTCCACACTCGTTGTCAGGTTCGCGTGAAAAACCACAAGGGCATTCAGCGAATCTCTATTGATTGTGACATACAAGTGCGGCAATTTGCAAGACTAATTGAATTGTTTTGGCCAGAGCATTATTTAATGCTTCTTTGGGTTACACCCAGACCAGAACTTTACCAGGTCTTACCACGAACTGCATAGGTCATGTGATATCTTTTTTTAGCGAAATGACCAGATAGATTATGGAAAAAACGAAAGTGAGTCCGCTCACCCACCGTGGCAGCATCCCGGGACCCGGGCCGTATTCGCTGTAATAATCCATCGATAATGATTCCCAAAACATGATTCCGCTATAGAGGAGAAAGAAAACAGCCATGTAAACGCCTAAGTTTTTCAAATGAAGCACATCCTTTATTCATTCTCGCATGAACTTTTATCCGTTTTCACTCGTGCCAAACCCCTGCTTATAAGACTTTCAATTTTTACCCGGTTAGCGCTTTCAATCTCTCGCCTATAATGAATGATTTATTGTGGTACGGATTTATTCATTAATGCTTCAAGAACCTGCACAAAATGATCGGGAACCTTCATATCGAAATGGGATTTTAAATCCAGGTCAACGATCTGCTGCAGCTTTCCCTTGGTCGCCAAGGATACGGAGTAATCCAAATCCAGATCCTTCAATGTGCCGATGACTTCTTCCATCTCCGCTACTCTTCTCTCCGCATGAATAGCAGTACGTGTAAGAAGTAAATTGGCTAATTCCTCAGTGGAATGGCTAGATAGGGTCCCCCGGATGGAAGTCAATATTTCTCGGTCAATTCCTGATTTATAAGCTGCAGTCAATGTTTCCAGAAGCAAGGCTGTAAACCCTTTCATAAAATACTTCGAATCATTTTCATTGCTGAAGCGCTTCCGGCCTCCTCGTTGATATAGGTAATGTTCATTCCGTATCTCCCCATGACATCCGAAAACTTACGTGCGCCTGTACCACTGGCCGAAATCGGAACTTTATGGCGGTGAGGAGGAACGGCTTCCATGACTGCCGCATCTACAAACCATACGCCTGCTTGATCCATAAGCTTAGAAATTTCTTGCTTTACTTTTGGAGATGCCGAATTCATATCCACATAAATTTGCTCTTTTCGCAAAAAAGCAGCGGCTTCTTGAGCGATCATAAGCGCATACTTGGCACTGGTTGCACAAAAAACAATGCGGCTGCTTTCAATTAATTGCTTCAAAGACGAAGTTAAAGTCACATTAGTCAAATCAGCCCTTTCTTTAATGATAGCCCCAGCCACCGGCTCTGCTGCCATTACGTCGAATGCGAAGATAGATGAAACTCCCTCGGACACTAAACCGCTCGCCATATGAAATGCTGCTTCACCGAATCCGATGAAGCCTATACCCGGTTGGTTCAATGTACTAACCTCCCTTTATCAGTAAGCAATCAAATACATGAAAGTTGAAACATATAGACTACAATAATGTTCAACAATTATGTTTACAACAAAAAATATAACGCATCTGCAAATTCGTGTCAATAACTTAGCAAAAAAAGTCGAAAAATTGGAGCCTGTTACAACAAATATTGATAATTATTTTCTATTGTTTTTCGGACGTTAGAGATGTGCTGCTTAATGGCCAACTCAGCCATTGCCGCATCATGGTTTTTCAAAGAAGCAAAAATCATTTTATGTTCATTGAGAGAACTTTCGTTTCTTCCGGGAATGAGCAGTGTTCTGAAGTGGAACCGCATTAACTGCGTTTTTATCATACTCACCATTTCCGTCGCTTGTATATTTCTGGATGCATTGTAAAGTATATTATGGAATAACCTGTTTAATTTGGAATATTCATCAATTTGATTTTGCTTCATACAATGTTCCATTCTTAATAAGAGCTGCTCCAGCTCATCAATTTCTGTATCCTTTATATGCTGTGCCGCCGATCTGGCAATGATCCCCTCCAAGGCTTCCCTTATTTCAAGATAATTTTTCACTTCTTCCAAGGTAAACGATTTAATGGTCGCTCCTTTATTGTTTTCAATGCTAACCAAATTTTCCCGCTCCAGCTTTAACAAAGCTTTTTTCACAGTGTTTCGGCTTACGCTTATCATTTCCGACAACTGACTTTCAATCAATTTTTGAGTTGGTTTGAAAGTACCGTCCAATATTCGCTCACGAATATATTTATAGGCATACTCTGTTTGATTACTCATTATCTTTTCTCCTATGATAAAGTTTTATTGAACAATTTTGTAATACAATTATGTGCAAAATTAATCATAAATATTTCGTAAGTGGATGTCAAGGAGCAAATGAATGCGCGCCACTTCCACTTTTTTGAAGGAAAACGGTTCGATTCCTCATCCTAATTGACACCTGGGCTATTTATGAATATAATCACATTTGTTATAGCAACTTTTTAAGGAGAGGGCTGGATTTGATGCTTCCTTTACAAGAATATATCAGCATTTTTATTCATCAGACCGATTTAACCCTCACCAATTATATTAAATCCAAGCTGGCTCCTTTTCAGCTCGCGCCGGAGCAGAATTTGGTTATGATGCTTCTTTGGGAAAAAGACGGCCTTAATCAAAATGAAATTGCCGAGAAGCTGAAAAAAGATAAAACGAATATTGCCCGTATGGTCTATAATCTGGAGCAAAAAGGCTTTATTCACAGAGTGGTCGGAGAACACGATCGGCGTTCACTAAGGGTTTTCCTGACGGATGAAGGAAAAAAATTAGGCGAGCAAGTCATTCCCATAGCCGAGGAATTTAATCGTTTGGTATGTAAAGGAATTACCGAGGAAGAGCTAACCGAGTTAAGACGAATCCTTACTAAAATGAGTTCCAATATGGAGTAGGAGCTTTTCTCCGTCTAATAGTTGCTATAACAACAAAATAACAGCATCGATGGAGGTTATTATGGCTAAGGTACTTTTTGTCAAAGCAAATCCCCGCCCGGTTGAGCAAGCTGTCAGTGTTAAGCTGTACCAGGCATTCCTCGAAAGCTACAAAGAATCCCATCCCCAGGATGAGATCATTGAATTGGATCTGTTTAAGGAAAATTTACCGTATTATGATGCGGATAAAATTAACGGGATGTTTAAATTAGCCAAAGGATTGGAACTTACTCCGGAGGAACAAGCGGCTGCCCATACGGTAAATCAATATCTGGACCAATTCCTTGCCATGGATAAGATCGTATTCGCCTTCCCGCTCTGGAACTTCACTGTTCCTTCCGTACTTCATACGTACTTGGATTATCTGAGTCAAGCAGGCAAGACCTTCCGGTATACTCCAGAAGGCCCCGTCGGGCTGCTTCAGAATAAGAAGGTTGTTTTGTTAAATGCAAGGGGCGGCGTCTATTCCAGCGGACCTGCGCAATCTGCCGAGATGGCAGTCAACTATGTAACCAATATTTTAAACTTTTGGGGAGTAAAAGACATCACAACCGTCATTGTAGAGGGGCACAATCAATTCCCTGACAAGGCAGAAGAAATTATTCACGAAGGTCTTGTAAAAGCGACTACTTTCGCAAGCCGCTTCTAATTAGACAGCGTCAATCGGATGATTTCACTTATGAAGCGGATGATCTACAAGATGATAAGCGTAGATCGCCAGTTCGAGGCAAATTCGTTTGTGCGGTTTTAAAAAATCGGGGCCGAGCAGTTCTTTGCATTTTTCCAGACGGTGGTACAGCGTTTGTCTGTGGATAAACAACTGTTCCGCCGTTTCCTGTTTATTCCCCATGTTTTTAAAATAGACGGAAAGTGTTTCCAAAAGCGGAATATCGGTTTCGTCCTCAAACTTGAGCAAAGGTCCGATATGGTCATGAACAAATTTTTTTAACAAACGCGCATCCGAAATATGGGTCAAAATTTGATAGACTCCCAGTTCATCATAAAAAGGGCTGGCTCCCGGCAGCAGAATGCCGATGTTCAATGTTTTGTCCGCCTCGTCAAAACTGAAATGCATATCGATCAGTCGTGTCTTCGGCTGGCTGAACCCTACGAACAGATCGAGATTCCCACGGAAATTATGGGATAGATTTTGCCGGAGCTCATGCAAGGTTTTTGTTAACTTTTCTTTAAAATCAAAGGCTGAAAAAGAATACGATTCCTTAAAACAAAGGATATATAATTGATTTTTTTTATTCAGCAGCAAGCAGTGAAATCCTTGCTTTCTCAATAAAGTACGGCATAATACGAGCAAATCCTGTTTGACCGATTCTATTACTTCCTCATTTTCATGCTTCAGGTCGTGAACAATCTGCATGATTCCCGCCATAAAATAATAATCTTGCTTATCTGTCGGCTGCAAACCAATGCGCGCGCGCATCGCATCTTCCTGATGAACATTGCCTATTAATAAATCTTCCATGAATTGCTGTTGGGTTTCCATCGCTTTTTCTTCGAGAAACAATTTTCGGAGGAGCACGTGAGCTGTCGCCTGTATCGCATAATCAAGAATAAACGGCAAATGGTCGGATACGGGCTGGTCGGGCAGCAACAGCGCTATATATGAAAGGGTATTTCCAAAACAAATGACCGGCTGGATCAAAATTTTCCGGGAAGCGTCAAAAGGCAATTCGCATAAGGAAGAGACGACATCCGCTCGTCCATCTACAAGCCGCTGATAAGTTTCGAGTTCCGTGTGATAGCTGGAAGGAATGGCATAGGAGTTGCCGACGAGAGAATAAAAAAGTACCGGATATTTGGTCCGTTCATGCAGCAATTGAAGAATCGGTTTAATTTCGGTAGATTGAAGCGTCAATTTTTGTAATTCCCGGGACAACTGTTCCAATTCCTGCAAAAAATGATGGTGTTTATTAATAATCCATGCATGCAGATCCTGGGTAATGTCGACGAAACGGACCGGTTGTTCGAAAGCAATGAGCGGGAAATGGTGTTTATCGGCCAATTTGATCATGTCACCGGGAATGGTCGTCAGATGTTCTCCCAATTCAATGCAAAGTCCGGCTGCTTTTTGTTCAATTAATTGATTCATATAAATATGCCGGATTTTTATACTTTTAAGAGCGACACCGGTTGTCAAGATCAAATCGTCTTCATTGACGAATGGGCTCAGATGGGTAGTTTCCACAATATGCACCCAGCGTACGTTACGGCGTATTCCCTCGTGACCGGCAATGATGCGAGCATGGCGGAAAAGAGGACGTTCGAGAATGGCTTCGACGGTTAATTTGTCATCATAATCCATGACGTGCCTCCCTTAATGACTTGATTGACAATATGTCTAATTATTTACAAGATCACTAAACACTTTGTCAGCTAAAAAGATGTTAATTTTAATGTAAGCTAATATTACATTAAAGTCAATGAGGGAGAAAAAAACCATGTTAAACAAACAGGAACTGTTGGAAAAAGACAGCAAATATCTATGGCATCAAATTTCCCCGCACAATGAAAATCCGATGATTGTTGTATCGGGAGAGGGAAGCTGGATTACGACCATTGACGGAGAGCGGTTTTTCGATGGGATGTCCGGCCTGTGGTGCGTAAACATTGGTCATGGGCGTGAAGAAATCGCCGAAGTGGCAAAAGAACAGATCAAGACGATTGCTTATGCGTCCCTTGTGCAAAGTCATGTGCCTGCCATTGAACTGGCGGCGAAAATCAACGAATGGCTGGAAGGAAATTACCGGATTTTTTATTCGAATTCGGGTTCGGACGCCAACGAAGTAGCATTCAAAATTGCCCGCCAATATCATCACCAAAACGGCGAGCCTACGCGTCATAAATTTATCTCCAGGCATCGGGCGTATCATGGCAACTCGATGGGAGCATTAGCAGCGACCGGTCAAGCACACCGAAAAATCAAATATGAACCGCTGACGCCGGGTTTCCTGCATGTTCCGCCGCCCTATTGCTACCGCTGCCCGTTTGGCAAGGAGAAAGGAAGCTGCCAGCTGGAATGCGCGCAAATTTATGATGAGGTCATGAACTGGGAAGGCGCGGAAACGGTCGCCGGCGTCATACTTGAACCTGTCATTACCGGCGGAGGGGTTATTGTGCCGCCTCCCGAGTATTTGCAAGAGGTTAGGAAAATTTGCGACAAATATGGTGTATTGATGATTGTCGATGAAGTCATCTGCGGATTTGGGCGTTCCGGAGCAAAATTCGGACACTTCAATTTTGCGGTGAAGCCGGACATCGTCACCATGGCCAAAGGCATCACAAGCGCCTATTCGCCGCTTTCCGCAACAGCGGTCCGGGCCGAAATATATCAAGCGTTCAAGCAACCGGAGGCCGACGCTCATTTCCGACACATTAATACATTCGGAGGCAATCCGGTTTCCTGTGCCATCGCCTTAAAAAATATTGAAATTCTTGAAAAAGAAAATCTGGTCGGTCAAGCAGCCAAAATGGGCAAGTTATTGGAGGAAAAACTCGCCCGATTGACCGTTCATCCGCATGTTGGGGATATCCGGGTATTTGGTTTTCTGGCCGGGATTGAATTGGTGGAAGATAAAGAAAGCAAAGAGCCAGCCTCTACCGATATCATGTTGAAGGTGCTGTCGGAATGCCAAAAACAAGGACTGCTGGCAGGCAAAAACAGCGATACCGTTCCGGGATTCAACAACATCATCACATTGTCTCCGCCGTTTGTCACCTCCGAAAAAGAAATTGATTTTATCGTGGACACGCTGGATCAAGCATTGGAACGTTTAGCCGCAGCGGATAAAGTGAATATAGGGGGACAGATCGGATGAAGGTAGGATTTATCGGCCTGGGTACTATGGGGTTAAGGATGACGACGAATCTGTTAAAAAGGGGGTTTGAAGTCTATGTATACAGCCGCAGCCGCGGACCGATCGAAACGGCCGTATCCCGCGGAGCTATGGAGGCCTTGAATCCGGCAGATTTGGCGGCGAAAACCGATATCGTGCTTACCTGCTTGCCTATGCCGGATACGGTGGAACAGGTATACTTCGGAGAAAACGGCATCATGGCCGGTATCCGACCGGGGATGATCCTGGCCGATCACAGCACGGTAGGTCCGGATTTGAGCCGAAAAATCGATGCGGAAGCAAGGAAAAAAGCCGTTTCCTTCATCGACGCGCCTGTAAGCGGAGGTCCGTCGGGCGCAGAGGCCGGCACCCTGACCATCATGTGCGGCGGAGATCAGGAAGCCTTGAACCGGGCCCTTCCCGTGTTTCAAGCGATGGGCCAAAAGATCATGCATATGGGGGACAGCGGCAGCGGCAGCATTACGAAACTGATTAATAATATGCTTTTCGGGGCGCATACATCCGTTCTTGCCGAAGCTCTGGTGCTTGCAGAAAAAACGGGGATTCATAAAGAAAAAATGTTCTCGGTGCTCCAATCGAGCACAGGGAACAGCGCGGCTCTTAACTGGGTTTTTCCGTTAATCGTCAACCGTGAATTTGCTCCACGCTTCAGCATTGATCTATTGCTGAAAGATATGCGCATCGCCTGTGAGGTTGCCCGTAATGAAGGGATGGTGCTGCGCGTGGCGGAAACGGCCCGGGAAGCTATTGCAGCCGCCCAGCAATCGGGGTATGGCGCCTCTGATGTGTCAGCCGTTATCCGTCCGATGGAAGACAAATACAGATTGATTGTCAAAGGGGAGTCCGTATGATTATCAGCGTGCCGAGAGAAATAAAGAATAACGAAAACCGCGTAGCGATTACGCCTGCAGGGGTTTCGACGCTTGTCCAAGCCGGGCATCAGGTCAAAATCGAAACACGGGCCGGCATTGGAAGCGGATTTGCCGATGAAGATTATGCCGCAGCGGGAGCGAAGATCGTACAAACGGCGGAAGACGCTTGGGAAGCGGACATGGTTATGAAAGTAAAAGAACCGCTTCCGGAAGAATACCGTTATTTTCGCCAACATTTGATTTTATTCACCTACCTGCATCTTGCCCCGCTGCCGGATTTGACAAAAGCGCTGCTGGATAACGCAGTTACCGGCATTGCTTATGAAACCATTCAGCTGGATAACGGAGAACTGCCGCTGCTGCAGCCGATGAGCGAGGTGGCCGGACGCATGGCCGTTCAGGTCGGCGCGCATTATCTCGAAAAAGCTTCAGGGGGAAAAGGGGTGCTCCTTGGCGGAGTACCGGGCGTACTTCCTGGCCGGGTAACGATTATCGGCGGCGGCATCGTCGGGATCAACGCCGCGAAAATAGCAGCAGGCATGGGCGCGCAGGTCACGTTGCTCGACATCAACCCAAGCCGCCTCCGGTATCTGGACGAAATCTTTAACGGCCGAATCCGGTTATTGATGTCCCATCCTTATAACATCGCCCAAGCCGTAAAAGATTCGGATCTAGTGATCGGAGCCGTTCTGATTCCGGGGGCGCGATCACCCCGGCTCGTAACCGAAGAGATGGTGAAGCAAATGGAACCGGGTTCGGTCATCGTCGATGTTGCGATTGATCAGGGAGGATCGATTGAAACGATTGACCGCGCTACCACGCATGATGAGCCAACTTATACCAAGCATGGCGTCATCCATTACGCCGTGTCGAATATGCCTGGAGCTGTTGCCCGCACATCCACATTGGCGCTGGCCAACGCAACGACTCCCTATGCGCTGCAAATCGCCAACGACGGCTTTAAAGGGGCGATTGCCAAAAATAAAGCGATCGCCCGTGGAGTGAATACGCTGGATGGCAAAATTACGTTCAAAGGCGTCGCCGAAGCGCTTGGTTACCCGTTTTCGGAAGTCGAGAAAATGATAAGTGCTTGAGGCTTGAATCCGTAAGCGCCACTTTCATTGCTATCCATTCTAAAAAAAGGAGCAGCTCCGTTGAAGTGACCCCAAAAAGTTAGACAAGGTTATGTTATTAGGCAGCTTGTAAGGCATGCGTACGGTATTGAACTGGACTCATGCCTTTTAATTTTGCCTTCATTCGTTTGTGGTTATAGTAATCGATATATTTCGCTAATTCTTGTTTAAAGTGTTCCACACTTTCAAATTCCTTTAGATAGAGGAATTCGGATTTCAATATACCAAAGAAATTCTCAATTACCGCATTGTCGTAACAATTGCCTTTACGGGACATACTTTGCGTGATCTCCCTTTCTTGTAAGGCTTGACGGTATTGCTTCATCTGATAATGCCAGCCTTGATCGGAATGCAGGAGGAGTACATCGTTCTCTGACAGTCGTTCAAATGCCTTCTCCAGCATCTTCGAGACGAGGGAATAGGTTGGTCTTGAAGCGATTGTATACGCAATAATTTCTCCGTTAAATAAGTCTAAAACAGGTGACAGGTAAAGTTTTTCGCCAAATAATTTGAACTCTGTGATGTCCGTTACCCACTTCTTATTTGGTTTTTCCGCTGTAAATTGACGGTCTAAGAGATTGGGGGCAATCTTACCTATTGTCCCTTTGTAAGAACGATATTTTTTCATGCGGACAACGCACTTCAAGCTCAATTCTTTCATGATTCGCTGTACTTTTTTATGATTCACTATATAACCACGGTTCACCAATTCATCCCGAATACGACGATAACCATAACGCCCTTCATGTTCGTCAAAGATGGATTGGATCTGTTTTTTTAACTCGACATCTTGATCCGATTTCCCAAAGTTTTTCACCCAGTAATAATATGTACTACGTGGAATCCCTGCTAGCTTGAGTACTGATTTCACCGGAAATTCATGCCTTAATTCAAAGACTACTTGCGCTTTGTCTTGTTTGGTGATTTTTCCTTGCTTTGAACTAAGGCATTCAACTTTTTTAAATAAGCATTCTCCATACGTAAACGCTCTAATTCTGCTTGCAAAGCCTCTGCTGAACCTTCTGCTGGTGCAGTTTTGTTTGTTGGTTTCTGACCATCTTTTTTCATCGTTGGACGCCCCTTTTTCTTTGATTCCAGGGCCGCCCAGCCTAGTGTGTCTAAGGTATTTTGCCAATTCCAAAGAATCGATTCGGAAGACAAGTTAAATCTCGCTGCCGTTTCAATAATGGACGTCCCGTGTTCGTTCATATAGTTAATTACGTCTAGTTTATATTGGGCAGTGTATTTTGTATAGGTTTTTATAAAGGCCCCTTCTCCATGATATTGATATTTTTTCACCCAATATTGTAGTTTACTAACATGTACACCGATTTCCTGTGCGATTGTTTGATAACCTGTATGTCCTTCTAAATATCGTTTGACCGCTTTTATTTTTTCTGCTGCTGTAAATTTAGCCAAAAGAAAAGCACCTCCAATTGTTAGATGTGTGTCTAACAATTGGGGTGCAGTTCACGTTTCGAGTCCGCTCCTTTTTGTGTACGCTGAGAAACGGATGAAGTTCATCCGTTTGTATTCATCAACAATGGCCTCTCTTCTTCCTTTTCGCTTCCAATCTGATCCATCTGAAAGCAGCGAACGTAATGGTTGTCGCCAGCCATCGTCAATTCCGGAACTCCCGTCCGGCATGTCGTTGTATGGTACGGGCATTTGGCCATATAGGGACATGCGCCCGACCAGCCAAGCACACTTTCCAGCAGATCGCTTCCGTCCGATTTTTTGGGGAACCCGTAGTAATCGGCCAATGGCCCTTGCAAGGTAAGAATCGATCCCAAGAGCTCTCTCGTAAACGGATGGCAGGGGTTCCGAAATAACGTTTTCGTATCCCCCATCTCCACAATCCTTCCTTGATAAAGCACAGCCACGTCATCGCAAAGATAAGAGACGATATCCAGGTTGTGGGTAATAAATAAGTAAGTTAGTCCCAACTGCTCCTGCAAATGCTTAAGCAAGTTGATGATTTGTGATTTTACGGAAACATCGAGGGCGGATACCGGTTCGTCAAGCACCAGAAATTCCGGTTCTACCGACAACGCTCTGGCGATTCCTGCCCGTTGTCTTTGTCCACCCGATAATTCATGGGGAAACCGGTTTGCATAACTGGCGCTTAAACCTACCAATTCCAGCAATTCCCCGATTCGGCTGTTCAATTGTTGTTGGCTTGTCACCTTTTTAAAACGCCATAAGGGGATCGCCAACTGTTCACCGATCATCTGCCGGGGATTAAAGGCCGAAGCCGAATCCTGAAAGACGATTTGTATTTTCTGCCGGAAACGAGTCAGTTCTTTGCCGGACAGGCCGACTAAATCTATTCCGTCATAAACTATTTTGCCTGAGGTAGGCTTGATAAGCCGCAGAAGCATTCGTCCTACTGTACTTTTGCCTGACCCGGATTCTCCGATCAATCCGAACGAAGTTCCCCGGCGAATCGAGAAACTGACGCCATCCACTGCCTTTGTTGCTTTTTTCTTCAGCATTCCTTGGAAATAGGTTTTGGAAAGCTCCTGCACCTCGATAAGCGGTTTTTCATGAACGGGCAAATATCTCAACTGCTGAACATTCTGCATGACGTTACCCCCTTTTCCAGCATCGCACTTCTGCAGTATGACTGATCTTCACCATTTCGGGCTTTTCTTTCCGGCAAATGGCTTCGACTTCCGGACACCGATCGGCAAAATGGCACCCTGGCGGCAAATGCGCCAAGGAAGGAGGCGCCCCCTCAATTTGAACCAGCTTTTGTTTTTCTTTACCTGAAAAAATCCACTGGGTACTGGGAATACAAGCCAACAAGCTTCTTGTATACGGATGGGCAGGAGACTGTAACAATTCCTCAAGCGAACCTTGCTCCACAATCTGTCCCGCATACATGACAGCCACTTTTTGGGCCAATCTGGCCACCACGCCAAAATCATGCGTGATCAATAAAATCGCAGTCCCCGTCTCCTTATTGATCTTTTCAAACAGTTCAATAATTTGCAGCTGCACGGTGGGATCAAGCGCTGTTGTCGGTTCATCGGCAATGATAAGGGATGGTTCGCAGGACAGCGCCATGGCAATGACCGCTCTTTGGCGCAATCCTCCGCTTAAACGGTGGGCATACGAGGAAAACATTTTTTCGGGAGCAGGCATTCCCACCTGAGACAATAATTCGAGGCTTCGCTTTTTCGCCGCTTGCGATGACAGCCCTTTTTTCTCGCGAAGCAATTCCATCAACTGCGATCCGATGGTATAGGAAGGGTCCAAGGCCGTCATTGCGTTTTGAAAAACCATGGCCATACCATTTCCTCGGATCTCTCTCATTTTTTTTCGGATAACGTAAACAGTTTTTCCCCCTGGAACATGACACTGCCTTCCAATTTTTGCAGCAAGTGAGAAGGGATCATATTCATTATGGAAGAAATCATCATCGTCTTTCCCGAACCGGATTCGCCGACAACAGCCATAATTTCTCCCTGGTCGATCGTAAATGAAACGCGATCCACCGCCTTCACCGTGCCGTCCCCAGTCGTCAGATATGCAGATAAATTTTGAACGTCCAAAAGCCGGTTCTTTTTCCGATCTTCCAAGATGTTTGAAATGGCCATGCAGCACCCTCCTCTCGTATTTATTCCACGGTCGACACCATGCGCCGTTTCTTGCCGCTCGCAGCCGTAATGCGCTGAGGATCCAGGGCATCACGAAGACCATCTCCAAGCAGGCTGAATGCCAAAGATACAATCAGAATCATCAATCCCGGAAATAACGTGACATGGGGCGCCCCCTGCATAAGAACCGTCCTTCCGTCACTGGTCATTCGACCCCAGTCTGCATCAGGGGGCTGTACGCCCAAACCAAAAAAACTCAGACCTGCGATAGTAATGATCGTCACCCCTGTTAACGTTGTGGCATACACAACAAGAGAAGTCAGGACATTGGGCAGCAATTGGCGGAAAAGAACGTGCATACCGCCGGCACCCAGAGCTATCGCAGATTCGATATACTCTTTTTGGCACTCGATGACCGTATCGGTATATACCACTCGCGTCATATAAGGAATTCGCACAATCACCATGGCCAGCATGACATTAAACAACCCCGTCCCCAGAATCGCAGTGATGGCAATAGACAAAAGCACAGCCGGAAAGGCAAAAAAGATATCCAGCACCCGCATAATGGTTTCTCCGATAAAACCGCGATAATATCCCGCTACTATCCCCAACAGCAAACTGATCACAGCCGAAATAACGACGGGAACGACAGCCGAAATCAAGGACAACCGGCCACCCCAAAGCAGCCTGCTCAGGATATCTCTCCCTTGATCATCCAGCCCCAAGAGGTGTCCCGGAGTACCCGGCGGAGCTAACCGAAGGCTGCCATCTCCATCATTGGGGGGATAGGGAGCAATCCAGGGAGCCAGCAAGGAAGCAACGGTAATGAGCAAAATCACCGCAGCGGCCGTCATGGCCACTTTATTCCGGTAAAACAGGGTAAGAACCAAGTGCCATGTCGATCGACGCTCCTTACGGATTACTTGCATAAAATCGCTCCTTTCTTGGATAAGCGAATAGTTGTTAAATCGAATCCCGCAGCTTCGGATTTATCGCCATGTTGATGATGTCGATCATTAAATTAACGAGCACAAAGGCGACTGCAATCATCAGAATGCCTGCCTGAATCACGGGATAATCTTTGGCGGTGATGGCGATATAGATCCGCTGGCCAAGACCCGGCCAGGCAAATACCACTTCGCTGAATAATGCTCCTCCCATGATATAACCGATCTGCAGCCCGGTAATATTCAAAATGGGCGAGAAGGCGTTGCGCAATACATGCCGTGTCGTATTGGTAAAGGAGGATAATCCAAAGGATTGAAAAAAGCGCACGTATTCTTTTTGCTGAATCTCGATGATTACACTTCGCGTGATCCGGGCAATGACGGCCGTAGAAACGGTGGCCGTAGCCACGGACGGAAGGATCAGATGAAGCAGAAGATCCGGAATCCCGCCCGGGTTGCGCAAATTGTACATTCCGCTTACCGGCAAAATACCTAAATAAATCGAGAAAAACCACATCAACATCAGCGCCAGCCAAAAAACGGGCATGCTTGCTCCGATTAATGCCCATCCCGAACTGATACGGTCAAACCAGGAATCCTTCTTCAGCCCGGCAATGATCCCTGTCATGCCGCCGATCAAAGTACACACCAGCATACTTCCGATGGTTAGTATGATCGTGTTGCCCAGCTTCGGCAGTAACAAGTCGGCGACCGGTACGTGCAGAGCGATGGACTTGCCGAAATCGCCTTGCAGCACTTTAAGAAGCCAATGAACATACTGCACATAAAGCGGCTGATCGAATCCCATGTCTTTTCGGAGCTGCTCTACAGCTTCCTGCGTGGCTTCCGTCCCCAGCATCGTTCTTACGGGATCGCCCGGAATCAGTTGAATCAGAATAAAAACAACGATGGATACTCCAAAAAGGATCGGTATCGTCATGAAGGTTCGCAAAACCAAATAACGCAGCATCCTCTCTCCGCCTTTCTACGTGGAAGGGGGCTCCAAGCCCGGAGTCCCCTTAATCACTTAATTATGGATGGATACTTGCACCAGATCATACCATTCTTCCGATGGGGAAATAAATCCTTTAACATTCGGGGAAACGACATAAGGCGCGGTATCATTTACAATCGGGGCAAAAGCCGCATCCTCCATAATCATCTCCTCCGCCTGCTTCCAATATTTGATCGCTTCATCCGGATTGATGGCGTGTGTGGCCATATCCATCAATTGATCGGCTTCTTTATTTACATATTGTCCGGAGTTGAAACCTCCGGGCGCTTTAAACGCAGAGTGCGCCACCATGGCCAGGAAGTAAGGCGCTGTCCGGCCTGACGAAAATTGATTCATCCCCACCTCTGGAGGCATGCCGTTCGTGAAATTGTTGACATATTGAATCCATTCCGAAGTCTGGATCTTCAGTTTGATTCCCACTTTAGCCAAATCTCTTTGAATCCATTCCGCCATCGGAAGAGGCAGCAATTGTCCCGATCCATCGATGGAAGTCATAAAGGTCGTTTCAAAACCGTCCGGCAAACCGGCCTGCGCCAACAATTGTTTTGCTTTTTCCGGATCGTATTCATACCATTTTTTATTCGGATCAAAAGCTTCATGACCTCGGGACTGTATTGTGTAAGCCGGTTTTGCCGTTCCCTTCAACAGTTCATTGGCAATGCCTTCCCTGTTAATCGCATAGTTAATCGCTTGTCTGACTTCTTTCTTCTGCATGATCGGGTTGGTAAAGTTAAAGACAATGTACCATACATGCGGAGGCAGACCGGAGACCACCTGAAATCCTTGCTTCTTCAGCCCTTCGAGAGAATCGGGGGGCGGTACGGCGATGACGTCAACCTCTCCATTTTGCAAAGCTGTTACCCTTGCTGCCGGATCAGGCAGCGGGCGGAAAATAACTTTGTCCAACTTTGCTTTTTCTCCCCAATACTCCTCATTTCGAACCAATTCGACTTTTTCACCGCGTACCCGAGTGGAAAATTTGAAAGGCCCTGTCCCGCTTGGATGTTCACCCAATCCATCATTGCCATACTTTTTAACGGCCTCCGGGCTGATAATCTGGAAAGAGTTAATTTGGGCCAGCATTCGGGGGAAAGTGGAAAAGGGTTCCTTCAACGTAATGTCGATCGTTTGGGGATCGATCACTTTCACGGAATCGTAAAAGCGCCAAGTTCTAAACGTTTTACTGGCGGCGATTTTATCATAGTATTGGAAGCTTTCGTCCGTCAGACGCCTGACGTTAAATTCGACCGCAGCCGCATCAAAAGGTGTTCCGTCATGGAATTTGACATTTTCCCGCAAGGTGAACGTGTAGGTTTTGCCGTCCGGCGATACTTCCCACTTGGTCGCCAGGGCCGGTTTTAATGCCGGAACAGGCGCCGCTTGCGAATCTTTAGACAAATCTTCCTCGACTAAGGACTCATATATTTGATGATTGACCCGCATCGTTACCCAGCCTTGACCCCGATGCGGATCGAGTTGGTCGTATTCCGATTCCGTTCCGATGATCAAAGTCCCGCCGCCGGCTTGCTGCGCACCATCGGATGGACTTGAGGACGACGGTGAATCGGTACAGGCAGTAACAGCAAACATACAAATGAATAGCGTAATCAGAACGGACCGCGAATATTTTTTCATCTCAAATCCCCCCTTTTTGTGAAAGCTTCCGTAGCTATCCTTACAGCAGTTCTATATAAGAGTTCGGTTCCCAATGAAATGTCTTCTATGCTTGAGAACTCTTTCGGATTATGGCTAATCCCTTCTTTACAGCGGACAAATATCATAGCGTAATCGGTGACATAGGACATGATCAACGCATCGTGAGCAGGTCCGCTCATCAGTTCGGGACAATCCAGCCCCATTCGTTTCCCTTCTTCATTTATGATCGATTTGATCCACTCTGCACAATACCTTGGCTCGCTATTATTATCTTCGGTGATCGAATAGGTCAATCCGTGTTCTTGGGCAATGGCTTCGATCTTTTCTCTCAGTCGCTTCTCGTTCTCATCCCGCTTGCCCTGATCGATATCCCGCAAATCAATCGTGAATTTGACTTTTTCAGGTATAATATTTCTCGAGTCCGGAAAGACCTGTATATTCCCTACCGTCCCAACGGCTTTAGAATCAGGGCTCGGCTTCACAATATCGTTCAGCGCAGCAATCACTTTTGCCGCACCTACCAAAGCATCCTTTCTCAGCGGCATCGGTACCGATCCGGCGTGTCCGGCGGTTCCCGTCATTTCCACCGTCAACCACAGCAGACCGGCAATTCCCGTAACAATCCCCACAGGACGATCCAGCGATTCCAACACGGGCCCTTGCTCAATGTGCAATTCCAAATAGGCGCCGATGTTCTCGGCGGCATATTCCGATTCTGCAAATTTAGCCGGATCGCCGCCAAATTCGATCAAAGCCTGCCTCCTTGTGATCCCGTTTTTATCTGTCCTATCCAATTCTCCAGGTTCCAATCGCCCCAAAATACCTCTCGAACCAAAAAAACCGTTATTAAAGCGGCAGCCCTCCTCATCGCAAAAAGCCGCGACTTCAATGGGCACTTCCGGTACAATCCCGTTTTCCATCATCGTCTGGACCGCCTCAATCGCACCTAATACGCCGACCACTCCGTCAAATCTGCCGCCATAGGGCTGAGAGTCAATATGCGACCCCATCATGAGTATGGGAGCATGCGGATTCTTTCCCTCCAGACGTCCGATTACATTGCCGAAATGATCGATTCGCGAGACCATCCCCGCCTCTTCCATCCATGCTTTGACTAATTCCACTCCTTCGCGGTACTCTTGGGATAGAGCCAAACGGCATACTCCTGTATCGCCTATCCGGCCAATCTGTCCCAGCTCCGTAATCCTCTTTTCAATCCTCGAACGATTTATAGCAACTTGGTATTCAGTGGTTGACATCAGACTCACCTCGCATGATCCTAAGTTGGTGACAATAAAACTTTGCGGTATTGTATTGATTCCTAATGGAGTCCGACAGTGCGGCTAAATCCCAATAAAGTGCTTCGATATCGGATGATGTCGTCATGTTTCATTTCACCCCCAAGTAATTTCCACTATTATATGTTATATATATTACATTAAATAAATGAAATCACTATACAAAATGGTTAAATATTCCGTTTTCCATTGTACAATTTGCATATCCATCAAGAAAGTTACGTTAAAATGAGTTATATTATATGACATTATTGAGGTTTAACTGGATTATATGTAATATAATATAACACAATATAAATGAAAATAAGGGAAGCGGCGGAGTCAATGGAGTGACTTTCAGTATATATACGTGTATATATTATTATTCTGCATTATCAACAATCCCCTGCATTTTCCTCCAACATTTTTCCTCACCCAAAATAAATACAGGCGGCATATACATGTGTATATGCCGCCTGTATTGTCATATCAAGAAAAAGGGGCTCATTAGTTTCAGTTATTACTCATACCCGGTTTAACACTTGCTGTAGCCGCAGTTGCTGCAATTTTTGCAGCCCTCGCTGTTGATCAGTGAGGCGGAGCCGCAGGACGGGCACAAGTCAAGGGATGTGGCTGCGCTGCGGGTTACTGCATATTGAGCTGTTGTCTCCTGGACGACTTCCTGGGTGGCGGTAACGTAGTTTTCCGCGCTGTCGGAGTAATTGACGTGCATTTCAAGCGCTTGGGCGACGGCGTCGGCAATCGATTCGACGCGGTTGGCGCCGAACCCGATCGCGCCGGAGCCGCCGATGCCCTTCAGGTGCTTGATTAAAAGCTGCACCTTGTTGCCGTGGTCGCCGTAGCGAAGGAACAATGAGCAGACGCGGCCGAGCGCTTCGGACATCGCGAATACATCGGAACCGGCCTTGCCTACGTTCAGGAAAATCTCGCTCGGGCTTCCATCCATATCGTTAATCGTGATATAAGCCATGCCGAAAGGCGTATTGAACTTGTAGGTTGCGCCGCGGAGAGCTTGCGGACGGCGTTTGTACTGCTTGTCGAACACCTGCTCCGTCTTCGCGTCGATATTCACAGCCAACGATTGGGTGAGGCCGGTCAAGGAGGATTGTTCCTTCGCATTGACTGCATCTGCAGCAGGAGCTGCTTGCGTTTCCGTTCCCTTTGCTTCCTCAGCCTTATCGTCCTTCTTGTCTGTGCTGAGCACCTGTACGTCGCGGCTTCCGTCACGGTAGATGGTTACGCCTTTACAACCCAAATCAAAGGCGAGCTCGTACAGACGCTTCGTTTCTTCCACCGTAAAGTCGGCAGGGCAGTTGGCCGTTTTGGAGATAGAGCTATCCACCCATTTTTGAATGGCGGCTTGTACACGAATATGATCTTCTGCGGACAAGTCCATCGCAGTGACGAAATAATCCGGCAGCTCCTCGTTCGGGTGCTGATCCTTCCACTGCTGCGCAATCGGCACATATTGCTTGTCGAAGCCCAGACGGCTTTGACGGTAATATTCAAACGCAAAGTAAGGCTCGATCCCGGTCGATGTGCCGACCATCGTACCCGTGCTTCCGGTAGGCGCCTGCGTAATGACCGTGACATTACGCATCCCCTTCTTCTTGATGGCTGCGCCGACTTCCGGATAAACAGAGGTCATCGTCTTCATAAAACCGCTTTGCAGGAACAGTTCTGTGTCAAAATGCTTGAAGGAGCCCTTTTCTTCCGCAATATCTGCGGATGCGAGATATGCTTCCTTCGCAATAAAGCCATATAGCTTATCAAGAAACATCAGCGATTCCGTGCTGCCGTAACGGATGTTCAGCTTGATCATCAGCTCGGCGAGACCCATGGAGCCAAGGCCTATGCGGCGTTCTCCCTGTTGGTTGATCCGATTCTCTTCAAAATGGTAAGGCGTTTTGTCAATGACATTATCCAAGAACCGTGTCGAATAACGGACCACCGTCGCCAGCTCGTCCCAAGCCACATCATGTTTTTCTTCGTCGTAAAACTTGGACAGGTTGATTGCCGACAGGTTGCAGACTCCCCAAGCCGGAAGCCCCTGCTCCCCGCAAGGATTTGTACATATGATCGGATTGAAATACCAGCTGTTGGACATCTGGTTGTAGTATTCCATGAATACGACGCCCGGTTCCGCGGATTTCCAGGCGGATTCGATAATCGTATGCCACACGTCGCGGGCCTTCACCGTACGGTAATGAATAATGTTCTTACCCGCTTTTCTCCACTTCTCCAGATCCCCGTCCCAAATCTCGTTATATTCAGGGTCCGTCGTGTCCGGGTACACCAATTCCCAATCCAAATCTTCCTTCACGGCTTTCATGAAGCCGTTGCTGACGCATACGGACAAATTGGCATTCGTAATTTGCCCCATCGTTTGTTTGACGGTAATAAAATCCAATACGTCAGGGTGCCAATCATTCATCATCAGCATCAGCGCGCCGCGGCGGCTGCCACCCTGCTCGATCAAGCCCGTTGTATAGCTGAACAGTCCGCCCCAGGAAACGGCGCCGCTTGAAGACCCGTTGACTCCCCTGACAATGGAACGGCGCGGACGGAGAGAGGATAAATTAATCCCTACACCGCCGCCCCGGGCCATAATTTCGGTCATCTCGGACAGCGTGGCCATAATTCCTCCACGGCTGTCATGCGGAGAAGGAATTACATAACAATTGAAAAGCGTCAGCTCATCGCTAGCATCGGCGCCTGCGGCAATCCGTCCGCCGGGTACAAGCTTCCAGTCGTCCAGAATGTACCGGAACTTTTCGGTCCATTCGGCTTGTTTCTCCGGAGTCGCTTCCACAGAAGCCATAGCAGCGGCCAAACGGTCCCACATTTGCTGAGGCGTTTTTTCCAAGGTTAATGTAAGCTTCTCTACAGAGGAATCGACAACCTCACCGCTGCGCAGCTTGACTTTGACCTGTCTCCCGTTACGCTCGATGACTTCGCCGACTTCCTTGGCAGGAAATTTAGGGTCGTCCTTTGTCAGCACCAATACTGTATCTCCAACCTTCGTTTGACTGGTATCCGCATTCTTCATCGCGTAGCGATCCAGAAAAATTTTCTCGCTTAAGCCTTCCAATTTGGTCTCCTGCATGGTCTTCAAAACAATAACCTCCCGGAATATATTCAAAAGATGAATCACAATATATGGTATGTAGGATCCATTATACAATACAATATATAGTGTTTCTAATACAAAAAAAACGAAATTGGCGATTTAGTCCAAGCACGCTGGCGGAAAGCTTCCTTTTTCTCTCTATAGCTCTCTTTTTCATCTCTAAAATTTTCACCATTTTCGACAAAATATTCAATTTTTCTTCATAAAAAAGGGTCTTAAGCCCCTGTTACAAATTCGATTGAAATCCGACAGGGCGGCAATCCGCAGGCGGTTTTGACAATCGATCGGCGGATTGCTAGTCTAGAAATAGTGTATCATGTTCGCTGAATTTATGCAAACATATGTTCGTATCTCTATTGTACAGGAGGGTTTCTTGATGTCCTTAACTTATTTATATCAGGACCGGTTCGTTTCAAAAGAAGAACTCCAGATTTCTCCCGAAGACCGCGGTTATTATTTTGGCGATGGGGTCTATGAAGTATTTCGCGTATATCATGGAAGGCTGTATGAAGCCGCGGCTCATTTTGAGCGCTGGGAGAAAAGCGCAGCTGCTTTGAGAATTCCGCTTCCCCTTCCTTCCAGGGAGCTGACGGGACGACTGGAAGAACTGATCCGCATCAACGGCTTGTCCGAGGGTACCGTGTACATGCAGGTGACCCGTGGAGCCGCACCGCGTTCACATCCGTTTCCCGCGGACACCAAGCCGATCCTGATGGCGTATACCACCGAAGCCCGCCGTCCGCTGAACACCATGAAAGAAGGCATCTCGGCCGTGACGATGGAAGACATCCGCTGGCTCCGCTGCGATTTGAAGACATTAAATCTGCTGCCCAATGTCCTGGCCAAGCAGCATGCGGTGGATCAGGGAGCCGGCGATGTCATTCTGCATCGCAACGGCACCGTAACGGAATGCAGCGCATCCAATATCATGATCGTCAAAGACGGCGCCGTTATTACGCATCCTGCCAACCATCTGATCCTGCACGGCATCACCCGCGCGGTTGTGCTCCGGCTGGCTCAAGGACTCGGCCTCTCCGTTCGGGAAACGCCATTTACATTGAAAGAGCTTCGCGCCGCAGATGAAGTTTTCATCACGGGTACGACCGTGGAAGTCACTCCTGTCATCTCCGTCGACGGCGTCCCCGTAGCCGACGGCCGTCCGGGAGAGATCACCCGCAGGCTGCAAAACGAGTTTGAGAAGACGATTTCGTTCTAGTCCATCACATTACAGTATCCCCTATACCAAAGTGCCTTACGCCGCCGCACAGTACCTGCCGTGCGGCTTTTGACCGTTGGCCGGCGGATCAGCCGAAAATGCGGGATTGACAGATAAACCGTCCAGACGGTACAGTGTTTTTTATGGACGATGCTCCGGTCTGCTTGCAGGTGTCACTCTACATCCGGAGACGCTCCTAGAGAAGCTTCAGGAGCCGGATCAGATTTGGCGGCGCAGCAGGCTTAACGAAGGAGGAACGGCATTGAAAGCTTATTTATTCTTGGCCTTGGCGATTGGATTTGAACTGTTCGGCACTTCCATGCTGAAAGCATCCGGGGGGTTTACCAAATTACTTCCCAGTATTGGCGTCATCATCGGTTTTTCGGCGGCCTTCTATTTACTTTCTTTATCCCTGCAGCAAATCCCCTTGGGCATCGCTTATGCTATTTGGTCCGGAGTCGGTACGGCCGCCACTGCGCTCATCGGCTTTCTGGTTTGGAAAGAAAAATTGAGCTTAAACACAGTGGTTGGAGTCTTGCTTATTATTGCGGGAGTGATTGTATTAAATCTGAGAACCGTCAAATCCTGATGCTGCCGGCATGTTGGTCTTGTGATCATGGTCTGTCACAGCTTTGTGGCCAAAACGAAAAAACCGGAGACCGCTATTTCCGGAGATTCCACTCTGAATTGCCGTACTTCTCAACCCTTAACCGTTCGACGAGCTCCTGTTCATAGGCCGTCAGTTCTGACGGGACCAGCCGAATCCCCAGCCCTTCTTCAATGCCTGCCAGGAAAGCCTCTTCCACCTCGGTCAATGTCACCCTCGGCAGACCCGCTCCGCCGCGCACTTCATTAATCGCAACCGCCTTCTTTAAAAACTGCTGCTTCATCCGCTCCATCACGCGCTCGCTGGAGAAGCGCAGCAATCTGAACAACTGATCCGCATCGAGATCCAGAAGAATCGAGCCGTGCTGAAGCACAACGCCTTTCTGCCGGGTTTGCGCGCTCCCGGCCACCTTCCTTCCCTCTACGACAAGCTCGTACCAGGACGGAGAATCGAAGCAGGCAGCCGAACCCATGGATGCGTACTTCTCCTTGTCTTCTTCATTCTCCAGCTGGACCATCTCCGCCGACAACCCAAGCTTGCGAAACCCGAGCAGCAGCCCTTCGCTGAGCACACGGTACGCCTCGGTGACGCTCCGCGGAATGCCGGGATAGCTTTCCGACACGATCATGCTGTACGTCAGCTCCTTATCGTGAAGCACGGCGCGCCCTCCGGTCGCCCTCCGGACAAAGCCGATGCCTTCCTGCTCCAGCGCGTCGAAATTCACCTCGCTTAAAGCTTTCTGAAAAAAACCGACCGACAGCGTTGCGGGATCCCATCCATAAAACCTGACGGTTGGAGCAACCAGGCCTTCGCTATGTGCCGTCAGAATCGCTTCATCCACAGCCATATTGTAATCCGGCGCGCCAAAGCCCGAACGGATAAACCGCCATTCTCTGTTCATCTATATCACCATTCCTTTACTGTACGTCAGCCCGCCATGTTCACAGCGTGTCTTAATGCCATACGCGCAGAAATCGCCTCGCAATTACGCTGTTACCCCATCATAAAACATTACCGTACGGTTTGAAAGCCCCTAATTTGTACATACTAAAAATTAACTTTAGGCCTTGTCTATACTTTCTGAATCACCAAAAAAGGAGCGCGTGAGAATGCAACCAACCGAGCGAAAAGAGCACGTGCGGCAGCTGAATGAACATGTAGAGCTCCATTACGACAGAGAATGGTTTGAGCAGTTGCATGAGAGGGCGCTGCACAACGGCCCCTGGGATGACCCCGTCATGTTCAGGCTCGCCCTCGAGGCCGAGCAGGCCGGACTCATCCGCAGCTTCGACGAGCTTCAATGCCTGACCCATCTGCCGAGCCTCGTTCCGATGGAGCATCAAATCGAAACCGCCAAAAAAGTGCTGACCGAAATGCGGGGACGGGCCATTCTTGCCGATGAAGTAGGGCTTGGCAAAACCATTGAGGCGGGACTCATCCTCAAGGAGTACATGATCCGGGGCCTGGTTCAAAAAGTGCTCATTCTCGTTCCCGCTTCTTTGGTGCTGCAATGGGTCCGGGAGCTGAATCAAAAGTTCGGGATCCCCGCAGTGGCGCAAAAGAAAGAATATATGTGGGTGCAAAACGATATTGTCGTCGCCTCGATGGATACCGCTAAGCGCGATCCGCACCGGGACATCGTGCTTGGCATTGAATACGATATGCTGATCGTCGACGAAGCGCACAAGCTGAAAAACAAAAAAACAACCAACTACCGTTTTATCAACGAGCTGCGTAAAAAATACTGCCTTCTGCTGACGGCAACGCCGGTTCAGAACGATCTCAAGGAGCTGTACAACCTGATTACGCTGCTAAAGCCGGGTCAGCTTGGCGGACAAGGCAGCTTCCAGTCCAATTATGTCGTCGGCAAACGCATCCCCAAGAACGAGGACCAGCTCCAGCAGGAGCTGAGCAAGGTCATGATCCGCAACCGCCGAAGCGACGGCAACGTAAGCTTCACCAAACGGATTGTGCGCAATATTCCGCTCCAGTTATCGGACGAGGAGCAGGCGCTGTACGATGGAGTAACCGATTTCGTCAAAACACGCTATCAGGAGTCCGGGGGCGATATCGGCAGCATGCTCTCCCTGGTCACGCTGCAGCGTGAAGTATGCTCCAGCCGGGATGCCGTCTTTATTACGCTGGTCAACATGTTCAAAAAAACCGATGAAAACTCACCCCTCCGGCAGCGGATTTGGGAGCTTGTGGAGAAAATCCGCGGCGTCAAAGCCAATACGAAAGCCGAAAAGGTATTGGAGCTCATCGAGTCCATTAACGATAAAACGATTATTTTCACAGAGTACCGCGCATCCCAGGAATATTTGCTGCAGTATTTGAAGGAACATAAAATTCCGGCCGTTCCCTACCGCGGGGGGATGAACCGCGGCAAAAAGGATTGGATGATGGACTTGTTCCGGGGACGCGCCCAAGTGCTTATTGCCACGGAGGCCGGGGGAGAAGGAATCAACCTTCAATTTTGCCATCACATGATCAATTTCGATTTGCCGTGGAATCCCATGCGGGTCGAGCAGCGGATCGGCCGTGTGCACCGGCTCGGACAGAAGGAAGACGTCAAAATCTACAATTTGTCGACGCTCGGGACGATCGAAGAGCATATTCTCTCCCTGCTGCATGAGAAAATTAACATGTTTGAGCTGGTGATCGGTCAGCTGGATACGATTTTGGAACGGTTTGAGCAAAAAACATCCTTAGAGTCGCATCTGGCCAAAATGATCCTCACCTCCAACAGCAAGGACGAAATCCGCCGGCAGCTCGATGATCTGGGGCGGTCGTTCACGGTGGTGAAATCCCAGGTGGAGCAAGAATTAAACGAATCGGCAGGGCTTTCGAATCCGGTGAATTCCTCCCTGCACACGGTTAGAGTCCAGCAATACGGCAGCGGGGAGGTGCAGCCATAAGCATGAATGCGCAGGAAATCCAGTTCTACGTTTTGCGCTATTTGGAGGCCGAGCAGTGTGACATTCTCGAAAAGCATCCCGCCTACATCACCGTCAAGCTGTCCCCTTCCGCCGACAAAGCTTTAACGCAGCGGCCGTATTATTGGAGCTTTGTGGAACGGACCGGGGCCGTACCGGAAACCATGACCTGCACGTTCATTTTCGATCCCGAAGCCTATCGGGAGCTTCATCCGCAGCAGGGATCGCAAAATGTGCCGGCCGCTCCTGCGGTACAGCCTGCAGCTCAACCCGGTACGCCGCAGCCTCAAGGCGACAGTATTCTGGGCCGCTACTTCGGCTTCGTGCCCACGGTCTTCACTGCCCGCGTTCCTCGCGACGAGTTGACCTACGGCAGCCGCCGGCTCGAACAGATCTTCTCCGCCGTCCGCGGTAAAGGCCGGTTCGTGAGGCTGTTCGAGCAGTACGCGCCGGAGCAGCCCAAGCAAGCAGCGACGATCCCTTACGAAACATGGCTTGGCGTCAACTACAAAGTGGAATTCGCCTGCGACATGAAGCGCAGTGAAATCCATTCGTTGGGCATTCAGCTGCAGACCGGTGATATTATCGAGCAGTTCCATGACCGTTTAGCCGGCAAAAAGCTGACTCCGCGACTGCCTGCCCATGTCTATGTCACACCGGACCGGATCACACTCCCCCGGGCGGTGATCTATCTCGAGGATTACTTGGAAAAGAAGATGGCTGAATACGATCACCGATGGGCGCAGGAAGCGCAGCTTCGGCTCAAGGATGAAATGAACCGGGTACGTGCTTATTACGAGCCTCTGCTTCAGGATGCCGGACAGGACGACAAGGCCGAAATTGAAGCGCGGTTTACCGCCCGCCTTCAGGAAGTGGAGTGGCAGTACCGACCGCGCATTCAAATATCCGCCATAAATTGCGGTTTGTTTCATTTTCTTTCCATGCAGGAACCAAACCGGTGACGAACTTCCCCGAACTAAAACAAATTTACGGGAAACTTTTTCAGGCCAAGGCTACAGGTTCTAACAAACTTTTCAGCGCATATGCTTTAAAGTATAAGGCATATTCGCCAAGCGAGCGCATAGTGCCCAATGAACCGACTCTCAAGTGAAGCAGGTGTATGGATAAGATGAATAAGCTTCTTTACTATCTGACGTCACTGCTCCTTAGTACAAGCCTGCTTGCTGCGGCAACATTGGATTCATGGCCCGCTGACGCCGTGCAGGCAGCGCCGCAGGAGCCGGCCGTTCAGACGCTGCAGGTGCAGCCGGCCATACAGCGTGATCTTTCAGCCCCATCCCTTCAGAACGCGGTGGACCGTATCATCCGGGAGCTGGCGTCCCAACAAGGGTTCGAGCAATGGAAACAAGGCGCTTGGACAACCTATCCGCTCGGACCGGGAACACACGGATGGATTGTCATGATTACGGTGGACGGGCAGGAAGCCGGCTATCTGGTCGTTCAAGCCTCCGGACAGGATACATACCGTTTGATCGAATACGGCAAAGGCCCTTACCCGCTTTTCAGCATGCAGACGCTGTCCCGCAGTCTGGTACGGCTTGACATTATCGAATATCCTTATCACTTGGAACGTATATATTATAATCCTCTTGAGGCGCTCTGGAAGGTCACGGCACCGCAGGCGGACCGGGTTTGGTATATCGACGCCAAATCCGGCGAAGAGCTGCCGTTGACCAACGACAGCCAACTGCCCGCGGCCGATTCAGGCCTGTTGGTGAAACCGCTCCCGGTCACCGATTCGGATGCTTTGAATACTATAATAGCAGCCGGTCAAACGGAGCCTTCGGAAGCCTATGAACGGCTTCCCTGGGTGAAGAACAAGCCGGAGACGCTCGTTCGCTTCGAGCTGCTGCAGAAGTGGGTCGATCAAGGACGCAAGCCCATTTTCGCAGCCGAGCTATATGGCGGCAGGGTCCACGTGCCATTGCCTGTAACCGGTTATCAGGCTTGGTCCGGCGGCGAGAGCTACGTGGGGGTTCGACAGGATGACGATCGCTATCTCCCCCTCCATACGATTAATCCGCTTGGCGGATTTTATCCCTAACGGTTTTTCTCCTCTCTTCCTTATATAGAAAAGCTTCCGTCTCCATGGGCGGCATGGTGCATCAGTGCATCAGGTATCAGGCCGCTATGGAACCCAGAAGCTTTCTTTTTTATGTTCAGGCCATCATTCGCAGAAGAACAGCAATAGGCCTGCCTCCTTCCCGGAGACAGGCCTGCCGCCCAATTCAACTGCGCAACCCAAATGATACCATGCTGCAATCCTTACTTATCCGCGCTTTCGCCGCAGCGGCTCCATCCACATGCGAAGGACAAAAGGAAGCATGCCAAACCATCGGTACTGCCACGGTTCCCGGCCAACCTTTTTGCCGGCTTTGACTTGTTTGCGCACCTCTTTAGGGGTGTCCATATATTTTACGACCTGCTGGGTTACATATTTGACCAGTTCCTCTTTTTTCTCCATGGTTCGATCAGCCTCCTTCCCGTAGTATGGGCAAGCTGCGGCCGCGGCAAACCTTCGGTTACTTGACGGATGATTTATATTTTCTCCGGTGCTTTCAGTCCGATTAAGGAAAGGCCGTTCTTCAATGTAATGCTTACACAGCGGACCAGGGCCAGACGGGCCTGACGGAGTTCCGCGTCTTCCACTTTCAGAATCGGACATTCATGGTAGAAATGATTGAATTTTTGCGCCAGGTCCACCAAATATCGGCTGATAATGGACGGTTCCAACCGTTCCATCGCCTGCTCGATCCGCTCCTTGAACAGGTACAGTTCCCGCAATACGCCTTGGGCTTCGGCATTCGTCAGATGAGCCGCGGCCAGAGCGCCGGCGCCGGCGGCAGCCCCTCCGTCCGCTTCCGCTTTTCTCAGCACACTGCAAGCCCGCGCATGCGTATACTGAACGTAAGGACCGGTCTCCCCATCAAAATTGAGCGCCTCATCCCAGGAAAAGACGATATCTTTAATCCGGTTGTTGCTGAGGTCGTTGAAAATAATGGCGCCAACGCCAACCTCGCGCGCCACCTCATCTTTGTTCTCCATGCCCGGGTTTTTCTCATCGATGATCTCGCGCGTCTTCTCAATCGCCTTGGTCAGAAGCTCCTCAAGATTAACCACGTTGCCTTTGCGTGTAGACAGCTTCGCACCCTCCAGGCTGACTTTACCGAAAGGCACGTGAACAAGCTGCTTTGCCCAGTCATAACCCATCAGCTCAATCACCTTGAACCACTGCTTGAAGTGAAGGCTTTGTCCGGCATCCGTAACATAGATCGCTTTGTCGAAATCATATGTGTTTTTACGATAAATGGCCGCTGTAACGTCACGCGTATGGTATAGCGTGCCTCCGTCTTTCTTCACCATCAGCGCCGGAGGCATCTGATAATCGTCCAAACGGACCAGGAGAGCCCCATCGTCTTCCTCGAGCAGCTGCTTTGCTTTCAGCTCTTCCAGGACGGCCGCCATCTTGTCGTTGTAGAAGCTCTCGCCCGCATAAGAATCAAACGTAACGCCGAGCAGATCGTACATCTTCTGAAATTCTTTCAAGCTGATGTCCACGAACCAGCGCCAAAGCTTCAGCGCCTCTTCGTCTCCCTGCTCCAGCTTGACGAACCACCCGCGCGCCTCATCCTCCAGCTCCGGATGGATGTCCGCCTCATCGTGGAATTTCACATATAACCTCTGCAGCTCGCCTATGCCGTCGGCTTCTACCGCCTCCCGGTTGCCCCAAAGCTTATACGCGACGATCAGTTTGCCGAACTGCGTTCCCCAATCGCCCAGATGGTTGACGCCTACGCTGTTGTAGCCCATGAACTTGAAAATGCGATACAGCGCATTGCCGATCACGGTAGAGCGCAAATGGCCGATATGGAAGGTTTTGGCGATATTCGGCGAAGAGAAATCGATGACGACGCTGCGGCCTTGCCCGATATCTTGAGCGCCGTACCGGTCGCCCTGAGTCAGCACTTCGTTTACGACCTGCGAAGCGAACTGCTCCGGATCCAGGTATACGTTAAAATAACCGGATACCGCATCGATACGGCTGACCAAGGCATGTCCGCTCCAACCCGCTTTCAGTTCCTCGGCAATCGCCTGGGGCGCCTTTCTCAACTGCTTGCTCAGCTTAAAGCACGGCAGCGATAAATCTCCCATTTGCGGATTGGGCGGGTATTCGATAAGCTCCGCCAGCGTTTCCCGGGATACGCCCTCAAGCTTACCGGCCAATTGCTCCGCAAGCCATTGTTTATAATTCATGACAAGTCATGCTCCTTTCATTCCGTTGAACGCTGCGGCAACCGCATGGTACCCCTTGATGCAACAAAGCACCCCTTAAGGGGTGCCTCCATTCGGGGCATTATGCGAAAATTGCCAGCCTTTGCATACCATCCATTATATCGGCACGCAAAATACGAGTCAAGCGCGATTATGGCGAAAGCATGCGCTTTTATTGCCATCACTTCCCTCGCCTGCCCATGCATATCGAATCATTTTCTTCATCAAAATATATGGTGAACCTATGCTGAACTTACAGGAGGAATCATTTCATGGCTTTAGTTCCATTTGAGCCGTTCCGGCGGATTGATCATTTGAAAAAGGAAATGGACCGGTTTTTTAATGAGGGGCTGCCTGCCGCATTCGGATTTAATCAGGAATTCGGCGCACCGCGGATTGACGTTCACGAAACGGAGAATGAGGTTATCGCCCATTGCGAAATTGCCGGCCTGGACAAAAAAGAAGACGTAGACATTCAGGTCGAGCCTCATAATTTGACGATTTCCGGGACCATCAACAGGTTCAATGAAGTCAAGGAAGAGCAGTTTCACCGCAAGGAGCGTTTCACCGGACGCTTCCACCGGTCCATAGCCCTGCCCGCAGAGGTGATGGAGGAAGGAACCACGGCATCGTACAAGAACGGCATTCTTGAAGTGCGGATGCCCAAAGCGCCAAAGGAAACGCGCCGCCGGATCGACGTGCAGTTTCACTAAAGCTTGACGTTAACCAAACGGACCCCGATGCATTGGAATGGGGTCCGTTTGTTGAGCTACAGCATTTTTTGCATCAGCACCACATCCAGCAGCCGCCCGAATTTAAAGCCGACCTCCCGCATGGTGCCCACCATTTCGAATCCGAACACGCGGTGGATATGAATGCTGTTGTCGTTGCCTTCCGCGATGCGGGAGAGCACCGTATGCAATCCGGCGGTCTTCCCTTCCCGCAGAATCGCTTCCAGCATCGTCTTGCCAAGCCCATGCCCGCGGTACCCGTCCCGAATGTATAAGGAAAGCTCGGCCGTACGAGCATAGGCGAGCCGGTCTGAGTAACGGTTGAGCGACGCCCAGCCGGTTACCAGACCGTTATCCTCTGCTACAAGAACCGGATAAGATTTCCCATGCTGCTCAAACCACTGCTCCTGCTGTTCCATGGTTCTGGGAACCGTATCAAAGGTGGCCACCGTATGAAGAACCGCGTCGTTGTATATGTCCAGAATAGATGGGAGATCCGCTGCAACTGCCTGCCTTATGTTCATTTGGAGCTTTCCTTTCCTTTCAAAGGCTTTTTGACATCAGGTAACTTTTAAATAAAATCATTCCTCCTCAGAATATCATGACCCTCTGAATGAATTCCAGCCTGTTTTTACATTTAATTTTCCTTTTCCGGACCAAAGGGGTACTGCAGAAATTCACGGAAAATCTGATCCGATTGCCGCGTTAAGCTTTCCAGCTGCAGGGCATCCAAATAGATCACTCTGCCTGTTCGGCAATCTTTTATTTTCAGACGATGGGAGTTCCCATTGGAATCTATTTCAACCATAACGCTTGCAAACTCGTTTGTTATTCTCATAGATTACCCCCTGGAGCTGTGAATGAGCCTGCTAGAAAAAAATCGAAATGGCCCGCGGCAAAATTCGTTGGTCAAGAAAGATGGAACGATTGGAAATTTTCCACTTATCGCCATAACGATTCAAAGTATCCTCGCGCCGCCCCACAAAAAAACTCTCTTCATTGTCGCGCCTGGATTGGAAAATAATAAAGTTTGAAAGGACAAGCAATTTTTGATTGTTATGATTCTCTTTAATAAGAATATTCGTCACCAGTCTTCTTGTCCTCGATCTAGGTTGTTCCGCATGCGCCAATCGGGTTTGCAATCTTTCGTAGCGTTTATGCAAAAATGGCTTATCGTCCTCGATGAGATGCCATTCCTGTTTTAAAGGTGAGTGCTTCTGATCAACATCCCTTGTTTCGGTGGTTGGCATCCAATAACGGGCGTCATCTGTAAATAAATCCAACCAACCTTCAAAATCACTTTGATCCAGCAAGTGAGCTTCGTGATAAAGAAATAATTCAATCTCCTTATGAAGTTCCAAGTGGTTATTCATGGAAAATCCCTTCCTCCTTCATAAGCTTTAGCCAGTACCGATAAAAATTCCTTTGATTTTGTTCGGAATAATGCCGGCCAAGATGTCCCGGCAAACCTGGTACTTTGATTTCCCCCTCATGACGGATACCCATCGAATAATTAAAGTGATGATGCCTCGAAACGTACGGCTTGGTGGACTCTGTAATTTGTTCAAAGTTTGATCCGTCATCGGCGGCAAATAAACCGGCCGGAGCATTTTCCCGTTGTGAGAAAATTCTCGCGAATTGTTTGGCTTGATCAGGCGCCTCACTGTCATACAAACTGATCTGCCACAATTCAACTTCATCTGTTCCTTTAGGATGCCATTGGAAAATATGAATACCTCGGAAGCAGCCAAAGGTAAGAAAGGTTAGATTCGGGAATATCAGAATTTGCCCGATTTGGTGTAAATTCGCCTGCTCGGGACTAAGCCGTTCTTTAAGTCTTTGGTCAATCTGTTCAACGTACTGTTCTGCTTCAGGTCCAATTTGTTTCGCAATGGCCCGATCCAATTCCAGACCCACCCCAAAGTTGGGTATATCGCCTACGCTATGACCATGATCACAATAGGCGTTGTACTCTCCCAATTGATCATAAGGCGGCATAAAGCCAATTTTGAAAGCGGATCCATGAGTGTACAGCACGTGATAATCGTCACCAAAGTTTTCGGTGCAAATTTTCCAATTGGTTTTAATTTTTTGTTTCATGATGGGACCTGCCACTTCAAATTCGCCTAAAGCTCTTTCGAAGGCAGTGTCCAAATACCAGAGCAGATCTTTACCAAAGTACTCCTTTAGCGGGAGCGCGTTCGGGTCCCAATTGGCAAAAATAAAACCTTTATACGATTCAACCCGTGGAACGGTGATTAGACCGTTTTTCGATTTATCCAGTTCGCCGTAATATGCATATTGGAGTTCGGGTACGCCGATCAAATTTCCGTTGTTTTCAAAGGTCCAACCATGATACGGACAACGGAAAAATTTTGAGTTTCCTGCATCTACACTGCAAACCTTCATCCCCCGGTGGGGACAGGAATTTAAGAATACATGGATTTTGCCTGTACCATCCCTGGTTACGATAACCGGATCTTCAGCCATATAGTTGGTGATGTAATCGCCAGGATGTTTAATTTGGCTTTCATGGGCAACGAAAAGCCATGTCTTGGTGAAGATCTTCGCCATTTCATCCTGATAAATCTCCGGATCATAATTCACTTTACGACTAATTGAACCCGTTTCCAGATTGACATAATGATCCAACAATTTCATTTACCATTCCCCTTCCTCTTCATGCGTGAATCAGATTGGAATCATGAAATCAGCCGCTCTCCTCTTTTACGAGGTACGCTACTCTGACTACATGCTGCTCCATTAATTGTTTGGCCAGGGTGGAATTACCGTCTTTCAAACTATGGAATATCATTCGGTGCTCAAGCAACGACCGGGCCATCCGATGTTCTTTAAACACTTTATCCAGGGCGGCTGCGTACTCGAAAAAATCCCAATGTTCTTCCACCAAGCCTTGAATATAAGATAAACCCGAGGCTTCGTGAATGATCCTGTGAAAATCCCGATTCAAATTCGCATAATCGACAATGGATATTCCGGGTTCCTCCATGCGTCTAAGCACAGCATCTATCATATCCAGCTGCGTCTTCTCGATTTTGCGCGCGGCCCATTCAACCATTAATGCCTCCAACGAGCCTCGCATCAAAAGTCGTTCAAACAATTCGCTCGAGGTAGGTCTGCGGACAAAAGCTCCTACTTGTGGAATAATAGAAAGAAAGCCTTCCCGTTCCAGGCGTGAGATAGCCTCCAGTACCGGAGTACGGCTCATATTCAGCACCTGACAAATCTCGTTGACGTTGATCGCAGAGCCTATATCCCACTCACGGTCAAGAATGCGATTTTTTATATACATATAGGCATTATCTTTCTTCAGATCTGCCACTCCTTTTTCAACGGGAGTGATTGTCATGGCTATAACAAACCCAACCAGCTCTCGCTTAAAATTCACCTTTAAAGAAATCCGTCACCAGCTTTGTAAAACTCTCTTTTCGCTCCAACTGCGCCCAGTGACCGCAACGATCAAACACGTGAAGCTGTACGTTCGGTAAATGCTGCAGCATATAAACGCTGGAGTCTACGGATACAAAACGATCGTCCCTGCCATGAACAAGCAGAAACGGCATATTCATGCGCCTAAGAGCTGACGGCGGTACAATAACCTCAGCAGGCGACGTTGAAAACATCGATTCATAAGATCTGCGAACCTCTGGCCGCATGACTTCTTCAAAACGCTCCTGAACGATTTGATTTAATTTGTCGCCAATTATATTTTCGTCGTATACGAACCACTTCAGCAAATTTCCAAGCGCAGCAGGAGTCGGATCCTTATAAAAATTCAACATGCGAATCACTTCCGGCGTCGGAGTAGACGGCGCGCCGGCGCTCCCCATTAAAACCACACTCTGGAAGCGCTCAGGCGCTGTCATGACAAGATGAAGCGCGAGAGCCCCGCCCATGGAATTTCCCACCAAGTGTGCCTTGGCAATATCAAGTTCATCCATCAATGTCAGAATTTGCTCTACCCTTAGACGCATCCATCCCATCAACCCGCCTTGCGGCACAGGATCTGGATGATCCGTATTGCCGTAACCTGCCAAATCAGGAGCGACAACGCGATAAGATCCAGAAAAACCGGGAAGCACATCCCTCCAGTTGGATTCCGCAGTTACTCCTGGACCTCCGCCATGGAGAAAGATGACCGTCTCGGAGTTCTGTTCTCCCGACTCACAAAGATAAGTTGAGTATGAACCCGTCTTTATTTTGCGTATATTCATGTTTACCATGTTCGTTTTCCTCTCTCCTCAATAATAGTCATCATCGGAAATGATTAAACTTAAGCCTCCGTTGTTTCATCCATGGCATGACCATGACCCGGAGTATATTCCGGCCCCCACCATTGAAGAGCCACCCCAAATTCCTCCTGTCCCCATTCAACGGGTTCCCAATCCGGATCAAAAATCAAATATCCGTTGCTGAACAATTCCACCCTGTGTCCGCTTCCGGGATCTCTCACATACGCACAGACCGCTTGGCTAATCCCATGCTTTGCCGGACCAAGGTCTATCTGAATCCCGTTTTCCCGCAGGATGTCGAGCGCTCGAAGTACGTCCTGCGCATTATCCAACCAATAGGCAATATGATGGAATCGAGCCGGAGTCTCAGGGTCATGCGCCCCCATCATCGCTACATCATGAACTAGCTGCGTAACGCTCATCCAGCCTCCGATCACCTTCCCGTTATTCAGCTTTACGTATTCGCGCATCTTAAAACCGAGCTGTTCCGACAACCATTGGTGAACCGATCCCGGGTCATGTGAAGTCCAGAGATTCACATGGTCAATTCTGCGCGGCGATATCCCGCGAGCCCATGATTTGTGCGTTTGATTCTTCAGGCCGGAACGTTCTCCTTGGGGAGCCTTCGGTTTCTCCACTTCATAATAAATCTCAAACGTGTGCTGGCTGGGGAGTTTAAATTGAATCGCTTTCCCCTGTCCGGCTTCCCGCCCCGCCTCAATCCATTGAATCTTTGTACCCGCCGCTTCTAACTGTACAGCGAATTTCTCTACATCCTCTGCTCTTTTGGCACGCCAACCTATATGGTCTACAACCGCACGATCCCCTTGCTTCAAGACAAGACTATGATGTTCGAATTCCCCGCAAGCCCGTAAATAAACTGCGCCTCCCGCACGCTCAATCTCTTCCAATCCCAACACTTCTTTAAAGAACCATAATGACTTTTGCAAATCAGGGGTAACCAATGAAACATGGCCAAGCTTTGCAATTTCCGGAACTAACATTTTAACACCGGTGATGTCAATACCTGTAAAAATATATATCCAGCGGATGCAGCCTGATATTATTCGTGTTGTCGGAGTCAAGCTAACCCCCAATGCCTCGAAGAATGCAGCGAGAAATTAAAAAGACAGAAAAAATGCTCCGCATGCCATAACCGGACGAATGCAAAGCTGTAAAATGAAGTTCCAGTTGACCGCTTTCCCTTTATAGATGGGTTGGATGCGGATGTACGCAAATAAGCCCCCCAGACAAAGTCTGAAGGGCTTATTTGTATGTATGGATGCGGACGAGAGGACAAAGCGAGTTGTGGGATCGTCTTGCGCTTCAAGCTAACGCTGCGATCCGCCAACGTATTGAACTGCAGTGCAATCTATCGCACTCGACCGCGCACAGGCTGGCGCTTACATCCAGCGGCATATGGCTTACCGCCGGTGCGGAGCATGATATCTTTTCGGATGGTGCGATCGACGAGATTTATCGTTTCTCCAGTGGTGCCGCCCGGCCAACAAGGTATGTACACACTGTTGTAACCGTCAAGCCCTTTTGAACAATTATTGCTAAGTAATATTGAACAGTTTTAGCTTGCGAAAATAGTCTGCCGGTACTTCAGACGATAGCTGTCGCCACTTAATTGGATGACCTCGCTCTTATGCAAGATCCGATCCAGGATCGCAGTGGTGATCGCCTGATCTCCCAACAGTTCACCCCAATCCTCCGGCCCTTTGTTTGAGGTGAGGATGATTGAAGTTTGACCGTACAGCTTATTCACAAACTGAAAAAACAAATTTGCTTCATTCCGGTCCATGGCCATGAACATCAAGTCATCCAATATGACCAGATCAGAGTTATGAATACGCCGGAGCTTATGCTGGGACGATCGGGAAATCTCTTGTGTCTTCAGTAAGTGAATTAAGCCATCCATCGGCACGAAGCTCACTTTGCAGCCGTTATGTAATGCCTCTACGCCCAATCCGATGGCGATGTGCGTTTTCCCTACCCCGGGAGGCCCGAGCAAGATGAGATTGTAATTCTGCTCAAGCCATAGAAGTTCCCGTAGTTGCTGAAATTGGCGTTTGCTTATGGATGGTTGTTCTTCCAAACGAAACTCATCCAGCGTCTTCACTTCAGGGAAGGACGCCCATTTATAACGTCTGGCGAGTTGCTTTTCTTCTCGTCGGACTAATTCATAACGGAGCAGCCGTTGCAAAAACTCACTGCATGTCCATTGGTGTTCTTCAGCCTCCATTAAGCTTTCATCAATGATCTGGGCCGCTTCCGTGAGGTTGAGTGTTTTTAAGCTTTGTTTCAGGTGTGTTATGGTCTCGTTCATGTTTAGCCTCCTCTCAAAATGCGCCGGTAGATCTCCACATCACGAATTTGAGGCTTGGCTTTCCATTTGGCCGGATCCACTCCGCTCAGCTGTGTAACATGGCTTCGATCCGATGACGTTTTTTCGCAAGAATTTGAGAAGTGGTTCACGGCATCAGCAAAATCCACGGCTCTGTATAATCGGTTGGCCACACAGTAACGGAGAGCCTGATCCACGGATTCTTGAAATGCCTGATCCAGCGTTTTTTGAATGAGTTGGAGCTGATCACGGGTATACCGCGGATGCAGCCGGCGAATCTCTTCCAGATAAGATGAAGCCAGATCAGGATCAGGAAACTGTCTCCTCACACTTTCAAAGTAAGCAGCAATGCCCTTCTGGCGATCTCGCCGGTGATTCGTGTTCTGGATGAGCTGGCCCCGCCTCTGTGAGCGTTCATGTTCAGCGATGATTTCACCGGTATCCACATCGTGGATTTGAAGCGTGGACTCATTGACCCGGATCCCAACTTCTTTCGAGGTGCCATCATACGTCCCGAGGGGAACGGAATACCGACTCCCTTCATACCAAATGGTGTTGTCCTTCCGCACAGTCCTTGTTATACTCGTACTAGGAGTTTGCATTTTTTCTGGGACCGGGCGAAGATGTTGCTTCTCAAGGGCGAACACTTCGGCTGGTATTTTTTTGGTCGTATGATGGATCAGCGCATTCCCTGTCCGGTCTAACCAAGCCAAGCAGTCCTCATTCAACTTATCCACGCTGATGAAGATCCGATGGCGTGCAAAATTTCGTTTGACGTATTTCACGACATTTTCGATGCGACCTTTGCTCTCGGGGTCTTGTTTTCGGCACATGTGGACATGAAAGCCTCGATGACGCACATAAACCGCAAATTCGTGGGTCAGGATTAGATTCCCGTAATTTTCACTGACGAGCAGCAGATGATCCTGATCATAAACGATTTCTTTCGTCATTCCGCCATAATATGCAAAAGCTAATTCATGAGCATCGATCACATCCTTCGTTACAAATGGCCGATCTTGCCAATGAACGAATTTCTGCCTGGAATGGGAGAGAACGAACGTCATGAACCAGCACTTGACTAGATTCCCTTGAAGGTTCTTCATTTTCGTCTCCCCGAAGTCCACCTGCATTTGTTCACCCATTGGAGGATCGGGAATGGCTTCATACTGCCTTTGCTGTACCCTCTTTGGGATCCCGTACATCTTCCGCATCATCCGGACATAGCTTCTCACGGTACTTTCCCCAACTTCAATGTCTGGATGGTGCTCTTTTAGCCAATCCCATATTTGAGCGGCAGAGAGGTCGGGGTACTCCCTCAACCACTGAATGATTCGCTGCTCATAGGGGTCTAATTTCTTTTTCCTGGTCTCCATACCTTCCATGAATTGTTTGAATTCATCTGGATTCATGCTCAAGTACTTATACACCGTGTTCCTCGAAACATTTAGTTTTCTAGCAATTTGTGAGATCCTTAATCCTTTCTCTTTCATCTGATGAATGGAGAAAAACATATGCCACCTTTCTAAGCGCTTCATACTCTTCCTCACCCATGATGATTATTCTAAGATGAATGATAGTTAGGGGAGGAAGGAGCGTAAAGTGTTCATTATTATCTAGCGATTTCTGATGTCTATATTCTAGCGGTTACAACTGTCTGATCTACGGCACCAGCAAGACAAATTACACCGTCAACCGCCGACACTACGCGTTAGCAGTAACATGAATTATACAAAAAGTGAATAGTTTTGGCTCTTCGCGCTACTGGGTGGATAACGAAGCAAATCATAGTTTCATAACCCTTCTAATCTGCGGTATTTCAATTCACGCATCCGCATGGGATGCGACGGTAGACAAGTTCAATCCGATCCAATCACGGTTAATTTCAATCCACGCATCCGCATGGGATGCGACGATTTATGTTTTTATGCTAGTGCTTGACTCGTTTTTATTTCAATCCACGCATCCGCATGGGATGCGACGCCGGCCATCAGGATCCATAAACTCTTCCGGATATTTCAATCCACGCATCCGCATGGGATGCGACGTCGGCATAGATATAAAAATCTACAATTTTACCATTTCAATCCACGCATCCGCATGGGATGCGACCCATATCAGCCTGGCGTGTTACGTAACTGTCATAATTTCAATCCACGCATCCGCATGGGATGCGACCGTAAAATTGATATAAAGCTTATAATGATCGTCAATTTCAATCCACGCATCCGCATGGGATGCGACTATTGAGTTATCACTGGCAGCTTATGCGTATCATATTTCAATCCACGCATCCGCATGGGATGCGACAAGTACAAAAAGCCAAACAAGAAGCCGAGTGTGCCATTTCAATCCACGCATCCGCATGGGATGCGACGAAACGCTTTGCAAGTGGTTTTTTATTTGCTCAAATTTCAATCCACGCATCCGCATGGGATGCGACGTGATTCTTCTTGATGTGATCCTTGAGGATTGATTATTTCAATCCACGCATCCGCATGGGATGCGACTTCCTACTTGGTTGATTGCTAAAAACAACTTATGATTTCAATCCACGCATCCGCATGGGATGCGACGTTATCATGTATTATTAAGGCATAGCCGTCAACATTTCAATCCACGCATCCGCATGGGATGCGACTTGAATGCAATAGTTATATGCCTCATCATACGTTGATTTCAATCCACGCATCCGCATGGGATGCGACATGAAAAAGGCTGATTTGCTGGCAATCAAAAAGATTTCAATCCACGCATCCGCATGGGATGCGACCCTAATTCATGTGCGTGCTGTAGCTTTTTAGCCCCCTAATGAACTTGGACAGAATAAGGTCTTTGAAGTACAATGTCCAGTGTTAGGGAGGAATGTAATATGCAACGTAAACAATACAGTCCCGAATTGAAAGAAAAAATCATTTTGGAAGCGATCGAAGTCGGCAGTCCAACTCTTGTGGCACGTAAATACGAAATCAATGCCAATATGCTTGGGAGATGGGTTCGCAAATATAAAGAGGGTAAAAAGACCTCTTCGATACCGGAAGAACATTCCGTTTCCGTATCGGAAATCACGATGGAAAATCGGCAGTTATCCCAGGAGAATGAGCAACTCAAAAAACTACTAGGCGAAAAGGATCTCGAAATTGCCATTTTACGTGATCTCATAAAAAAGAAAAACCCTCACTTGCTGACAAAATTGAAGTAGCCCGCAAATGGATTAACCTCGGATATCCGATTGTGAAAGTCCTTCGAATTGTGGGTGTAGCCCGGTCAACGTACTATTACCAGACCAGTTACAAAACAGCTGAGAAACGTGTAAGTGAGGGTAGACCGATTCCGGGCTACTCGTATACAAAGCAAGGCACTCCTGTGCCGGATGAGCAAATACAGGCTTGGCTTTTGCAGTTCATCGAAAATGAAGGGGCTTCTTATGGCTACCTTAAGCTGACGATTTTATTGCGCCGCTATTATCATCTGATCATTAATAAAAAGAAAGTATATCGGTTATGCAAGGCGATGAAGGTTCTTCGTCCTCAGCGCGTGAAGAAAATTCATTATCCAAAGCGACTGGCTCAAAACCGGACAGTTACTGCATCCAACCAGTTGTGGGAAGCCGATCTGAAGTACGGCTTCATTACAGGGGAACAACGTTTTTTCTTCATCTTGTCGATTATAGATGTCTATGATCGTTCCATCATCGATTACCATATCGGATTACGCTGTGAGGGCAAAGATGCCGTTCAAACGTTAAAGCAGGCTTTATGGAAAAGAAAACACTATGCGACCGATCAGAAGCCGGTCATCCGTACAGATAACGGTCCTCAGTTTACGTCTTACGCCTTTCAACGCGCTTGTGAAGAGCTCGGCATCGAACACGAGCGTATTCCGAACCGAACGCCCAACATGAATGCGCATATCGAGGCCTTCCATCGCATCTTGCAAGACGAATGTTTGTCCAAGCACGAATTTGAAACGTATGCCGAAGCTTATGAAGAAGTGGCAAAGTTTATTCGCTTTTACAACGAAACCCGTATTCATTCCGGTATCCATTTTCTATCGCCACATGAATTTTACAAGAGAAAAGAACTGATTATTCCATCGATTCACCTGTAATGCAGGGAGCTTGGCCGTCAGGCGAACCATTGACATGGAGTGGCGGCGGATGATAGGCTCATTTGCCTTGCGAAAACTTGTAGGCTTCGCCCTTTCGCAAAGAATCCATCCGCCGCGGAGGCTCCGAGTCAATGGCAAGCGGTGGAACTTTTTAAGCAATGAAAAACGAAGAATGAGCTTATTTTCGTGAGCATCTGTCCAAACTTAAGGGGTTAATCCGGTAGGTTTTTACATTCATTTCAATCCACGCATCCGCATGGGATGCGACGGCGGGTGTTGTTGTAGCCGACAAGCGCTCTGTATTTCAATCCACGCATCCGCATGGGATGCGACTCCTCGGCTTGTTCAAGGGCTAGCTCGACTGCAGAATTTCAATCCACGCATCCGCATGGGATGCGACGTTAGACTATTTCCGAGGTTGAAAATATGCAAATTTCAATCCACGCATCCGCATGGGATGCGACGACGGAGCGGTATGTTTTGACGAAGAATTAATAATTTCAATCCACGCATCCGCATGGGATGCGACATAAATCCGAAGAGATTTTTGATCAATTTAAAGAATTTCAATCCACGCATCCGCATGGGATGCGACTATAACAGGTAATACATAACAATATGGAGGCCATATTTCAATCCACGCATCCGCATGGGATGCGACGTTACATTAGCAAATACGTTGATCATATCAAGGATTTCAATCCACGCATCCGCATGGGATGCGACACCAGGAAGACTCACGTTACAGTCAAAAGCAGGAGATTTCAATCCACGCATCCGCATGGGATGCGACGTACAAGGTTAAGGAATACATAAAACAAGCGTACTATTTCAATCCACGCATCCGCATGGGATGCGACGATCAAAAATCTCTTCGGATTTATAGTGAGTCACATTTCAATCCACGCATCCGCATGGGATGCGACAATACTTGCCGCATACTTTAATGTTGATCTAATATTTCAATCCACGCATCCGCATGGGATGCGACATTTGCTGATGTTTGAGCATTATTGGTTTCAGTTTATTTCAATCCACGCATCCGCATGGGATGCGACAGTTTTCACAGATTAAGTGGTGCAGGAGCCGGAAATTTCAATCCACGCATCCGCATGGGATGCGACAGTACGATGGCGGCTTCTTTCGCCTTAATAAGTGAATTTCAATCCACGCATCCGCATGGGATGCGACCATCTGGGAGAGAGTTGGATGTGCTGGTGGCTGAATTTCAATCCACGCATCCGCATGGGATGCGACGCCTCAAGCCCAATGCGATTGACGCGCAAGCTGAATTTCAATCCACGCATCCGCATGGGATGCGACTGGAACCGCTGATTTTGGCCGTGAGCAAAGAGGATATTTCAATCCACGCATCCGCATGGGATGCGACGACTTTCGATAGTCCTCATAACACTAAAATTTTAATTTCAATCCACGCATCCGCATGGGATGCGACGTTGCAGGATATGGAGCAACAGAAACCGCGTCTGATTTCAATCCACGCATCCGCATGGGATGCGACTACATCTTCCATGAGCTGTATAAGGTCAATTTGTCATTTCAATCCACGCATCCGCATGGGATGCGACGAAGCGGTACATGCAGCTCATATCACGCGTAGGTGATTTCAATCCACGCATCCGCATGGGATGCGACGTAAAGACACATACAAACCATATTACAGCGAACAATTTCAATCCACGCATCCGCATGGGATGCGACCTAATAACGGAAATAACGGTATCCTCGTAAGGTATTTCAATCCACGCATCCGCATGGGATGCGACAGGCAGGGGACTTGAAACTTTCCGAGAGCGTAGCATTTCAATCCACGCATCCGCATGGGATGCGACGGTTATAAAAATATTAAAACTTGACGGTATAAAGATTTCAATCCACGCATCCGCATGGGATGCGACGCGAACCAACAAAGCCGAAAACACTATATAAAATTATTTCAATCCACGCATCCGCATGGGATGCGACTCGTTTCTTTCGTGCGTAGATACGTGACGAACCGCTATTTCAATCCACGCATCCGCATGGGATGCGACGCGGAGCTCGAAACGTTTGCCAGCCGCTTGAACATTTCAATCCACGCATCCGCATGGGATGCGACTTCAAAGCACTGAATCTATTTCAATCCCTGCAAATATTTCAATCCACGCATCCGCATGGGATGCGACGAGTCAAGATTAAGAACAACAAACGGATATCTTATTTCAATCCACGCATCCGCATGGGATGCGACAGCTTCATTTGGATTTTACTTTGAAGGCTTTGACATTTCAATCCACGCATCCGCATGGGATGCGACACCAGTTAAATCCGCCGCCGACAAAGACAGTATTATTTCAATCCACGCATCCGCATGGGATGCGACGCCCAAGGTCGCTGCTCAACTAACAGGCAGTATAACATTTCAATCCACGCATCCGCATGGGATGCGACAGCGATTTTTGATTCAAATATGCCTGAAACTCCATTTTTATGATCAAAAATACGCGTAAATCAATGAATTTCTGAAATGATATGGATAAAACTGTAAACAAAATGGGGGTTTTAACCATTTTCCCGGTGCGAATGTCCCCGGAAAACCTTGTGCACTACACATTCGCACTATAAAATTAGAAGGCCTTCCAAATCAAAAGACTCTTTCACACCAATATGTTCTACCTTGCTCTTGTAATTATGGCCCAACTGATAGAATCTGAGGCTGTCTTGTTCTTGATCAATAATATCAAGGAGCTTTAATTTTAAAACAGCAAATTGAGTGGCGTCGACAACGCACTCAAATACTGAATTTTGTACACGCTGGCCGTAATTCTGGCATATTTTCGATACCTGACGCAGTCTTCTTCGCCCTGAACTGCTAACTGTGCTTACATCATACGTAACCAATACCAGCAGCCCGATCACCTACTTTCACAATTTTCAATCCATGCGTCCGCTTGAGATGCGACGGAAACAGGCTTCAAAATATGCCTCATCTACTTCCATAAGAAAGGCGGGTACTCATCTAAATCATTGCGCAAATAACGGGCTAATAGTAGGGCTTGCGCATGCGGTACCAATCCCCAGGAGATTTTCTCACCGAGATAGGGGTGCGTGATCTTCTCATGCTTCTTACTTTGCCATGCGGTTAGAAACTTCTTTCTCGCCTCATCCCTCATCATAACAGCACCGTTCTCTTTTTTCAAAAAATCCTCATTACTAACCATTTTCTTGTTAATTAATGACAACACAAATTTATCGGCATAGACACCCCGCAGCTCCTCCATCACATCCAGCGCCAGGGAAGCGCGTCCCGGCCGGTCTTGATGCAGAAATCCCACATATGCATCCAGCCCGACACCTTCCAGTGCGGATGCCACATCAATCGCTAACAGAGAATAGGCGAATGACAGCATCGCATTCACGTTATCCAACGGTGGCCTGCGGGAACGCGAGTGAAAGTAGAAATCCTCTTTTTGCTGCAATATCATCGAGTCAAATAGTTTATTGTAGCTAACTGCAGCTTGACCTTCCAACCCTCTTAATCGTTCCAAATCTTCACACGCCCTTACATCCAGCATGATAGCGGATAACTGCTGTGAAATCGCTTTGAACCGGGCAACATCGATGCGTAAAGGATAATCTCTGGTCATTCTCTCAATAATCCATTTGTGATTATAAATCTTGCCGACAATAAAATTACGCGCAATCTTCGCCGAAAGGACCTCATCTTCCGATATGGCATATTGTTTCTTTCTCAGGACGACATTGCCCTTGCTTTCCCCAATCACTCTGGCAAGGAATCTACCGTTCATAGTAAAAAATACTAATGAGATATTGCGCTCCGCGCAATATCCCATAAGTGCCGGACTTGCACCTGTGTAACCAAAAGCGATAATGGATTCCAGGTTGTGAAGCGGCAGTCTGCCCAGCTTCTCCTGTTCCTTAAGCAGAATAATGTTATCACCGTCGAGTGACAAATAAACATCGGGCTGCGTAATAAATAGCGTATTAAGCAGCTTTTTCATTCACCGATTCTCCCTTCAACATAACTTTTAACGGTCCGTTTACTCATGAGCTCCGGCAAGCAAATATGTTGAAGGGAACAGCTTCGGCAGAAAGACCCCGTTTTTACTTTAGGCGTATGCCTGCGCTTATAGTAGTCTTGCATTTCAGCAACAACAAGCCTCACTTTGTTTTTAATCGCTGCGGTTAGCGGTACTTCCACCCGATGTTTGATCTCATTATAAAACAAATAGCCTTGATCAATGCCGCACAGCAGCATTTCCTCCAGACAAATGGCTTGTGCAGCCAACTGTAAAATATCCTCATCGTTCAGCTTCGGCTTTCCGCGTTTATATTCGACCGGATAGGCGATGTATTTCCCTTCAGCGCTATTAATTTCAACACCGCTATCGTCCCTTATAAACTCTACTACATCGCAAATACCTGATATTTTAAGGCTCTCCGACTTCACAGGCATCGCGCGAACGACAAGCTTATCACCTCGCTTCTCTCTTACAAACGGCTGATCTGCATTCTGGTGAAGATACTCCCCTTCAATGGTTCTGACGTTCTCTTCCCATTGCTGTTCAATATGAATTAACGCCCACTGCCGTTTGCAAAATTGAAAATGCTGTATGCCGGACAGCATTAAATAATCATCGTCTTCATTATTTCCCATGGATGCTCTCTACTTTTAATCCTTCCAAAGGCTGAACAGTAAACTTGTAATCTGTGAACGACTTGGGTTCTTCGACAAGTTTTTCAATCGTTAGGGACCGATGTACCTTGGCGGAAGAATATTGGCCCAGCTTGGAATTGTGCTCCCACCAATATACCGTGTGGACCTCCATGCTTCCTTCCGGTCTGGCGGATGACGCGTCGTTCTCAAACAAGGTAACGAGCGCTTGCTTCAACTTCTCGGCATCCTGATGCGTAAATCCGGTTTTCTCGGCCAGCTGCGTATTGATGCTGCCATAAAAAACGTAGACACCTGAATCTACGCGATGCTTCATCCCCATCGTATCCGAGCCTCTTGCCGCACCGGGCTCTGAATTGACGCTTTTGGTAATTTGCATGCTGGTGATATCAATAGGGTCAATACTCGTTGCCGTATGAATAGACACTGGACCTCTTACACCGACGGAGACACCAGCTCCCTTATCCGCTTTGAAAGCGAATACTTGGCCAAAGCTTCGGACGTCCAACCATTCCCGGCAAGCAATTCTGGCAAACTCATCACTGGAGCTTGTCTTAGACTTCAGAATTTTCGCCAGCTCGGCATTCGCATCCGCACGCTCTCTTAAGCTGCTATAAGAATCTGATCTGCGATCATTAGATTGGACAAAGATAGATTCGCCCATATCCTGCAGACGATTTCTGATCTTCCGTTTAAGCGCGACATCCGAAATCTCACCATAACCATCATAGTTTTGCCGCGGCCGATTACCATTCAGGGGATCCCCGTTAGGATTAGCCTTGGTTACAGACAATACAACTGCAAAATCAATTTTATGATCTAAAGTAGTCATGTCCATCTCTCCTATTCAATCAGATGCAGCCGCTGCATCATCATTATTTTCTTTCTTCTGATAAAGTTCATGCCGTTGACTATAGAAGCCCAGCAAATATACTTCGGACAATGGTTTATTATTAAATTCGGCAATCGGAATTCGGGAAGCTACCTCGTCAATGATCTTGGATAGATAGGTTCCCTTTGTTCCCAGCCTGGCTTGATACGGCTGCAAGGCATTCTGGATGGTTTTCCAGGTTCTTGCCGGATGCCTGGAGAACGAATTCATATAACGAATGGCATTGGTGGCGCGGGTTTCTTCAGCGCCTAACGCGCGTCTTTCCAAAACATCGGCGACAGCTAACAAGCGGCCGAATAAATAACTGCGGTCATTATTGTCTGTGTCTAATGCCACATTGTATCCCTCCCGTCTGTTGATTAGAGCGCAGGCAATACTCAACGTCTTCTCCCATTCCCATTTTTCCATCGATACGGGGTTTGACGCGCGGTGATAAGCGCTGTTTACAATATCCAACGGAATATCTCGCCCGTCGATAATGCATGGCAGCATCCGCTCCATTACCCCTTTGACCGTCTTGTCGCTCGCACTTGGCCCGTATGCGGCAAGCGCGATATCCTTTGTGGCGGGCGCCCCGTAAAATTGCACATATTCGCCATTGCCATCCTTGCGGTACCGGTGCAGCCACACGCAGGTAGAATGCCATTTCGTAAGCTTGTCCAGATAAAGCTCCTTGTTCAAATTCCGGTAGTACAGCACGGCCATGCGCCCTGTTGTGGCCGAATCCAGAATTAAAATATTCACTTCAGACGAAGACGACAACCGATTTCGATACCCGTCCAACGCCTTGGCAACTTCTACGGCGAACTCTTTATTGGTAAACGATTTTTTCTCTTTAGCGGCAATCGGCGCAGGGGAAATCGAATAAAGATCCTCATTAACTCCCGGAACATCCAAATCGTCGTTACCCCATACAAGAAACACCCGCTGATCAATGGTCTTCCCCTGACGAAGAATGAGCCACTTCAATGCATTATGCGCTTTTTGGGATACGTCATAACTAATGCTTGCCGCTTCTTGGCTTAGATTAAACCGTCCTCGAAACGTAAAACCGCTGGTATCATTGGCCGAAATTAATTTGGCCTTGTCTCCTGCATTTCTAATTTTGTTGGCATGCTTGTCCGTGGCCGGAAGCGTTCTCCCCGAGACGTAACAAAGATCCTCTTTGCCTAACCGACTGCTGTAAAATTGGATGAAAGAATCGTACATCTCCTGATCCTTCCATACTTCCGTTAATATCTTATTAGGCGAATAGACGTTGAACCGAACGAATGCGCTTGCTTGCTCGCCGCTAATAACTGAGAATATAGGCGGCTTTGAGCCATACAGCGCCTCATATTTCTTGTCGTCCCATTTGTCAATAAGGCGGTTATCGGCATCTATAAATAAAATCTTGTGTTCCACTAAATCCTGAATAAGCCGCCCCTTGCTCAAATAATGATAGATGCTCTTCACCTTAGAGGTACCATATGGAGAATTAGCCCAGTCTTCCAGTTGTTTAATGTAGTATGTAAAAGGCTCTTCTTTTTTTATTTCACCGCCATAGGCTGCATAATCTCCCGCCACGTAACTTAATTTATCGTGCAGCGGATAGGGGGCAATCTTGGAGCCTGCGCGGTTCGCGGAGTCTTCGGTGCACGGGATTAATGTACTCGCATCGTTTTTGTCAATCACTGTCGCCGAATGAAACTCCCCGTCCTCGGTTATATTCACTTCGATGTGTGCATTCTGCGTTGTATGGGAGACAGGCAGCAGCGTGTACTCTTGATCGTTATGTTTTTTTTCAATCTTGCCAACAAGGTCCAAATTAGCTTCATAGGTTTCATACAGATTTAATAACCAGCTCATGGATTCCCCCCCTCTTCCAATTGTGCGAACAGCTCATCTGCCGATTCGACATTCGCATGATCGAAATGCTTCGGTTCCATGTCCGTAATCACACGAACCTGCGTGCACTGTTCAGGTCTTATAAATTGGATAATTCCATCCTTTATAACCGGATTCCATAGACGCACTTCCAATTGGTTGCGGCCTGTTTCATCCGGATAATTGATGCCATGGACCATGCTGCCCAGATGAATATCGCCATAATCGTCATAAAACCCGTCCCCCTCGCCAAATTCGCAAGGTTCAACGTAAGCCTGACATTCCCTGGCACCGAGGAAAATGTCTCTTCGGCCGCCAGCCTGGAGAGAGCGCTTCATAATGTTGTGATGCTTGTACTCGTTACGGTCATAAGCCATATCGGGCCGGTTCATGTTGAATTCGAAATGTGCACGCACCTGGTAACGGACATCTCTCAGATACGTATAGTTGGCAAGCGTATTCCCTCCGCTATAATCCATCGGACGAATGCCTTTGGATTCCATACGGATGGGGTTCATGATCCGGACGGCATCGACGATCATTAGGAGCGTCGGTTTCCAGTAAATCGATTCAACAATCCCCTTCAGAGATTGGTAGGTAGGCACTTGGTAGGAAAGTTTCTCCCCGCCAAGCTTAGTCAAAGGATCCGTGAATAACGCATAAGCGCCGTGTACGACAAACTCGATCGAGTTCCTCATCGATTCACCTCCTTCACAGCTTGATATAGTACTTATTTACTATATTTTAATAATATTCCATTTCTTTAATCTTGTAAATTTAACTTTAAGTCATGATATAATAAAAAAACAAAGCGTCTGGATTGAAAAGTATAGTGTGTGATGTGGAAACCTATCCGATCGATCAGATAAGTTTCTTGACCATCTTCAAAACATCCCCAATTCAAATGGGCTGTCATTGTCGAGATCAAGGCCAAATTCCTTATTATAAGCACTTTCCTTCAACGCGAATATTTTCCCGTCGAGCAGGCTTACCAGCCCCCCGTTCTGCGCCAATTGCGCCCGTTCGTAATGAAACAGATGAATCGTATACTGCTGAGCTTTGCGCAATAATCGTGATAAATCCTCAATCGACTCATTGCCATTCAGCCTTGCAATCATGTCTTTGCCTTCATCGTCGTAAGGGACAATAACAGAGGTTGTATGGTTATCAATTACATAAAAGTGTTCTGCTGCCGTTCGATAACTATTGACAATAAATAATGGCAAGCTTTCTTTCTTGTGATGCGTATAGGCTTGGTTATACGAATTGTGTGTCCTGTTAGACGCCAATAACTCGGTCATGTCCTTCTCTAATTTGGGGATAAAATAGTTCAAACTCGAACGGAATTCCGTATAAAATTCCTTAAAATACCTGTCCATAGCCTGAGCAGATAAAACATGGCCGCCATGGTGGTTCCGGTCATGCTTAAGATCGACGAGAATCCTCCTGGACAGTTTTTTCCCAACCTTTATTTCCGGCAAATAATCCAATTTCTCTTCCTCATGATCAATAACATACACTTGCTGGATCTCCCGCTCCCCATGACGGTTGCATCTTCCGGCAGCTTGTGCTATTGAATCGAGACCCGCCAAAGAACGAATCACACAATCAAAGCTTACATCTACCCCTGCTTCAATCAGTTGTGTGCTGATGCATATGACTTTCTCATGCTTCTCAAGATGTTCCCGCACTTGTTCCAATATGTGATTTCGGTGCGCGGCGCACATCGATGTGCTTAAGTAATAAATGGGGACATGACTCCCCGCCATTTGACGGTATAACCTCTTCACAACCGTCTTCGTATTCAAAATAACAAGCACACTTTGAACTTCGTCCATTTTTTCCGCAATAAAATCGGCAAGCTTATTATTGTTAAACGTTTCATCCGTTGCTTTATCAATAATCTCCACCCGTTTGAAAGCCTCGATCACGCGATCCAGGTTTTCAATCATTTCAGCGTCTGCGTTCAATGCCAGCTTATGCTCCACAAAATCCAATGCAGGCTGGGTTGCAGTGCAAAGAATGAGACTGGAATGGCCAAAAGTTTTCAAAAAATTCAGTGCTTGATTAAATAACGATACACATGAAACGGGAACCTTTTGCACCTCGTCAAAAATAATCACCGACTCGCTTAAATTATGAAGCCTCCGGATATTTCTGCTGCCTTTGGCATAGAACACATTCAAAAACTGCACCATCGTTGTAAAAATAATCGGCGAATCCCAGTTATCCTTTGCCAGCTTCAGCTTTTGCCGCGTATTGATCAGGCCGTCCTCGTTCTCGTCGTCCTCATTCCCGTCCTCGATGATGACGTTTGAATGATGCTCTAAAATATGTCCGCCATCCATCAGGATTTTGCGAATTTCTTCGGCATTTTGCTCAATAATCGTTGTATATGGAACTACATATATGATGTGCTTCTTGCCGTGCAGACTGGCATGCTTGAGTGCATATCTTAAACTGGCCAATGTCTTGCCGCCTCCGGTTGGAATCGATAAGGTATAGATCCCCGACGGCTTCCCGGCAAACTGGTCGCACTGTTCCGACATTTTCCTTCTAAGGATATTCATTTGTGTTTTTGCGGCGTCTTGAATTTGGTACGAGTGAATCTTTGCCATCAGTTTCTCATAATAGCCATCGAACAGCTCCTTGCGGTTCTGTTCCGGTTCGTGGGTCTTATTTTCTTCAAATAATCTGGTGTTCGTTCGATCGGCATCAATTAATGCGCTAAAAATAAACTTGGTCAGGAACATCAGCTTGCTTTCATCATTCCCCGCAAAGGGTTTCATCAGATAAGCCTCTAATTCTACTAATGCTTTTGAAACATACTGGTGAAATTCCGCCTCGCTGATCACATGGTCAAAAAAACACTGCACAGACCGATCAAACTCATTTAATTGTTTTTCCTGCACGCGCTTCAAGTAAGGCGACTCCAAATCCTTATTGAGAAAATCGTGAAGATAGGAATGGTGAGACAGAATAGCGTTACCTACAACTTCAGCCAAAATCCACTGAAGCCTGGAAGGGTTCCCCGTATGAAACAGCTGGTATAATAACTTTCCGCCCGCTGTCGAATGGTCTACACTGCCTCTTTTCGGCGGAGAATCCGGATTTCTCGCCGCCTCTAGTATGTACTCTCTAAATTCATGGGTAAATTTGCCCATATCATGAAGCATGCCCGCAAGACCTGCTATATGCTTGACGCCAATCTTCTCCCCGTATGATTCCGCCAAATCTTTTACTCCAAGCAAATGCTCCTCAACGCCTTGAATCTGATTGTCACTTTCACGAATATGAGCGACGTAATTCATTTTATCCCTCCCAGTTCTTTACTTTTGCCTTGTCAAACTAAATATACACCATCTTATGTTCAAAAGTTGTCAGGGAACATATATTCTGATTAGATTCGACTCAGCGCGGGATCAGCCAGCATTATAAAGATACCTTGTCACTCAGTCCAAACCAAGGTCCGCGCAGCACAGTAAATTTATTTTTGGATAAGGAATGAAAAGAATAAGGCCGGCCCATAAGTCATGAAAATGACTGAGGGCTAGCCGATTATTGTTTAAGGCTACACGCAGAAATGGTACCCCTCCCGCAAAATCGCCAAGGCATTACAGTAAAACCTCCATTCCCGCGAAAAGAGAAGAAGGCGGATAACTACTTAGCTTTACTTCATTTCGCCTGTGAAGCAGGAAAATTTTCTCCTCTTATCCTTCCTCGCTTTGTAATACATTTTTGCCTTTCATCTTTAAAACAACCGGGATGATAAGCCATAAGGCCGCAGCCAGCAAAAAGACAGCCGAAACCGGCTTTTGCACGAAAATGATAAAATCTCCATTCGAAATCGTTAGCGCCCGGCGCAAATTATTTTCGATCATCGGTCCCAGAACAAGGCCAAGAACCAGAGGCGCCAGCGGATAATCATTGCGCGTCCAGTAAATCCCCGCAACGCCGCACAACATCAGCAGCATTAAATCGAAAATACTCGCCTGTACCGCATAAACACCGAATATGGAAATGACCACGATCATGGGCAGCAAAAACTTTTTTGGCGTCTGAATAATTTTGGCAAACACTCTAACCATAGGCATATTCAAAATGAGCAGCATCACGTTTCCGATAAACATACTTGCGATCAAACCCCATACCACTTGGGGATGCTCCTTGAACAAAAGCGGACCCGGTTGAATGTTGTACATGATGAGCGCCCCCATCAAGATGGCCGTTGTACCCGATCCAGGGATACCCATGGTCAGCATCGGGATTAACGCTCCTCCCGAGGCCGCATTGTTGGCCGATTCAGGGGAGGCTACGCCCGCAATCGCTCCTTGTCCGAACTTCTCGGGATGTTTACTGAGCTTCTTTTCCATGATGTAAGCAAAAAAAGAAGCAATCGTTGCTCCGGCGCCCGGCAGTACGCCAATGAAAAATCCCAGCAACGAACCGCGGAGAATCGGTGCCGCACTCTCCTTAAGATCCTGTTTAGTCGGTATCACTCGGTTAATTTTGGAGATCGGACCGTCATCCGTATCTTTTTCCAAAATGGTTTTAAACACTTCACCCAAAGCAAATAAACCGACCGCCACCGTCAAAAATTCAAATCCCTGATAAAGAGAAGGGTTATCAAAAGTAAAGCGGGCCACACCGGAAACCGCATCCATTCCTACGGTTGCCAGCAGCAGTCCGAGAATGGTCATAATCAGCGCTTTGGTAACCGATTTGCCGGCAAGCCCGCTCACCGCACACAGCCCTAAAGCCATAAGCGAAAAATATTCAGCGGGTCCGAAGGTCAGCGCTAAATCCGACAGGGGCCCCGCAAGACAGACCAGAAATAAAAGGGAAACGATGCCTGCGACAAAGGAGCCGATCGCCGCTATAGATAAAGCAGAGCCGGCCCGGCCTTGCTTGGCCATTTGATGACCGTCGAGCGTAGTCACTACCGAGGACGCCTCACCGGGGGTATTCAGCAAAATGGACGTCGTAGAACCGCCGTACATTGCGCCGTAATAGACTCCCGCCAACAAAATAATCGAGCTTGTGGCCGCTTCTGCGGGACTTAAACCCGATGTCATGGAAGCCGTAATCGGAATTAATAAGGCCACGCCGCTAATAGGACCAATGCCCGGCAGAACGCCTACCGCGGTTCCGATCAACACACCGAAAAATGCAAACACAAGATTATGCCACTGCAAAGCCGTAATAAAACCGCTGCCTAAAAACTGAAGAACTTCCACGGTTAAACCCCCTTATTCCCATCCGAGCCAAACAGGAAAGCCTGGTAAAGATCCCTGCAAGATTTCAACGAATACATAATAAATGCCGATCGATAAAAGAGCCGATACGGCAATGGAAATCAGCCACTTCCCTTTTTCCAACGTTTGAAAGCCGATCAACAAAAACAAAAACGTTCCGATGACATATCCGAGGTCTTCCAGGAAATAGGCATAAAGTACAGCCGACACAAACAGAATGCCGAACTTTTTATAATCCAGAGATTTTTTTACTTTTGCAGCATCAGGGTAGCGGAACGTTTCATATAACAAACGCAAGCTTAAAAGAACAAGGATCAAGCCCAGTCCAAACGGGAAAATATTGGGCCCCACCTCGCTTCCATAAGCGCTTGTGGAAATATTTTGGCTTAACAGCATGAACGCCGCGCCTGTAACCAAATAAACGATACTGGAACATCTGTCAAATGATTTATTCAAATTCGCCCTCTCCCCGATTCCGGTTCCACTAAAAAGCAGGCGAAGGACAAGGGCTTCTCCTGCTTTTTACGGATGGATCCCGATTAATTCTTCGACATGCCAAGCACGTCTAAAATCTCTTTAATCAGCTTTTCCTGCTCATCCAGGAACGGTTTGAAATCTGCAGCGCTTTTATATTCGCTTTCCACGCCGTCTTCCGCCAGCAGCTTTTTCCATTCTTCTTTTTCACTGAGCTCTTTGAACACTTTATCCCAGTAAGCGATTTCATCTTTGCCCATTTCCTTAGGGCCTAACACGCCTCTCCAAATGGTAAAGTCTGCGTCTAATCCAAGCTCTCTTAAGGTTGGGACATCTTTAAGCAGGTCGGTATGAATTCTTTCCGGAGAAGTGACGGCCAGTACACGCACATGTCCGGATTTCACGTAAGGAAGAATCAGCGACACCGGCTTAGCGGCAGCGGTCGCATGGTTACCGAGCAGCGCCGTGATCGCTTCTCCTCCGCCGTCGTAAGCGACATATTTGATGGCTTTCGGATCGAGACCATATTTATACACCGGGAGCATGGCAAACAAGTGATCCATACCGCCCGGCGAAGAGCCGCCGGCAATAATCACTTTGGCAGGATCCGCTTTGATATCCTCCAACAGCGCTTTCAAATCCTTGTACTTCGAATCGGCAGGAACCGTAATCGCACCATAATCCTTGGTCAATTGAGCTAACGGCGTCGTATCCTTATAGCCGAAGGGACTATTTCCTTCTTTCTTTAAGTTGTTGATGATCACAGGCGGTGAATTGACCAGAAGCTTGTAAGGGTTTTTGGTTTCTTTTGTTGCATACTCAGCCATATAGACCGATCCGCCGCCGCCCGGTTTGTTTTCGACGGTCATCGTCTCGGTGACCAGCTTGGTCTCGGAAAGCCCTTTGACAATCAGTCTCGCTGTTTTGTCCAAACCGCCTCCCGCACCGTTAGGAGCCACGAAAGTGATAGGCTTCACCGGATAATTTGATTTGGCCGCCGTTTTGGTTGCGGTTTCATTTGCATTCGCAGTACCTGCTTCTTTGGCCGTTCCGCATCCCGTTAAGCTGATTAACAATACGGCAGACAGAGCCCCTAACTTCCAATTTGATTTTCTCATCATCTGTACCTCCAAGCTATTCATTTTTAGCCCAACGGAGGAAAGTGCGAAAAGATCCCCTGTATCTCATCGCCTCTTCCTGTTTGTCGGCTCTCTTCTGACTGCATCAGATAGTAAGCTTAGTGTAATTCAGATTTTGAGATAAATTAAATACCGTTTTTCTATTATTATTAATAGATTTCTTTTATGTCTATTTCAATTGGCCGAATTCCATGTTCCTTACAAAATCAACAAACACTTTGATCAGCTGAAGATCCAACGACTCCTTCTTATAAATCATCCACGATTTTCGGTTGATAGGTTCCCCATATTTAGAGGTCAGCTTGATTTTGTGCAGATCCTCCTGCTCTCCCAGCACAATCGTAGGCAGAATAGCATAGCCCAGTCCATTCAGAACCATTTCTTTTCCCGTCTCCATTTTATCCACTTCCATAGCAATGCTCGGAGGCTGGGAAAAGCGTTCCTTCCACCAATGATCTACGGTATTTCTTAAGGACTGGTCTGTTTTGTAGTTGATTCGGGGAAGATTGGGAAGATCGCTCAGCTCGATTTTCTTTTTGGAAACGACGCAAATGCTTTCCTCCAGCAATAAATGCTTTTCATCGGGCCAATCATAATCCCCACGAATCATGCCGATATGAACGTTTTGCTTATATACGGAATGAACGAGCTCAGAGCTCCAGTCCGTCACCACCCTTACTTCCACGTCGGGGTACTGCTCCAGAAACTGTTTCAAAATCGATGGAAGCCTGTAGGATGCAATGCTGCTGGAAGCCCCCAAACGCAGAATGCCGGTTACCTTGCTGTCCAGATTCCATAAATATTCTTTGGTTTTGCGCAGCTCAAGAAGCATTTCACGGGCATACTTCACCAGATACTCGCCTTGTGCGGTAAATTGAATGCCTCTTCTTCCCCGATTGACGATCTTGATTCCGAACTCCTTCTCAAGCTGCTGTAATCGATAGGTCAAAGCAGGCTGTGAAATATACAGCTGCTCCGCCGTCTTTGTGATGTTTTGCTCCCGATGCAGCGTTTCCAGGATCAGCCAGTCTTTATCTTCCATCATTACAAACCTCCGTTAGAAATCAACTTTTTCTATTATAATATATAGAATTTTAATATTATATTTATTTCTTCTCGTAAGTTACATTTAAAAATACAAAAACTAACTTTCTCCAATAAATCAAGGAGTGACGCGCATGTTCGATTTCGGAAAATTAGTAAAAGTACCGACAACTATCATGCGGGGAGGAACCAGCAAAGGGCTTATATTGCGCAAGGTTGACCTTCCTTCCGATCCGCAATTGCGGGATCACATGATACTCCGGTTGTTCGGCAGCCCGGACAGCAATCAAATCGACGGCCTGGGAGGCGGCACCAGCTTGACCAGCAAGCTGGCATTGGTAGGCCCGCCTTCAAGATCAGGCGCCCATATCGATTATACCTTCGGTCAAGTCAGTCTGGAGAAAAACGTCATCGATTATAAGGTAACCTGCGGTAATCTGATCACCGCCGTAGGACTTTATGCGGCAGAAGAAGGCTATGTGGCATTAACGGAGCCCGTTACCGAGGTCCGCATTTATAACACCAACATCAATAAGATCATCGTAGCTGAAATTCCGGTTGAGAATGGACAAATAAAGTATGAAGGGGATTTTTCCATTGCAGGCGTACCGGGAGTCGCTTCGAAAATCATGCTGAATTTTCTTGATTCCGGGGGAACGTTCACGGGAAAGACTTTGCCAACCGGTTCTCCGGTCGATACAGTTTGGCTTCAGGATGGACGACGATTTGAAATCAGTTTCGTCGACTGCTCCAATCCGGTGGTATTCGTCAGAGCGCACGATGTAGGGGCAAAAGGGACTGAACTTCACCAAGAAATCAACGGCAACAAGGAATTGTTGGATACATTGGAGCAAATTCGGGTACAGGCAGGAATCAAGACAGGTTTAATTCGACCGGATGAAATCGTCCATCCATCGACACATGCCTTGCCCAAGATAGCCATGGTCGCTGCCCCGGCAGATTATATCACTTCATCGAACCAAATGGTTCCGGCTGGAGATACGGATATTCTTTCCCGGTATCTTGCCATGGGTACGCTTCATAAAGCCCATGCGGTAAGCGGCGCCATGGCTTTGGCAGCGGCTTGTCAAATCCCGGGGAGTATTCCTAATCAATTAACGACTTCCAGCGGCTCCGGAGTACGGGTAGGTCATCCCTCCGGAATCCTGTATGTAGAAGCCAAGGTTGAACAACATAAATCCTCCTGGAGCGTAGAACGGGCGGCATGCGGAAGAACCGCGAGAAGATTAATGGACGGATATGCCTATATCCCTTATTCCGTGCTGGCAGCGCATGATAGATGAGTCCACGAGCAATATATTTCTTATTACAGGGCTTCCAGGCCCCGTTATTTCATGCAAAAAAATCAAGTGCTTGAACCCCAGAGGCTCAAACCCTTGATTATTCGTTTCTTTTGATGCGGACGAGAGGACTCGAACCTCCACGGTTGTTACACCACTAGAACCTGAATCTAGCGCGTCTGCCAATTCCGCCACGACCGCAAATTTATTTCTCCGGGAAAGTCTATCAAAGCACTTCTTCCAAGGAGACAAGAAGTATAATACCATCGTTCAAAAGGGAAGTCAAGCATTTGTGTCCCCTTTTTTTCTAAATCTATATGATGCCATTCGTATGTTTACCGAGGCCATTAAAGCCGAAGCTTCTTCCAACCCCCTGTGCCGTCAAGTGAAGTCGTTCTGATCGCAACACCCGGTTTGCTGCTGCTCACCGCGTTACCTATACTGCGCCGTCGGCTAGCCCTCCCTGTATGCGCGGAGCGCCTGCTGTGCCCAAGCTTCAAGCGCTTCCGGCGTCTCCTGCCGGGGAGCTGCGAACAAATGGGCCGCGTGGCCGGGACTCGTGAAATCCCGCATCAGGACCTCTCCCTCGACCCCTTCGCCGCTCTTGCGAATTTTGAGAACATAATGCTCCTCCAAAAAAATATACTCCTCCTGCATCCCCCCGCTTTCCTGCATTGGTTATCACTCCTTGATCTGCGCCGGTTCTTTATAACCTATGGTGCCCCAAGCGCGGTCACCTCATACGTCGGTTGTTGTACCCGTCACCGTCATATCGCTTTCTTCCAGCCGAAAATTCAACTCCTGGAATGCAGCCGCTTTTGCTTTTGCAGCTTAACCGCGTTTACCCAAGCGGCTGCGCAATCCGGAACGAAAGCCGGCCAGCGGGAACGAAGGTACCGCATATTGGGCTTTTTTCGGCCATTATTCTTCCTCTATCGAGAACAAGGAAACCCTGGGTTCGGAAAACGGCTGATAGTGATAGCGCCGGTCCAGCTTGACCAACCGGCGGTTCGGTTTACGAATCATCACCGTGTTGTCGTCCCATGCGACTACAATGCCTTTGACATCGTTTGCGCTGTCCGCATCACGGACAACTCTCAACAGGGTACTCTCTAATCTATAAATATCCAGCTGTTCATCCGAAATCACGGATAACCCTCCTTTGGTTTAAGATTACCCCATCCAGGGGCTGCCATAAACCTGCTCAATCAGACTACGCGGGAGACACCGGCTTCAGGCCGGCAGTCGCTCTTCTTCCCACAATCGTGCGATGATAAATCGCGACAATGACAATGGCCGGCCCATCTTCCGCCATACTGCGCGGCGCGATGTCCAACGCTTGGCGGTGGGTCCGCAAGTTCGGCGTCTCCCTTTGGAGCAGTCGGAATGTTGTCTTGATTGTACCGCGCACTGCCCGCACCTGACAACCTTCGGGAGGGGTATGGCGCGAATTTCCATTTTCGTCGATTCCGAACTGACAAGTCCGATTCGCGGTCGCGCTTGGCGATTCCGATTTTAGCTCCCTTCAGACACGCCGGCGGGACAAGCGATCATTGCCAACGCGGAGGAGGTTCTCGGTCACATCGAAGACCTGAAGCGCTTGTCGCAAGGCAGCCATTCGACGCTTCACCAAGAGCTCAGAGTGGCGGCGCTGTCCGGATTCATGCCCATCCTTGTGAAAACCATCGTTGAATTAAAAAAGGTGGCGCCGAACATCCAAACGAGTATCATCGAGATGGCTTCGCAGGATGTCGTCAACGAAATTCAAAACGATCGTCTGGATATCGGGTTAATCGTTTATTCCGGACGCGTGATGAACGCGGCCAAGGGACTTCTGTTTGAGCCTATGCTTCCGGGGGAATTCGTATTGGTGACCGGCAGGACGTCTCCGCTTGCGTCATTACGGAGCATCAAGCCGGATGTCCTGCTGCAGCATCCCATGGTTCTTTATCACGATAATTACCTGTTGCAGTTCAAGGATCGCCTGATGGCCGAATACGGCCGAATAAATTTGCTGTTCGTTTCCAATAATTTGGATGCGCTCGATCAGGCCATGATCGAGGAGCATGCGGTTGCGATCGGACTCGATTTTTCCCTTGGGCAGGACCCGCTGGTTGATAACGGCGATCTTGTCGTGCTAGAGTTGGATATGAACAAGCCTTCGCTTCAAATTGGCTGGGTATATCCTCAGAAGATCAGCCGCAATGAGACGATAACGGTTCATGGCATTGGTGAACCATAAATTGAACCCTGAAGCAAGGCCGTACTTGATGAATAGCTGAGCGACGTTCCATACTTTTGCATAATGCGGCAGCGAGGTGTCGGGAAATGAATGAGAATTTAAAAAAGCTGGCGGCCGAAAAAGCGGTGGAAACGCTGGAAAGCGGCATGATCGTCGGACTGGGCACCGGATCGACCGCTTATTGGGCGATCAAACGCATCGCGGAGCGCGTGTGGGAGGGGCTTGACATCAAGGGGGTCCCAAGCTCCGAACGTTCCGAACAATTTGCAGCGGAGTGGGAAATCCCGCTGATCGGCATCGAGGAGATCGACCGGATCGATGTGACGATCGACGGGGCGGACGAAATCGATCCTTTTCTTCGCTTGATCAAAGGCGGGGGCGGCGCGCTTCTGCGGGAAAAGGTGCTGGCGGCAAACAGCGACAAGCTTCTGATCATAGCCGACGAATCAAAGTGTGTGGAGACGCTGGGGCGGTTCCCGCTGCCGGTGGAGATCGTTCCGTTTGCGGTACGGCTGACGCTGAACCGCCTGCGGGAACTGGGCTGCACGCCCGCCGTCCGTCTTGACGGCGACCGGCCTTACTGGACAGACAACGGGAACTTCATTGCCGACTGCCAGTTCGGTTCCATCGCGGACCCGGAATGGCTGGCCGTGCAGCTCAATCAAATTCCGGGCGTCGTGGAGAACGGCCTGTTCGTGCGGATGGCCTCGGCGGCTTATATCGGCCGCAGCGACGGCACGGTCGAAATCATAAAATGAACGCCATTCAACGACAGGCAGCCCCGTGATTCAAAAAAAAACCTGTGCCGCCGTTTATGCTTCGGCGGACAGGTTCTTATGGAAGACTGCATTAACAGCAATCGATCATTTATTTAACTAACTGACATGTTCTCTTGAATCATTCGTTTCGAACCAGTAGTCGAGTACTCTGCTGGACATAACCCGCTTGTTGATGTAATCGACCTGCTGCTGCGAAAATTGCTCCTCCCATGAAATCTGGAGCTCGTTGCAAAGCTTTACGATCGTCAACAGCTCAGACCAAGCCACATACCGTTTGTACCAAAAAAATTGAGGATGCTCAATCATATAGGGATACAGATCGTCAAAATCCGTATGTTTACAATCAAGGGCACGTTCAAAGTGTAATTTCGCCTCTCTTAATTTGGTTACGAAAAAATCGGACGGAACTTCTTTCCCCATGCAAGTAGCACCTCCCCATGTTAGTCAGTTGCAGATGAACTGGCTTTAAGCATTGCTCATTTAATTCGCTTACTCATCATTATATAGTAAAATGCGCTTGGATGGAAGGCTTTCTGTCGCACGAAAATAAGTTCCGATACGGTTACTCGAATTGAATCTGCCCGTTGGCCAACGATGAGATTTTCACCAAAGACTCTACACGAACGCCGGATTCGCGGATCGTCCGGCCGCCGGCCTGGAATGATTTTTCAACCGCGATTCCCACACCGAGCAATGTGGCTCCAGAGCGTCGGATAATGCGAATAAGTCCTCGTGCGGCATCCCCGTTTGCAATAAAATCGTCTATAAGCACAACCCGGTCCGTTTCATTCAAAAATTCTTTAGATACCATGATATCCGTCACCATCCCTTTGGTAAAAGACGGTACACGTTCGCAGTAGGTTTCCGTATCCGTATTCAGTGTTTTCTTCCTCCGCGCAAATACAAGCGGGACGTTCAACTCTTGTGCGGCCGCAAAAGCGATCGGAATGCCGGACGACTCGATCGTAACAATCTTCGTCACGCCTTCTTCCCGAAACAGCTTGGCGAATTCCTGTCCCATCGCTGTTGTCAGGGCTGGATCGACCGCATGATTCAGAATGGCATCCAGCTTAATGACCTCATCGGATAAAACAACGCCCACTTCCCTTATTTTTTGCTTCAATAATTCCATTCTCCACGCCTCCGTCTCTGAACCTCTATTTGGATAACTTATCATAACGGCAAACTAGGTTTCAAGTATCTTCTTTAAGCGGATTCCATAAATTTATGCAACCTTTTATCTTGTTCCTTCGTCTATAACATTATAAGGAAGAAAGATCGTCTGCCGGAGTAAAAATGAAGCTTTGTAAATGGTAACCCTGTTTTTCATGCCATTTGACCGGATTCGGCGTTTTTTGGTCTTTGTGAAGCCGGCTGTGAAAGAGTATCATGAAGTAGGCTCAATGGTGTAATGTTACACGGAAAGGAAGTTCGTGATGAATAAAAGGCAAAGTTTCATCGGATTCTTGTCCGTTATGATGGTGATAGCGCTCATCGCTGCAGGATGCACAAAGGAGCAAGCGGGACCGGGCGAGACTCCGGATGGAAGCGCACAAGCGGTCGTCTCTGGAACACTGGCACCCGGCGATGAAGCATGGTCACCTCAGACACCTGCAACGGACCCGTCTGCCGACGCTCCGCCGGACTCGGCTTCCCCTGCCGATACGAATGAACAAGTCTCTCTTGCCAGCGCACGTACAGAAGACAATGAAAAGAACGGCAGTGCTCCGAAAACCGGAGGCGGCACCAAGCCCAAAATCAAAATCGAATCGCCTTACACCGAAGCCAACCCGACTCTGCTCGGCTTCACGCTGAAGACCAGTGCGGAGGAAGTGGTGAGCAGGATCGGCAAACCGAGGGAGCAGTTCGTCATGGTAGACGATACCGATCCGATTACCGTATACGACTATACCGATTTCCTGATGGGCTTTAACCAAAAGAACGAACTGCTTTTTATCGATGTCAGAAGCGCGGATATCAATCCCGGACTGGGGGGCCTGAAGCTGGGCGATCCTGTCGCAAACGTGACAAAGGCGCTCGGCAAGCCGGATGTCAACACCACCTATGTACTCTCTTATAAAGCCAATGGCGCCATGCTGAAGCTGGATATCGATCCCAAAACACAAACCGTGAATTCGATCAAATTGTTTGCAGAATAAAATAACCCGCCCGGTTCGGTTAAAAACGGGCGGGTTATTTCGTGTTTAACGCGTTTTGTGCGAAAGGAATTGAAATGGTTTTCATCGATGCGCAGATGACCGCAGATGAAAGACTTATTTCGAGCCATACAGCGCCCGCTTGCGGTACCTCCAATAGATATAGGCCCCGACACAGGCGACGGCGACAATAATAAACACAGGCATACACAAATAATGATGCGCCGCCTCCAGGATTCGCGGAGCGTTCATACCAATCACATGCCCGAGCGTCAAGAAGGTAGTCACCCAGATCAATCCGCCGATCCCCGCAAAAAGCAAATAACGCCAAATCCCCACATTGCTGACGCCTGCCCAATAACAGGTAAAATGGCGCACCCCGGGAACGTAATACCCGAAAGCAACTGCCCACATGCCGTATTTTTTGAACCAGTTCTCCGCCACATGCAGCCGTTCAGGCGTAAGCTTGACCCATTTTCCATATTTATATAGAAAAGGCTTTCCGACCTTCCTTCCAAGAATATAGCTTACCACCATACCCGTCATCGCTCCGCAGAAGCTGACCGCCAATGTAACGCCGAACGATAGCAGCGGTTCCTCGGCTGCGGTAAGAGAACCGACAGTCGTCATTAAAATTTCATCAGGAACGGGAATACCGACGATTCCCAGTGCCAATAAACCATATAGAGCAAAATAACCGTAGTGATCTATCAATTGCAAGAGATGCTCCACCTTGACACGCTCCAGCGAAAAAGTTGTCGAAACTCAAGCTAGTCTCATTGTACCAGATGTTTGATATTTACCCAAGAACAACTTTCCTGACGGTCTTCCGGGCAATAAAAAGTCATGAGGCTTGACCGAATTTCATACGTTATATAGTAGCCAAGCCGTTAAAGGGGAGGATCGCATAAATGAGAAGATGGGGAAGCATCCTGCAGGTCAGCTTCACCTATGTAGGTACCGTCGTCGGTGCAGGATTTGCCACCGGGCAGGAAATATTGCAGTTTTTTACCCGCTACGGCTGGATGGCCACGCTGACCATCGGGATCGCGAGCGTGCTGTTCGTATGGCTCGGGATCAAGCTGATGCTGCTCGCCAACGTTGCAGGAGCCAAATCATATGAAGATCTGAACAAACTGTTGTTTGGGGAGCGCATCGGCAGCCTGATCAGCCTTTTTACCTTGATTTCTTTGTTCGGTGTATCCACCGTGATGCTGGCAGGCGCCGGTTCCGTCTTTTCCGAGCATCTGAATCTGCCTTACCAGGCAGGATTGGCCGTTACGCTGCTGTTGTCCTATGTGCTCCTGATCAAAGGAATGAACGCCATTATGACCGTTAATTCCATCGTCGTACCGTTAATGATGATATTCAGCTGCATCGTGGTTTGGAACGCTGTGAACTCACCGGGGTCCGCCAACTGGCTGCTGCTCGAAACCGGTTACTCCTTGCAGCGCATTTGGTTTGCCCCTTTTTTGTACGTGGCCTTTAACCTGACGATGGCCCAGGCCGTATTAGTCCCCCTTGGCGCCCAAATCGATGACCGTTCGGTACTGTTCTGGGGCGGATTATGGGGTGGAGTCGGCATCGGCCTGATGCTTATCGCAGGACATTTTGCCCTCTCCGCGCAAATGCCGGGCATTATGAATTACGATATTCCCATGGGCCAGCTGGTCTTGGGCCTTGGCTCGCTGCTGCCCTTGTTGTTTGTGCTCGTCATTTACGGCGAAATCTTCACTACCCTGTTGGCCGATGTGTACGGCTTATCCCTTCAGCTCGAACAACGGACACGCTTATCTTACAAGACCATCGTCCCCGTTGTTCTCCTGCTCAGCTATGGCATCAGTCAGATCGGCTTTAAAGCGCTGATCTCATCGCTTTATCCTTTACTCGGCATGCTCAGCATGGCCTGGATGGTCATGATGATGTGGCGCAGGACTCCTTCGATCCGTCCGAACTAACGATAAGGTCAGCGCTAAACGGACGATCAGCATCAGCATACCGGACAGGGTAAAAACGAATCCGCACAGCAAGTACCCGAAATGGTAAGGGGGATATTGATCCGCATCCCGCAATACGGCGACCAGATCTGTGAATAAGAACATGCTGCCGACCATAAACAAAACGAGCAGCGCATAATCGAAATAAGTCCATTTCAGCAAATGCGGGGCACTTTTTTGAAGCCAGCCGGAAGGGTTTCCCGGAGGTCCGTTCTCCTCCCCGTCCGGCTCCCCCTTACGGGCTTGAGCCCCGGCAAAGACCGACCAGGCCAGAAGCACGGCCGAGCCCGTCACGGCAAGTCCCAACGCACCGCCGAACAGAGCTAACAGCGTCATCATGGTTGCAGCACCTCACAAGCGATTATTGGATATTAAAAGGTATATCGGCTCAATTCATAGGCCATCCACACAAAAAGAGCAAACAACACAGCGGGAAGAATCGCTATGGACGCTTTTAAGATGCCTGCGGGTACGGGCGCTTCACGCCAAAGCAGACCCCATCGGCGCCAAGCGGATTCCGGCAGGGACAACGTTCCCGCCTCGTCCGATGAGAGGGCGGCGGCCTGTCCTGTTCCCGTGATGGTTTTTCGCTTTCGGCCGTCACGATACGTCATCTCGCGGGAGACACGCTGCTTGTTAGGCGATTCAGATGGTTCCGAATTCATGAACGGTCTCTCCCCTCGTCTTCACATTATTCTTGTACTACCCCTATAGTATTCGATATACTCAAAAAAAGCAATGTTTCGATGCCAATCAGGAGGTAGTTCAATGCGTAAAGTAGCTGCCGTCACAGGCGGAGCGCAAGGGATCGGTAAAGCGGTTGCCCTTGAATTCATCAAAGCGGGCTATGAGGTGTCCGTGGCGGATACGGACCAGGAAGCAGGAGACGAGCTAGTCGCGGAAATCCGCGAGCTGGGCGGCAAAATCCTGTTCTTTCCCGCCGATGTGTCCAGGGAAACGGATATTGAACAATGGTTCAAGGCTATGCTCGAAGAGCTTGGCCGGGTCGACGTGCTCGTCAACAATGCCGGGATCGGCATTCACGGGTCCATGCTGGACCTGCCGCTGGCGTCATTCGATCGGGTCATCGGCGTCAATTTGCGCGGAGCGTTCGCATGCTCGCAGCATGCCGCCAGAGCTATGAAATGCCAGGGCTCCGGTGTTATTATTCATATGGCTTCTACCCGAGGACTGATGTCGGAAGCCGATACGGAAAGCTATGCTGCCTCCAAAGGCGGCTTACTGGCGCTCACCCATGCCATGGCCGTCAGTCTCGGCCCTTACGGGATCCGTGTGAACGCCATCAGTCCCGGCTGGATCGAGGTTGGTGATTGGCAGAAGGCATCCAAACGCCGGAATCCGGTCCATACCGAGCGTGACCGGCTGCAGCACCCGGTGGGACGCGTCGGAACGCCTGAAGACATCGCAGCCGCCTGTCTCTATTTGGCCGATGACCGGGCTGGCTTTATTACCGGGCAGAACCTCGTGATCGACGGGGGCATGACGGTCAAAATGATTTACGAAGAATAAGCACCTTATCCGTCTGACAATAAGGAGATTAGCATTATGTGGTTCGTATTTGCGGCTGCCTCATCGATCTGCTTCGGATTGAGAGGCATCCTGTATCAATGGACGTCGCAGCGGCCGATCCACCGTGATCCGCTTCTGTTCGGCGTTTTTCTGATGGGCGCGCTGGCCGCGCTGTCCGCCAGCCTGGTGACCGGACAAGCCTGGACCAGGCCTGTATGGATCGGAGTGCTCATGGGGCTGTTTTCATTTGCCTCCAACGCGTCGATGTATAAAGGCTTCGCCGTCGGAAAAACATCGCTTGTGGCGATGTTTACCGGCCTTCCGCCCGTAGTAGTCGTAGTGCTCGCTTATTTATTCTGGGGCGAAAAGCTGAACGGCTGGCAGCTGGTTTCGTTTCTGGTTATCATCGCCGGGATTATCCTGATCCGTTATTCCAGCGATCTGTCTCTGAACAATCTGCAAGGCGCCCAGTGGGGAGCGCTCGCCATGCTGTTCTTCGCCTTGAACGATCTCACCGGAAAGCAATCCGCCCTGCTTGAAGCGGCGGCAATGCCGACGCTCACACTCATGTTTACGACCGGCGCGATTTTGTTCGGGGTCGTATGGCTGCTGAATATGAGGCGGCAGGCTGCCGCAGGACTTGACCGTGCCGTGAAGGAAATCGCGGCGGCCGCGGAGGAGGCGGGAAGTCCTCCTGCCGCCGCCGCGGATTCGACAAAGCTGTGGTCACCCGGCAGAACGGTGCTGTGGGGGATGGTGGTCGGCAGCACGAACGCCATCGGCATGATGCTGCTCATGCAGGCGTTCAAGCTCGGAGTAACCGGACTTGTCAGCGCCGTCGTTTCGATGAATGTCGCACTCATCCTGATATATGCCCGTTTCGTGCTCAAAGAAAAATTCAGCCGCCTCGAATTGGGCGGCTTGTTATGCGTATTGACAGGCATGATTCTTTTGAGGCTGTCAGCTTAAAAGCATCATGCCGGCGTTCCATGGGAGAAAGCTGACGCCAACCGGCAGCTGAAACGATTATGGCGTAAGACGACTGACGGATGCCGCCGGAAAACGGGATGCATAAGCGTCCAGCACGTGCCTGTGGCAGGTGAACAGCAGCAGCTGATGCCGTTCCGCAACGGACCGCAGCAGGTCCAGCCCGTATCCCAGCCGCTCATCGTCAAAATTGACGAACAAGTCATCGATGACAAGCGGCAGTTGGATACCGGATGCGGCATATTCGTCCGCAAGCGCGAAGCGGATGCACAAATACATTTGCTCCGCCGTTCCCCGGCTCAAATGAACCGTATCCAGCTGCTCCCCGTTTTCTTTTTCCGCGAGCACTTTCTGCTCGCCCAGCGGGGCGAGCATCCGGACGTAGCGTCCGGCGGTCACACGCTCAAAGTAAACTGAAGCTCTCTGCATGACGGAGGGCTGTTTCTCGTGCTCGTACATCTTCTTTGTCCTTACGAACAGCGAGCTGCACATCGCATGGACGGCCCAGCGCCTGATCAAGCGCTGCAGCTCGGCCCGACGATCCTCCACCGTCTGCAGCTTGTCCGCATGGTCCCCGCCGGATATCAGCCGATCAAGCTCATAACGCCGGCGGGTCTTCTCCTCCCGGACATGTTCCAGCAATCCGCGGCTTGACTCCAGGTTTTCCTGCAAAGCCTGAAGCGTTTCTTCCAAATCTGCGGCCTGCCGCCGCTCCAATTCTTCATTCAACCGTTCCAGCTGTTCATCGCCGGCCAGGGTTCTGAGCGCAAGCTCCTCCTGCCTCAGCTCGGCGAGCAGTTCCAGCCGCCGCCGGTACTCCACATAGCGCCTGCGCAGCGCTTCTTCCCCTTCCGCCTCCGCCGCCTGGAGCAGCTCCAGACGGCGGGCTTCGCACCGTTCCAGCTGCTGCTGCAAAAGCGCGGCCTGCTGCTGCAGTTCAGCAAGCTGCCGGCGGCCGTGCTCCAGCTGCTGCAGCCGGGCAAGCTCTCGGTCGCGGGCGGCCTGCCACGCCCTCAGCGCGGGCCCCGGGTCGCGCCCGGCCGCGTCGCCGAGCAGCGCCGCCGTCTCCGCCGTGAAGCCGGCGATCGTGCGCCGCATCGCCTCGCAGCGCGCCGCCTGCCGGCGCAGCCGCTGCAGCTGCTCGAGCGCCTGCTCCGCCAGCTGCAGCAGCTCCAGCGCCGCCTCGGCGCTCGCGCTCTCGGGCAGCGCGTGCGCCTGCAGCCAGGCTTGCCAGCGCTGACGCAGCGGCTCGCCCGCCCGGGCGTGGCGCTCGCGCTGCGCGCGCAGCGCCAGCAGCCGCTCGCCGGCGGCCGCGCGCGCCGCAAGCTGCGCCTGCCGCGTGCGGAGCTGCTGGTCGAGGGCATCGAGCCACGGCTCGATGCCCTCCGGCTGCAGCGGCAGCGCGGCAGGCGCCGGGTCCGGGGCGCCGAGCCAGTCGGCAGGCTCGGCTGCGGCGGCCGTCTCCGCGGCGGCTCCCGCATCCGCGAGACGCCGCAGCCGGCGCAGCTCCGCAGCCAGCGCCGCCTCCAGCGCGGCCGCCTGCGCCGGAGCATCCGCGGCCAACCCGCCTGCGTAGGGGCGGCGCTGCCGTGACGCGCCCTTCGACGCCGATCGGCGCGTGACGGTCCAAACCAGGCTAACGCCAAGCAAAATGACAAGAGTAACGCCTGCGGCCACAAACTCCTGCATGATCGCCAGCGCGCCCGGAATCAACAGCGTAAGGGTATAGACTCCGTATAAAGGGGCGCCGGAACCGCCCCCTGAGGAGCCTGAGCGGTGATACTGCTCCCAATCCTTCTCCCGCTGCTGGGCAAATTGGATTTCCTTCAGCGCATCCTTCCAGTCGGACAGCAGGCGGCGGGCCGATTTGATCCGCTCCAGCCCTTCGCGGACGGCTTCTTCATCGGCAGCGTAGAACGGCTCGTCCTCCGACAGCCGTCCATCCGAATCGCCGAGCTCCTGCCGGATCCGCTCCAGTTCCGCCGTCAGCAGCGCATCCTCCTGCCGCCAGACACGCCACTCCTCCCTGAAGGCGGACGCTTGCTCCCGCAGCATGACGGGCGACGGGAGCCCTTCCACATGCTCCGCCGTCCACTGCGGGTCAATCCTCCGCAGCAGCCGCTCCAGCTCAGAGGCAAGCTGCTCTTCCTCCGCCTCCGCTTCGGCAAGCAGCCGCTTCGCCTCCTCATAGGCCGGGCGGCGCTCGAGCAGGTCTTCAAGCTCGGTTTGCCGGTCCAGGACGTTCCGGTCCGAACCCTCCATTGAAAGCAAATCCTCTATCCCCCGGCGCAGCTCGGACTGCGCCAGCTCCAGACGGTCCTTTTCCGCAGCAAGCCGCTCCCGTTCGGTTAAGATTGCGTCAAGCCGACTGACCGCGTCTTCAGGAAACCGCTCCAGTCCGTCCGGAAGCGCGCCGAGCTCCTGCTTCAGTTCCTTGGCGCGAACCCAGTGCGGTCTCGCCCGAAGGCAGCGCTCCAACCAGTCCGCCTGCATGGCGAGCTCTGTCTGCAGCGCTTCCAGCCTTTCCTGCTCGGCGGCCAGCTGCCCCGCTTCCGCTTCCATGGCATTATACCGCTCCGCCTGAGCCCGGCTTTCGGCCAGCTCCGCTTCTGCCGCATCCAGATCCTGCAGCGCGCGGTTGATCAGCGGCGTCCGGCCGCGCGGCCGAAACAGCTGCTCAAGCTCCTGAGCGAGCTTCTTCTCCGCTGTGCGAAGCTCCGTTCCGCTTGCGCCAAGCCCCGCGCTGTACAAAAAGCCGCTGATCTCATCGCTTTGCAGCGTCCCCAGCTCCTGCAGCTCCGTCAGGCCGAAAGCGAACAAGCTGCGAAACAGTTCGGGCGTAATGCCGCCAAGCAGTGCCGACAGCTCCGGTTCCCCGCCTGTCGTCCCGTCCGGAAACGTCACGCGGACCCGGCCAGCTGCCGGCGTTCTTCCGCGGCCGCCCTGAGGGCTGGACCAACGCTCCACGCGAATGCGTCTGCCCTGCTCGTCCGAAAGCGTAATCGCACCGCCTTGGCCACCTCCCTGCCGCGGGCTGTAGCGGTCCGCCGCTCCTCTCGTCCCAAAGCCGAACAGCACCGCACGGATGAAATTCAAGATCGTGCTTTTACCAGCTTCATTCGGCCCGTACACAAGAGATACGGGGCCTTCAAAAGATAAACTCAGGTCCCGGATCCCTCCGAACGCTCCGATATCCAGCCGCTCGATTCTCATCCGCTCCACCTCGTTTCCGTCCCTGCCAGCATGTCGATGGCAAGCTCCTCCGCCTCACGCAGCCATTGCCCAAGCTCCTCCTCGCCCAATTCCGCCAGCAGCGCCGCAAGACGGGGCTGCGCAGAAAGCGGCGAGAGCGCTTCGGCCGCAAACGCAGCCAACCGGGCAGGGTCCGCGCCTGCCGCTTCCGAAAGCCGCAGCAGATCCCCGAGAAATCCCGGGCGGCCTTCCAGTTCTCCGCGGTCTATCGGCGCGCCGGTCCGGTCTTCTACCGACTCCACCCAAACGGTATGCCTGGCCAGGCTTTCCTTCAGGGCCGATCCAAGTTCGGCCAGCACCCCGCCGCGTTTGAGCACGGTATGCATCGGACCCCGGCCTGTCAGCGTCACCCTCAAGATCACGGCCCGTCCTTCGCCTGCCTCGGCGGCTGCCCAGACGGCTTCCTCCAACGCTTCCATCAGCTGCTGTTCCGTTTCCAGGCCGTCTATAGCCGCTTCCGCTTCCTGCCATCTCACATCATCCAGCGCGTGAAACATCAGCTCCGTCTCTCCTGAAGCCGAGACATCGACGAGATAACATCCCCTGGGCCCGGTCTCGCGAATATGCCGGCCCTGCACGTTGCCCGGATAAACAACCCACGGCTTCTCGTGCAGGATGCGCCGCGTATGTATATGCCCGAGCGCCCAGTAATCGACGCCGCGGGCAAGCAAATCGCCTAGACGGCACGGAGCATAGTTGTCGTGCTTTGCGTCGCCGTCCACGTTGGTGTGAAGCATTCCGATATGATACAAACCGTCACCCCAATCGCGAAACCCCGGCGTCAAATTGTCCGTCACCGAAGATTTTCCGAAGGAAATGCCCGAGACCCTTGCCAAAGCCTCCCCGTCCGCAGCCCGGACGATTTCGCTTTCCACCCCGCCTGCGCCGAACACTTTGACTTCATCGGGCCATGTGAGCTTCGCGCTGTATCCGTCATGCAGAGGATCGTGGTTTCCATGGATGACAAAGGCGGGTATCCGATGACCCGCCAGCGTCTCCAAAGCTTGCCGGAACCGCAGCTGAGCGCGCAGCGAACGGTCTTTGGCATCATATATATCGCCGCTGAACACGACGAAATCAGCCCTCTGGCTGACCGCCAGATCCGTGAGCCGCAAAAGCGCGGTGAAGCTCGCCTCCTTCACCCGCTCCCGCCATGCTTCGGGAAGTCCGGCCAAACCGCGAAACGGACTGTCCAAGTGCAGATCCGCCGCGTGAATAAAACGAAAAGACCTCATGCTTCTCACGACCTTTCATAAGAAATCTAGGCGTCTTTCCGGTAGCTGCGGTACACACTGCGCAGCTGCTGAACAATCCGTGTCATCGAATACGATTTGAGCGCCTTCTCCAGCGCGACCCTCGACAGCTGATACCGGTACATCGGGTCGCCGGCCACTTTCTCCAGCGCCGCCGCGAGCGCAGCCACATCGTCTACGGGAACCAGAAGACCGTTGACGCCGTGCTCAATCTGCTCGGCGATTCCTCCGACCCGCGTCCCTACGAGGGCAAGACCGCAAAGCGCTGCCTCGGCGAACACCGACCCGAAAGCTTCTGCACGGGAAGGCAGTACAAACACATCGAAAAACGGCATAAAATCTTCCGGGTGAAGCATATAGCCGTAAAATATCGTATCGTCATAAATGCCCAGCTTTTGCGCCAGCGCCTCCAGCTCCGGACGAATCGGTCCGTCTCCGATCAAATGAAGCACGAACGGCAGCCCCTTGCGTTTCAGCTCCGCGCAAGCGTACAGCAGCGTATCCAGCCCTTTGGCCGGAACCAGGCGGCAGACGCTGATCAGCTGAGGCACCTGATTCTCATGATGTACCGGGCGAAACCTTTTCTCGTCGAATCCGTTGGGAATGACTCCGATTTTCTCGGGCTCCTGCACATAATCGGATAAATACTGCTTGAATGAGTTGGATACGGTGATCAGCTGGTCCGCCTTCTCCTCAAGCTCCCTGTAGAGCGAGGTAAGAAACTGGTATTCCGGGCCGTCTTCACTAATTTTTCCGTTTAGCTTCAATTCGCGCTCGTAGCTGGAATGGATCGTCATAATGAGCGGCGTATCCGGAAAAAGCCGTTTCATGACGAGACCGGCAATCGGATGATGGGCATGAATCAGATCGTAAGAAGATTTGATGCGAAGCTTTGTCCACCATATATAGTCCTTTATCGTCTGAATATATTTATCGACTACCGGATTTCCGGCGTACGGCTCCCAATCGAACGTAGAGAAATGAACCTCTTCGCCGCCTTTGCCTCGCACCCTCTTGGGCAAGGAAAACAGTTCCATTTCCCAGCCCCGTTTGTTGAAGCGCTCCAGCATGAAGGGAACCATGGAGGAAACCCCGCCCGGCTGCTCCGGGGGAAAAAACAAAGCTTGCAATATGCGCATTAGCAGACCTACCTCCGGTCTTCCCGTTGTTGTTGCGGCTGTCCCGCATATCTCTTCATCCTAATCCTATCAGGTATGGAAAAGGACTACAAGACTTCCCTGCTCGAATATATGTTTGGTATAATGGGTCATATGTAACCGTTTGATGATGGGGGCCTGCCACTTTTCATGGACAACTTCACGATATCGGATATGTTTTTCGGACCTGCGGGGCCGGTTTTCCTGCACTCCATGCTGATTGTAATTATAGGGATGACGATGTTCGTTTCGATCCGCCTTCTGATCACCCGCCGCAAAATCGGCTACCTCTCCATGGTCGTGGCACTTGGTATTTTTCTCCTGCAGTACGGCCAATTAGTTCACCAGACGTTATCGCACAATACGGGCGATGTGCAGACATTTACGGCGCTTGTGCTTAAAGTGCTCGCCTTTGTTATGATGAATATCGGAATGTATCAGTTGTATAACGTCACGCGCAAAAGAGATATTGTCGTTTTTTGCTTGTCCGGCGCTTTAAGCGTTGCGGCAGCACTAACCTATTGGTATGCTCCAATCTGGCTTCAGAGCAGCGAGGAACATCATGCGCTTCTGCGCCCGCTCGGCATGGAGCTGTATTTGTTTATTCTTATTTTTGTAAGCTTTATGCTGGTGAATCCGAGAATCGGACAAAACGGCAAATACCAGCTGATGCTAACCGTTTATTTCGTGATGCATACCGTGCATATGGCCAATCTTTATCTCTTTAACGGAAGTCAGCGTGCGCTGGATCTGTTGGAACGAACCATCCCTTTTGCATTCCATATCGTGCTGTTTCTGTTTATCTTCGAACGCGTCATCGAGCTGATGCAAGCCATTTATATATCGTCCATTACCGACGGACTGACCCGGCTGTATAACCGCAAATATTTTGAAAACCGGGTGAAGCAATACGTACAGCAGCGTGTGCCGGTAGCCGTACTTTTCAGCGATATTGACAATTTCAAAAAATTAAACGATACGAAAGGCCATCAGATGGGGGATCTGGCATTAAAAAAGGTCGCCCAAATCGTGAAGGAGGAAACAGAGGATGCCGGCATTTGCGGGCGCTACGGCGGTGAGGAAATCGTCGTGCTGATCACGGATCCGGATACGAAGGCGGAAAGTCTGGCAGAGCGGATACGTTCAAGGGTCGAAGAGGAAACGAACGTTACCGTCAGTGTGGGCTACAGCTATTATTCCAAAGGGGTAACAGCGGAGGAACTGATCAAGCAGGCAGATGAAGCGATGTACCAAGCCAAAACGACCGGAAAAAACAAAGTCGTAGGCTTTTAGACTCAGCGAGCGCAGTGATGACAGTCCGGAGACAGAGACAGAAAGCTTCCGACTGCCGTAATTTTATGAACAAGTCCGGATGCGGCTATGCTGCACTCCATGTCGGCAATCGGCATCCGTCCGGCGCAGGTTTACTCGATGTTAAACAGCTCCTCCATCGGCTGTTCCAACAGCTCGCTGAGCTTCTTGGCGGTGGCGGGCCCGACAGGTTTGACCGAACGCTCCAGCAGGCTGATGTACGCATAGCTTAAGCCCGATAATTTTGCAAGCTCCCGCTGTGTCATCCCTTTGACAATCCGCGCTCTTACGATGGCGTTCGTTTTGGCTTTAATTTTCATTTTCAGCCCCCCAAACTTTCACAAACCTACTTTTTATTATACCACTTACAATTATACCACTTTAATTTACTAATGCAACCAAATAAGTTCACTATTGTATATTTTTATGTCTTTCCTTCGACAAAAAAAGCGCCTGGAGAACAAGTGTTGTTCACCTTTGGCGCCTGCATTTGGCCTTGCCTCTTTTTCTAAGCTGATCTCCGGGTTCTTCTTTTTATAAAAAGCACGATCAGTGCCATCGCCGCCAGCCCTCCGAGAAAGCCTCCCAGATGGGCATAAATATCGATATCCGGAACAACGATGGAGTAGATGAATCCGACTCCGATAATCGTAAGCACGACTTGCTTCGTCTGGTGGTCGATGATATCTTTGCGGAACACGGCCAAATATAAATATGCGGCATAAATGCCATAAATCGCGCCCGATGCGCCGGCCGAGACAAAATAGTCTTGATGAAACCAGGCGCTGACGAGGTTCCCGGCCAAGCCGCACACCAGATAAAACAGCGCATACCTCCATTTTCCAAGCATTCGCTCCAGCGGCGGCGCAAACACGTATAAAGCAAAGCAATTAAAGAGCAGATGAGCGAATCCGATATGCAAAAACATCGCCGTAAAATACCGCCACGCTTCCGGTTCCAGATTCGGCAGGTCATATAATGCTCCGAATTGAATCAATGTAACGGTATCCTGGGATGAACCGAACCATTCCATCAGACCCACCAGAATGATATGAATACAGATCAAAACCGCAGTGACGGGGTACCACTTGATATATTGTTTTAAGCTCTCTGTCCGGCTGAACACCGTTATCCACACCCTCTCCCGCGATTTATTCTTCTATCTAATTGTAATGAAAAATGTACCGGAACAGCAAATCGATCTAAAAATTAGATAACGTCCGGATAGACATCAGCAGGTCATAAAATGAAAAAAAGGTTTGCAGCAGCCGGTAGACTCTACGGGGTTTCCTTATAGCATCCGTTGCTGAAACTGCTGCGCGTTCTTTTGAAGCGGCGGGCGAGTCCTCGACCGCTTCGTCATTGTTTATCCACTCGTCCTCAATGCACTCGTTTCAAATACGACGAGATCTCCGTGGGTCAAATGAATTGGTCCGTAGATGGTTTAATGGGGGATGGGGCATGATCCGTGCAGATCATCGGGGTGCTGAGAAATTCGATGGATTACAAGGAATTCCGACATCTGAGTCTCTTACCAAACTAAAACTTCGGGACCCGTAAGGGTCCCTTGGTCTTTTTTCACCGAAAACGGTCCTTAGGCAGGAATATCGCGTTGCAACCAAGATCGGGAGAACCTTTTGCCGCAGGCCAAACGGCCGGCCGCTGTAAAGCCGGTTCAGGAGATCCCGACGAGATGTCAACCGGCCTTAGGCTGAAGCCGAATGCTCCTCTTCCAGATGGCAGTACTCACACTGGCACATGCCTGCATTGTAAAGGGTAAGATTATAGTAATGGAATCCGGATGAAAAAACGGTTTCACATTCGGAATATTTCAACGTATGGATCTCTTCGCATAAAATACAATAGTACATAATGCCCGACTCCTTTTTGACTTATACGACAATTATATACAATTTGTATCCAAAACTCTACAGAAAGTTACGAAATTTCGCAAAAAAACTTGAATATCATCCATCGGCCAATGATTCGTTGGTCCGACATTGTATTTGCTATTGTATACTGATATTATAATATTGTTAACCTTTGTTTACCCGTTCGTTTTTTATCCTTTTAATGAGAGGTTGCCTATGGATTTCTATGATCAGTTAAAAGATATGCGCAAAATGAAAGGGTTCACGATACGCGAGCTGGCGGACCGGTCCGGCGTCTCGGCGGCCTACATCTCCCAATTGGAGAACGGGAACCGCGGCGTTCCCTCACCCGACGTGCTGATGAAGCTGTCGGAAGGGCTGAATATCCCTTACACCGAGCTGATGCAGATCGCCGGCTACCTGGACAAATCATCCGTAGAGCATGAAAACCGCAACTATAAAAAGACCCACATTAACTTGCGGAGGTTTCTTCGCGAGAATGATCTTGTTTTTGACGGCATTGAGCTTACCCCTACGGATAAGGAATGGATTGAACGGATGCTTACCGTCCTCTTCTGGAAACAAAAAAAGCTGCAAGGCCAGGAACGGCACTCTCCGGAGCACGATCCGGAGGTTGGAACCACGTTTACATATGATCACGAAAAATAAATTCCGATGGCGATATTCGGCATCACATCCCCCTTTTGTTGACGAGGCTCGGGTACATCGATATAATTACAACCGTCGTGAAGTACTCTAAGCTGATTCCCGGATAAGGATGTGCTGTCATTGAGATCCGTCTTTTTAGAATATTGCAGCAATAATCTGCGGCTGAAGAATACACAAACCTATGAACATATGGAAGATAACCATCCTCATCTTATCCAAAAAGTAAGAGGCTGTCTGGACCACTGCGAACGATGCAAGCTTAACCCGTTTGTCATTGTTAACCGCCCTAAGAAATGGTTCGGTTACGAATCGGAATATATGGAAGCCGCCAGTTCGGAACAACTGATCGAAAAGATCGAAAAGGAATTGAAGCATTAACGCAAAAAAATCCGGCACTTGAGGCTCATTTGAACCTGGAGTGCCGGATTTTTTATTCCTTTCCGGTCCGATACGGAACAGGATCCGTTGCTTGCGCATCGGCAAAGCCTTTCAGCCGGAGACGGCAGCTGTCGCATACGCCGCAGGCCTCCTCCTGCCCGTTATAGCAAGAGGTCGTAAGCTGATACGGCACGCCAAGCCGCATCCCTTCCCGGATAATCTCCGCTTTGGTCCATTGGATCAGCGGCGTCTCAATCCGGATCGGCCCCCCTTCAACACCTACGCGGGTAGCAAGAGCCATGACCTCCTGCACCTTGCGGATAAACTCCGGACGGCAGTCTGGATAGCCGCTGTAATCTAGGGCATTGACACCGATATAGATCGCTTCTGCTCCGCTCACCTCGGCATAAGACGTGGCGATCGAAAGGAACAGCAGATTGCGCCCCGGTACATAAGTAATCGGAATCTCGGAGTCTACCGCGCCACTTTCCCCGGCCGGCGGCACCTCGATCGATTCATCGGTCAGCGCGCTGCCGCCGAATTCTTTAAGGAATCCGAGCGAAATCACCCGATGCCTGTCCGACACGCCGTAAAATTCGGCCACCTGCCGGGCGTTCTCAATTTCTCTTCTTTGACGCTGCCCGTAATCGAAGGTAATCGGATACAGTTCGTAACCGGCCTCTTGTGCAATTCCCATGCACGTTGTACTGTCCAAACCGCCGCTTAAAATGACGACTGCCTTTTTCATATGCAATACTATCCCTGCCTTTACTCTCGTATCGTTGGTTGGTCCTTCAAACCGAAAAGCCCGGCCGCACTCATACGCCGCGCATCGCCGGGTCCCAAATGATTTTGTGCATCTGCATATTCAGCTTGACCTGGGACAACCCGTGTTCCAGCATGAGACGGACCAGCTTGTCAGGGGGCATCGTTTCCCATACAGGACTGAACAGCGGCAGCGCAGCCGTCGGGAACGTTTCGAGCACCGTTTTGGCCGCCAGAAAATCGCGGTCGCTGCCGATCACGAATTTCAGCTCGTCCTGGGGACGCAGCTTGGACAGGTTCGCTGTAATCATTTTGTCCTCTTCACCGGAATCGGGCAGCTTGTAATCCATAATATACCTTACAATCGGAGATTTGATCCTTTCCAGGTACGGGGTAAGGTCAATGGCTCCGTTGGTCTCGATATGCAGATCCGTATATCTCCCGGTGGCAGCCAGGGCTTCAATCAGAGCCGTCGATCTGTCCCCGTAGAGCAGCGGCTCGCCGCCCGTCAGACACACATGCTTTGATGAATAACGGCTTGCCTCCGCCACGATATCGCCTATGGTCATCACGAATTCCGCTTCCGCTGGCGGATAGCTGTATTTGGTATCACACCAGGTGCAGCGCAGGTTGCATCCGAACAAACGTATAAATACCGTCGGGAAGCCCGCTCGCGACCCTTCTCCCTCCACCGTCTCGAAAATTTCAACCATGGGCAGTTTAATCTCGTTTATGTCTACACGTTCGGCAGCTTGACTCAAGAGAGTTCATCTCCCATCAACCTAGCCGTCACCGAAGCGTAGCTGGTAGGTGTCTCCCATAAACGGACTTCCTCTACCCGCACCGCAGGGTACAGCCCTTCGCTTGCCAAAGCGTCCCGCAGCTGCTCATACATCCAGACGACCATGTTTTCGGCCGTGGTGTTCATCGGCGGCAGGACTTCATTCAAATAACGGTGATCCAGCCTGTCGAGGATGCGGGCTTTCGCTATTCGTTTGATGTCGGCAAAATCAATCGTAATGCCCCGCTCGTCCACCTTGCCCCGCATGATCACCTGGAGCTTATACGTATGCCCGTGGAGGCTTTTGCACTTGCCCTCATAACAATGCAGATGGTGCGCGCTGTCAAATGTAAATTCCTTCGATACGAGCACTTCTCTGTCATGATACTTGAGCTGGCTCTTCTGTATGTCTTCCCCTAACGTTTGCACTTTTTTGGGGATTTCGTATTCCATTGGTCATTCACCTCTTTACCCAAGGATAAACGCGATGCCGGCCCCTCGGGACGGAGCGTCAGTCAAGGTGATTCAGATACGGGTATAGAATCTTGGCGACAACCTTACTGAATCAACGAACTATTATATCACGCGGGGTAGACTTCTCACAATATGGCGAAGCTTGTATAATGAAGAATAGTTTGCAGACAAAGGAGAGAAACGCATCCTATGATGCAATTACCCGAAGCATTTATCGAACAAATGAAACGGCAGCTCGGCGACGGCGCGGAAGCGTTCCTCTTGAGCTATACTTTTCCCCGGGTCCTGGGATTGCGTTTGAACCCGGGCAAAATCAGCAGGAGTAACGGACTCGCCTTAGAGCCGCTGGTAAAGATGTTCGGTCTTGAATCGGTGCCCTGGTGCGACACCGGATTTTATTACCGGGAGGAAACAAAGCCGGGAAAGCATCCTTACCATGCGGCCGGCGTGTATTACATACAAGAGCCTTCGGCCATGTCCGCCGTCGAGCTGCTGGATCCGCGTCCCGGTGAGATCGTATTGGATCTTGCCGCCGCTCCGGGAGGCAAGTCGACACAGATTGCCGGCAAGCTTGCGGGCCGGGGGCTCCTGATTTCGAATGAAATCCATCCTGCGCGGGCCAAAATCTTGTCGGAAAACATCGAACGGATGGGGGTGCCTAACGCCGTTGTGGTCAGCGCGGCGCCTCGACAGCTGGCCGAACGGTTTCCCCGCTTTTTCGATAAAATCATGGTGGACGCCCCCTGCTCCGGCGAAGGCATGTTCCGGAAGGATCCGGACACGATCAAGGAATGGTCGCCTGAACATGTGGAGATGTGCGCGGCGCGGCAGAAGGACATCCTGGATGCCGCCGTCACGATGCTGAAGCCGGGCGGACGGCTGGCCTATTCCACCTGCACATTCAATGAGCTGGAGAATGAACGGACGGTCGAAGCGCTGCTGCAGCGGTACCCGAAGCTTCAGCTCGAGCGGATGGAGCGCATTTGGCCGCATCTTGAGGCCGGGGAAGGTCACTTTGTAGCCGTCCTGCAGCTCTCGGAAGCATCGGGGAGCCTAACGGCGGCAGCCTCCCAATCTCGCAAAAGGGCACAACGGGGCGGGCGAAAACAGCGTCCCGAAGAGGACGCCATGCGGCTGTTTAAAGACTTCGCCGCGGAGGCATTGAGCCCCGGCCGTTTCGAGCTTCCGCCGGGTGAACCGCTGCTCTTCGGCGGGCAGCTGTACTGGCTGCCGACCGTGATGGACTGCCCGTTTGACGGCGCATGGCTACAGGGCATGAAGGTGCTGCGACCGGGTCTGCATCTTGGGGAAGTGAAGAAGGGACGGCTTGAGCCTGCCCATGCCCTCGCTCTTGCCCTGCCCTCGGCTTTGACTGTCAGCCATGCGGCGGACTTCGCAGCGGACAGTTCGCAAGTACAGCGCTATCTTCAAGGAGAAGTCATCGAACGTCCCGCGGCAGGCAGCGGCTGGACCCTGGTTACCGTTGACGGTTACCCCCTCGGCTGGGGCAAGCAAACGGGGCACCAGCTTAAGAATCACTACCCCAAAGGGCTCAGGCGCTAAAGGCAAGCGATCGGCGTCTTGCCGGTAATATAATGAAGGCTGTCCCGCTGGATGAGCTCATCTTGCGGAACAGCCTTTCTCATTAATGCACGTGCTCCGTCTCGAACAATACTTCTTCGATCAGCCGGTTTTTGTGCATCATCGTCAGATTTATGGTATCATAGTCCTTCTCTTTATCCAGCTCTTCCATCAATAAGGTAGCGATCAGCTCGCGATCGTCCGTGCTTCCCGGCTCCCGGAAATCGATAAAGCCCGTAAGCTGCCGCTGACTGATATCCACCGTAGCCGTCCCGATCGGCAAGCCGCCGCGAGATTGCTGATAGATCTCATACGTAAGCACACCCCCGTCATCGCGTGCCAGGACAATCGTATACTCATTCCGCAAAGGGCTTGAATAAACGTCCGGATCATCGTCTGCATCATCTTTCGGCAGCAGATCCTCATGCGTCAGTTCGATGGTTTCGATGAGTTCATCGAGGTGCTGCATATGAATGACAAAGCCGTCCACTTCATCCTCGTTAAAATCAAGAATGATCAAATCGGCGATGGTATTCAGCTCTTTTCCCGACGGCTCGAACAGCCAATCGACCGTTCCTGTCACGATACGGTCTTCTATGGTGAGGAAAACTTCAGCTACCAGATCGTCCTCATGGTCATAAATATGATACTCAATCGAATCGTCGTCCTCACCAACAACGACCATTTCATAATCGGCCATCGTATACTCTTCCCGTTCGTCCGGATTCTCATCCTCCAGGCGTGTACTGTAGTCCACCCAATCGGGACCGTATTCCGGCACCTCCTCCGCATCGGAACTGCGGTTTTGCGGCGATGGCGCGTCTTCTGTCGCAATGACGTGATCATAACTGCTGTAAGTGACCATTACTTCGCAATCACGTGCACGCAAAGCGTCCACAAGCGCCCAGACATAAGTGTGCACGTGATCGGATACCTCGTCTTTTTCGGTCTCGGACAACACTTCTTTCTCCAACTGGAGCGTGCCCGCGATTCGGTCGGATTCCCGGTAGACTAACGCCAGCGTTCCAACAAAACGATTTTTGTACAAAATGTCGCAAACCTCTCCGCCGGCCGTTTTCAAATCCGGTCTAAGCATGACATGATTCATTCGGGTCCCCTCCAAGCTGGCACAGTATGGTTACACGATTAGCATGTCCTCTCCCGGCCAAAATTTATGCGCCCCGGGTCATCCGCCCAAACCAATACGGTCATATGTCATATCCTATAGCAGACAGTTGCCCTATAAAAGATTTCAATGCGGCATTGGATGAAAACAATCACGTTAAGGAGGTATTTCCATGTCTCATTCTCACGGTTATTTCACATCGACGGGTGTCATTCTGGTTTTGTTTATTCTGCTGGTGGTCTTGCTTAGGGCAGGCATTTATTGATTTGCTGCGGTAATCCATGAAAGAGCTTGCCGGCAAAAAGAAGGCCGGAGCATTCTCCAAGCCTTCTTTTGCCGGCCGCGGCAGCTCATACATACGCTTATTGGCCCGCCAACTCCGGGCACACATGACGCATAAGCGCTTCTGCCACGCCTTCCTCATTATTTGAAAGTGCAACCTCATCCGCAGCCAGCTTGACCTCCTCCGGAGAATTGCCCATGGCTATGCCAAGCCCGGCAAAGCGGAGCATGTCGATATCGTTATAATAATTGCCCATGGCCAGAATAGAGGACGGTTCAATCCCCCACATCCCGGAAAGGTTGCTCAGCGCACGTCCCTTGGATACGGATTTGAGCATGACGTCGATAAAATGCGCTCCGCTCCGGATCGCTTGAAGCGAGGACGGCAGGTCGAATGAAGCCAATTGCCGTTCTACCCGATCCATCGCTTCCTGCGAACCGAACATCGTAAATTTCACGATAGGTACCGTCAAGGCAAGCACATCATCGACCCGTTCCGGAACCGCCATATATTTTTCGTACATCGCCGCTTCCGCTTCGCCTACGTGTTCCACATACATTTTCCATGAGGTGTTCAAGTCAAAATGCACATGCTCCGCGCGGCAGTATTGGACAAGCCCCGCAATATGCCCGATCGGAAAAGAAAATTCATGCAGCAGCCGGGAGCCCGGCGTCTCGACCGTAGCGGCCCCGTTATGCGCAATCAGCACCCCCTCAAATCCCATTTGCTCCATAATCGGAACCGAGCTTTCCGGCGCTCTCCCGGTACACAGCACGATACGGCTCCCCGCCTCATGAACCCGCCGGAGTGTGGATACCGTACGCTCTGTCAGCTCGTAATTGTCGTTCAACAGCGTTCCGTCCACATCAAGCGCAATTAATTGGTATTGCATTTCCTGCCCACTTCCTTCTCTAGCTCTTATGATATTCGCCATGCTCCTTTAAAGACAGCCGTTCTTTTTCCGTCAACTCCCGGTACTTCCCTGCAGGAAGATTCGGGTCAAGCTTCAGCGGTCCCATGGCGATCCGTTTGAGAAAAACGATGCGTTTTCCAACCGATTGGAACATGCGTTTTACCTGATGAAACTTCCCTTCCATAATGGTGAGCTCAATACGGGACAGCTCGGATTGCGCCGGGTTTCCCCTGTGCAGAATGACAAGCTCCGCCGGCATCGTGACGTACCCGTCATCCAACGTGACGCCGCGGGCAAACGCAGCCTTATCGCTTTCGTCTACGGCTCCCTCTACCTCGGCATAATACGTTTTGGGCACATGCTTGCGGGGAGACAGCAATTGATGAGCCAGCTTGCCGTCATTGGTCAGCAGCAGCAGCCCTTCCGTATCTTTATCCAGCCGTCCGACGGGAAACAAATCAAAATGGGCGTACCTACTATCGATCAGATCCAGAACAGTACGGTCCCGGGTGTCTTCCGTGGCCGAAACAACACCCTGCGGCTTGTTCAGCATCAGGTAAACGAATTCCCGGTACACGACCGGCTCTCCGTCCACATGGATTTCATCGCGCTCCGGATGCACCTGCTGCCCGCTGTCTTTGACCGTCCTGCCATTCACGCTGACGGCTCCGCGTTTTACCAGCTGTTTGATCTCGCTGCGCGTACCGAAGCCCGTATGAGCGAGAAGCTTGTCTAAACGAAGCGTTGCTTTCATCTCTATGTCCACCTCCAGCCGGGAGGATATTCGTTCTTGAGCAGGCCGTCCTGCCATTTGGCCCAGCCGACGGGAAAACCGTCGATGCAGACGAGGCAGTAGCCCTTGGCCGGCACACCTTCTCCGGCCGTACGCAGCTCGTCGGGGGCGTGCATCAGCGTCTCGCCCTTCAAGTAGCGCACGGCCCGCGGATCGTCGGCCGTGAAGGTCACCGTACGCAGCGCCTCCTCCGCGCGCAGCCCCATCGCCAGCGCGTGCGACGGCACAAAGCGCTGGCCCGCAGCGCTGCCGAGGTACCAGCCGGGCCGGATGACCCGGACTCCGTCCAGCGGCGGCAGCCCCATTGGCGCGGCGTACACATGCTCGCCGCGGCACACAAGGCCCGCGGCGTCGTACGGCGCCGCCGCCAGCTGCTCCGCCGCAAAGCGCGCAAGCGCCTCGCGCGGGTCGGCCGCCGCGGCCTTCGCGGGCCGCTTGCCTTCCCGGCGTGGCGCCTTAGCGGCGGCCTGCGTCACGACGGGCCGCGCGCCCGCCTCCTCCGGCGCAGCCTGCCCGCGATGGCGCAGCACCGCGACAAAGTGGCCTTCGCCCGCAAGGCGATGGGGCCACAGCTTTGCCGTGCCGGCAACCTCGGCCGCGCGGCCGCCTTGTTCGCCCAGCCAGTCAGGACGTCCCGGCATCCAGCCGCTGCGTTCCGGAATCGGCTCCACCTCGAATAAAGGATGCGCTTCAAGAAACTCCGCGATGATCGCTTCATTCTCCTCCGGCGAGAACGTGCAGGTCGAATACACCAGCCGGCCGCCGGAACGCAGCATACGAGCCGCCTGCCGCAGCAAGATCCGCTGTATCGCAGCGTACTTCCCGGGCCAATCCGGACGCCAGGCTTTCGCCATGTCCTCTTCCTTGCGGAACATCCCCTCCCCCGAGCAGGGGGCATCGACCAGGATTTTATCGAAATATCCGGCGAAAGGCTCCACCAGCTTGTCCGGATTTTCATTGAGCACAACCGCGTTTCGAACTCCGCTGAGCTCGATATTTTTCACCAGCGCCTTGACCCGGTCCGGATGCACGTCATTGGCGACCAGCACGCCGGTCCCCTGCAGCTTCCCGGCGAGCTGGGTGGTTTTGCCCCCGGGCGCGGCGCACAAATCAAGCACCCGGTCGCCGGGACGTACGTCGAGCAGCTCCGCAGGCGCCATAGCGCTTGGCTCCTGGATGTAGTATAGTCCGGCATGGTAATGCGGATGCTTCCCCGGACGATCCTCTTCACGGTAATAGAACCCGGTTTCCGTCCAGGGCACCGGCTCCAGCCGGAAATTCGTCAGCTCCTGAAACCGGGACGGCTTGAGCTTCAATGAATTGACACGCAGCCCGTACAGCCGCTCCTTATGGTAGGAAGCCAGAAAATCCGCAGACTCCGCCCCCAGCAAACGTTCCATTTTATCCAAAAATGCTTCAGGCAGCATCAGCACCGTCATCAGTTCTCAACTCACTTTAATTGTTCTACAGGCATTAGTCCAATTGTACTTATTATCGTCCGGCTCCGCAACGAGCGGATCCCCGCATCCGCTTCAACCGCTCATGTCATCTGCAAGTTCGAAATTCCTTCATTTTTAGGGTACAATCGTAGAAGGAAACGAAAGAGTAAGTAACGAATATTTTGAAAGAACGTTACACCACTAAGAAGAAAAGAGGAGCACTATGAAAAAGCTTGGCATTTATTTATCCATCATCGTCGTTCTCTTCGGCGCGCTTTATTTTGTAAATCAGCAGGCCAATCAAGCCAAATACGGCAAGTATGCCGATAATGTATACGGCATTGACCCGAGCAAGCTTCAGCCCGAAACGCTGAAGCTGCTTGACGATCCTAACTACCAGAACATTATTTTACCTGACGCACTGGACAAGAAAATCGCCGCACAGGAAGATTTTTTCCTCTACTATTTTGCATCCACCTGCTCCCACTGCAAAGCGACGACTCCGGTGCTGATGCCTGTCGCCAAAGAACTGAACGTGGATGTCAAACAATTTAACCTGGAGGAATACCGTGACGCCTGGCAGCGGTATAATATTAAATTCACGCCTACTTTCGTATATTATAAAGACGGCAAAGAAGTAGAACGTCTGGAAGGCGAACAAACCGCCGATACGTTCCGCAGCTTTATCGCCAAACATAAACAATAGCCCTTCACATAGAAGCAGAGGACAGCGGCTCCTCTGCTTTTTTCAGCCGGTTGTCCCTATGATCCCGGAGCCTTCACGGCGCATCCTCTTCATGAGCCTCCGGCGGATGCAGGCGAAGCTCTTCCACCAGCGCTTCCAGCTGCGGATCCGTGACCCGAATATCCAAATCGTAAAAAGCAAACGGTTCTTCCTCCAAACGAAGAAGCTTAGCCAGATACGTTTTGCTGTCCTCGCGAAGCCGGTGCAGATCGATCCCGAGACGATCGCCCGGATATCCCTCCAGCTTTTCTATCGCAGCGGTAAACAGCTTTATCGCCCCGTTCACATTCCCGTTCCTATAATGGTAAAGGCCTACCGCTACCTGCAGCAGGCCTTGATAAAGAGGATTTCGGCCTTCTTCCAGCCACAATTCCTCCATCACCTCGTGACATTCGAAGTAATCCCTTGCTTCATTAAAATAGTATACAAACTGTACATACAGATGATCATAGGTATTCAAAGGGCAACCCTCCCCCATTTTACCCGGAGCCGGTTTACGGTGTAGAACCTTTTTTGGCCCGGATGATGGCATCTTCGATTTCGCTGGAAAGACGCTTCAAATGCCAGACGTCATCCGTATCCCAAAGCTCGTTGAAGCGCAGCTGAAACTGCGCCGCCTCGCGAACCCGGTGGTAAAAATACAGCTCCTGAATGCCGTTTAGAACCCGGTTGACGATGTTCGATTTATCCTCGAACAGCTTCTGAGCTTCCATAATTTCTTCGCGGATGTTGCTCATTTCCTGGTCGAGCAGAAACGCCGCTTCCGCCGCCTTGCTGAGCCGGTTCAGCACCTTCTCCGGCAGGCTTTCCCGATATTTATAGTTCAACGAATGCTCAATCGTAGCCCAAAAATTCATCGCCAGCGTGCGGAGCTGGATTTCGGCCAATACCCGCTTCATGCCGAGCGCCGTTTGTACCGGGTATTCTACGATCATATGGTAGCTGCGGTAGCCGCTTGGCTTTTTATTGAGAATGTAATCCTTCTCGTAGATCAGCTTCATATCCTCGCGTTTGCGGATCAGTTCGGCCAGCCGTTCAATGTCCTCGACGAATTGGCACATGATCCGGATCCCGGCAATATCCTCGATACCTGTCTCCAGCTTTTCCATAGGCACATTGAGCCGCTTGGATTTTTCCAGAATGCTCGAAATCCGTTTGACCCGGCCCGTGACGAATTCAACCGGAGAATATTCCTCCCAGATTTTCAGTTCTGCGCGCATGGTTTTGAACTTTACTTTCAATTCCTCAACCGCTTGTTCATAGGGCATAAGGAATTTTTTCCAATCGCGTCCGTCCAATCGCTACTCCTCCATTCTCCTAGCCTCGATGCTCTGAACCGATCGCTTCGGAAATATGCTTGAAACCGTCCTTTCGAAGTAAAGCCCGAAGTCCCTCGTTAATGCGTCCGATAAGAGCAGGACCTTCATAGATCAATCCCGTATAGACTTCAACCAGACTGGCCCCGGCCCGTATTTTTTCATAGGCGTCTTCCGCGGAGAAAATCCCCCCCGAACCGATAATCGGAAGCTGCCCGCGTGTTGCTTTGTAAACAGCGCGAATGAGCTGCGTGGATCGCTTAGTGAGCGGACGGCCGCTCAATCCCCCGGCCTCGCTGCGGTGCGCACTCTGCAGCCCGTCGCGGGAGATGGTCGTGTTCGAGACGATGATGCCGGAAATATTGCTCCGCAAGATCGTATCCACCATATATTCCACTTCTTGCGGCTGCAGGTCCGGAGCGATTTTCACCAGCACGGGCTTTTCCCTTCCGCCAAAGCGCGCATGCTGCTTGCGTACCTCGTCCTTCACGGCGGCAAGCAGCCTGGACAAGTCGTCTCCATGCTGAAGATTGCGCAAATCCGGCGTATTCGGAGAGCTGATATTCACAACGAAAAAGTCGCCGTAACCATACAGCGCCTGGATGCATGCACGGTAATCTTCCTCCGCCTGCTCGTTTGGCGTCGATTTATTTTTGCCGATATTAATCGCCAGCGGGATCGTTCGCTTCCCCTGATTCCGCAAATTACGCTTCATTCCTTCAATGCCTACATTATTAAAGCCCATTCGGTTGATCAGCGCAGCGTCTTCCGGCAGTCTGAACAAGCGGGGCAGCTCATTGCCCGCCTGGGGCTTGGGCGTTACCGTTCCAACCTCCATAAACCCGAAGCCGATGTTTGAAAATGCGGGGACCGCCTTCGCATTCTTATCCAGTCCCGCTGCTAATCCGACAGGATTGGCAAACGTAATTCCCCAAAGCTGCATCTCCAGCTCAGGAGCCGGCCGAACCCCCCATACCCAACGGAGCAGCATTCGCCCCCCTGGCAGCTTACCGACCGTATGCATTCCGTCAATGATAACATGATGCGCTTTTTCCGGGTCCATCCCAAATAGAACCGGTTTGGCGATTTTTTTGTAAAGCATACTTCTGTCCTCTCCCCGCACGTTCTCTCGTCTTTTACTCTCTTTTGACAGTGTATCGTTTTGCGGGACAAAAATAAAGAGGACAAGCTGCAAAATCCCCCTGCCAATCCGGCTGCATTATGTTAATATTATGTTTAAACTCACTCTTTCGGAAGGGCCGATTGTCATGCCAAAGAAAAAAAACTCCTCCTATTTGCAGCGCAAAGCGAAGGAGCAGCCGAACAAAAAGCTGATCATCTGGATCAGCTCCATATTTGCAGCGATTGTCATCATCATGGCCGTACTCCTCATCCTCGGCAGCTAGCCATCCTCCAGGGAAGCCCGAAGCCTCTGTCCGGCCAAGCAGACCTTTCAGTTCAGCCATCGGTACACTTTCCCCGGGTTCGTTTCCCCGGTCTGCAGCGGCAGCCTGAACGGGCTCCCGCTGCGTGATTCTTCCGCCGGCAGCAGCCCTCTGCCGATCGTTACCGGTGTACCGAGCGGCGTCATGTCGAACAGTTCTTCCACATCCTCCTTGCGCATCCGGATACAGCCCAGGGACTCGTCCTTGCCGATGCTCGACGGCCGGTTCGTTCCGTGAATGGCGTAAAGGGTATCCGAAAGCGTCATGCCCCGGCTGCCGAACTCGCCGTTCGACTTCCCGTTCGGGTTGCGGACCTTTTCCGTGATCGCAAAGGTCCCTTCGGGCGTGCGGTCGCCTCCCAGCCCGACGGCGTAGCTGCGCACGATCAGATTGCCGCTGACTAGAGCCAAACGGTGGGCGGACTTGTCGACCACAATCCGCAGCGGCTCCTTCATCGGTTTCGTCAAGCCTTCCGCGCCCGGCATGGCCTCTGACGCTTTTGGCGACCCGTTTTGCTTTACCCATTCGGCCGTTTCGGCAGCGATTTCATCTTTCTGCCGGTCGAACAGCTCCTGCATGTCCGCGGTAACGCCGGGCAGCACATTACCGGGATAAGGCGCGGTTAATTCCGTCAACTGCTCCGGTGCCCGGCCATTCGCTTTGGTATAATACGCTATGGCTGATTTCAGCACGAGCTCCTGCTCCTGTTTGGACATCCATGCGGCTACGATCTGCTCCGCCTTGCCAGGATCGGCCGGCTGACAGCCGCAGCTCTCGGCATCATGGTAATTGATTTGCTGCTGCGAAGCATCCTGCTTCGCTTCGACGGAAAGCAGCACCTCCGGCTTTCTCAGCCAGCTGATCCACGAGGTTTGTCCCATCGGAATCCCCCTGGCCAAAATCGCGAAGCTGCTGATTCTCTCCTCCAGCAGCATGCTCTGTAAAGCGGCTCCGATCCTTTCCTGGGTCTTCCCTCCGGTGATATAATAGACTTTTGTCTCCTGCAGCTGTGCGGGGGTTACGCCTTCCGGGAGCGGCACTTCCTTCTCCGTTACGTGTACAGGCAATGAAGGAGCGCCTGGCGCGAATAATACCGCAGCCGCCAACATCAGGAGCGCCAAGCCTAATCGGAGACGGCCCATACGGCGGCGGCGCTTGCGGGTCGAGCCCCAACCCCGGATCTGCTCCAATGCCTCGGGGGGCAGACTGACCTTCTGATTCTCATAAGCCTCGTATATTTCGCCTGCCTGGGCGTAACAATACAGCGCCTTGCCTTGTTTGCCCTGCGCTTCGTATTCGCGTCCAAGCAAGTACCACGCCATCTTATTGTTCGGATGCTCTTTGACATATGTTTTTAAATACTGCGGGTCCTGCTTAAAAAAGAGTTGAAGCTGATCTTTTGGATCCTTCGATTTCAAGAGCATTCCCCTCTTTCCGCCTCGTCCACTAAATTATCGGCGTTTGCCGTGCGGTTTTTGAGAGTATGGGGAACAAAAACGCCTTCCGCAGGCCGAACGATCGGCCGGGAAGGCGAATTTCATTGAAAGTCGGAAGATAGCCCTCTTCCCGGCTTTGAACGTTTAACGCGCAGTGTCGATGGTCTTATGACGGAGGATGGCCGTACGGGAAGCGTTATCCCATTGGACGTCCAGGCCGATTGCTTCTGCAACGAAACGTATAGGAACGAACATGCGGTCCTGCTTGATATAAGGCGCCGCATCCGTTTCCGAGCTCCATTCCCTGCCTTTTGCCGTCCGCTTTAATCCATTCCTGTCCATGCCCATTTCAATGATTGTACCGTCCTTGCTGAGCCGTACGGTGCGGGTCCCGGCGTCGAACGTCACTTCATAGCCAAGCGCTTCCGCCAGGGTGCGGACCGGTACCATCGTGCGGCCGTTTGTCAAATCCGGATGGACTTCGAATGGAATCCATTGATCGTCTACTACGACCTTGACGTTGTTGTCCTTGGGCAAATCCGCCGGAAGGCTGTACAAACGAATTTGACGCAGCTTGTTGTTATAGGCATCCGCCACCAGAATGCTGCCGTCAGCTTGTACGGCTACACCGGTAGGCCTATGCATCCGCGCGTGTCCTTCAATGCCGTCCAGCTCGCCCGTGGTGCTGCCTGGTACGCCTGCAAGCGTAGTAACCCGGCCGTTCCATAAATAACGAACCGCGTGGTTTTGACTGTCCGCAATAATCAGCCCGCCTTCCCTTGTCCGTGCCAGGCCGAGCGGGAAGTTGAATCTGGCATGGCCCGCTTCTCCGTCCGCATAATCCCCCGGAGCATACAAGTCTTTGGTCGCGGAGGCGGTCCCTCCTCCGGCTACGGTGGTTACCGTACCCGCCTGCAAATCGATATAGCGAATGCGTTGATTGCCCGAGTCGCTGACATATAAATTGCCTTTGTCGTCCATCACGAGCCCGCCCGGCTCGTTAAATTTCGCCTGTTTCAAGTCGCCGTCGGCGTAATCGCCGGCCGGTGAAGCCTGGCCCGGAGACACTTCCACGGCCCGGGTTGAAGGGGCATTCAGCGTCTTTACCTCACCGGACGGAGTAATGCGGCGGATGACATGATTGAGCGTATCCGCTACATACAGCGTTCCGTCAGGCGCGGCAACCACATCCGTCGGGCGGTAGAAGGAGGCGTCTTTTCCCCTGCCGTCCTTTAATCCGATCAAACCGTTTCCGGCTACGGTAGAGACTCTGCCGGAAGCGTCGATTTTCCGGATCGCGTGATTCCCCGCATCGGCTACATAGACATTGCCTCCGGCATCTACGGCCATCCCGTGCGGCTCCTGGAATAGAGCCATGTCGCCCGGTCCGTCCAAAAGACCTCCGACCGGAAACCCTTTACCGTCCATTTCATACAGGATGCCCGCGTAGGTGCCAACCCGTCCTTGAGCCAGCATGCGAATCATATGATTCCTTGAATCCGAAATCAGTACCGTGCTGTCCGGCAGCACGGTAAGCCGGGACGGAATACGAAACGTCGCATTCTTCTCCGCCCCGTTCATGCTGCCCATATCCCCGGAGCCTGCCTGACTGGTGACATTGACCATGATCTGCTGCTCCGGGCCCCGGAGACTATCCGTTTCCCAAGAGGCGGCTAAGGCGCCCTGACCGCCGATCATGACGGAAGCCAGGACGGCTAAAGCGGCCCGTAGTACAGCTTTATTCATTGGTTTCTCCTTCCGTACGCACAAACCTTTACCTCGTTATAACCGTGATCGATTGCGGGCTTGTCAGCTCGTAAACGGTCCTGCCTTCTTTATCGACGACCTTCACGTATACCAGCTCGACATTCGCCGTATTGGCGGCCGAATCCAACACTTGCAGCGGAATGCGCGCCAACAGTCCGGATCCGTTCAACCGGATGTGATCCACAGGCTGATCTGGACCGGTTTCATATTGCGATGCTGCGTATATCAGCTCATTTTGCGTCTCTCCCTTGTGCTGGGTCAATGTCTCTGCAGCTTGCCGGTCCTTGAATACAGCACCGGCCGCATTCGTAAATTTCGCTGTTTGCCTATAGTTCAATTCGCTCTGTTTGTAGACGAGGTGAGCCTCCACGGCGTAGAACGGCTCCTTGTCCGTAAAATGCCGCATTTCCAGATCAAGATGAATAAAGCCGTTTACAGGCGATCCATGCTGCTTGACCGTTACGGCCGGCTTAACAGGACCCGGCACTTGTACGGCAGGTTCTCCGCCGCCGGCTAGCGGTGCCGGGGTATTGGAATTCATCTGCTCCCCGAGCTTGAGTCGATTCTCCAAGAACTTCCGACGTTCCGAATCGGACAATTGATTCATCAAGGCTTCCGAGGCTCTCTGATTGGCAGCGTCCTCCGTCTTTCGGTTCTCCTCCGCCAACCTGTTCCTTTCGCCTGCCAGCTCCGCCAAATAAGGCCCCAGCTTCCGCATAGCCTGCTCCATCCGGAGCCGTTCCAGTCTTGCAGGGCTTGCTTCCGTATTCCTGTTGACCTGCTTCAGCCTTTCAATGGCCGGGTCCAGCCCTGCCGTCCTGTCGACTGCCGGGGGCTGCGTCAAGTCGATTCTCTTGCCCGGATCCGTAATCCGGGCATTCACTTCATCTACCTTTCGCGGATCCAGCTTGTTTGCTCTCACGGCCTCTTGAACCAGCTCCGTCACGAGAGCGTCGAAGTTGCGCAAGACGTTGTCCAATTCATCCTGCGTAAGGTACCTCAGAATCGACCGGTCATCCGGCTGCCGGATGCCTTGATTGAATTGTTCCTGCATCCGGTTTTTTATTCCTTCATTCTCCGCCTGAATCTCCGGTATGGCGGTCAGGAATGCTTCCAGCACTCGCGGCGATGCAGACTCGACGATGGCTTTGGGTTCCGCATAATATACCAGAATCCTTAAATCCTCGGCCTGCGCCCGCAAATCCATGTCGATTTGCTGCGCCGGGTATACGGCAGCAGATCCCGACGGATGGCCTTCCGAACCGGTGGAAAGCGTCGACGTCGCCTCTACGATACCCGCCGCCACGTACATGGTCGTTCTGCCGGTAACCGGATCGACAAGCGTCATAAATTGCGTCCCCCGAACACCCATGACGGCCGTAGGCGTCTCCACCTCGAACTCATCCTCCGGGCTCACCAGCGATTTCACCTTTGCCCATAACGAACCGGCCCATGCTTTCACTTTGGACTTTTTGCCGCCGTTCTCCTCCAGCAAATCCGCGATATACACTTCCGCGTTCGAACCGATCGTCAGTTCATCCTCACGGTCAACGATGCGAATGACGACGGAAGAAGAAGACCCTGTTGATATGGCGTCGCCTCGGTTCAGGCTCAAATTCACATAGGCGCGGTGCGACTTTGAACCCCCGGATTTGGTGTAAGTCACATTCCCTTTGACCTCAACCACTACTGCAGCGCGCACGCTTTTAGCCTGAACGGGCGGGGCCGGTACGAATGACAGCATAGAGAAGAGCAGGGCGAACATCATCACCCACATGAACGCTGCTGCCCGTTTTTTCCTTTTCAACCGATTTGCTTTCTCCACCTGAAAACCCCTTTCTTTAACGCAGAAGCAGGAATCCCGCCCTTCCCGGAAGCCGGAGCCCCTTTGACGCCCGCCACCTCGAACAGCTTCAAGGGAACGCTTTTGCCTTTCATCCGCTTTTCCCCGGCATAGCGGTATTCGAAGTATGCTTTGGTCAGCTCATACGTCGCTTCGGATACGAGAATCTGGTTCGGCTCCGTATGGGATTCGATTCGTGCCGCCGTGTTGACATGATCTCCGATCGCCGTATAATCCACGCGGAGGTAAGAACCGATGTTGCCGACAACGGCTTCGCCGGTGTTAATCCCTATGCCGACACTGAGGGTTACGCCGTATTTCCCACATATTTCTGCCCTGACCTTCTCCATTCCTTTTTGAATTTCATAGGCCGTTTTGACCGCGTAATAAGGATGGTCAGGTACGTCGAGCGGCGCATTGTACAAGATCATCGCGGCATCGCCGATGAATTTGTCAATTGTGCCATGATTGTGCAGCGCCCGTTCGGTGATCAGGTTAAACAACCTATTGAGACAATCGACCACTTCCTCCGGCTTCAGCTTCTCTGAAAGCGGAGTGAATCCGCGCACATCCAGGAACAGGATCGAAAGCTCCTTGCTGATGCCCCCCAGCTGAATTTCCCGCTTGCTGTCGGCGATGGATTTGACCAGGTCGGGTGAAAGGTAGCGGCCGAATTGCCTGGTGATATAATTTTTTTGTCTGGTCTCAAAATAAGCTTTCATGGCCAGATTGCCCAGATAGGTCATCACGCCGCATACGGCTGCAGCCATAACATCCAAATATTGCGAGCTGAAGGCAAACAGCGCGAACTGGCCGCCGAACAGCATAAGAATGACGCCTGACGCCGCGATGATGCCCGCATTAGCCTTCAGTCTCCAGGTGCTGAAGCCGAGCAGCAGCATGGTAAGTAAAGCCAGCGCCATCCCAAATGCCTTATGCACCGGGGTAATCACTTGGCCCCTCAAAATCTGATTCAGCATATTGGCATGCGCGTAAACCATATGCATGTGCTTCTCTACGGGCGTAATCCCTTGATCGGACCCGGGGGCGGTGTAGCCCACAAGCACCAGACGGTCGCGGAACGTCTCGGCAGGCACCGTTCCATTCCATGCGTCAATGAAAGAAACGGTTTCAAAATCGTTCTCCTTGCCCTCCCAACGGATCAGCATTTCGGATTGGGGACGTTCGTCCATCAAGGGCAAATCCAGAAACCGGCTTACATCCACCCCGGCCAACTGCGCCATAGCAAGGCTCAGCGTCGGGTATACTCCCTGCGGCGTATCAATTTGCATCCAATGGGAGCGGACTACCCCATCGCTGTCCAGCGTCATGTTGATATGTGTTCTGTATACCGAACGGCTGAACATCGGAATCGGATCCGTCACAGACCGGGCCTTGATCAGCTCGCCCGCTTTGACCGTGGTCGTTCGCTGAAACTCTCCTTCCACATGGGCATGGGAGGGGATAAGGATATTGCGGTGTTTGGCAAGCTCTTCGGCCAGCGCCTTGTCGCTCTCCGGGTTATTGCTGTCCGTATACAGCTCGATATCGAAAGCGATGACTTTCGCTCCCGCTTCCTCCAGGCGGGAAATCAGTTCCGCATAAATCCTTCGATCCCAGGGGTATGGACCGGCTTCCTTGATCGACCGCTCATCTATCCCGATGACGAGAATGTCCTCATGCGGTGCTTGCAACATGGTTTGCCTGATATTAAAATCATATAATGAATTGGACAGCACCTGTAACGGGCCGGTCGCCAGAAGCAGTACGCACAGCAGTGCGATGAAACCATTGCCTATAAGGGTAACCCCGGCTTCGCTCATTCCTTTTTTCATAGATTACCCCCTACGCCAACTCGCAAATTACCAATTTTTATATTAACATATAATCCTATGCATCCGGCGAAAAAATGTAGAAAAACAGAAAAAAGGCCTGTTCCCCGCATCAGGAACAAGCCTTGTTATAATTCTGAAGTCTTACTTATTGAAAGGAGCGTCCGCCACTTTAATGGAATCCGTAGGGCAGCCGTCTTGCGCATCCTGCAGATCATCGTACAGATCTTCCGGAATTTCAGTTACGCCTTTGTTGCCGTCGTTATCGTAGATTACCTCAGCAAGACCCTCATCGTCGTAATCGTAAATGTCAGGTGCCGTTGCGCCGCAAGCACCACAGGCGATACAGGTTTCTTTGTCCACCCATGTGTATTTAGCCATGTCTAATCTTCCTCCCTTATTGTTTACCTCATCCTAAAATATAATATAAATGCCTATAAAGTTCAAATAGAAAGTAGCGAACATAATGATAACGTATCGTTATAGGTTTTCGATAAAGCACGCTATCGATTCAATATCGTCCGGCTGAAAAACAGGGCAGTCCGGAACACGGTGTTCGGCCAAAGCAACATCGGTTGTAACCCAAGCGACGGGCGGAACCGGGAGGGAGCTAACGATATCCGCCTGCTCTTCGGTACGGAAGACGGCGATTTTCGCGTGCGGCTCGCGCTTGAATCCTTCCACGAAAATATACTGGTAGCGCTCCTGCAGCGTTTCGATCATATCGGATAGCGGCATCATCCGACGTTCATAGGTCCGGACGGCATCCGGCGATATGACAATGGAAGCCGAGGCCCCCGATTGAATAAACCGGGCCGAGTCCGTATCGGCCGCTTCTTTATAATGCCCGTGCCCGTCGTGTTTTATGACGGCCACGCTCATGCCTTTGGCCTCAAAGTGCTCCGTCAATCTCCGGATTAACGTGGTCTTGCCGCTGTTCGCATAGCCGGTAAAGCCGATCACCTTCGTTTTCACTCCTCTTCCTCCAGTCCCTTTAATCTGAGGTGATCCATTTGCAGGGAGGTGCCGCGGATTTTTGCGTTGCGGATCAGCGTCGAAGGGTCGTTGCCGAGCATTCCCGCGGTAAGAACGGCTCCCTCGCCGAATTTGTCGCGCAGCGCATCCAGTGTTTGGGTCAATTTCTCTTTCGCAGGCTGCTTCTGATAGCTGAATAAATCCAGCTGAACGGCGGCTTCCCGTTTGGGAGACAGACTTTGCAGCGTGATCCCCAGCAGCCTTACCGGATCTCCCGCCTTCCAATGCGTGTCGAACAGGCGGCAAGCAAGGCGGTAAAAGTCCGAGGCGTCCTCCGTCGGTTCATTGAGCTTCGCCGCACGCGTGATGGTTTTCATATCGGGATCCCTGATGGTGATTTGCACGGTCTGAGCCAACAGCCCTTGCTTCCTCAGCCTCCGGCCCACCTGATCGGCCAAATTAAGGAATACCCGGTGAATATCGGCATACTCCGTATAATTGACCGGCAGGGTCGTCGTATGCCCGATCGACTTGCTTTGTTCCCGCTCCGGATTGACCGGCGAATCGTCCTCTCCGTTCGCAGCACGCTTCAAGACCGGCCCCAGCACGCCAAAATGATGCATTAAAACCGCCTCATCGGCATGCGCCAGCTGACCAAGCGTATGAATCTGCAGCCTTTTGAGCTTTTCGGCGGTTTTCTTCCCGATCCCGTATAAATAGGAGCATGGATGCGGCCAGAGCATGGCCGGCACGTCCCTTTTGCGCAGCACGGAAATGCCGTTGGGCTTCTTCATATCCGACGCCATCTTGGCGAGCAGTCTGTTGGGAGCTATGCCGATCGAACAAGGAAGGTGCAGCTCTTTGCGAATTCGTTCCTGAATGGCCGAAGCAATCTCAAGCGGTGTCCCGAACGTCTTGGAGCCTGTAATATCCACGTAGCATTCGTCAATAGACATGGCTTCGACCAGCGGCGAATATTCGTAAGCGATTTTCATAAACCGTCTGGAGAAGCTCCGGTAGAGTTCAAAATCCGGCTGGATGACAATCAGCTCGGGACAAAGCTTCAGCGCTTGCCCGACAAGCATCCCCGTCTTCACTCCCTTGCTGCGGGCCTTGTAGGAGCAAGTGACAATGATCCCTTTCCGCAGTTCCACGCTGCCGGCGACGGCCAGCGGCTTGTCTTTGTATTTGTCAGGTTCCACCGCCTCATGCACGGAACAATAAAATGCATTCATATCGATATGGAGTATGACTCTGCCGTTCACGGGATAACCATCCCCGGTCCCCGGCTTTCTTTCCGGCATGTTCAAGGTCACCTCGCCCTGATGTCAGTATACTCGTCATTAAAAAGATAGGTGTTATTTTTATTTTAATAATATCCTTTACAAGAAACAATGTGCTATAATTATGAAATCTATTTTTCATTCATTTGATGGTGTATACAGGTTAATGGAACAGGAGGACTTTACCATGGGAACCAAAATTAAAATATTCGATACGACCTTGAGAGACGGAACGCAAGGGGAAGGCATCAGCCTGTCTGTCGAAGACAAACTCAAAATCGCCCAGAAGCTGGATGAACTGGGCGTTTCCTATATTGAAGGCGGATGGCCGGGAAGCAACAATAAAGATATTGAATTTTTCATTCGTGTCAAGGAGCTTGGTCTTAAGCAGGCCAAAGTAACCGCTTTTGGCAGCACGCGCCGCAAGGACACTTTGCCTGAGAACGATGCCAACCTGAACCGCATTCTGGAAGTCGGTGTACAAGCCGCCGCGATTTTCGGCAAATCTTGGGATTTCCAGGTGCACACGGCTATTCAAACGACGCTTGAAGAAAACTTGGCGATGATTTATGATTCCGTCCGCTACTTGAAGAGCCGCGGTTTGGAAATCATCTACGACGCGGAGCATTTTTTCGACGGGTACAAAAGCAATCCGGAATACGCCCTGGCAACCATCAAGAAAGCGGAAGAAGCCGGAGCCGATTGGATTGCCCTCTGCGATACCAATGGAGGGACGCTTCCTCATGAGATATCGGAAATCGTTGCCTCCGTACGCCGGGCGGTGAAATGTCCGATCGGCATTCATGCCCACAATGACTGTGAGGTCGGGGTCGCTAACAGTATCGCCGCCGTTATGGCCGGAGCCACCCAGGTTCAGGGGACGATTAACGGATACGGAGAACGCTGCGGGAACGCGAATCTCGTCTCTATTATTCCGAACCTCCAATTAAAGTTGAAATATGATGTCATCAGCGACGAGCAGCTGGCAAACTTAACGAATGTCGCCCGTTACGTCAGCGAGATCGCCAACATGCACATGCCGATGAACCAGCCGTACGTCGGCACCGCTGCGTTCGCCCATAAAGGGGGCATCCACGTGTCCGCCATTTTGCGGAATTCCAGCACATACGAGCATATTACGCCGGAGCTGGTAGGCAACAAGCAGCGTGTTCTTGTTTCCGAGCTGGCGGGTCAAAGCAATCTGGTGTTCAAGGCGCAGGAGCTGGGACTCGATTTCAATACCAATAACCAGCAGACGAAGCAATTGATCGCCCAAATTAAAGAGATGGAGCATCAAGGCTATCAATTCGAAGGGGCCGACGCTACATTGGAGCTGCTTATCCGCGGCGCATACGGACATCTGGAAGAAGTCTTCACGTTGGAATCCTTTAAAATCATGGTTGCCAAATCCGAGGACCAACCGGTTGTTTCCGAAGCCATCGTTAAAGTCAAGGTACACGGCGAGACTGTTTATAACGCTGCCGAGGGCAACGGCCCGGTCAATGCGTTGGATAATGCGCTGCGCAAATGCCTGATGCAGTATTATCCGGGGCTGCAAAATATGCACTTGACGGACTACAAGGTTCGCGTATTGGACGAGAAGGATACGACAGCCGCAAAAGTTCGGGTGCTGATTGAATCGTCCGATTTCCAATCCACATGGAGTACAGTCGGCGTATCCGAAAATGTCATTGAAGCAAGCTGGCAGGCGCTGGTCGACAGCATGCGCTACGCCCTGCTGAGCCAAACCCGGGCCGCCCGCCAACTTAAAGAACAGCAGCGGGAACAGGTCGGGCTCATCAATCATTAAAACCTATAGTAAAAGCCGCAGACTGTTTAATTCTTCAAACAGGACTGCGGCTTTTTTTCAGGCCGCCGATTCGACGAGCCTTCTGATTTTTTATCCAGTTCCTCTTTAGGGAGGACATGAATAACCTCCAGCAGCCTCCCCTGACGGTCGATCAGAAAGCTGGTCGGCACAAATAAAATCCGGTAAGCGGAAGCCGCTTCTCCTTTCGAATCCAGAAGGACAGGAAACGTATAGCGATACTGCTGCACAAAGCTTTGCACCAGGTTTATACTGTCATCTTTTGTTACATTAACTGCATACAAATCGATTTTGCCTTGATACCGCTCGTATACCTGACTTAAATCAGGCGCCTCTTCATGGCAGGGCCTGCACCAGGATGCCCAAAAGTTTATCACCAACGGTTTATCCCGGGCTCCGCCAAGCCGATAATCCGAGCCGTCCAGCCCCTGTAATATGATTTGGGGCACAGGCTGACCTACAGCCAGCCGGTTCATTGCCGATGCAGCTTGTGTAGAGGACTCAGGCCCCCTGACATGTTGATAAAAGGCAATGCCTGCCAAAAGCAGCGCGACCAGCAGCAGTATTGCGTTTTTTTTCATGAGTGGTTCCTCCAGTCAAGACCCGCTGTGCTTCTCCTCCTAAGTATTCCCCTCATTTACAGAAAGATTTCAGGCTGTGCCCTTGTTTCTGCTGGAATAAGCCGGAAGGCATGATCCCGCTAGGGTACGGGAACATTAGAGCTACATTCTTTTGTCTTCAGAGGGGCAGGTTCGACATGGAAAAAAGCAAAAGGAAAAAGCTTCAAATTTTTTTCGACAGCGATATTGAACCGCAATACAAATCGGAGGAATCAGGCCGGAACAATGAGGCGTCCAAAGGGCAGGTCTGGGAATTTATCGCTATTGCCACCGTACCTCTGGTGCTTGTGCTCGGGAATTCCATGCTCGTTCCCATCCTGCCGGATATGCAGGAACGGCTGGGGATCAGCCAGTTTCAGAGCAGCCTCGTCATCACCCTGTTCTCCGTCACGGCGGGCCTGGTCATTCCGCTTTCCGGCTATTTGTCCGACCGCTTCTCCAGAAAGGCCATTATGATCCCTTCATTAATTATATATGGGGCTGCGGGGGTATTGGCCGGCTTCGGGGCCGTGTGGAACTCCTACACGGTGATCATTATCGCAAGAGCCATCCAAGGACTTGGAGCGGCAGGTACGGCTCCCATCGCTATGGCCTTGGCGGGCGATATGTATAAGGAAGCAACGGAAAGCAAGGCGCTCGGCTTGACCGAAGCTTCGAATGGAGCCGGAAAGGTCATCAGCCCGATCCTGGGCGCGCTGCTCGCCTTGTGGGTATGGTACGCCCCCTTTTTCGCTTTCCCTTTCTTTTGTCTCATGTCCTTACTGGCCGTTATGTTTCTGCTTAAAGAACCGAAAAAAAGAAAAAAAAGCTCCCGAACCGGGGCCATACATGAAAAATATCGGGAAGGTGCTGAAAGAAAAAGGCCGTTGGCTAATCACGTCCTTCTTTGCAGGATCTCTAGCGTTGTTCGTCTTATTCGGCGTCCTGTTTTATTTATCCGACATTCTTGAGCTCGAGCCTTACTATATTGACGGCGTCAAAAAGGGATTTGTGCTGGCTATTCCCCTCCTCGGCCTGGTGGTTACCTCTTACACAACCGGCTCCGTCATCAAGAAGAACGGAATACTGATGCGGTGGCTTATGAATATCGGACTTGCTTTGATGACCGTGTCTTTGGGCTTATGCATTTTCTTCTTTAACCAAAATCTAACCTTGTTCATCGGCTTGCTGACGCTCAGCAGCATCGGTACGGGACTCCTCCTGCCTTGTCTGAATACGATGATTACCGGCTCTGTCGAACGCGAACAGAGAGGCATGATTACTTCCATATACAGCAGCCTGAGATTTTTGGGTGTTGCGGCCGGACCGCCCTTATTTGGCTGGATGATGGAAAAATCGCATCAGATTGTGTTTATTTCCGTTACGGCATTGGCCTTATTGGCGCTTGGCCTCGTATTTTTCTTCATTAAACCGGAGGGGAAGGTCGGAGGCTAAAAGGGAGGCGTGCAGGCGCCGGATCCTGTATAATGGTGCTAACCATCCTGTTTGGAATGAGGTCGCCGTTATACGATGAGCATACTGAAAAGCTTATGTATCCGCCGTGAGGCATGGACTGCCATGCTTCGGCACTGCATCGAGCAAAAGCCGCAGGAGGCCTGCGGTTTTCTGTTTGGGAGCAATGAAAGAGAGATGGATCTTTTTGTACCGGTAGCCAACGTCCACAACGAGCCGGAGCGGCATTTTTTGATGGATCCGGAAGAAATGATTCGGGCTTTATTTGCGGGGCGCCATGGGAATCAGAAACCTGCGGGGATCGTGCATTCGCATCCGCGCACCCCTCCCGTTCCTTCGGCAGAAGACATACGGTCATCCTGGCGGGGAGCAGCATGGCATTGGATTGTCTCTTTGGAAGATCCCCAAATCCCCTTGGTGAAGGCTTATCAATATGTCCAGCAAGGAGACGGAACCTGGCACTATACTTCCTACCCCTTTGAAATCCTGGAATCAGACTGTAAATAAAAAAATCCCGGTTCACGAATCCGCCAATCCGCTCGCCGGAGAAGAGTCAATGATAACTTAATTGCGTATACAGGTCGCCCAGTGTCTGGATATCTCTGGCTTGCACTTCCAGCATCAGCTTGGACCACAGCCTCGCCGTCATCAAAGCATCCTCAAGGGCGTGATGGCGCTTGGTCACTTCAACTCCGTACAGATCAAGCAGCGTATCCAGATCATAGGCTTTCAGCCTGGGATTCAGCCACTTGGCGATCATCATAGTGTCGAGCAACCGGTGGGACAGGCTCACTCTGGAGGTTTTCCACAGCGCGGAATTGAGGAAATGCTTATCATGCCCGGAACCGTGGGCGACAAGCACCTTCCGCTGCACAAACTCAAGAAACCCTCTGAGCGCATGCAGCAGGTCCGGCGCTTCTGCCACCATTTCATTCGTGATCCCGGTCAGCTTCTCAATTTCGTCCGGAATCGAACGTTTCGGATGGACCAGGCTGTAGAAGGTTTGGCTTTCGGCAATCTGGCTTCCGTTAACCGAGACCGCACCGAAAGCAATGATTTCATCCCCGTTATAAGGAGAGAATCCGGTGGTTTCCAAATCGAATACCACCAGTTCCACCGAATGTAAAGGAATGTCGTACAATGAATTTTTCCGCTGCTCCTTCATGATGGATCGAATGAAGGCCATCTGCTGGGCGCTCTGCACATCGAACATCGAGGTAAGAGCAGAAGTCAACCCGCCCGTTTTGTACAGATGCCACATCCTTCCGGCCGGCTTCATATCCTTCATTGAAGATCTCTCCTAACCCTTTTCTATCTTTTAGCAAATTTGCTTTTCACATACTTCTGCAGATCGATTCCGATACGCAGACAACGTTTAAGCTCCGTTATTCGTTCCTTGGTCAACTGTTCCGGTGTAAGCTTCCCGCGGGTAGTGTAGTGGCTGCCTTCCATTTGATAAGGCGTCATGGAACGCAGCTTCAGGGCGATGGTCAACGCCTCCAGCCAATCGCGGCCGATTTCTTGATCTACGTGACCGTTTGCCATCAACTCCTGTATACGCCTTTCGGTCGATGAGACGCGAATCCCCGCTTCCAAAGCGAGCAGCCTTATTCCGTTAACCATTGGAATATAGGCCCCGTATTTGACATCCACGCCTCCCGCATCCTCGCCATAGCGCTCTTTAATGAGCTGACCGAATAACCCGATCGAAACTTTATGATGCAGTGTATTATGAAGCATATGCTCCAGCATCGCGGGGTTCGATTTGATGAACCCGATGATTTCGCCGGAGATCGCGCCGTCTAAACCGGGATCGCCATATATCGTTCGGACATCGGCCGAGATAAGCAAATACCTTACATGCTCCCAATGCGGGTTTTCCAGCCATTCCCGCAGCATCCGCCGATATCCGGCCGCCGACTTGCGCCACTGGTCATTGGTGCAGATCACGCCGCCGCTGCAAGGCGGATATCCCGCCTCCTCCAAATTGGCTGAAATGCGCTGCGCCAGTCCGGCAAAATAACGTTCCGCCCCGGCTTTCGCCTCTTCATTGTCCGGTTCGGCATAGATAAGCCCGTTATCCTGATCGCTCCACAGCGTTTGCTCGCCGCGCCCCCCGCTGCCGAACAGCAGGAATGCGTAAGGAACCGGCGGGGCTTCGCCCGACTCGCGAACCAGCTGCGCTTCCGACAGTTGAATGACCCGACGGATGATCGCATCATGCAATGTATTCACTTTTCTATTCCAATCCAATGGACGGGCAAAAAGGAGATGCCGCTGAAGCTCCTCATGCGCCTGATCCCGAAAGATCCTTAGCTCCTGCAAGCTGTGAGCTTTGGCTGCTTCCTGTTGAATCATTTCCAATGAGAGGCGTTCCATACCGACATCCCCTTTAAAAACGAAGGCGTTTTGTTTACTTATGCATTCACCCTGCCGCCTTGAGCCGCTTTCTTCATTTGCTCAGGGTAGCCATACGTACCGTGCTCGGACAGGTCAAGACCGATGATTTCTTCTTCCTCTGTCACACGAAGACCGATGGTCGCTTTCAAGATCGACAGGATGATCCAGGACAGGACAAGTACGAAGAAGAATGCGCTGAATACCCCCATCGCCTGCACGCCCAATTGCTCAAAGCCTCCGCCATAGAGAAGCCCCGGTTTACCTACGCCTACTTTCTCGACAAGCTCCGGCGTGGCGAAAATACCATTGGCCAGCGTTCCCCATATTCCGGCAATACCATGTACGGAGAAGGCGTAAATCGGATCGTCAATCCCTGCTTTTTCAAACCATTGTGCCGTAAAGAAAGTAATGACGCCGGCAACTACGCCAATAATGATGGCGTCTCTGACCGTAACGAATGCGCAAGAAGCTGTAATAGCAACCAGTGCAGCAAGCACACCGTTCAACATGCTGGGAATATCCGCCTTGCCAAAATACATCCATGCTACGATAATCGCTGCAACGCCTCCGGCAGCAGCCGCCAAATTCGTCGTCATGGCGATATATCCAAAGAAGCCGTCACCCATAGCACTTAAAGTGGAGCCCGGATTAAAGCCGAACCAGCCGATCCAGAGAATAATGACGCCAAGCACGGACAGGACCTGGTTATGGCCCGGAATCAAATTCGGCGTTTTATCCTTATTATATTTACCGATACGCGGCTTAAGCATCAGCGTCGCTACGAGAGCAGCCGTTGCGCCCTGCAGGTGAACGACCGTAGAGCCGGCAAAATCCTGTTTACCGTGACCTGCGAGCCATCCGCCGCCCCATACCCAGTGAGCAACAATCGGATAAATGACAATAACATACAGTACGCTAAAGATAAAGTATACCGATAACTTGGCACGTTCGGCAAATCCGCCGAATGCAATGGCCAGCGATACCCCTGCGAAAGCCAACTGGAACAAAAACTTGATTCCGATCGGAACGTCCGAGAAGCTCAATGCTCCGAATGCGGCCGCCGCTTGGGTTTCCGTTCCGTCTACGAAGAAACCTGTCATTCCAATAAACCCGTTGCCGTCACCGAAAGCTAAGCCGAAACCTATAGCCCAGAACGCTATGGCGCAAATACCGAACGTAAGAATTGTTTTACCTGCAACGTGGCCTGCATTCTTCATTCGGGTGGAGCCGGCTTCCAGCAAAGCAAAGCCTGCCTGCATGAAGATGACAAGAATGGCAGCCAGCATGACCCATACAGCATCGACTGCCCCTTGCAGCTGCGCCGGCGTCGCATCCTCAGCAAAGGCTGCCGTAGGAATCAAAACTGACATAAGGCCCGTGGATAATAGTAACTTCTTTAACATCATGACCACTTCCTTTTTAATGTTAGTTTATATAACATCAATTGAAATTCATATTGTCATTATATACACGTACTTTTCATTTGGCAATAGGTTTTTTCTATAAATCATGTAAAAAACGAAAAATAACCTTACATAAAATGTACATTATTCGGTTTTACAAGCTGTAAAAAAATCGAATATTCGTAATATGGCAAACATATACTAACCTCTTAATACAGATTTGTTTCTTTTCTGATCTTCCTCTCCGTTCGCTGCCCCATTCGTCGAAAAGCTCAAAGCATAACGTTTGACTGTATGGTTCGGTTTCAGTATTATTAGTTCTATAGACCTTGAAAATACCATCATATGGCGAAAATGGAGGGAGCATATCATGGGGATATGAAGCTTTACAAAATCGGCGAACTGGCTCAGTTATCGAATGTCAGTCCCAGAACAGTCGACTATTATACGAAGCTCGGATTGATCCAACCTGAGAAAAGATCAAATACCAATTACCGGTTATACAGCGATGAAACCTTAATGCGGCTCAAACGTATTGAAAGTATGAAGCGGGAGAAATATACCTTAGAGGAAATCAAGGCTACGCTGCAGCAGTGGAACAAGGTTAGCCATGATGAATTAGTGACAGATAAATTGACGTCTTTACAGGTATTATTGCATCAGCTGGAGAAAGAGGCGAAAGAGGTTGAACCGCTGCTTGAGAAGCTGAAGCCGTCCCAGCTAAAAACGCTTCACAAGTCACTGACGCCGTCTGCGGCTGCATGTATCGAAGCCTTGTTGTTGCTGTTGGGTAAAGGTCCCCTTTAATCATAAAAAATATAACGGAGGAATGAAGCCATGTTTTTTCACCCTATGGATTACCTTATCATTGTTGCGTTCGGTCTTTCCTTATGGGCGCAGTTTCGGGTCAAGGGAACTTTCAATAAATGGTCCGAGGTTCCGATTCATTCAGGTATGACCGGTTACGAAGCCGCCCGCCGATTGCTTGATGCAAACGGACTTTACGACGTCCCGGTTGAACCGGTACCGGGAGCGCTGACGGACCACTACGACCCTATAGCCCGCGCCGTACGGCTGTCGGAGCCGGTGTATTACGAGAATTCCATCTCCGCCGTATCGGTTGCCTGCCACGAAGTTGGACACGCGATTCAGCACCAACAGTCTTATCCGATGCTGGTGCTTCGCCACCGGATGTTTCCGGTGGTCAACCTGACCTCGGGCGTTGCTCCGTTGCTGATCTTGGCGGGTCTCTTCTTCCAGCAGTTTAACTTCCTGCTCGGCGTCGGAATCATCTTCTTCTCCGCTGCCGTAGCTTTCCAGCTTGTTACGCTGCCGGTCGAATTCAACGCCAGCAACCGCGCACGTGACCTGATGGTCGCTGAGGGCTTTATCACCAACGATGAAGAACGGGGAGTAGCAAAGGTATTGAACGCGGCTGCCCTTACCTATGTCGCCGCGGCGCTGATCTCCCTGCTGGAGCTGGTCAAATACATTATGATCTTCACCAACCGCAACGAATAACAGACGGTACAAAGATGCCGCCCGATGCTTCATTAAACAAGCACCGGGCGGCATTTTATGCTTCTGGCAGACTCCAGATCATGATTATTTGTACCTGATGAAGAAGTCGATCAAGAATTCACGGAACACCTCGGCAACCAGCGGGAGCTTCTCCCCTGTACGATGAATCAGCCCTATGCTGCGGGTGACCTGCGGCTCAATAACGCGTACCTTGACCGGTTGAAGCTCGCTGATTTCCGTAAGCGCCATTTCCGGCAGCAGGCTGACCCCCATGCCCGCTGCCACTAACCCCCGAATGGTATCTGTTTCTTCTCCCTCAAACCCGATGCGCGGTGAGAAACCGGCCTTTCTGCACGCCTCCAGCACAATCGCACGCAGCGAATATTCCTCGCTGAACATCACAAATGAATCTTCCTTCAATTGCTCAAGCCGAATCGTTTGATATTCACACAGGACATGCCCCTGTGGTACGATCGCATACAGCTCCTCCCGGAGCAGCAGCTCGCCGGCAACGTGACTGTGCTTTTCGGGAAACGGCGAAATAAACGCCAAATCGATTTCACCCTTCATGACGTCCCGGATCAGACTATTGTATGTTCCCTGCCGCAGCCGAAATTTAACCTTCGGATGGTTTTTGCGAAAATGTGCAATCACGGTCGGAAGCAAGTATATACCCAGACTGTGGGGGAAGCCTACACGAATTTCTCCGTGCTCCGGGTCCAAATATTCATGAATTTCATTCACTGCGCGTTCAAGGTCCGTAAGCACAGCTTCGATTCGGCTTAAGAAAAGCTTCCCTACCGCGGTAATCTGCAGATTGCGTCCTTTTTGCACAAACAGCTGTACACCAAGCTCCTCCTCCAGTTGGCGGATTTGCCGGCTGACCGCCGATTGGGCTACATGCAGCTCTTCGGCTGCTTGCGTCACATGCTGTTTACGCGCCACCTTTACAAAATACTGCAGCTGTCTGAGTTCCACGTTGTGTTTCCTCCCGTATCCTAACTTTAATGCATATTGTTATTGGACAAGTTCTCTTATAAAAGCTTATAATATATTACGGTGGAATACCAATCATTCTCAATCCTTGAAGGAGGCCCCTGTATATATGGCACAAGCGACACTGAAAGGCAATCCGATTACGTTAGTCGGAACACAAGTCAAAGTTGGCGACAAAGCTCCTGACTTCACTGTGAATAAGAATCTGCTCGAAACCGCATCTCTGGCCGATTATGCAGGCAAGGTGAAGCTGATCAGCGTAGTTCCTTCCCTTGACACCGGCGTATGCGATGCGCAAACCCGCCGCTTCAACGAAGAAGCAGCGAAGCTTGGCGACAACGTAGTCGTGCTTACGATCAGCGTAGACCTGCCATTTGCCCAATCCCGCTGGTGCGGTGCTGCCGGTATCGACAAAGTGATTACGCTCTCCGATTACAAAAACCACTCTTTCGGCAAAAATTACGGCGTATTGATCGATGAGCTTCGCCTGCTGATGAGATCCATATTCGTCATTGACGCCAACGATACGATCCAATACGTCGAGTACCTGAGCGAGATGACGGATCACCCGAACTACGAAGCGGCCATTGAAGCCGTTAAAAAATTGGTTTAATCCATTATCCAGATTGAGCGATGCTCATTTCAGACTTGTACTATAACTGATTCACAAAAAAACAGCGTGGTGCCAAAACAGGACTCCACGCTGTTTTTTTTACATTCAGTTGTCTATTTTATAAGCGGCCAGCCGCTTATCTATATGTTTATATAAATCGAGGATCGTACGATAATTGGAGCCTAGATCCCCAAGAGATCCGCGGGATGCCGAATAAATATCAACAGCGGTTTTGAGCGGGTTGATACCGAACAAGGTCAGCGTGATGTCCTGTGTTCTTCCGGTGATGGTTTTACGCTCAACCACAATCTCCCCTACGCTGCGTACTTCATGAAGAAGCTTATACCCGTTTAGCTTTTTTAACAAGTTGATGATCTCATCCCAGGCCTGATCCATGGAGATTTTATAATAGCGGGTCTTTAAAGCCGGATCCTTCGCTTTCTCTCCTGTTGTCTCATGACTGCGGATGAATCCGACTAAGGTTCGCTTTAACAAAGCATTCCCTCCTTAATGAAGTAACAATTACAATGAAACACTATCTTTAATCATATCATTGTTTCCCTTGAAGAGAAAGAGGGGAATTCACAAATTATTCATATTTAGGGCTTGCTGAATAATCAAAAAATCCTTATCGTACAAGGATTTTGAGGCACTTTTGTCGAATTCATCTGCAAGGAAAATACGGGAAATCGGTAAAAAACCTTGCAGATGGAGTGAGCGAAAATGTTCGTGTTGAATCGAGATATGGCAGACCTGCTGGAAAACTTCTATTTGCCCTTTGGCGGGAAATTAAATCCAACCAATCGTTGGGTCCAGCTTGCGTCGATCATTCCTTGGGACAAAGTAGAAGAAAAATACGTGAGCTCGTTCCAGTCACCGATCATCGGCCAAAAGGCGTACCCTGCACGTATCGCTCTCGGCTCGCTCATTATCAAGGAGCGCCTTGGTTTAAGCGACCGCGAGACGACCTTGCAAATCCAAGAGAATCCGTATTTGCAGTTCTTCTTGGGCTACACCGCGTATGTCGATGAAGTGCCGTTTCATCACTCCCTGCTCACGCATTTTCGGGAACGGCTCGGCCTGGAAATCCTGGCTGAAGTGAACGATTGGATCGCCCAAGCCGCGCTGCAAGCAGAACGAGAGGCCGAGGCGAAACCGAAATCGTCCAAACGAGATCGTGATGACGACGACAACGATGCGGGTGGCTCGCAGCTCACCATGGAAGTAGGGGAAGCCCTCACCATTCCTGAGGAAACTCCCGCAACAGCTAAGAAATCCCGTAACATAGCTAAAAGGTTCCATGTCTTGCCACCAGCATCAGCACCGACTGCGAACGTGAGGAATAAGGGGACCCTCATGCTGGATGCGACATGCGCACCTGCAGACATCAAGTATCCGACGGATTTGGGGTTGCTGAATCACGCGCGTGAGATCCTCGAAGACATCATTGACATACTGCACCATCCCCATATTGGAGTGATGGAGAAGCCGCGCACATACCGCGAGAAAGCCAGAAAATCATATCTGGGCGTATCCAAACAACGCAAGGCATCGGGCAAGGTGATCCGCAAAGCGATCAAAAAGCAACTGGGCTACGTGGGACGGGATCTGCGGATCATTGAAGCACTCGTGGAGCATACGCCTCTCACGGAGCTGAGCAAAAGACACTATCGTCAGCTTCTGATCATCTCGGAACTCTACCGTCAGCAGCGCGAAATGATGGAGAAGAAAATACACGTCATCGCTGATCGTATCGTGAGTATCCAACAGCCGCATGTCCGTCCGATGGTTCGAGGCAAAGCTGGAACGAACGTGGAGTTCGGCGCCAAAATCGCCGCCAGTCTGGTGGATGGATACGCTTGGATCGAAACGGTTGAGTGGGACAGCTTCAACGAGGCAACAACGCTGCAAGCATCGGCGGAAGCGTACAAACAGCGATTTGGGTATTACCCCGCCGTCATTTTGGCTGACAAAATCTATCGCAATCGAGACAATCTGAACTATTGCAAAGAGCTTGGGATTCGCCTTAGTGGCCCAAAGCTCGGTAGGCCCTCGAAGGAGCAAAGTGAAGTCGCCGATCGTCGGCAAGAGCGGCAGGACGCCGCACAGCGCAATGCAATCGAAGGAAAGTTTGGAGAAGGCAAGCGCAAATTGGGACTGGGTCGCATTCATGCACGTGGTGCCGAAACCAGTTTAACCGTCATCGCCCTTCAATTTCTGGTCATGAATTTGGAGCGACGACTACGGGTTCTCTTTTTGCCTTTTTTCAAACTGCTTGGGTTTAGAGGCTTACGTTGGGTGTAGACTGGGATGGATCTTGTTCAGCAAGCCCTATTTATGACCTCTGCTGCATGATCGAACGAATGACGGAGGATGCGGCTCCAAGAGCGCAGCTGTCTTCACCGAGCCGGGAATACCGGACTTGGACCTGATACGAACGGACATAGGAATATCGCGTTGAGAGAACCTCCTGCACTTGATCATTGATCCATGGACCGTATTCACTCATGGCATTGCCGACAACAATCATTTGCGGATTGAGCGCATGCATCATATTCCCGATGCCAATGCCCAGGTATATTCCCGCCTCGCGGATGGCCGACAGTGCGTCAGTATCCTTTTCTCTCAACTTGCGCAAAATCCTGTCCGTAATCCCGGGCGCGTATTGCAAATTCAGCTTGTCGGCTACCGCCCGTTCAGACGCATACCGTTCCCAGCAGCCCCGATTGCCGCAGGAGCAAGGCAAACCATTGGCTTCAATCGTCGTATGCCCTACTTCTCCGGCCAGGCCCCCGCTTCCCCGAAACAGCTCGCCTCCCGATATAAACCCTGCTCCAATACCGCCGGCAATACTTAAATACAGCATATCTCCGGCATGGCTATCGGCACCGGCTCCAAATTCGTGCTCTCCTAATGCGGCCAAATTCGCTTCATTGTCGAGAATCACCGGAAGTTGAAGCCGTGCTTCCATTCCTTCCTTCCAGCTCAGCCCTTTCCAACCGGTATGCGGCATAAATACAATGCGTCCGGAAGGATACTCCACAAATCCATGAACGCCGATCCCTGCTCCGACGAGCCCTAACGGCGTCTCAGGAAGCGCCTGTCTTTCCTTTTTTATGACCGCTACAATCTGCTCGAATAACTGGTCGGGATCGGAGGGGAAACCGCTCGTGCCCGTGTGGGAACGATATGGATGCACCGACTTGCGAATAATCGTCCCCTGCATATCGGTAACAATCAGCAGGATGTTGGTCATCCGTAAATCCAGTCCGATCACGCATCCCGCGCTGCGGTTCAGTTCAAGCATCATCGGCTTCCGCCCTCCGCTGGATTCACCGGTACCGGTCTCCACGACCCAATGCTCCGCGATCAATTCCTCCACCAGAGCTGAAACCGTTGCCCTCGTCAGTTTTGTACTTTTGGCCAAATCCGCTCGCGAAAGCGGAGCGTGCCTTCGAATCAGATCCAGAAGCGTTGATTTGTTTAGCGTTTTAAGAAATGTACTATCACCAGAAACCGGTCCCTGCTTCAAATCCAGTCACCTTCCGAGCTGTGTCATTCGCTAACATTGTACCGCAAAATCAATGGATTTTCATCTGAAGCCACCGGAAAGTGTGCAGGATTTTACCGTTCCTCTGCGAATATATATAATCATATTTGTTTATCCGATAAACAAAGTCTGAAAGGCCGATAGCACTGTAATCCACAGATGGGGTGAGCGCATTGACTTATTATTTGGGGATCGATCTCGGCACGTCCGCGGTCAAATGTATTCTGGTGGACAATCACGGCGCCGTCAAGGCGGGCAGAAGCGTGGAATACCCGCTTTTTCAGCCGCAGCCGGGTTGGGCGGAGCAGGAGCCGGAGGATTGGTGGAACGGCACAGCCGTTTGCATCCGTGCACTGCTAAATGAAAGCGGGGTAAACGGGAATCAAATTGCAGGCATCGGTCTGTCCGGACAAATGCACGGCTCGGTATTTCTTGACCGCCGGCTTCGCCCAATCCGTCCCGCCCTGTTATGGTGTGACCAAAGAACGGAGGCAGAATGCCGGTGGATAGAACAAACGATCGGCAGAGATGAGCTTTCCAGACTTACAGGCAACCGGGCGCTAACCGGTTTTACGGCACCCAAGGCCGTATGGCTGCGGAATCACGAGCCGGAACATTACAAGCGAACGGCACATTTAATGCTGCCCAAAGATTACGTGCGTCTCAAGCTGACCGGAGCCTTCGGCATGGACCTCGCCGACGCCAGCGGGACGCTGCTGCTGAATGTGGCCGAGCGCCGTTGGTCGAGCGAGCTGCTCCAACGGCTGGACCTGCCGGAGGAATGGCTTCCTCCGCTCTACGAAAGCAATGAGGTGGCCGGGTATGTTCAGCCTGACGCTGCGGAAGCGACAGGCCTTGTCCCGGGCATACCAGTAGTGGCAGGCGGCGGCGACCAAGCCTGCGGCGCTGTCGGCGTCGGGGCGGTACAAAGCGGCATCGCTTCCGTTGCGCTGGGCACATCAGGCGTCGTCTTCGTCCATGACGATACTTATCAAGCGGATTCGGAGTGCCGTCTTCACACCTTCTGTCATGGAGTGCCCGGAAAGTGGCATCGAATGGGCGTTATGCTCTCCGCGGGGGGATCGTTCCAATGGTGGAAAAACCACTTTGCCTGCGAGGAGCTGGAGCAAGCGAAGGCGGAAGGACGGGACGTATATGAATATTTGACCGCTCTGGCGGAAACCGCTCCTCCCGGAAGCGAAGGACTGCTCTTTATGCCCTATTTAACCGGCGAACGGACCCCTTATGCCGATGCCAAAGCGCGAGGGGGGTTCATTGGCCTCAACCTGCGTCACTCCAAAGCTCATCTGACCCGAACGATTTTGGAAGGCATCACCTTCGGTTTGCGCGACTCCATGGAGCTGATCAAGGCATCTGGAATCGAAATCAGACAGCTGCGTGTGAACGGCGGCGGGGCAAGAAGCCGTTTCTGGAGACAGATGATTGCAGATATTTTCGGGCTGCCCGTCGTTACTGTGAACTCAACGGACGGTCCGGCTTACGGAGCCGCGCTCATGGCTGCTTCCGGAGTCCTTGGCCGGGATATCCCGTCATTATGCGGGGAATGGATTGACATAGAGGACCTCATCGAGCCCGATGCTTCAAGCTCTCAGCGCTACGACGCTTATTACAAGATCTACCGATCTTTATACGGTACGTTGAAGCAGACGATGCATCAATTAACGAATCTGGCCGCACGGCCATGAATGAACGAACCCGGCATTCAAACGATGCCGGGTTGTTGTTTGTTATATGTAGCTTATTAAAACGATGTTAAGTTGGCACCTTCCCAGTCTTTCAGGAACCGCTCAATACCAGTATCCGTCAGAGGGTGCTTGACCATCTGTTGAATCACTTTATAAGGTACGGTCGCGATGTCCGCACCGAGCAGAGCCGCATCGATGACATGCGTTGTCGTACGAACGCTGGCTGTAATGATCTCGGATTCAATACCGTGTACGGCAAAAATCTGGCTGATTTCCTTAATCAGATTCATACCCACCTGGTTGATATCATCCAAACGTCCGACAAACGGAGAAACATACGTTGCCCCTGCGCGTGCTGCCAACAAGGCTTGCGGAGAGCTGAAGATGAGCGTAACGTTCGTTTTGATGCCGAGTTCACTGAAGCGCTTGGTCGCTTTCAAACCTTCTTCTGTCATCGGCACTTTCACGACTATGCTTTCTCCAAGTGCAGCGAGCTTTTTGCCCTGCTCCACCATTTCATCAGCTTGGAGGCTGATCACTTCTGCGCTGATCGGGAGATCGCCGACGATGGAGATAATTTCTTTAATCGTCTCGAAGAAATCTCTGCCTTCTTTAGCAATGAGTGAAGGATTCGTTGTTACTCCGGCGATGACGCCGAGTTCATGAGCTTTACGGATCTCTTCTACATTAGCGGTATCAATAAACAGCTTCATCTCCAAAAATCCTCTCTTCACATTTTTTACGCTTACACAAGTGCACAAAAAAAACCCGCAATGCCGTCCGATTTTCTTGTTTCAAACCCGCTCTCGCAGGTGGGTGTCCGCAGAATCGGTTTTGAAGTCCCTTTTCGAGGGCATGTCAGCCGCGATTCTATGTAGGTCTCCCTAGAAACAGTCATTGGTTCAAAACAACTGAAAACCGAAACGCACATCGCAGGATTTTGTTGTAGTCTTATTATAGTGCACTTCAAGCGGAAAGTAAACCTGTTGCGTTTTTATCTTTGTGGAATCTGCGGGACATTATGGCTTTCCATTCTTACCTTGGTAATCCCCCTCTTCGATCGCTCCCGATTCATTAGGCCTCTGGCCTCTCTCCATCCGGGTCTCGGACTCCTGTTCCGCTCCTCCTTGCTTTCTATCCGCCTCTTCCTCATCCTGATCCTCCGCAATCTCCTGCTGTTTTTCCTGCAGTTTGCCGAAAATTAGGTTGAAGTGCCAAAACGATACGATCGCGATGAAGCTCCCCATAAAAAACGGAATCAAAAACGTGAATATCGCGAAACTGACGTACAGGATGATGACGTTCAGCACCATCATCGATAACGAACGGATCGGATTGCCGATCGTGATCAGGATCGCATTTTTTACAATCTGAAACCATTTCATGTGCAAATGGGTCATGATGGAGAAAAAATGGAACAGCGAGATTATCAGAACCACTGTGAGCGATAATACCAGGAAGCGCAAAACTCCAAAGACTCCCGTTTGGCTGCCGTAAAACCGGAAGTTCGTGTACAGGATTACGCCGAGCAGTATATATATGAATCCGCCGAGCATGCTCTGCAGGAAATTTTCTTTGTAACCGCGGAAAAAGGTTTTAAGCAGAGGAACATCCTCTTCACCTGTCAGCCACTTTCGGGCCACCGTGAACATGGCCGCTGTCGAAGGAAAAATCGTAAAGGGAGAAACGACCGCCATGAGAAAAAGGGTTTGCACTACCTGGTCGCCCGTCTGCGATTGCAGCAGGACAAGCCCAAGCAAAAAGAAAGGGATGGCGCATATGACCCAAAGGATGTTAATGACCGAAAGACGCATGATCCACTCGGAAATGCGGTAAAACCCACCCATCATTCCACGAAACTCCAAAATTATGCCCTCCTTCATAATACAACAACTATTATAGCTTAATTCTCACTTTCAAGACAGACATCTATACCCAATACCTCAACGAACGGGTCTATAAAACCGGGAGCTAAATACTTGACGCTTCGATAAAAAAAGCAAGCACGCTACTGCCTGCGCGCTTGCTTTCATTCCATTATACCAAACTTCCCTCATTCGAACGGTTGGAAGGACGGGAATAGCCTCTTTGATCACGGCCGTCCGAACGTCCGCGATAATCGCGGTATCCGCCATCCTCACGGCGTCCGCGTCCATTCCGGTCACGATCGTAAGGCCTGTCGTTCCTGCGGGCACCGCCGGCCGTTCCGTAAGGACCTGCCGGTTTGCGGCCGTAGCTGCGAACATCCGGTCTTCTCTTCTTGGCGCGAATCGGATCCTCCGGAGTAAGCTCAATGGCTACATCCTTCTTCTCTCCGGTCAACAGCTTCAGCGCGGCCGCAAGCAAATGTACGGAGTCATGCTGCTCCAGAAGAGAAATCGCAAGGCCCTTGTATTCGTTATGCTCTTCTTGCTGCAGCACATCGAGCACGCGCTCAGCCGTCAATTTTTGCTTGCCTTCAATGGCTTCAGCCAAACTCGGCATCGGCTTGCGGGTTATGCGGTGACGCGTAATTTTCTCGATGAAGTACAAGTGGTCGATCTCACGCGGTGTAACGAACGTGTAGGCAACACCTTCTTTGCCCGCGCGACCGGTACGGCCGATACGGTGTACATAGCTTTCCGGATCCTGGGGCAGGTCGAAGTTGATGACATGCGTTACACCGGATACGTCCAAGCCGCGAGCGGCTACATCCGTTGCTACCAGAACGTCGATACTGCCGTCCCGGAACTTGCGCATCACATTATCGCGCTGGTTCTGGGACAAGTCGCCATGAAGTCCTTCTGCCGTATAGCCGCGCTTCTGCAGCGCTTCGGAGAGCTCGTCGACACGACGCTTGGTCCGGCCGAAAATGATCGCAAGCTCCGGAGCCTCCATATCCAGCAAGCGGCAAAGCGCTTCGAATTTCTGACGCTCATGCAGCTCGATATATGCTTGATCGATCAGCGGAGCACTGACTTGCTTTGGAATGACGGATACGTGTTCAGGGTTCTTTAAGAACTGATCGGCCAGCCTGCGAATATTGGCCGGCATCGTGGCGGAGAACAGCATCGTGTTGCGCTCTTCGGGAACCAATTTGAGAATCGATTGGATATCATCCATGAAGCCCATGTCGAGCATTTCGTCCGCTTCGTCCAGAATAACGGTCTGCACATCATCAAGCTTAATCGTCTTGCGGTTAATATGATCAAGCAGCCGTCCTGGCGTACCGATGATAATTTGCGGCTTTTTGCGCAGTGCCCGGATTTGCTTTACGATATCCTGACCGCCGTAAATAGGAAGAGAGCGAATCCCTTTGAAGCGTCCCAGCTTCTCGATTTCTTCCGCTACTTGAATCGCTAGCTCACGTGTAGGGCACATGATGAGCGCTACGATGCGGTCTTCTTTTACATCGATTTTGTTTACGAGCGGAATACCGAATGCAGCGGTTTTTCCTGTTCCCGTTTGGGCTTGGCCAATCAGGTCGCGGCCTTCCAACGCTACTGGAATGGCTTTCTCTTGAATCGGTGTCGACTCCTCAAAGCCCATTTCCGTAATGGCGCGCAGCACCTTTGGCTCTAAGCCGAATTCACTAAATGTTTTCAAAAATTTCAATCTCCTTTGTACTAGGGTTCTTTTATTTGTCTATACCCTTAAGTGCGACTCCTATCTTTGCTTTATTTATCTCTTCATAAAACACTTTTCAAACGTGTCAGAAATGAACAGTTACGCCGTACTTAAGAATATCTTTAGTATTATACCACACCCAACATCCATATACCAGATAACTTCAAATTGAAACCCAAAAACATCAAATATCGTATATAATATTATAATGATGCTAAAGTCTTCGTGTTAAACCGTAAAAGGAGCGAAACACCCATGTCCATCTGGAAAAGAGTTGGTTCGATCATAAAAGGCAGCAAACCACAGCCGGAAGCGAAACCGTCCAATCCTTTCGAGGATACTCAAGTGGGCGATATCGTAAACGTAGATTTAGAGGAATATGTCGTTTCCGGAAAAGCCGTCTATTTCGACAGAGGATTCCCGCCGCACCGGTTTGCTTATTATTTGCAGAACGGCAAGCATATTTCCTGCCTCCTTGTGGAAAAAGGAAGAATCTATGAATGTTTCTTGTGTGAATTTGTGGAAGGATCGCTGGACGATCCCAATGACGTTCCGACCCGGCTTGATATCGGAGCCGAAAGCCTCTTTGAATTGGAGCATCATCGCAGCGATACGGTGAGGACAGAAGGCAATACGGATTTCCGCGGCAACGATCAGGTGCTGTTCTGGCGTTATAGTGGAACGGGAGATCGTTATTTCTTCCTGCAATGGCAAGACGGCAAATACGTCGCCATGGAAGGTGCGCCCACTCCGGGCAGTCAAATTCAATTTTTGAAAGGCTCAAAGTAACCAGGCGAAAGCAAGTATAAATGAAGCTTTATGCAGGAGGTGACGGAACATGATGAGCAGGATATCCAAATGGCTTGCCGTCGTACTGGTATTTGCACTGCTGGCCGGCTGCGGGGATGCAAGCAATTATATAAAAGAGAATTATTCCTTAATTGATGTTCAAGGTCAAGGAAAAAGCACGGCCAAAATCTATTCTGTAGAAGGCAAGAATGTTCCGACTGTCGCCAAAGAACTCGCAGATCAAGAACCCCCTTTGGAAATCAGCAAAGAATATGAGAACCAGATGTTCCTGGTCTACGACAACAAGATCATCAACATACAAAAAGACAAAGAAAACGAGAATACCACGCTGGTGCAGTTAGATTCCATAGAGTATGCGAAGGAACATTACGACTCTTCCTTCCTCCAGGGCTATGTGGCCGCCAGCCTGCTGCAGTCGCTGTTTGGCTCCGTCTGGTCCGGCGATAGCGGCGGCTATAGAGGCTACACGTCTACCAAACGGTACGAGGATTACGGCAAGCACCAAAGCGCTCCCGCCCCTTCTTCAACCACCGCACCTTCGACCAGTGAGCGTAAAGGCACCTTTACCACCTCGCCGTCCAAATCGGTGTCAGGAAGCAGCCAGTCGATCAGACGTAATGACGGTTCAACGAAAAATTATAAAACGCCTTCCCGCATCACCGGTTCGAAACCAAGTACAAGCATCCGCTCCGGTTCCTTTAAGAGAAGATAGCCGGAACGGAAACCAATCTAAGGGGCTGTCTCATAAGTAGTATCAAAACTACTGAGAAACAACCATAGTTTACAAATAAGCCAACGATTTAGTGAAAAAGAGCGAGTTTGGTGGTCAGATTCCCACCCATACTCGCTCTTTTTCCTTCGTTGTTGCCCATTTGAGTAGATTATGGGCAAGGGAAAGCCACCCGACCTCCAGGCTCACTTTAGGCAAGCCGCGAAGCAGGAAACGCCGGAAGCTCCGGTTGCTTTTCATTTGTCCAAACACACTCTCGGGTTCAATCATACGACGAACGGAAAGCTTGTATCCTTCTTCACTTTGGAGCAGCTCTCGTGCCTGACCGCCAGGATAATGCCAAGTGTCGCTGGCTTCATCATATGACCAGTTGTCCACCTTGCTGATGTCCTGTTTTGGGACGGCCCCTTTTTGGGATATACTACATGAAGAACTTAGGGAGGTACGCTCATGCTCTATTTCCAACGGTCCGTCATAGGCTCCGTGCTCATCTGTGTGCTCGGCTCCGCTTTAATCGCTGCCAGCTTTAATTTGTTTCTGATTCCCCATCAGCTGCTCAGCGGCGGAATCTCCGGTATTTCCATGATCGTAGGCTATTTTACAGGGCTTCATATCTCCCTCTTGTATTTTGTTTTCAATCTGCCTATGCTGATATGGGGCTTACTTACTGTTGGCCGTAAATTTATCATTCTCAGCGTGATTTCGGTTGTCCTGACCTCCTGGTTCATGCATATGATTCCGGTTGCGGAAGTCAGTCGGGATATTATTATGTCATCGGTCACCGGAGGCGTTCTTATCGGCTTAGGTTCAGGTTTATCCATGTGGGCGGGCGGATCAACCGGCGGCTTCGACATTTTGGGCTCCATCCTCACGCGCAAACGCGATTTTCCTCTGGGTACCTTTCTATTCGGGCTTAACGGCCTGGTCATTCTGGCCCTCGGATATTTCAAGAACGACTGGGATCTGGCCCTTTATTCCATGCTGTCCATCTATATCACGGGCAGAATGATCGATACGATCCATATCCGGCATCTGAAAGTGACGGTGTTTATCGTAACCCGCAAAAAGAATCTGCTCCTGAAAAAAATGCAAAAGCTTCAGCGGGGCGTTACCGTTATCAATACGGAAGGATCCTATACAAAGGACCCTCAGCATATGCTAATGACGGTAACCACCCGGTATGAGCTGTACGACCTTCAAGGCCTGATCAGGCAGTGGGATCCGCAAGCGTTCGTAAATATTACGGAAACGGTAAATGTCATGGGTCTTTTCCGCCGGTAGCCCCGGGCTCATTCAACAATTGGCGGCACTGATGCCAAATTTGGCATAAATAAACCAAGATTTTTTGTTTTGATTATGTTATAATATAAGCGTAATTTCATATCTTTTCACCGGCCTTACCTGTATTGCTCGTAAGTCGCACTTGCTCTCTTCAACACTAGATGATGACGGGAAGGGTGATGCTTGTGGAAACAGTAAAGTTGGCGACTATTGTTATGAAATTAACGCCTGATTTATATCCTACCTTAAAGAAACACGAGCTTGAATCAGAGATTGTCCTGCGCAATGGCCTGGCCGCTCTTGAAGCGGAGGATGCAATGGAAATTATTCAATACAGCATTTCTGAACATCAAAAAGACGCCTATCTTCATTAAGATAGGCGTTTTAATCTGTCGCAGCGACGCAAAAATGTTGTCTTTTCGTAATAATTGACCGTTCCTGCCGGCTTCATTTTCGTGTTATGCTCGTGGTATGCTGTAGTAGAAAAAGTTTTCCGGAGGTGTTTACAATGGGCGCTTTGTCACCCATGCATATTCTATTGATAGTTCTCGTCGCTTTGCTTCTGTTTGGGCCGAACAAGCTTCCAGAGCTCGGACGCAGCTTCGGCCGCATGTTTCGGGAGTTTAAAGATGCTACGAACGGAAATAGCGGCAACAGCAGCGAAGCCATACATGATACGGAGCCGACCAAGAAAGAACTGACCGCTTCCAACGAAAAACCATCCGCTAATTAAGCCGGATGGTTTTTTTGCGATAATAAACATGGGTGCCAAGCAGCAAAATCGCGGCGATGCAAGTCATTCCCGCTCCGAACATATACATGCCCGCCCCGCTCCATTCATCCTTAATCCAACCTCCGACAAATCCTCCGGTAATGCCGGCCAACCCCAGAAATACCATGGAAAGCATGGATTGTCCCGTGGACTGCAGTTCAGGAGGAACCAGCCGAACCGCATACTGTACCGCTACAATCCAAAATACGGCAAAGGTGATGGAGTGCGTCACCTGAAGAACCATCAGCATGAGCGGATCCGTAATCCAACCGTAAGCCAGCCAACGGAGCGTGTACAATATGGCCACAATACCGAGAAGTGCAAGCTCGTGAAACTTGTGCATATAACGGCTTAACAGCGCGAACGTAGGGATTTCGCTGAAGGCGGCCAAGGCCCATGCCCAGCCCGCCATTGCATTCGTTGCCCCCAAATCTTTGAGATACAGCACGAACATGACGTCGTTCATCCGGTGCGGTACGGTTAGAATAAACACAAGCAGCAGAAACCAAAGAAAATGGCCGTTCCGAAACATGCTGGTAAAGGAACGGAACGATACCCGCGGCGCAGGGCTTCGTTCATCCTTTAAGAAAAGCAAAAGCACGAGCGGCAGCATCCAAATGCTCCAGTATAAATAAGGAATATTCTGAAGTCCGCCCAGCGCCTGCAGAATAAACCCGCTGGAGACGGCCAGCAGCGTAAAGCCTATGGATCCCCATAATCGGATCGAGCCGTAACTGGCCCCCGCCTGCACCGCAGACTTGATTGTTAACGTATCCAGCAGCGGTACCGACGACAGCATGAAAAAGTAAAGCAGCAGCATGAACAACAAAGCAAACGAATAGCCGGTCGTTGTAAAGATGCCTACGCTGGACAAAAGGGTCATCCCCCAAAGCCCGAATATAATCAGCTTCAGCGTCTGATAGCGGTCACTTAAATAGCCCCATATCGGTTGGGCGAAGATGGAGACGAAAGGCCCGATCATCATCAGCAGCCCGATTTGGGAAGAGGAGTATCCTCTGCCTTCGAAGTAAATGGGCAAGAACGGCATAAGCACCGCGCTGGTGGCATAGTATGAAAAATTAAGTCCCCGCAGCATCCGCAGTTGATTCTTCATCCGATATCGATCCTTTTTACTCTAGTTTCTTGCGGGTTGGTCCTTCCAATCAACAACATACTTCAAAACTCTCTATCCGAATGACCTGCTATTCTATTATAATATCAGAATAAACTACAAATATATAGAATAACTGCCAAAGAGAGACAAGAAAATGGAATTATTGCTGGCCGCGTTTCTCCTCGCCTGGGGGGGTGTCAGCGCTGAACATCCGAATATGACGTTCGAACAGCTGGCGTAAGCATCTCTTGATTCGAAAAAACGCCGTTGTACAGCAGATACCGTCAAACGGCAGCCCCGAAAACCGATTGAGGCCGGTAAACAAGCAGGACCCTCAACCAGATGCTCCCAAGGTTAAGGGCGTCTACGCAACCGCTCACAGCGCCGGCGGTTCCCGGTTACATTCACTGCTGGAGCTGATGGATCGTACGGAACTCAATGCACTGGTAGTTGATGTAAAGGACGATTGGGGCTATATCACATATAACACCGGAAACCCGGATTTGCTTGCCATGGACACAACCAAGAACATTATTCGCGATATGCCTGCACTTATTAATTTGCGAAGTATGCCAGAGAACAGCTCAACCCGTTAGGCGTCCGCGTATCCGCAGATATATTCGGCTATGCCGCATCCGTGCCTGCTGCCGAAGGGATCGGCCAGGATTTTCAAAAAATATCGGAGCAGGTGGATGTCATTTGCCCGATGATTTATAGAGCAAATCGGCGCACTAAAGGATAACGGCATTGAAGAGTTTCTTCTATGGAACGCTGTGAACTCTTACACGCAGGGTGTAGAATACCAATAACAGGCAGGCCCGACTTCGTATATACCGGAATCGGGCCTTCACCGTTTGAATAAAAGCTATCCGTTGGCCGCCCCGCTCCTGCCGATATTAGGAATTTGCCAATCGATCGGCGACCTGCCGATGGTTTGGAGGAACTCATTGGCCTTTGAATACGGACGGCTTCCGAAAAAACCGCGGTGAGAGGATAACGGACTCGGATGAACCGAACGTAGAATGCAGTGGCGTTTTTCCGTAATCAGCTCCAATTTTTTTTGGGCATGGCTTCCCCAAAGAATGAAGACTACCGGTTCCTCCCTCTCGTTCAGAAGGCGAATCACCTGATCTGTGAATGATTCCCAGCCCTTTCCTTTATGCGAGTTGGCCTCTCCGGCCCGCACGGTCAGCACCGTGTTGAGCAGCAGCACTCCCTGCTCCGCCCAACGAACCAAATAACCGTTATCCGGAATGGGGCAGCCCAAATCGCTTTGCAGCTCCTTGAACATGTTCTGCAGGGACGGCGGTGCGGGAACTCCCGGCTTGACGGAGAAGCTGAGGCCATGGGCCTGTCCGGGTCCATGGTACGGGTCTTGTCCCAAAATAACAACTTTCGTATCTGCATATGACGTATAATGAAGCGCATTAAAAATGTCGTACATGTTTGGATACACGGTATGCGAAGCATATTCCTGTTTTAAAAAATGCTTCAGCCTGATGTAGTAAGGTTTTTGGAACTCGTTTTCGAGCAGGTCCGCCCAATCGTTTTTCAGAATGACGCCCACCGACGCACGCCTCCTTTTATTTGAAATCATGATCAGACCGGACGAAATGATGCGCAAGCAGCAGCTTCCAGGCACTTGAACGTGACGCGCTTTCCTTGCAAGCGTTCACCGCAATCCGCTACAATGTAGCTGGATGCTGTTCATCTTTACTTGATGCAGCAAAGATGAGGGGTGATTCTTATGCTGGCTGTGGGTACAAGAGCTCCGTCTTTTTCGGCGGACAGTACACAAGGTGAGATTCGACTGGAGGAGACATTGGGCAAGCGTCCGATTGTTCTCATTTTTTATCCGAAGGACCATACGCCCATATGTACAAAGCAGCTGTGCGCTGTCCGCGACTCTAAAGAGCAGTACGCCAAATATGATGCGCTGGTGCTCGGGATCAACTCCGGGTTCCTGGAGGAGCACCGACAGTTCGCCAACAAATTTATGTACGACTTTCCGCTGGTTGCCGACAAAGGAGCCAACATTCAAAAGCTGTACGACGTCGGACACACCCTGTTTGGTCTTCTCGGTCAACAGCGCACCGTCTATGTCATCGGCCGCAACGGAACCATCGTGTACGCCATGAAAGGCAACCGCCCCACCGCCGAAATATTGAAGGCACTGGAGGAGCATCGATAACTGTTGAAAAAATAGGCATTCTCTCCCCTTCAAAAGGAGTGAGAATGCTTATATTTTCTCCCTTATTACTGAGACAACCGTTTAGCCAATTCATAAAGCTCCATGTTGAATTGTTTTTTGGAGTTTACTACCAGATCGATATCGGTTACCGTAAGCTCTCCCTTGATGATGCCGCACGCTTTACCGGAGACGCCCTCCAGCAGCTTGCGCACTGCAAAATCGCCGAGGTTGCTCGCCAAAATCCGGTCGTTATGCGTCGGCGTACCGCCTCTTTGAATATGGCCGAGCACGGTCACACGCGGTTCGATGCCGTTGCGCTTCGTAATTTCCGCGGCAATATCTTCCCCTTTTCCTACCCCTTCGGCAACAATAATGATACTGTGGCGCTTGCCCATTTTGAAATTTTCGGACATCCGGTTCGCGATCTCATCCAGATCATACGGAACCTCCGGTACCAGAATGGTCTCCGCCCCGCTGGCAAGTCCCGAGTACAATGCGATATCTCCGCAATGGCGGCCCATGACTTCAACGACGGAAGATCGTTCATGGGAACTCATGGTGTCGCGGATCTTGTTGATCGCGTCCACGACAATGCTGACGGCCGTATCGAAGCCGATCGTAAAATCGGTAAAAGGAATGTCGTTGTCAATCGTGCCCGGCAAGCCCATCGTTTTGATCCCGAGCTTGTTGAGCTTGTTTGCCCCTTGATAGGAGCCGTCCCCGCCGATGACAACCAGACCGTCGATGCCCCGCTTGCGCAGGTTCTCCGCGCCGAGCTGCTGCCCTTCCGGCGTCAGAAACTCCTTACAGCGGGCCGTCTGCAGAATTGTCCCCCCGCGTTGAATAATGTCACCCACGCTGCGCAGATCCATCTCGCGAATATCGTCGTTAATCAGGCCGGCATAGCCGCGCTGAACGGCGAATACCTCCAGCCCGTGATACAGGCCGCTGCGAACGACAGCGCGAACGGCCGCGTTCATCCCTTGCGAATCCCCTCCGCTTGTAAGTACTGCGATTTTTTTTACCGACATGATGATTCCTCCTTGTTGATAAAGCACACCATTAATTATCGTTGGAATTACGAGTTTTTGCGAATCCAAATGCTGTTAACGAGGAAAAACATCCGCATCAGCGGACTGTCCTTCATCAACTGCCGGGAAACCCGTTTGACCTGCCGCTGCTTTCTGACCTTCGGATCGGACAAGTAAAGCGCAAGCAGCCCTTCGATGATCATCCGGTGAAATGCGGCATGCTCCAGCCTCTCCGATGTGCGTTTGGCCTCCTTCACAATCAGCGCAATCCGCTCAACGGTCTTGTCCATATTGTCATAATAGCTGCAAAAATTAAGATCCCCGCCAATCGCGTCTTCTTCCTGGTCGATCAAATAATCAAGCAAAATATGCAGTCCGCAAATATACGGAAAATAAGCGACATGGATGTTCCGCACGGTTTCCGGACTAAGTTCGGGCTCGGATGCCGCCAGGAACAGCACAAAAACGCCGAGAGTGGATCCCGTCGCAGCGGCAAATTCATTCCATCCTATAGAGGGATAGCGTTCCCGGTGCATCTCCCACCAAGACAGCAGCGCATCCTCGCGCAAAGGCTTGGCCATATGCTTGTAAACTTGCAGATCGCAATACAAGCTGACGAGTTCCCGAACGGAAGAAGCCGCCGGCGCATAGGACGGAAGCATGCGAATGCTGGCCTGGCATGTTTTGACAAGCTCATTCAGGTAGTTTCCATCTTCCTGCTCCTTGTGAAATTCGTAATAGTCGTGCAGCGGCGCGGACGGATCCACCGCATCCAGCATTGATTGATGCAGCCGACGGAAATCCTCCGGATCGAGCGATGTGCTCCGGTCGCACAAATTGTCCAAATAATCGCTGATCGTTTGAAAAGCGGCGATGAGCGGAATGAGTATATGCCGCATCGACAGGTTCGCCGCCGCATATACGGCTCCGCCTTCACAGTGAAACTGCTTTGAGGTTAAGCTGTTAATCGCCTGCTTGCGCAGCTCCGCATCCGGGATCTGTTCCGCCTTGGAACGCCAATGATCCAGCTGTTCCCGGACAGCGGGAAGAACGTGGCGATAAACGCGAAGCATAAGCTGCAACGGGCTTCTGGGAACTTGAGGATTGCGGTTCAAGAAAATCAGAATAACTCCCTTTCGCCGCCACTGAACGCATAACCATGCCGGAGGAGCTTACGCATTTCGATCCATTGAATATGCTTCAGCAGCTCCTCTCCCCGCTCGTCGTTAGCCTTCGTGACTTGATACTCCACCAGATCCGTGAACCGAACCGGATCATAGCCGCTTGCCGATAACCATTGTTCAAACTGCTGCTTGAGCGCCGCGCTTTGGATATCCTCCAAACCCGTTTGTCTTATATACGCGAACGCTTCTTTGGCCACATCATCATATACCGGATGAGCACCCGCCATGCGAAACCAGTATTTCGCATTGCTGTAATCCCCTTCCATCCGATGCATGATCGCGTGCCAATAGCTTCCGGTCGGCGTATCGATATCCTGAGAAATGGCGTGCGACGGTTCCAAACTTTCGTTAAACAAATGCAAGCCCGCTTTAACGGAAAGCGCATAGGATCGGCGTTCGCCTTCGAATCCGTCCACGGAGAGCTTCGTTATCTTGACATCCGTCAAATCGTCAAGCTCCTCCGTCGGATACAGCGAAGGCTTGTGAGCCGTCAGCTTCGCTGCAAGCTTGTATAAGCTTTCGGTCCAGCTCAAGCTTCTTACCTCCTCTATCAATCAGCGAATGGAATCTATTAGTGATGAGCCGCTCCCACGGCCATGTCCTGATGAACCCGAAACCATAAATGAAGCTCATTGATCGTACTGGCCAGATCTGCAATTTCAGTATTCAGGCGGCAGGAAACCGCAAAATTATCTTCTACGTTAAGCTGATCCTGTCTGGCGATGATCATCGTCTCCAGCCGCTTGATCCGATCCGGGATCATTCCCCGGATTTCCTCCCAGCGAAGAAGAATCTCCGCCTGCTCCTGCTCGCTGTAATCTTCAAAATTCTTCTCCAGGTGAGGCAGCGGTATACCTATCCTCTCATCCATAATAAAAGAGTAAGACATTTCTGTTCCACCTTTCTGTTCCGGATCACCGTAAAAGGCGCTGACAGCTTATCTATATTAATGTATCACGAACGCTTCACTGCTTCCAGTAGGAAAACAAATTTTTCTCCCCTGCCGGTCCGGTTCATGGTATAATGTGTGACATGTGAAAAGAGGGAGCCCGTCATGAACGCATCGGAACAAACTCGCATCACGTTTCGTCAGCTGCTTGCCTTCTTCCTTCCGCTAGGATTTTCGGCGAGCTTGGTTACCATATCCCATGTCATCATTAACAGCACATTGGCGCGATCTTCCCATCCGGAGATCATCATTGCCGCCTACGCTTTGCCGATGAGCATACTAGGCATTACCGAAAAACCCGCCGTTTTGCTGCGTCAAACCTGCTCAGCCCTCGTCCGCGACAGACAATCGTTTCGGGCGATGTCGCTTGTGGGCTTTTATGTGCTTGGCTCGGTTTCTCTCATCGGTCTTCTCATCAGCTACACCTCTATCGGTCCGTGGGTGTTCGTGCATTTGTTCGGAGCGGAGGAAAGCATGATCGCCCCGATGGTCGACGTGTACCGGGTGCTGATGTTCGTCAGTATTTTTTCGGGCATCCGCTGTATTTATCACGGAATCATCATCTATAACATGCGGACGAAATGGCTTACGATCGGAATGCTGATCCGTTTGGTCGGCATGTACTCGCTCTCGCTGTATTTTATTAAAACCGGGGTTACGAGCGCTACGGTCGGTGCGATCATCTTCCTCACCGGGATGATCATTGAAGCGGCCGTCAGTTACTGGGAAGGCCGGTCGCTGCTGCGCAGCGTCATTCCGGAGAAGCATCCCGGGCATTCCATCGAGAAATCTTCGCAAGTATTCGGATTCTACAAGCCGTTAATGTACTCGTCGTTTATTGCGGTGATCTCCATCCCCGCCATCAATGCGTTTCTCGGCAAAACGACGGATATTCAGCTGTCCATAGCAGCCTTTGCCATCGCAGCCAGCCTGACGCAGCTCGTACAAAGTTTTTTTACTTACGTGCACCAGCTAGTTCTGAATTTTTACCGCAAGGATCCGGAGTCTGTGCTTCGCTTCACGCTGATGATCTCGTTGATTCCCGGCCTGCTGATTGCCGTAATGTCCTATACGCCTGCCGGCCCTTGGTTTATGGAGCATGTGATGGGAGTGAACGAGAGGTTGCTGGAGGCGAGTCTTGCTACGCTCCGTGTGTTTATGATCATGACCTTGATTTTCCCTTGGCTGGATTACGGGAACGGACTGCTGATGCTGCGCAGCCAAACGAAGGTGATGGTTTGGTCTCAGGCTGCAAACGTGTGCGCCACCCTGCTGGCCTTATTTCTGTGCATCGCTTTTAGTCCCGGCTGGAACGGGATGATCGGCGCCTTGGCGCAGTCGCTCGGCACAGCCGCAGAAGCCGCCGTAGTCTGGTTCGTCATCCGGGAGACGGCCAAAATGGAGGGTAAAATCCCCGGACCGCCGCTTTCTGCCGCAGGAAACACAAAAGAATTGAGTGAAAATGCATGAGTGAGCGATTAATCAGAGGAAATGCTGCAACGCTTTGCTGCTTTACCTTCTCTATATATACGACGGTTGCCGTTCTTACTTCTTATTTTCCGCTTTACTTTTTGTCCAAGGGATTCTCAACGGTCCAAATTGGCCTCTTGTATTCTGTCGGCCCGATGCTCGGTATCGTGTCCAACCTATTCTGGGGCGTGGTGAGCGACCGATGGCAAACGGTGAAAAAAATAGTCATCCTGGTTCTGATCGGACAATGGCTTACCTCGGCTTTCATCTTCCGCACCGATGCGTTCGGTCTTCTGATGGTGCTGATGGGGAGCTTTTATTTTTTTCAATCCCCGATGAGCTCGTTGAACGACAGCCAAATTCTGCTGACGATCAAAAACACCGGAAAGAGCTATGCTTCCTTCCGCGTTTGGGGTTCGATCGGCTTTGCCGCCGCTGCACTGGTCTTCGGCAAGCTGTTGAAAGACTTCGGCATAGAGCTGACGGCTGTATTGATGATGACAACGATCGGCTGCTCCCTTCTTTTATCCTTGATGCTGAAGGACGCCCGCCAGACGGGTTATAAGAAGCCGGATTTCTCCGGACTCGTGCCGATTGTCACCACCCGCTCGTTTCTCGCGTTCCTGCTCACGGTCCTCGTAATCTCCGTGGCACACCGGATGAATGACGGCTTTCTGGCCCTCTATCTTGAACGCCTTGGCGCCGATCAGACCATCGTCGGATGGTCCTGGATGGTTTCGGCCGTGAGCGAAATCCCTATATTCTTTTGGCTTAGCAAGCATGGCCATAAATACAAGGAGTTGCCTCTGCTCATCATTTGCTGCCTCGTATACTTGGCCCGCTTTTTATTGATGAGCGTTATAGACAACCCGCTGTGGGTTATCGGGATTCAATTCATGCACTCCGTCTCCTTCGGGATCTTTCTGTTCACCGTCATCCGCTATATTCAAAGCGTGGTGCCCGACCAGTTTCGTGCCAGCGGCCAGGCGCTGTTCGCCATCACCTGGTCCGGGCTGGCCGGTTTAATTAGCGGTGCTTTGGGCGGAACCGTCTTTAACTCCTGGGGACCGCACGCCATGTACGCCTTGGCGTCGGCATTGGCTTTTGCCGCGATGCTGGGTTTTCTGGGGCTTCACCTTCGAACCAGAGGGCGTACGGCCCTTCATGAGTTGGAACAGGGTCCCTCCTGATGGAGGGACGACCGCACCTGTCGGCAAAAGAGAAAGGCAAGCTTAAAGGAGGGCGCCGCATTGTGCAGATCGGCATGGAAACGATGGAGAAGACGGATCGTCTCCGGGATGGGCGAAGGCGAAACCGTTGAGTTGTCTTTTCCTCTGACGAACGGTATAATAAGGGATAATTTTAGTACCAAGTACTAAGCAGTAAGCTGACGGCTTGCCATACGGAGAGGATGAACCATACATGACTGACGACATCATGACACTGCCCTATCAGGATTTCAAATCGATCCTGCTGGATCGACGCAGCATTCGCAAATTTACCGAGCAATCGGTTTCGATTGAAGATATTCGCGACATCATCGATTGTGCCAGATACGCCCCGAGCGATACGAACTCGCAAACCTGGGAATTTATCGCCGTTATGAATCGAAATAAAATTAAAGAAATCGAACGGATGACCTGGGAGCAGCTGCACCTCAAAGCCGCAGAAGCCGAACGGCGGGGACTTTCCAGGGAAGCGCGGCTGCTGACCAAATCCTTCGGACCTTATGCGACTGCATTCGCCGATGCCCCGGTGCTGATTATCTGCTTGGCTACGCCCTACAACTCCAAGTTCCGCGAGCGGATTTTCGATCCGATCCAATTGGTTGATGACGCGATATGGGAAGAAGAAGGTATCAAGAGCAGCTGCTTGGCCGCACAAAACCTGATGCTCGCCGCACATGCCCGCGGACTTGCCACATGCCCAATGACCGGCCCCGTCCTGCTCGCCGGCGAGCAGCTTCGCGCTTACCTGGATATTCGCCCGGAGTGCCAGATCAATATGGTCATCGCGCTCGGGCATCCGGCAGAGCGTCCTGCACGGCTCGCGCGTAAAGAAATTGACGATATTCTTCGTATTGTGGAGTAATATCAACAGCAGCTTTTGCGGTAATCGAGTAGGAGAGGGCGACTAATCCCCGTCCTCTCACCTATGAAAACATGCAAGTCCCTTGTTCAAAAAACATGTATTATGAGGGAATGCTCATCTGAAAATTCCTCTAAAATTTCAATCATGCTGAATAGCTCATCCATGGAAGCATCCTTTTTGGTACCCTCATCTTTACACTCCGAGCGAGGCGAAAGCCGATATAACCATGTTCGGAGATAAACAGCATAGCAAAAAGAGCGGTTCTTGGATTTATTCCAAGAACCGCTCTTATCGGCTTGTTGTTGTGGCACTAACCTATAAGAAAACTACCTGCACATGAAAGGAGCCACCGCAAAGCAGCGGTACGTTTTCTTGTGAAATCAAGGAGCAAGTACTAGAAGCCAGTCATTTGATTTCCAGAGAAACATTATATCATGCTAACCCGTAAAGGGTAGTTATAGTTTAGTGTTAAGCTTACAGCTTTTGAACGTTAGCCGCTTGAGGACCACGGTTTCCTTCAACGATTTCGAATTCAACGGATTGGCCTTCTTCCAAAGTTTTGAAGCCTTCGCCTTGGATTGCGGAGAAGTGAACGAATACATCGTCGCCGCCTTCTACTTGAATGAATCCGTAGCCTTTTTCTGCGTTAAACCATTTTACTGTACCTTTCAATGAAAACAACCTCCTAGATGTATCGCCATCAAGGGCGAATGGTTCAATTATAGCACCCTTATAAGGATAAATCAACACAATGAAATTTATTCGAAATCACTTTTTTGTATACGCAATAACTGGTTCGATCCGGGGATGAATGGAAGCGATGAAGGCATCAAGGTTAGCTTCTGCTCCTCCCCTTCCAGCTCTTTTAAAAGGCATTTAAGGAAAGGATACCTCTCCCACCCGAGTGTGACTAGCGGATACAAACGAATCTCACCGCCCGGACGGCAAACGCGAAGCATTTCCTTTATCGCCTCCAGATGAAAATCATAATCAAACTGCTCGTGATACAAAAACAAGAAGTGGCTGCACAGCACAAGTCCCTGTGAATTGTCCTCCACCGGCAGCTTCGGGAGCATTCCTGCCATATAACTTTTCTTGCCGCGGGTCTTATAGTCTTCAATAAAGCGGCTGAGCGACGCTTCACGCATCGATCTGTGATTCCTGAGACTTCCGTAATACGTCCAGTCGCAAACCCTCTCCAGCCCGGCAAGCTTGTGAGTAGAAACCTGAATTTCCTTCTTTCCGTGTTCAAACAGCTCTTCAGGCGTCATGGCGTACAAGGGATCGACTGCGGCCGCTTCCCACCCGCGATCTGCCGCCTCAGCCACAAAGGATGAAGCCCCTGCGGCAATATCCAGGATAGGGCCGGCCCCAAGCACCTCTTCATCCAGTGAGAACATGCGCTCATATTCCACATAGGAACGGCATGTCATGGCAACGCCTGCTTGTTCGTACTTTCTTGCTTCTCCACTCATCTCAAAATCCACTCTCCTCATCTGTTCCGGATACGCTTCAGCACCGGCCCTCCGGCCGGCACTGAAGCGTATCCGGAATTATATCATACACCAACAAAAAGCGTCATTGTTTCTTTTCCTTGATTTTCCCTTACAGCTAAGGTATCATTTCGCGCATAGACGGTGTTCAAATATATCATAATAGAACGGAGCTCTTGAAAATGATCAAAAAACACACAATTTACAAGAAGGACAAATGGAATATGATGACGGTAGAGGTTAACGGAAAGCAGCTGATCCTGCGGGAAATATCCGAAGATTGGGGAGAAGAATGCCACACATTCCTGAGCCGTCCGGAGATGATGAGCTGGGTTCACGAGCGATTCCCCAAAGACCGTTTTCAAGGCACGGAAGAAGAGTATGAGGCTTTAATCGAGGCTTTCCGTCAAATATAATTCCATAAACGTTACGACATGAAACCGACAAAATTAGGCTTGACTTGCAGCTTGTCCACTCGTTATAATGAGGGCAATTACATAAGGATGTCCTCCAAAGGGGAGTAGCTGTCACAATAAAGTCGTCAGTTCGGGTTTTTGATAAACCCCGGCTTTATTGGCAACGAAACGTTGTTAGCAAGACCTTTGCCTATTGCGGTAAAGGTCTATTTTTGATTGAAAACGACCTTTACCGTATCGGTAGAGGTCATTTTTGTGTAAAAATCATTTGGATGAAGGAGTGGTATTTAAAAATGGACTTCCTTACACTGGATTATTTCATCAAATTGTTCAACATCATCTTGATCGATTTGGTGCTCGCCGGGGACAACGCCATTGTTATCGCATTGGCCGCCCGAAATTTACCGAAAGAACATCAGAAGAAAGCGATCATTTGGGGAACCGTAGGCGCTGTTATCATACGGATCGCCGCTACGTTGGCCGTTGTTTGGCTCCTGCAGCTGCCTTTCCTCCTGCTCATCGGAGGCGTACTGCTGGTATGGATCGCGTATAAACTGCTCGTGGATGAAAAGGAGCATAACATCGAAGCGAAGCCTCAGCTCTGGCCTGCTATCCGAACCATCATTATCGCCGACGCAGTCATGGGCTTTGACAATGTCATCGCCGTGGCAGGCGCAGCCCACGGCAGCTTCGATCTGGTAATCATCGGCCTGATCGTCAGTGTCCCTATCATGGTTTGGGGCAGCACGCTGTTCATTCGTTTGGTCGAAAAATTCCCTGTTATTATTACGATCGGTGCCGGGGTGCTCGCGTACACTGCAGGTTCCATGCTGACGGGGGATCCTTTTGTCAAAGGCTGGTTTGATGAAAATCCTGTAATGAAGTGGGCATTCATCGCCATTGTCGTCATCGGCGTCATTCTCGCCGGTTACTTGAAGAAGCTGTCAAAAAACTTCATTTCCATCAATGAACAAGGACAACTGACCATCCCTGACAGTATAAAAAATGAAGCTCAAATCGAAGCTAATGACAGCTTTGAAGCAAAAGTCGATGATCAAGGCCGCATCGTATTGGTGAAAGTCGCCAAATCCGAGGGCTGACCAATAAAACAATCCGGCGGTATTCTCGCCGGGTTGTTTTATTTTTTCCAATGAAAACCATCGTCTTCGGGCGTATTATATTTTCGCATCCTGCAGCCGACTCTCCCCTTCCTGATTTCAGGTATATCTTGCCTATGGAAACGCAGGAATTTCAACCTTTGTGGCGAAACTACTTAGCAAGAGGTGATTCTGTTGAGCAATGCGGCATCCGTTGTTACGTTTATGATCTTGTCCTTTTCTTTGGCACTCGTATTAATCATGAAAAGAGATACGCTGCCCCCCGGAGTGAAACGTCCTCTGGCGATCATCGCACTGGTGCTGGTTTCTTTTTCCTTCGTGCTGATGATATTCAGCTTTTTTGCCGCTCCCGCTTAGAGGCATTAGACTTCCTTCCATGATTTTCATATACTAATATTTAAGCCTCGCTCCGGTCATACTAAGGAATGCTTTCCAGACCAACCCCTATTTTCCATGGAGCGTGAGCAAATTTGAGAATCATGCCTTTGCTGCTGTGCGGCATGCTGTTGTCCGGCTTGCTGAGCGCATCCGCGATGCAGACGGATGCAGCGGCCAAACCATATCATATGACAAGGAGGGCTCCCATGAATCAACTGCCAAAGCGTAAGGACGTAGCCTTGGAACACCGCTGGAACCTGGAAGACCTTTTTCCAAATCAACAGGCTTGGGATAAGGAGTATCAACTGGTCAAGGATGACCTGAAAGAAATCGGGCGTTTTGAAGGTAAGCTTAACGACCCGGCTGCGATAAAAAAATGCTTCGAGCTGGAGGACAAAATTTCCCTACATACCGAACGACTGTATGTATACGCCAACATGAAGCACCATGAAGATATGGCGGATCCTACATATCAGGCCTTATCCGATAAATCCAAAAAATTAAGCGTCGAAGCCAACGAAGCCATGTCGTTTATTTCCCCGGAAATTTTGAGCCTGACAGACGAACAGCTGCATAAGCTCGTCGAAAACCCAGAGCTTTCCTTTTATAAGCGCACGCTGGAGGAGATGATCCGCCAAAAGCAGCATGTGCTCAGTAAAACAGAAGAAGCGCTGCTCGCCCAAGTAGGCAATCTTTCGCAGGCTCCGGGAACCATCTTCGGCATGCTGAATAACGCCGACTTAAAATTCCCCAAGGTAAAAAATGAGCACGGCGAAGAAATCGAACTGACACATGGAAGATATATTCAGTTCCTCGAAAGCAAAGACCGCGAGGTCCGCAAGCAGGCTTTTGAAGCGATGTATTCCACTTACGCCAAGCAAAAAAATACCCTTGCCGCTACGTTGGCCGCGAACGTAACCAAGAACATCTTTTATGCGAAGGCGCGCAAATACCCTTCCACGCTGGAGATGTCCCTCTTCGGCGATAATATCAAAAAGGAAGTTTATACGAACCTGATCGACGCCATCCACGAATCGCTGCCTTTGATGTACCGTTACATGGAGCTGCGCAAAAAGCTGCTGAAAGTGGACGAATTGCACATGTACGATTTGTTCGCTCCGCTCGTCGACGAGTACAAAATGGATATTACGTTTCCGGAAGCGAAGCAAATGGTCAAAGAAAGCTTGAAGCCTCTAGGCGACGATTATCTGGGCATCCTGCAGGAAGGCTTTGACAACCGCTGGATCGATATTTACGAGAATGAAGGCAAGCGCAACGGCGCCTACAGCTGGGGAGCTTACGGGACCCATCCATATGTGCTGCTGAATCATAAAGACAATCTCAACAGCATGTTTACATTGACGCATGAAATGGGTCATGCGCTTCATTCGTATTTATCCGATGTCAACCAGCCTTACCGTTATGCGCAATATACGATTTTCCTGGCGGAGGTCGCCTCTACGCTTAACGAAGCGCTGCTGATGGACTATATGTTGAAAAAGTCGACGGACAAAAAGGAAAAAATGTACCTGCTTACCTACTATATGGACCAATTCCGGACGACTGTCTTCCGCCAGACGATGTTTGCCGAATTCGAGAAAATCATTCACGAAAAAGCGGAGCAAGGCGAATCGTTAACGCCTCAGCTACTCAGCCAAATTTACTACGATCTGAATGTGCTGTATTACGGCAAAGGCATGGTCGTAGACCAGGATATCGAGATGGAGTGGGCGCGGATTCCGCATTTCTACAACAGCTTCTATGTGTATAAATACGCTACAGGATTCTCCGCAGCCACCAGCTTCGCCAAGCAAATTCTGGAGGAAGGCGAGCCGGCGGTGCAGCGCTACATCGGTTTTCTGAAAAGCGGCGGCAGCGACTATTCGATTAACATTTTAAAACGGGCCGGCGTGGATATGTCCTCTCCAGAGCCAATCAAGCAAGCCATGAGCGTATTTAAAGAGCTGCTCGAACAAATGGAGGCACTGGCGAAATAACCATGCGCCGCAGGCTGAGACCGGTTCTCCCGGCTCAGCTTTTTTAAGCCTTATTATAGACACTCATGTAAAGGGGAGGGACTATGAAAGCACAATGGTTTCTCATGTTCATACTTATTTTTGCCCTGATTACCGCCGTATTTGCAGTGATTAACGTAGAGCCGGTTCAGGTTAATTTTTTGTTCACGCAAGCGGATATCCCTCTCATATTGGTGATTATCGGCTCCACTTTTCTCGGAGGACTGATTGCCCTTTTTATCGGATTCATGAGACAGTTCAAGCTGCAGCGGACCATCAAGCAATTGGAGAAGCGGCTCGCAGAATCCGGGAACGGACAAGCCCCGGAGGAATGGAAGGACTCATCTTTATCCCCGGGGGATCGTGAAATCGTTCTCCCAAAGGAATCGCTCAACCCAAATTCCGAGGATTTTAAATCGTAAAAATCAAGTTTTAGTCAAATGCATTTGAAAATGAGCATTTTTCAACATTCCTCATTGAACTGAATGACGGCATTCATTAATATAGTACTATTAGCAGGGCGAAAGTCCTATACTATGAAGGAAGGATGCCGTCATCATGGATTTTCAATGGGCGGAAATTCAGGAAAAAGAGTTATTGGCCAGCTCATTTCACCAATCGGCTTTAAGTATGGCCCTTGTATCTGCTGATGGCTTTTTTATTCATGTGAATTCTTCATTTTGCTCACTTCTCGGATATGCGGAGGAAGAATTGTCCGATAAACCATGGAAATCGGTCATTCATCCCGATGACCGCGATCTCCTGTATTCGTTCCTGTCGGACAGTCCTGCCAACGATCGGTCGTTGAAGCAGCATGAAATCAGATATATCTGCCGAAATGGTGAAACCTTGTGGACTTACGTCAGCATTTCTCAGATTACACCGTCCAACGGCATCCGTCCTTTATATTTCAAGCTGGTTCAGGATGTGACGGAGCGCAAACGCAAGGAGGACGACGCCAAGCAGGCTTGGAACGCCTTACTCGAAAGCGAACGAATGTACCGGATGATTGCCGATCATTCCACGGACATGATTTCAAAGCACGACAGGTCGGGCAGGTTCTTGTACGTCTCTCCCGCCTGCCGCAAGCTTCTCGGGTAAAACCCGAAGAACTGGTCGGCATCATCGCTTACGAGCTGCTTCACCCGGAGGATCTGGATGCCGTTCCCCAACCGCAAGACATCGTCGATGGCCGTTCCGATATTATCCTTTTTTCATATCGTTTCCGCCGCAAGGACGGCAGCTATGTCTGGTTTGAAACCACCGGAAGTATCCTGAGAGGCGACGACGGGGAGTTTAAAGAAGCGCTGTGCACTTCCCGGGACATCTCTGCCAGAAAAAAATTGGAGCATCAGCTCCTTCAAACGAACGAATTGCTGCAGCAAATATCCAATATCGATGCATTGACCGGTGTGGCCAACCGAAGAAGATTCGATGAATGCTACGCGCTGGAATGGCGGCAGGCCCTTCGCTTCTCTACTCCGCTAACCGTCATACTAATCGATATCGACTATTTCAAAAAGTACAACGACACCTATGGGCACCAAAAGGGAGACCTTTGTCTGCAGCAAGTAGCCAATGCGCTGCGTGCGGCTGTCAAGCGTCCCGGCGATATCATTGCCAGATACGGCGGTGAAGAATTTGTCATCGTGCTTCCTTTTACGGATAAGCGCGGGGCACAGACGGTGGCCGAACAATTGCGCAGAGAAGTGGAAAGCCTGTCCATTCCTCACAGGCAATCCGATGTATCCCCCGTGGTGACAGCCAGCTTGGGAACGGCGACGGTCATTCCTACTCTGGAGATGACCAGCCACGAGCTCCTCCTGCAAGCGGACAAGGCGTTGTACCAGGCCAAAAAAGACGGACGAAACCGGGTCAAAACCTATGAACCCTCCTAAACGCAGCTGCGCCCTTTTCTTTATTGAAGAAAAGGGCGTTTTTATATTGAAACAAATCGGGTGCGGTTTGCGTCAGTAGGGTTGAAAGCAAATCATGGAAATACATAAAAACGAATGGAGGGACTTATGTGAGAAAAACAACCCTGCTCTCATGCATGGTCGCGCTCACGCTGCTTGCTTCTAGCGTACCGGCTCAACAAATGCAGGCCGAAACGGAAAAGACGGTCGGCTTGAGCTTGAACGGAGAATCGGTCCGTTTCTCGATCCAACCCCGCTTGATCCAAAACACGCTGATGGTACCGCTGCGGGAGCTTTCGGAAGCTCTGGGTGTCACGGTGCAGTGGAACGAACGCGAACGGACGGCGATAGCCAGCAAAGGAGAGCGAAACATTAAGCTGAGCCTGGACAGCAACCAGGCGTATCGCGGCAGCACACCCGTAACGCTGGACGCGGCACCGGTATCGGATAACGGCTATATGCTTGTGCCGCTCCGTTTTTTCAGTGAATCTTTTGATTTTAATGTGTATTGGGATGGCGCCAACCGATCGGTGGACATCGTGGACGCGGACAAAAGCCTGCCCACGGTCGGATCGCTCGAACGAATGGAGGAGCTGCTGAAGGATTCCGCTGCGGTCCATGGCGGCATGCGTTTAATGGTTACCGATAAATTGGCTTCACAATCCGGTGCCGCCAAAACACCAACCAGTGAATCCGCCTCTACGGCTCCGGCGTTTTCTGCAGCCCCCTCGCACTCCGGTACTAATGTACAGGTGGAAGGCGTGGATGAGGCGGATATCATCAAGACGGACGGCAAATACATTTATCAGGTAAACCGTGACCGGGTGATCGTATCCCAGGCCTACCCTGCCGATAGTATGAGCGTCGTCAGTACGGTGTACTGGGCCGACCCCCAATTTTACCCGCAGGAAATTTATGTCGACGGCAAGCATCTCGTGGTGATCGGCAATACCCATTATCCGATAAACGATAAGATAAAACCGTCTAATTCGGCCGCGCCGGCTGCGAGCGATCCCTCCACCCCGGTCAGCAGTCCGGCGGTGGATGCCCCAGCGACAAAAAGTATCAAGGTCGCGCCCGTACCCGAGTTTATAGAGCGAAAAAAAATGATCTGGCCCGCGCCTCAACGTTTCACCACCAAGGCGATCGTATATGAGCTGGGCGACCGTACGGAAATGAAACCTGTCCGAGAAACGGAACTCGAGGGAAATTACATTTCGTCGCGTAAAATCGGCGATTCGCTTTACATCGTCACCAACAAAGGGATGGATACGTATTGGCTTATGGACAAACAGATCAGCCCTGCGGAAAAGAAAGCGGCCCTCTCCACACCGGCTTACCGTGACTCTGCGGCCGGGGACTCGTTTATCACCATCGGCTACGAGGACATTCGATATTTCCCGAAAGCGGTAGAGCCGAATTATTTGCTCGTCGGCGGACTCAACCTCAGCAAGCCGGAGCAAAAAATGCAGGTGACCAGCTATCTCGGTTCCGGCCAATATGTGTATGCATCGCAAAACAATCTGTATATTACAGTGAATGAATACGAACCTGTTAAAGAAGAACCTGAACAATCGTCAAAGGCGGTTCCCGGAATCGGGCAGGAAATTATGCCGATCCGGCCGGTACCGGTCGAAACGAGCAGCGTCATTTATAAATTTGGCATGGATAACGGCACGGTCAAGTACCTCGGACGCGGCAAAGTGCCCGGACACCCGCTGAATCAATTTTCCATGGATGAACACGACGGCTATTTCCGCATCGCAACCACCAAGGGAGACATGTGGCGCGACGATGAATTTACTTCAAAGAACAATATGTATGTTTTGAACGAAACGATGAATGTCGTAGGCAAAGTGGAAGATCTGGCCCCAGGCGAGCGCATTTACTCCGTACGTTATGCCGGAAGCCGGGCTTATATGGTTACCTTCAAGAACGTCGATCCTCTGTTCGTTATCGATTTGAAGGATCCTCAGGCGCCCAAAGTGCTGGGTCAGCTCAAAATACCGGGCTACAGCGATTATTTGCACCCCTATGACGAGAACCATATCATTGGCTTCGGCAAGGACGCCGTAGTAGTGGACAACAAAAACGGTTCCGGTTTCGAAGGCGGTCCTACTGCATATTATCAAGGCATGAAGCTGGCGCTGTTCGACGTATCGGATGTCGCCCATCCGAAAGAGCTGTTCAAAGAATCGATCGGCGGCCGGGGCACGCATTCGGAGCTGCTGAACAATCATAAAGCCCTGCTGTTCTCCAAAGAGAAAAATTTGCTCGCTTTTCCGGTGACGGTTATGGAGGTCAAAGACAAATCCTCCGGCGGTGCTCCCGCAGATGCGACAAAATACGGCGAGTTCACGTTCCAGGGTGCATACGTCTACGGGCTGGATCTGCAAAATGGCTTCCAGCTTCGGGGCAGGATTACCCATTTGAGCGATGAAGACCTGCAAAAGGCCGGGCGTGAATGGTACAGCAGCGACCGCAACGTCGAACGGCTGCTCTATATCGGCGATACCCTGTATACTGCTTCGCCGGATATGCTGAAAGCAAACGATTTGTCCACGTTAACCGAAATCGGATCGCTCAAGCTCCCTCCATGGAAGCCGCGCCAATAACGGGCTTGGCAGCGGCTTCCTCATCGGGTACAATTACAAGTGTCAAATCCTATATGGAGGTAAGCCTGTTTATATGGTAAACACCATCATTACCATCTCCGTCATTATTGCATTGGTTGTTTCGGGACTAACGATCTACGTTACTTACAAAGCCTATTCACGCAAACAAGACTAAACAATCCAATGCCACATGGCCAAGGCGATCAGACCTCCGAACGCGGAACTTAGGGCGTTAACCGTATCGTTGGTCATCAGCGCATGCCCACGGATTCGAACCGCCGCTGCCTCGCAGTGGCGGTTTTTTTCGATCTCTTTGCCGCACACCCGGCAGCGGTACATGACTTGGCAAACCGCACCAAACCAGGAGTCCGCCAACGACCCGGCCAAACCGCCGAGCAGGCCGATGAAGCACAAGGCCGCTGCGGACGGGAGAGGCCCTTGCGGCGACAGCAGCAGGAGCGGCCAAGCTGTCGCTCCGATGAACAGCCCGCCGGCCGCCGAGGCGGCGAGCCCAAGCGGTGTCACGCCGCCGGATGTCCCGGGCTCTACGGTGCGCAGGCTGACGATGGACCTGGGAGCCGAGCGGCTGACGCCGCCGATTTCCGTTGCCCAAGTGTCGGCGGTAACCGTTGCCATGACACCGACAAAAGCGGCCCACCAGAGCGGGTGCGGAAACAACCAATATCCGATGCACAGCGCAAGCCCCAGCCCGCCGTTAGCCCAAACCTGTCCTGCATCACGCCTCCCCGATTTGGCATAGCCGCTTTCCGCGGCCTCTTTTCTTCGGCTTTTCCATTTGGACCATGCCGATGAGGTAATAAAAAAGGCAATCAGCGTCCCAAACCAGGGAAGGCTTCCTAACGCATACATCAAGGTGCCAAGCAGTACAGCCGCCGCCAGGCCTGAAATCGTCAGCGACTTTTTCCAATAGGCCGCTCCTGCGATAAGCAAACTCCCGGCAAGTCCAACCAGCAGATCCGCCATTTGTACTTCAACTCCTCTTCCTGAATAAAAAACACATTCGATCAATGTTTGACAGCAGCTTTTCTTGCGAAAAGGAATATTCCCGTCGAAGTCCTTTCAAGGATGCCGGATCATCATCCCGGTTTTACTTAGCGCTTGACTGAACTTACTCATTGTGCAGCATCAAGAAAACCCGGCCGCCGGCCGGGCAATTCTCTAGACGGGTGGGTATGGGGCCAATGATGCTGCTGTGGAATCACTACAGCTTCAAAAGAGGCTCGTTATAATGTCCTGCCCTCTGCTGGCTGTTTCTTTTTTTGCCAAGTCAGCTTCCACCTCATCCCACTATTGACGTACCCATTTCTGAAGAGTTTAAGGGAATATCCCATATTGCCGGGCAACATACTCTGTCCGCTAGCCGGAGATCGCCGACCACGTTTCTGCCTACCACACGCTGGCCACTGCATTGAAAATCAGTCTTATGGAGCGTCTTTTTTCATATGTACGGATTCATATGTACGGATCTCAAGTTCTGCTGCAGACTTTCTTTTGTGCCGATCCTGGGCCGGTTTGTATTTTCCTCATGGCCATTCTTTTGTTTACTCACCGGAAACAGGTTCTCCGGACTCGGCCATACCCCCCGGATTGGTTTGGTTACCGGTTTGCCCGGATTCGCCCACATTCGGTGTCCCGCCGGGTTTGACGGGATGATTTGTTTTTGCCGGTTCATCTGAATTAGGATTCGCGTTCGATTTCGACGTTCCGTTCGATTTCGGCGCTTCATCCGGCTTGGCCGTTCCGTTCGATTTCGGCGTTTCATTCCGATTCGCTGTGCTTCCGGATTTGGCTGATTCGCTTTGCTTTGCATTATTGCTATCGGATTTGTTGCCCGGGTCCGCCTTGCTTCCCGATCGGACAGCCTGATTGGATTCTGTCGGCTTCTTGGTCTCGTTCACCGATGACTTCACTGCCGCCTGCCCCGTTGACGGTCGGGATGCTGCCGTAACCCGCCCTTCCTCATCAACCTGGGCATTAACCGAAATAGCAGTCAATTTGTCGAACAGCTTGCGGCCTTCCTCCTTTACCATACGGATTGGTTGAGCCCATTTGGTCAAGATAGGCACAAGCTGCAAATCGCAGCTTCCTTCTTTCGAGCAGGACGCTTCCAGTATCATACTTTCCCACGTAGCCGAATTTTCGTTGGTCGTAAAAATAAAGTTGCCGAGGCTGTACGCAATCCACTTGCCCTTATACTGCTCGAAGCCCTGCAATACATGCGGATGGCTCGCGATAACCAGATCCGCACCTTGATCGATATACTGTCTGGCCAGATCGGTTTGCACCTTGATCGGTCGGTGATTTCGTTCTTCTCCCCAATGGGCGATGACGACAACGAGGTCGGCCTCTTCCCTGGCTTTGGCAATCGCCTGAAGCGGCAGCTTTGTCGTATAGGTTTCAGCAAGCCCCGGCTTGTTTTTACCCGCATACCAGCTTGCGGAATGAATCACCCGGCTGAACCCGAGAAACGCGATGTTCATTCCGTTATGCTCCATGATGACGTGACGGTACGCTTCTTCGCTGTCTCTTCCGGCCCCGACCCGCCTGATCCCCTCCGCATCCAGGTAATCCAAAGTATCGAGGAGACCCTCCACCCCATAGTCCATGCTGTGGTTGTTCGCCAAATTGACGAGATCCACCCCTGCTTTCCCGAGCTCGGAAAGGGCCAACGGCGACGAACGGTAAGCATAGGTCTTATCCTCCGGCGTGCCTCGGGTCGTAATGGGCGTCTCTAGATTGGCGACGGCAATATCCGCCTTCTCTAGATAGGAACGAACATATTTGAACGGATAATCATATCCGTGCTGCTTCAGGAGAGCCTCCACTTTACCCGCGAACATCACATCGCCGACAAAGGACATGTTCACACGGTCCGCTGCTTTATCGTTAGCTGGGGCGATATTCGCCTGTTCGTTTTCATTCACCGCCGGCGGCTTGTCCGCATCATCCTGCCGCGGCTGAACTCCTGCGCTTGGAGCTGGCGGCGTTTTGGCTCCTGACGCCGCTTCACCTTCCACCATACCATGAGGCCGATCAAGCTCCTGCATTAAATAGGCGAAGGCACCTATCGTCAAAACTGTCAACAAAGCGATCTTCAGCCATAACATGCGATTCATTTTTTTCTCTTTAAGACGCTTATGTTTTTCTGTACGTGATCTAATCGCAACCTACCCCTTTTTCCTCCCAACTGCCGGCAACCTCCGTGTACCATTATACCAAAAGGCCCTCCCCTGGTCATGGGCAATTGTACCAAAAATATGTTGCCGTTCCCCGCTGCCTTCTGGTATGATAGATATCCTTTCGATTTTCAGACTTACTCACCCCGAGCGGACTTAGGCATGATTGCACGAACCCATTCACTTCTCCACTGCCGTTACCAGTTGGAGAGAGTTTGAAACCTTGGAGGTGCCTATGCTTTTTCCCGTATTGGTTAAAAAAGCGTTCTCGCGAAACCTGCAGTACCGTTCCTCGCATGCGATCAATACCTTCGCGAGCGCCATGTTCGGTCTTATTTACGTTTCCATCTGGAAAGGAATCGGCGAGCCCGCGGGGATGAACGGCTACAGCCTGCAAAATGTCATCCATTATGTTGCGTTCAATCAGGCGGTATTGTGGATCACCTTGTTCATCACCAACGGACTTGGCATCGAACGTTCCGTTCGCAGCGGACATATCGCCCTGGACCTGATGCGCCCGGTTCATCTTTTCTATCAGTTGATGGGGCGGGAATGGGGACAAATCGGCTATCAGCTGATATACAAAACGGTGCCCATCTACTTCATCTATATCTGGACGATCGGTCTGCCCGTCCCTACAGACGCGGCAACATGGATCTTTACATTAACGTCGCTGGCATCCGCCTCTTATATGAACATCTGCATCAACTACCTCATCGGCGTCACGGCGCTTTGGACCACCGAGTCCAACTGGCTGTATTGGGTCCATTTTTCCGTCTCTTCCGTCCTTTCCGGCTTTCTGGTCCCGATCGAATGGCTGCCCGACTGGCTTTCGCGGATAAGCGCTTGGACCCCATATCCCTATATGCAGCACGTTCCAAGCAAAATCTATTTAGGCCTCGCTCACCCCTCCACCATGTGTGGCGGTTTTTTGTGGTGCGCGCTGCTTACGGCGCTTTGTTTGGCAGCCACCGCGTTCGTTCGGCGCAAAGTGGAGGTGCAGGGCGGATGAACACGCTTCGAATGTATGTTCTGCTAATTAGAGCAAGCATCCGCAGCCGAATGCAGTACAAATTCAACTTCTGGCTGTCTACGCTGCTGGCCGCTGTAGTCAATGCGACCGATTTTTTACTGATTTCGATCATTTTATGGAAGTTCGATAACATCCAAGAATGGTCCCTGTACGATATCGGCTATCTGTATTCCACCATACTGCTGTCCAAGGCGCTCTATCGCAGCTTTGCCAACGATGTGCACCATCTGGAAAAATATTTGGTGTCGGGCGACCTCGACGGCCTGCTGATCCGACCGGTCCCCGTTCTGCTCGCGCTGATGTCGCAAAACTTCCGGCCCATGTTCGGCGAGTGCATCCAGGGTGGGATCATTCTGACGCTTTGCTTAAGCCACATGATGAGCATAGGGCAAGTCACATGGCTGGCGGTTCCTTTAACGCTGCTCATTCTTGTCACCGGAGCGGCCCTGCTGTTCGCGATCGGACTTGGCACCGCCACCTTCGGCTTTTGGATTACACGCATCAGCGACCTTCAAAATCTGACGGAAGACGCCGCCCGAACCGCCGTTCAGTACCCGATGGATCTGTACCCGCTTTGGCTGCGAACCGTTCTGCTTACGCTCATTCCCGTAGGAATGGCCAACTACATTCCCGCACTGTATGTGCTGAGAGGGGAATTCGGCTGGTGGCTGCTGCCCGGCGTCATGCTGTTTACCGTTGTTTTTCTGGGGCTTATGCTGCGTTTCTGGAAGCTCGGCCTTACCCGCTATCAAAGCACGGGAAGCTGATGCAAGCCTGCATCCTTCCATAAATATAGAGAGGAGCTGCCGTTTGAATGATCGAAGTGAGAAATTTGCATAAAAGCTTTCGGCTCCCCCCGAACCATCCAAGCAGGTGGGAGCGGTTGAAGTCTGTACTCTCCGGGGCGGGTGCGGAAAAAATAGCCGTCCGCGAGATTAACTTCACCATAGAGCAAGGCGAATTTGTCGGATATATCGGACCGAACGGCGCCGGCAAATCGACCACCATCAAAATGCTGGCGGGTATCCTTCATCCCTCCTCCGGGGAAGTCCGCATCGGCGGACTTAATCCCCATAAGGACCGGCGGCGGGTAGCCTCCCGGATCGGCGTCGTATTCGGACAACGCAGCCAGCTGTGGTGGGATCTGCCCGTTCGCGATTCGTTCGATATTCTTGCCGCAATGTACCGCATTGACCCGCGCCGTAAAGCAAAGACGCTTGGCGAGCTGGACGAGCTTCTCGAGCTGCGCGACTTGATGGACGTCCCTGTCCGCAAGCTGCTGTCCACCGTTAACCGGGAGCTGGGAAAAACGGTGCTGCTCACGACTCACGATATGGATGACATCGAGCAGTTATGCAGCCGTGTGATGGTCATTAACCACGGGTCGCTCGTTTATGACGGAACGATCGGTCAGCTCCGCGAACGTATCGGGCTTCCTACCCTCCTTCAGGTTACCTTCACCTCGGAAGCGGACGTTCCGGGCCCGGATGCGTTACCCGAATTTAGCATCGCAAAGACGAGCGGCCGCGGGCTTGCGATTCATTTCAACCGGCGGGATATCCCTGCGATGGAAGTGCTCCGGAAGCTGGAATCGTTCGGTACGATCAGCGACGTTCATATGGAGGAGCCTGATTTTGAAGAAGTGATTCATCAAATATACTAGCCCGGTATGTGGTATAATGAAAAACATATGAAAAAATGGAATAACAGGAGGCCATGGGTGACAATGGACAAAATCGCAGTCATTTCCGACATCCACGGTAACCTGGAGGCATTGGAAGCTGTTGTGCGGGACATCCGCTGCCGCGAGATCCGGCGCATCATTTGTCTTGGCGATCTGGTCGGCAAAGGCCCTCAGCCTTGCGAGGTGGTGGATCGGATTCGCGAGCTTTGCGAAGTGACGGTGCTGGGCAATTGGGAACACGGAATCAACCAGCCTCAGGATAAGGAATCCGGCTTGTGGCAGCAGGAACGGCTTGGAGCGGAACGGCTCCGTTATTTGCGGGAGCTGCCTTTTTTCGTGGATCTTCGGATGAGCGGCAGGCGTATCCGGCTGCTGCACGCTTCCGCGAAAAGCGTCTATCATCGCGTACCGCAAAAAGCGGACAAGAAAGAAAAGCTGGCGATGTTCGAGAACACCGAGCATACCGGAGGATTCCTGGGAACGGAGCATACGCCGGATGTGATCGGCTACGGGGACATTCACATCCCGTTCATGCAGACGCTCAAATCCAAACAAAGCAAAGGACTTTTGCTGTTCAATACGGGCAGCGTCGGCGCTCCCTACGACGGACTGGCGCAGGCCAGCTACGTGATTCTGGAGGGTGTGGCGAACCTTATGGAGGAAGCCCCGTTCTCCGTGCAATCCGTACGCGTCCCTTACGATATCGAGAAAGCCGTCGCTATCGCAGAGCAGGTCGGACTGCCTGAGCTGGAGCGGTTCCGTTATGAACAGACAACCGGCCTGGAACGTTGAAGCGCTGTAAGTTATCCATCCAAGCAAGGAAAGAAGGAACCTTTTTTGGAACGTTGGAAAATCAACTTAATCGTACTCTGGCTTGGACAATTCATGGTCATGTCCGGCATGACCATGATTATTCCGTTCCTGCCCCTATACATACAGGAAATGGGAATTCACGATCCGCATGAAGTGGCCGTGTGGGCGGGCTTGATCTTCGCCGCCAACTTCGTCTCTTCGTTTATTTTTCAGCCGATCTGGGGAGGACTTGCCGACCGGTTCGGACGCAAGGTCATGCTCCTTAGGTCAGGCTTCGGCATGGCTTTTGTCATGATGTTCATGGGCATGGCCGCTACGCCTCTGCATTTGCTGCTGCTTCGTTTGGCTAACGGCGTTATATCGGGCTTTATGCCGGCCGCCGTCGCGTTGGTATCCGCGAATACGCCCCGTGAACGGATGGGCTTCGCCATGGGTACTCTGCAATCCGGCAGCGTGGCGGGCACGATTCTCGGACCTTTGTTTGGGGGAGTATTGGCGGAATGGGTCGGCTTTCGCCCCATTTTTTACATCACCGGGGGATTGTTGTTCGCCGCTTCCGTGCTCGCCGCGTTCTTGGTAAAAGAAAAATTCGACATCGAGCAAGCCAAAACCAGGCCAACAATGTCGGTGTTCAGCGGGTTTCGCGAGCTGATCCGGATCCGCCAGCTGCCGGCTCTGTATTCCGTTACCTTCCTGATCCAGTTTTCGATTCTTAGCTCGATGCCGCTGATTCCCTTGTTCGTACAAGAGCTCCACGGCAGCGGCCAGCTGCTGGCCTTTTATGCCGGACTTGTCGGTTCGGTGACCGGCTTTTCGAACATGATCGCATCACCGCTGCTGGGCAGACTGGGGGACCGGCTGGGATCGCAGCGCATTCTGGCGATCGCTTTAATCGGGACGGGTCTGGCCTTTATTCCCCAGGCCTTTGTCACCAACATCTGGCAGCTGCTCGCCTCGCGTTTCCTGTTGGGCGTTTTTATGGGAGGGCTTCTCCCTTCCGTGCAGACCTTAATACGCCAGTATACACCAAGCGGCATGGAAAGCCGGGCCTATAGCTTTAATACGAGCGCCCTGGCTTTGGGCAATATGCTCGGACCGGTCATCGGGGGAGCCGTATCGGGGTTGATCGGCATCCGGGGAATCTTCATGATGGCCGCCGTGCTGCTGCTGCTAAACGCTTTATGGGTCAGGCTCTCTCTATTCCCGAGAAATCAAGTGCAGAAAACAGGTTCGTAGCTTATCGCTAATAAAGGGCATCCCATTCGGGTATGAATGAGGATGCCCTTCAGATATGAAACCTGACGAGGAATGTACAGCAAAACAGCCTGTTACCCCATAGAGGTACCAGGCTGTTTCATTTAAGACTTTAGCAGCGCCGGATGAGCTCGGCCAGCAACGCGGTGCGCAGCGGTATCTCGTCAATCCGGACGTATTCATCCGGAGAATGGGCAAAGTCGCCTCTTGCGCCCAAACCGTCCAGCGTCGGTGTGCCGACGGCGGCGGTGAAGTTTCCGTCACTCACACCGCCGGTATGCGTCTCCGCCAGTTCGATTCCGTGATCCGTCCGGGCGATTTCCTGCGCCAAGGCGAACAGGGCCGCCGTACGGTCGGTACGTTCCATCGGAGGGCGCATCATCCGGCCGGTAAGCGTAAGCCGGGCTTGAGGGAGCGCCGGAATAAGCCGGGCAAGCTCCGCTTCGATGCGCTCCGCTTCGGCTGAGGTAGCCACGCGCACATCGATTTCTCCTTCAGCATGCTCCGCAACGACATTGCTCCCGATACCGCCCCGGATCACGCCGACGTTCACCGTAGTCCCCCGCGAAAGGTCCGTAAGCGCATGAAGACGCTGAATCTGACAAGCCAGCTCATGAATGGCAGATACACCTTTCTCCGGATTTACCCCGGCATGCGCCGAGATGCCCTGTACCGCAAGCTTATAGCGTCCGCTGCCTTTGCGGGACGTCTTGAGCGCACCGCTTGGCTCCATCGGCGGCTCCAATACGAAAGCGACAGCCGACAGTTTCGCCTGCTCCTCGATCAAAGCACGGGACGTCGGACTTCCCAGCTCTTCGTCGCTGTTCATGAGCAGTACGACTTTCTTATCCTCCGGAAACCGTCCGGAGTCCAACAGCGCTTTAAGTGCGAATATGGCCTGCAGCAAACCGGCCTTCATATCGTAAACGCCGGGACCGTAGGCTCGTCCGTCCTCGATGCGGAACGGCCTTCGGGCAGCTTCTCCCAGCGGCCAAACGGTATCGTAATGACCCAACAGAAGAATCTGTTTTTCCCCGCTTCCGACTTCGCACAAAAGGCGGTCGCCATACGTTTCGTTCGGAACCCGAATGACCCTGCCTCCGGTCAGCCGTTGAAATTGACGCGTAAACCAGTCGGCCATCAAATCGTTCTGCCGCTTGTCTGTAGACGGCGAATCGATATTCACACTCTCCTCCAGCAATCGGAGAATGTCAGGCATATACCCTTCAATTTGTTCTTTTATTGTCTGTAACTTCACCAAAGCAGCATCTCCGTTAGTGCGAATGCGATTTCGAACCGAACAGCCGGTCCAAACCGTACACACGTTCCAATAAAATAATAAATACAAGACTTAATAAAATGACGACCGATGAAATCGAGGCTACAAGCGGGTCAAGTGTTTCCTGCATGTAGCTGAATATCGCCATCGGGAGCGTTGTCGTCGTCGGTGAGACCAGAAAGAGAGACACCGTGACATTGTCAAAGGAGGTCAAGAAGGCGAAAATCGCTCCCGACAAAATAGCCGGTTTAATGATCGGCATCGTAATATCCCAAAAGACGTTGATCGGCTTCGCGCCCAGAATGTATGCGGCACGCTCCAGGGTATAATCGAAGGAGCTGAGTCCTGTCAGCACCAGGCGCACGACATAGGGAATCGAAATTAAGATATGCGCCAACAGGAGGCCGGTGAAGGTGCCCGCCAGTCCGATCCTCGTGAAGAAGAGCAAAGCCGCAATGCCGATGATCAGCGCCGGCACGGTAAGCGGCGACAGCAAAAGTCCGTTAATGACGTCTTTTCCGGGAAACTTGTACTTATGCAAGGCTAGACCGGCAATCGTTCCAATCAAGGTTGAAAGCACAGCCGAAAGTGCCGCAAGCTGCAGACTGAACCAGAAGGATTCGACAAATTCGGGGCGGTCGAATATTCTTTCATACCAGTCCAAAGAAAAACCGACCGGCGGAAAAGAAAGATACTTTGCCGACGTTAAAGAGGTTGGAATAATGATCAGCAGCGGCGAGATCACAAACAAAACGACGAAAAAGGTGATGACTCCCAGCGGAGTGATTCGTTTGATCATGAAGAAAACACCTCTTTATACCGCTTTGTCTCCATAAGCCGGGTAAACAAAGTGACAAGCGCAATCGTCGATCCGAGCAGCAGGAACGCAAGCGCAGCACCGAGCGGCCAGTTCATCTGAGCCATAATTTTCTCATAGGCGATCACAGGCAGTACCTTGACGGACGTACCGCCCATCAGAGCAGGTGTCACAAATGAGCTCATCGACAAGCTGAACACGAGAGTCGTTCCCGCCATGATGCCGGGCAGCGTGAGCGGAAGCGTCACAGTAAAGAATGTGCGCAATTTGCCGGCGCCGAGAATTCCGGCCGCCTTATACAGCGATTCGTCGATCTGATACATGCTGGTGGCGATCGCCAGAATCATGTAAACGATCAGCGAATCGGTCAAGCCGATGACAACGCCAAGCTCGTTATACAGCAGCTTGATCGGCTGATCGATCAGACCGAGCTGCATGAGCGTGTTGTTAATCCAGCCCTTTTCCCCCAGAATGATGACCCAGCCGAAGTTTCGGATGACTACGCTGATCAAGTGAGGGGAGATGATCAGGAACGTGATCAAACCGCGCATTTTGCCCGAGCACTTAGCCATATACATGGCGACCGGATAGCCTAAAATGAGACAGGCCAATACCGTCAGCAGCCCCAATTTGACCGTTCTCCACAAAATTTGCAGATAATAGGGATCCTGGACAAGGAGCGCATAATTCTCGAATGAAAATTGTCCGTCACCATCCTGGAAGCTGAGCATAAGAATATACAGCATCGGCAGCAGGAATACGCCTGCCACGACGGCAAGGCTCGGGGCAAGAAGGAAAGCGGCCGAACGTACAGAGGACAAAGCGCCTTTACCCATGAGCCCCATTCCCCTTTCCCGGGAATACGAATACATCCTCTGGCTTCCACTGCAAGTTCACTGTATCGCCGGCCGTCCATATACGGTTCTGGCTGTCCGAAGGCATCCGCACATGGATGACCGTATTCCCGAGCAGGACTTCACTTTCCGCGTAGGAACCCAGGAACGAGATCTGGCCTATGCGTCCTTGTGCTTCATTGCGGCTTTCCGCCTGCAAGCCTCCCCCTGTACCTGTAGAAAAGGCAATTTTCTCCGGACGCACATAGATCGATACCGCCTCTCCGGACTGGAATGTCCGGCCTTTAAATGACGCACGAAGCTCTAGTCCTTCATTGGTCCTCAGAACGATTCCGTCTCTCTCCGAAGCCGATACGACAGTACCGTTCAACCGGTTCGATTTGCCAATAAAGGTATGAACGAACTCTGATGCAGGCAAATTGTAAATATCCCACGGGCTGCCGATTTGCTCCACTTTACCGTGGTCCAGTACAACGATCCGGTTCGACAGGTACATCGCTTCCTCCTGATCGTGCGTTACGAAAATCGTCGTCACGCCGATCTCCTGCTGCAAACGCTTTAACTCGTCGCGCAGCTCTTCGCGGAGCTTCGCATCCAGATTGCTGAGCGGTTCGTCCAACAGCAGCAGGGAAGGCTCGGTCACAAGCGCTCTTGCTATAGCAATCCGCTGGCGCTGACCGCCCGATAATTGCTTCGGATAACGGTCCGACACATGCGGCAGCTTCACAAGCTCCAGCACCTTTTTCACGCGCTCTTGAATTTCCGTCTTCGGCGTTTTGCGCAGTTTGAGGCCGTAGGCTACATTCTCAAATACCGTCATGTGCGGAAATAAGGAGTACGTCTGAAACACCATGCCGAGCTCTCTTTTATTGGATGGAACGCCATTCATTTTCTTTCCTTTAATGATGAGTTCGCCCTGATCTGGCTCAAGGAAGCCGGCAATCATGTTGAGCGTAGTCGTTTTGCCGCATCCCGAAGGACCGAGGAAAGAGACGCATTCTCCCTGCTCCACCTGCAGGTTGAAATTTTCTACAACCACATTGGAACCGAATTTTTTCTGAACGCCTTTCAATTCTACATCAATCATTTTCGACACGAGGATCACCTATTTCCCTACTTTTGGTGCGATTTCTTTGTTGAAGCGATCGAGCCATTTGGAAGATTCGCTGCTAAGCACGGCATAATCGAATTTCACGGCTTTGCTCATATCAACCTTCAGCTTATTAGAAATATCGTCCGGAAGTTTGACATTTGTTGCCGGGTTATAATAAAGCTTTGTGGCAAACGAGGTTTGTACTTCATCGGACAGCAGGAATTCTACGAACAGCTTGGCTGCGTTCGGGCTTTTCGTTCCCTTGACAACGGAGGCTACCGTCGGAACCAGATTGGAGCCTTCCTTCGGAATGACGAATTGGAGGTCGAGCCCGGCATCTTTCTGCACTAAGCTGCGGGCCATCGTCCATGCAGTATAAGCTGCGGTTTGATTTTGCAGGTTCTGCTGCAATTGAGCCGCATTTTTGGCAAATGTGGGCATATAGCCTGCAATAGTTTCTAATTTTTTGAAGCCGGGCTCCATATCCTTCTCTGAACCGCCGTTGGCATAGGACAGCATGATCAGCGCCGAACGGCCGAAGTTGCTGGATATTTCGCTCAACGTAAGGTTGCCCTTCATTTCCGGCCTGGCAAGATCGTTCCAGGATTCAGGCACCGGCAAGCCTTTGGATTGCACAAGGGCGGCATTATACGAAATGCCCATCGGTGTAAAGTTGACGGCTACGCCGCTGTTTTCATTGACTTTGAGCTCAGGCGACACTTTGGAAATCGATGGGACATCTTTTTCTGTAATCGGTTCCCACAAACCCTCTACACGGCCCGCTTCCTGCTCGCCTGCTTCGATTACCGTAACGTCGATCTGAGGAGAAGCCTTTTGCGCTTTGACTTTTGCCACAATTTCCGTAGCCACGCCGGCTACATAAGTTAATTTCACGTCAGGATACTTTTCATTGAATTTCTTGAACACTTCGTCTTTCATCAGCTGCTCAACCGTTGCCCCGTTACCGGCGACAACCAGCTTTTTTTCCACTGCCGCCGCAGACTGGTCCTGTCCCCCCGTCCCTGCGGCGGGAGCCGGGTTTTCCTTGGTCGAAGAACCGCATGCTGCCAATACCGTTCCGCACAAAGTCAATACTGCCAATATCCCCGCTTTTTTGTTCATTGATTTTCCTCCTTTTGTTGTGTTATCGTTCTCTATATGAGAACGACGTTTTCTATGTGTAAAACATATTGTGATTTTAGCATGCAGCATTAGGTTGTGCAATACTCTTTTTTAAAAAAACTATCTTTCATGGAAGATTACATCACATAATTTGAAGGATATGGGAAGAATTCTCGGTTTGTGTTACACTAACTCTAATTTCATTATGAATCCAAGCTTATTATCAACATAAGGAGCACATTTACTATGGACAATTATTTATCTTCGGTCAAAAATAGCTGCAAACTGCTGAAAATATTTTTGAATTCACCCAAAGAGCTCGGTGTGAGCGAATTAAGCCGAAAGCTTGAGCTATCCAAAGGCGCCGTACATAAGCTGTTAATGACGCTCGAAAGCGAGGGGTTTATCAAGCAAAACCCTTTAAACAAACAGTACTCGCTAGGATATACTCTATTGGAGCTTGGAAACAAGGTGTTGAAGAATCATAATCTGGTGGATTTCGCCAAGCCCTACTTGCAAAGACTTTCGGAAAAGACGAAGGAACTCGTTTGCCTGTGTATTATCGACGGCAAAGATGCAATCTATGTGGACAAAATCGATTCGAAGCATCCCATTCGTTTCAACGCGGAGGAATACCGGAGATTTCCCTTGTATGCCACTTCCGCAGCCAGAGCGATACTGGCTTTTCATGACCGGGAGTTTATCGATGAGGTGCTGGCCGACGATTTAATTACATTCACGCCTTATTCCATTACCGAATCGCGAATGATGCAAGACCGGCTTGAGGAAATCCGGAAAAACGGCTACGAGATCAGCTCCAATCTGCGTAACGTAGGGGCGACAGGGATTGCGGCCCCCATTTTCGACGCTTACGGTAAAGTGCCGGCCTCTGTCAGCGTCATCGGGCCAACCGACCGTATGACGCCTTATCAGGAGCAGTGGGTCCGGGAGCTTTTGCAGATTACGCGGGAAATTTCCCAAGAACTGGGGTATCGGGAGGGCAGGTAGAAACAAAAAGAGGCTGCGTTAGGATTGGAATGTCCGGGTCTTTCAGGAGCTAAAAAAGACTTGGCCGGTGTACAGGCCAAGTCTTTTTCTCATTTACTCTGTCTTATCGGTCAATAAAGAGGCCCCCGCAATCCCGGGATTGGTCATTTCATAAGGATCGAGAATCAGATTCAATTCCTCTTCCCTGAGCACATCGTACAGCAGGCATAATTCCCGCACGGAGCGTCCGGTCACAATAGCTTCGCGGGCAATGCGCGCCACCGTCTCGTAACCGAGATGGGGATTCAGCGCAGTGATCACTCCCACACTTTTTTCCACGTATTCACGGCAGCGTTCCACATTGGCATCGATGCCCTGCAGACAGTGCTTGTTAAACACCTGAAACACCTGATCCATCATGCTGATCGATTGCAGCAGATTGAACACCAGGACCGGCTCCATCACATTCAGCTCGAGCTGTCCTGCTTCGGAAGCCAACGAAATGGTGTGGTCGTTGCCGATCACCTGGAACGCCACCTGATTGACGACCTCACACATCACCGGATTAACCTTGCCCGGCATGATGGAAGATCCGGGCTGACGGGGCGGCAGCATAATTTCACCGAGGCCGGCCCGCGGCCCGGATGCCATCAATCTTAGATCGTTGGCGACTTTGGACATATTGATCATGCACACCTTCAAAGCCGAGGAAACCTCCGTATACGCATCCGTGTTTTGGGTGGCGTCGACCAGATGCTCGGCGGTGACCAGCGGGAGCCCGCTTTCTTCCGCCAGAAGCTCGACTACGCGGACAATATATCTCGGGTCTGCGTTGAGTCCGGTTCCAACCGCCGTGGCTCCCATGTTGACCTCATACAAATGCCGCCGGGAATGCGTAATGCGTTCGATATCCCGAAGCAGCACCCTTGCGTAGGCTTCGAATTCTTGACCGAGACGGATCGGGACCCCGTCCTGCAGATGCGTCCGCCCCATCTTGATAACCCCGTCAAATGCCCGAGCTTTTTCCACGAAAACGGCATGCAGCTCGCGCATCGTTTCAAGCAGTTTCTGAATGGAGGAGAGGGCCGCGATATGGATGGCTGTTGGGAACGCGTCGTTCGTCGATTGAGCCATATTGACGTGGGTATTCGGGCTGACCATGAAATAGTCCCCTTTCGTTCCGCCCAAAAGCTCGATCGCCCGATTGGCAATCACTTCGTTCGCATTCATGTTCAGCGAAGTGCCTGCTCCTCCTTGAATCGGATCGACAATAAACTGATCGTGCCACTGCCCTTCAACAATTTCCTTTGCCGCCTGAACGATAGCCTGCCCGATGCGCGGATTCAGCTGTTTGATTTCCATATTGGCGGTGGCGGCGGCTTTCTTCACCATCCCCATCGCGCGAATCAATTCGGAATGAATTTTATAACCGGTGATCGGAAAATTCTCCACTGCCCGCAGCGTCTGAATGCCATAGTAAGCTTGAACCGGAACCTCCCTGGAGCCCAGAAAATCTTTTTCTAACCGCACCTGTGTCAAACTTCTCATCCTCCTATCGATGGAAACGCATGGAAAGCAGCATGTTCCTGTTTCCCTAACATGATATGAAAACAACGGCTCCTCTTATAATGATTATTCCCTCACCCTTGCTATGGCTAAACCGTCGTAGGCAGGCAACAGCACGCCTTCGAGCCTGGGATCCCGAGCCACCGCTTCCGTAAACAGCCTCATTTGGGTAACCGCATTCCCCTTTGCCTCCGGGTTTACGGCTTTCCCGCGCATAAGCAAATTGTCGCCCAGGATGATAGCCCCCGGCCGGGCCAGCTTGATCGCCCATTCCAGATAATTCGGATAATTGCCTTTATCCGCGTCAATAAAAAACAGGTTGAACTTCCGTCCCTCCGCATCGAGCGCCTTCAGACTGTCCAGCGCCTCACCGATCCGATACTCCACGTTCCCGCCAAACCCTGCTTCGCTTACATGCTTGAAAGCCAGATCCGCATATTCCTGCTTCAACTCCAGCGAGACCAGTTTGCCGTCATGCGGCAGCCCCCGGGCCAGACAAATTCCGCTGTATCCCCCAAGCGCTCCGATCTCCAGCACCTCTTTGGCCCCTGTAATGCGCACAAGCATAGTCAAAAGCCGCCCGTAACCGGCGGCTACCGAGATTTCCGGCATATCGTTGGCCCGGATGCCTTCATTAACCCGCTCCAGCAGCTCATCCGGTTCAAAAAATCCTTCCAGGTACTGCTCTGCCGTTATTGATGTTGTCATGGTTTTCCATCCTTCCCGTTTTGGGCCGGCCCGCGCCCATGCACGATGGTTTGCGCCAATAGGCGAAACCCTGCAATGCGGCGCCAATACCCGCCATTATGGCTTTGTGTCATTGTATAATCACCGTCAATCGCCTATACTAATTAATTGTATGGCTTTTCCAGACTTAGTTCAACCTGCTGATATTCGGAGTTTTCCCTTTCATAACAGATACGGAGTGAGTTCAACATGTCGTCAGATTCCATTGAAATCATCGCCACCTCCCCTATGGGGCTCGAGGCCGTTGTAGCCAGAGAAGTGCGCAATCTCGGCTACGATCAAGTCACGGTTGAGAACGGACGCGTAACGTTCGTAGGTGATTATTTAGCCATATGCCGCGCCAATTTGTGGCTTCGCACGGCCGACCGCGTACTCGTCAAGATGGGCCAATTCAAAGCCGCTACTTTCGACGAGCTGTTTGAAGGCGTCAAGGCGCTGCCTTGGCCGGACTGGATTCCCGAGGACGGGGAGTTTCCTGTGGAAGGACGGTCGCACAAGTCACAGCTGTCCAGTGTTCCCGCGTGCCAGGGTATCGTCAAGAAAGCGATCGTCGAAAGCATGAAACGGCGGTACGGTACGGAGTGGTTCCGCGAAACCGGCGGCCGCTTCGTCATCGAGGTGTCGCTGCTCAACGACATCGCTACATTGACGCTGGACACAACCGGCCCCGGACTTCACAAGCGCGGCTACCGCAAGCTGGTCACGGAAGCCCCGCTGAAAGAAACCATGGCCGCAGCCTTGGTGCTGCTGAGCCGGTGGCAGGCCGAACGCCCGCTCTATGACCCCTTCTGCGGGTCGGGCACGATACCCATCGAAGCCGCAATGATCGGATGGAATTTGGCCCCGGGCTTAAGACGCAGCTTCAACGCCGAGAAGTGGCCGCTCATTCCTAATGAATTATGGTCTCAAGCCCGCGAAGAAGCTTACGATCTTGTAAAGGATGACATCCCGCTCCAGATTACGGGCTCCGATATCGACCGGAAAGCGATCGATGTCGCTTTGGCCGCCGCGAAGGCGGCCGGCCTGGCAAAGGAGCTGACCCTGCAGGTGCTCCCGGTTGCCAAGGTCATGCCGCGGGGAGATTACGGATGTATCATTACGAATCCGCCGTATGGCGAACGTCTGGGCGACCACGGTGAAGCGGAACGGGCTATTCGCCAGTTCAGCCATTTATACGGGCAGCTGCCTACATGGTCCGCCTTCATCCTTAGCCCGAACAAACAGCTTGAGCATCATATGGGCCGTAAAACCGACAAGAAACGCAAGCTGTTCAACGGCCGCATCGAATGCAGTCTTTACCAATATTTCGCCCCCGGCGGTTTATACGGTTGGCGCAGCAACAAGGCGGCGGCTCCTTCCGAACAATAACATTCGGGACCTTGCCGTACTGTGATCGTCTTAAGCACCGCTTCTTCATCTTTCCATGTTTATGCTGAAGCAGCCCGGACATATAAGCATGCAAAAAGAACCGCTTCAAAGGCACCTCGCCTTGTCCGCGGTTCTTTTTGCGATATCGGTTATTCTTCTATTCCGGCAATCAGGCGTGACGAACCAGAGACTCCCTGCAGCTCAAATAATCGAATAGCGGCATGAATATGTCATTATCCGCTTCGCATCTTACGGACAGCTTGACTTCGCCGCGCCAGTAAAAATTCACGATCTGATGGCTGCGCCCCTTAACCATTTCGACGTCCCAGCACGGCGCCATCAGTTCGTAAACCTCACGGTTAATGAACATTTTCGGACCTTCGTTCGACAAAAACACGCCTACGAAATCATTCCCTACTTTCGTGTAAAAGCCTTTTCTTGACATGATGCTCCGATCCTGACCCTGCATCCGTTTCCACTCCTTTTTCAAAACAAAGAGACTCTCAACCTACGGGTACAGGAGTAGCAAATGGATGCGTCGCTCCTTACCTTCGGCAACTGGCTGGCTTGGCGCCGGAATCAGCGCTTTAGCCCCTATAGCTTTGCGTGCCCAGGCTTTCGCCTGGTTTGCCTTTATCGAGTTTGCTCGAATAATGTCTTCAAATGAACTTCATTTCCTTAAGAATAAAAGATAAGACCTAAGAGATACATAATTCAAAATTCCTATTTTCACCAAATACATTGAGTCTTTGGAACTATTTTCAATATATAACAGCCCAATTTCTCCTATAAGGAACGATACGGGCCAAAATGATGAGGTACTTAACTCCTTAAAAAGACGGATGATAAAGAAAAAAGCGGACTCCGAAACGCTTATAAACCCGCAGCAACCTGCGGTCAGGACCTGACCTGAACATAAGCGCGTAGGTATCCGCTATGAAGTCACTTCACATATTTACTGGCCTTTTCGATCGCTTCGTCCTCCGTCTTGCCGGTAACGTACCGGCCATTGACGAAGATGAAGGCAAAGCGCGAACAGGGCCCGCAGTACGATTTGCACCCCACCTTGATTTCTGCGTCGGGGGCCAGCTTCTGCAGCTTGGGCAAAGCCGTTTTTAATCTCATATGCTTGCATTTATCGCAAATACGTATATCGTTGGCCATACGGGGGCTTCCTTTCTATTGCATTAACCCATTGCGGAACCCGCTAAACAATCAGTGGTCGCCGTGGTTGCCTTTGCCCGGATTGGTCACCGAAAAGCCTTCCTCAGGCACATAGAAGTAATCGATGCGAATACCGTCCAAAAACGGCTCGTCCTTCTGAAGAATCACATCGATGCCTTTGTCGGTCGAGACGACGACATCGTTTTCCGTAGGCTTGTCCAATTTCATACCGTAATGCGCATGATCTCCGTGCGAATGCGTCACGTATACGCGGAGCTTCAATTCTTTGTCTTCCTCTTTCTCTATTTCGGCCAAAAGCACTTTGGCGGCATTGCGCGAAATTTTGCATTTCATGATTTCCATCTCCCAGCACTTATCGTTTTCACCTTATTGTATAGAAACTTGGTGGTGAAAGCAACTTTCACGTATCATGATCTCACGCTGCTGCGTCCAGCCGGGAACCGGCTTCACCCTTTTCATACGCGCTTTCTCCCTATCAAACGGCATCGCCGCTGCATTTGCTATTCTACGGCTTGTTATATAAAATGGAAAGGAGTGAAAAAATTCGGATATTATTACATTTTCCTATCATTACTTACCACAAGGTTACTGCCTCTCGGCATCTACACAGACATAGCCATACGGAAAGGATGAGAACCATGTCCATGCGGGAAAACGAGCAGCTCAAACAGCGTCAGTCCAGCAGTTCTATTCCGGTGAAGCCGGTTCATATCGAGTGCTCCATCGAAAAAGCGCTCGATGTTATCGGAGGCAAATGGTCATTTCTCGTCATTCGCGAATTGTTCGGCGGTACCAAACGGTTTGGCGAGCTTCAGCGCAAAATCAAATCCGTCAGCCCCAAATCGTTAACGGACACGCTTCGTCACCTGGAGGACAACGGCGTATTAGAACGGACCGCCTATCCGACGGTTCCTGTTACCGTGGAGTACAAGCTTACACCCAAAGGCAAGGATTTGCACCGCATGTTAAAAGAGATGAAGCTCTGGGCCGCCAAATGGTGTGCGCAAGCCGCAGAGGATTGACGAAGTCCGAGGTGACCGAATGATTAGTTTTTACCGCAAATATTACAAAACCATCTTCGATATTGCGCTCCTGATTTTGACGGTGTATTTGTTTATGTACATCTTCAGTCTCTTGTATCGGATCGCCACGCCGATTTTCTTTTCGTTCGTCATTTACATGATTATCGAGCCGCTCGCGAAATTTCTGCACCGCAGAGGGCTCAAGAAATCGATTGCTTCCGGCATCTCGACCATTTTGTTTATTCTGGTTATCCTTGGGGCGATTACCGGACTCGGCGCCATTTTTACAACGCAGATTTTACACCTTAAAGATAAGTTTCCCGAATATACGGCCGTCATGGAAAGGGAAATCATTCAGCGGTCCGAAGCTCTTCAGAATTACCTGGGTCCGCTGCCTATCCAGGATCTGATTGAACAGGCCAAAGAATATTCGACGGTCATCACCGGTAAAATAACCCAATTCGTCACCGGTTTTCTTACGGGAACTTTTACGGCATTAACCTCGGTTTCAACCTTTTTGATTAATTTCGCCATCGGGATCATTTTGGCCTATTTCTTAAGCATCGAAATCGAATCATGGAAGCGTATGGCTGAAGAGAAAACGCCCAAAACCTTTAAAAAGGCGTTCCATTTTCTGCGCGAAAACGTATTGAAGGGAATCGTCACCTACATCAAGGCACAGGCCAAGCTGATCACGCTGACGTTTATCGTCGTTTTCATATCGCTGCTCTTGTTGGATGTGAAGAACGCTTTCTCCATCGCGCTTTTATCGGCGGTATTTGACGTGCTGCCGCTTCTCGGCGTATCTACGCTGTTCATCCCGTGGATCATCTACCTGTTCATCGTCGGACAAACAACGCTGGGGATCTGGCTGTCGGTGCTGCTTGCCGTTGTCATTACAACGAGACAAATCCTTGAGCCCAAAATTACCGGTGATTCGCTCGGCGTATCGGCCTTTACCATGCTGGCGTTTATCATCATTTCACTTTCGCTTTTTGGGGTCGCGGGTTTGATTTTATCGCCGATTCTGATCATTCTGATTAAAGCGCTGTATGAGCAGGGATACTTGAAAAGATGGATTCGCATGCCTGCTGAAGAATATGAACAAGACCCCGGTGCCTCCCGTTAGGCATAACGGCAAGAGCCGCCCGCTTGGGCGGCTCTTGCCGGTTAGGCGCCATATTTGCGCTCTGCCCGTTCGGTGAACCAGTTCATCAGCAGCATGATGACGGCCACATCGTCAATAGGCAGCGCCGGCAGCACGTCAGGTATGATCCAATACACCAGTGCCGGAACGGCGAACAACAGCTTCTCACGGAAAGGAATTCGCGAAGAGCGCAGAAGCGGCACAATCCTGCGGAACACATGCGCCCAGCGCCTTACCGATAATAATCGTCTCCACATGATGCTCTCTCCTCCTAGTGCTCTCCCAGCTCTATATTCCATTATACACCAAATGCCCGGCATTCACCCAACAGCATGCAGCAAAAAAGACGAGCCGGCATCTGTCATAACAGAGCCGGCTTGCCCCTTGACGAAAGGATAGGATTTGTCATTTACGATTTGATGGAAACCGACGCCAGCCCCTCCAGAAGTAAAGGAGCGATTTCGCGATACATTTCCCCAAACTGTGAAACGGGCAGCGGGTTAACCCCGAGGCCGGCTTCCACAGTGAAGCCGGGACGCCGAAACTCTTGAATAAACCAATCCTTGTATCCCGCATCGCTGCCATGGAGCTTAACCGCTTCATATCCGCTCACGCTGGCCAATCGGCATGCTATCGCTTCCGATTCACGGGGCTCCAGATCGCGGTAATTCCAATAGATTTCTTTCCCCTGTGTATGCAGCGCCGCGACGAGTTGAAAGTTACGGCTTTTCGTAAATTCCGCCATCGCCAAAGCTTCCGGTTCCGACAGGGGAGCCATACCGGTATAATCCCGCGGGCCCGGCCCAGGTACGCCGCGGCGGTCGCGCTCGATCTCCCAGTGCGCGGGGAACTGGTCATTGAGATCAACGCCGCGGATGTTGGCCTTCCAGCCCGAGAAATCCTGCAATCCGCAGTTCCATTCCATCAGCTGCCTGTAATAGGGGTTTTCCCTTGAAAGGCCCCGCAAGACAAGCTCCACTCCGTCCGGATTCACCATAGGTACGATCCAAAGCGACGTTTGTTCGAACAGCGGCCGTACATCCCATGCTCCAAGCGGCGCACCATTCACATAGGCTGAAGCGTAGTCCTCAATGAACTTCATCAACAGCAGGCTTGTAATCCATTCATTCGCATGAAATGAACCGTTGTAGTGCACCTCCGCGGGTCCTGATCCGATACGGATGGAGGGAATGGTCTTTCCAAGCACACTCCCGCCGATCGATTCGACCGCCAGGAACGGATACCTTTGCTTCAAGAGCCCCAAATCCTCCATCATGCGCTCATAATCATAGGGGTTGGCCGTATCCACGGCTTCCATCGTCCTGCCAGGCGCCACAGCAACGGTTTGTCCGATACAGATACAAGGGCGATGCGGATCACCGCCCGGATTTGCCGCGATCCGGTCCGCCACGTTCCCGCCTTTCCTCGCGGCCAACCGGAATAACGGTTTTCCATACCGCACCGTATAAGGGAATATCATCTCATTTCCCCCTTCAAGTTCAAATGCCTATCCGCTTATAAAGGGCCGATAGCCTAGCTAATGCATATGAACGGGAATTAGATAATATTCGGAACCTGCCAAACCACAGGCGTTACTTTAATATGCTCGTTCAGCCATGATTGGGCGATCTTCCTGAACAATACCGGGTCGCCGCTGCAAAAGAACTGATGTACGGGTAAGGTACCCGTGGTCGCAAGTTTCCCCTTATGATACAAGATCGTGCTGATTTCTCTGGCCGTTTCGTCCGCAGAACTGATCAGAGTCACGTTGGGTCCCATAACCTGGGAGATGATATCGGAAAGAAAAGGATAGTGCGTACAACCTAAGATCAAACAGTCTATAGGCTTCTTCCTCAGCTCGGATAATGTATCCGCCACAACCTTCCGCGTCTCTTCAGCATGGAACAGACCCTGCTCCACCAGCGGTACGAACGATGGGCAAGCCTGGCAGATTACCTGAATTTGCGGCGATATTTGGCGGAGAGCGTACTCGTAAGCACGACTTTTGATGGTGCCTTCGGTACCGATGACCCCGACCCTCAAATTCCTGCTCGTTTTGATCGCTGCCCGGGCCCCCGGATGAATCACACCGACGACGGGGATCGGCAGTCTGCTGCGAATCTCTTCAAGAGCTACCGCCGTTGCCGTATTGCAGGCGATAACAATCATTTTGGGATGAAATTGAAGCAAATAATCGACAATCTGGCGGGTAAAAATCAATACCTCTTCCGCAGGCCGCGGGCCGTACGGTGTACGGGCCGTATCCCCGAAGTAAATGATCTTTTCTTGCGGCAATTGACGCATGACCTCCTTGACCACGGTCAATCCTCCAACCCCTGAATCCAGTATGGCTATCGCTTGCTGCACGTGTTTTCGCTTCCTTTATGTTGGTGTGTTGAAACGATGTATGCTTTTCCAGTCTATGAATGAAGGAAACAATTGGTACCTGGCGTATACTGTAACCGCACAAGTTATTCTATATTAACAGACCCCTTATCCAAAGAAAACCCAAACCCGCTGCTCTCCACGAATGCGCCCTTTATTTGCGTTCTGCGGCCCACATCAAAATCTGCAGAACAGCAATGATTACAAATGCGGTTAATGCCATAAAAGGAATGGTGATAAATCCGAAATAATTCACATAGTCGACATCGCATGGAATCGGACCGCAGGCTTGCGCGCCGCTTGTAAACCATGATGTTTTTTGCATCAAATAATGATAAAGCGAGATGCCGGCGCCCCAAATGGACATAGGGAGCGCATATATGTACATATGTCGTTCCTTGCGAACGGCAGCAATGCCCAGGATAATGACGAGCGGATACATCAAAATACGCTGATACCAGCAGAGCTTGCATGGAATGTAATGCAGAATTTCGGAAAAATACAGGCTGCCGAGGGTGGCGGTCAACGCCACGAACCAGGAAAGATGCAGCCCGTTCTCGCGGATGGTGTTCCTCCAATTCATAACTCTTTCTCTCCCTTCTATTAATCTCATCATATCAGAACCGGCGGAGGTGTTCCATCTTACGAAAGTCCGCTCATTCCGCAGAAACAAACCAGCGAGCCTGGCCCGTTCAGGCACAGCTCGCTGGTTTCACCGTTCTTTCTCTACACCGAAAAGCAGAGATACCCCAAAAAAGGCCGGCCCGCAGGCCGGCCTTTGAACACCGGTTTTCATTATCTTTTCTTTCTTCCGTTCTTCACAAGAGTCATTCTTCGGCTGTGCCTAAGCCATGAATAATACGCCTTCAAATCGCGAAGCTGAATGTCTTGAGAGACGCGGCCAAGAAACGTCACTACGATCATTTTGTGCAATGGGTTGCCGGCAATGTCGATCTCATCTTTCATTTCGACAAACTCCGATACCATCACCAGGTCCTCGTCAATGAGATAAACGTCCTTCTCATTCGCATAATACGGTTGAATTCCGCCGTACTTCAATTTATTCCATAAAAAACTGCAAATATGCTCAATTCCGCCCTTTTCGTCTTCCACACGCTCGGACCACCGGTTTTGCGCGTGGCTGGTGATTACGATGTCGGCTATTTTATATCCGTTAAATGGTACATGGAAGGGTTCATATGTACTCCAACGACTCATTATTTTATCTCGCAATAGTGATTCTCCCCCTTCACACTGAAAAAGACTGCTACATCTAATGTAGTATCGATATTACAAACCGTCAAGGGATACTTTGTCAGATGGCGCAATGTAAAGAAAACTATTTCTTTTCCCGCATTTGTCCATTACAATTAAGTACTAGAAAGGAGTGAACCGGGATGGGACGTCCTATTCCTGATTTTGGAAAGTTTCTTGAAGGTCTTCGAGGATCCATGTCTTTGAGAGAAGCGGCTAAGAAGAGCGGTCTTTCTCATGCTTATATCAGAGATTTGGAACTGGAACGAAACCGTTCGACCAACGACAAAATCACCCCTTCGCCCGATACGCTGAAGAAGCTCTCGGCTGCATACGGTTATTCTTATACGGAATTGATGATCAAAGCGGGACATCTGCCGGGCGGCGATACCGATTCCCAATCCAACGGCAACCGATTGGATATGGATCTCAATCACGTGTATTTTATCGAAATCGGCAGGAAGGACATCACTTATCATACAGAGGGCTCGAACATTGTCCATAGCATCGATTCGCTGCTGGATTTCAGCACGTTTTTAGACGAACTGGAAGAAAACGACTTCAAGAAAATGGATACCGATCTGTATGTTAATCTAAATCACATTCGCAAGTATGACGAACGTAAGGGACTGCTTTTTTTTCATGAAGACGGCACCGGCCCCCGCGTAACCATCTCTGCGATCCGGCAGAAAAAGTATCACGACCTGATTGCCCGCAAAGTAGCGGCCAATACCGAGAAGAGCCTTGAATTTTCATTCGGCAAAAGCGGAAACACCCCGACGTTTTCCGCAGCCAACAAACACATTTAACTTAAACCGGCGCTGGCAGCAATGGGCAGACATAAGATGAGAGACATCACGGGATACGTTTACCCTGCCCTGATCTGAATCGTTTAATCTTCATACAACCGCCGCCTACTGGCCCGTCTGCGCGATCATGTGCTGCGGGCTTGTTTTCCATGTTTGGGCGCTAAGCATATAGCGAGAGCCATAAACCATTGGAGCATCCTTACTTCAATACAATGTCCAAGTAACTACCCAAGGAAAGTTGGTATATTATGAGGGTGTTATATTTAGTTCCCTTATTTTTTATATGTTGGCTGTCGATGATTGTGTTAGCTTTGGCAGTGTTTCGTCAGCGGCTTAAAGAATACCGGAAACAGATTGTTGTCAGCGCTGTTGTTCTGACGCTTATATCCGTTTTTGTCCAAACGACACATTCGGTCATAGGCTTAATTTTGCAGCCTCTTTTTGTTATCTTATGCTTTTACATGATTTTCAGACTTCGTTTTATATACGCTTTGATCGTTAGTGTAGTGGTCTATCTGGTGGATACTACAACGGAACTGGGATTCTTCTTGATGATTAGTCGGCTTACTTCAGAAGATTTTTATAAGATCGCGCAGGAAAGCATGACGATGCCCGTCATTTCTTTGTTCTTGCTGAATTTGTCCGCCGCCTGTATCCTTAAAAAATTCAGACTCGGCTTTTCATTCGTGCCCTTTCATATTAACTGCAAAGACCACATTCACCCCCGCTTTCACAAAGCCATGTTTTTTATCATGAGTACCGGTCTGTTGATCATTACCCTAACCGTATCCTCCATATTTTATTGGAAGGCCGAAACTGCGGTCATTCAATTCTTTTCTGTGCTGCTGTTGATCGGGATCATACGCATTTTTTATGAAAAGGAATTGTCGGATGACTAGGTTCAAAACTCAAATGCGCAATGATCAAAACGGATGGTTCTTAAGTCCCGGTTGTTTATAAGCCAATCGGCACTGCGAACCTGTTGTTTTTCTTCATCACTTTTTGCACTCCGGTCCTGCGCACAATAGAATCGCACATTATGCGCCTTGATTCCAGTACATAAATCAATATAGGGAGAGATTCAAGTTATCAGCAAAATTCGACATAATTCGCTTGTCACCCTACTTAAAGTGTATTAAACTAAAATACAAGTAAATTTTATACAACAATAATGAACATGGATCAGCATGAGTCTATTTAACTATGTACCAAGTTCTAATTACCCTATAGAATAGAAGACAAGGGAGCCCATTCCAATGAGTTTTGCTATAAAAGTATTTCTTTCCTCCATCGAACTAAGCGCTATGATCGTGCTCTCTCTAACGATGTTTCGTTTTCAGTATTATTACTATTTACATAAGATATACGGCACTGCATTCATCATGTCTTTGATCACGTTTTATTTCAGGGATATCGTCGAGTTAGGCACTTTTTCCGTAATTTCCGCCCTGTCTGCCGAAATCATATTAATCATGATCATTTACAGAATTCCCTTTTTCTACTCTCTTCTTGTCAGTGTAACCGGTTTTATCGCCGGAGTCATTATCGAATCCGCCGTCATGCTTTCCGGCATCAAGCTGGGGTTATTTGACCCGGTACAAATTCAGCAGTCGGTTGCGGTGCTCGGTTCTATACAATTGATTACCGCGTTCATCATCAGTTTGATCATCTATCCTCTGCAAAGAAGAAAGATCGGATTCTTGTTTAAAACCAAGTATTTGGCATCCCGCACGGCACTTAAAGGATATAATTTTATCTTGTCGGCTTTTTTAGTTTTGAGCATTGTCCTAGCTCAGCTCGAATTGATCTCTTTTTACAATCATTCTATGAATATTGTAAGTTCTACTTTTATTGCCTTCATCTTTCTGATTGGTATATATGTCGCTTATATTCACAACAAAAAAATCATTAGAGAAACTTATGAAAGGCCTGTGAGAGATGAACTTGATCGATCGCTCAGCAATGAGCATAGCAAAAGCAATCCGAAATAATTATGCCGATGCCGCATCCGAGAAAGTTCTGTTTTATTCGCTCAGTTTATTGATCAATACATCCCTGGCTATTGCTGCGACTTTAATCATCTGTACGTTTACGGGCCGTCTGCCCGAGGCGGTTATAACGATTTTTTCTTTTTTGTTCCTTAGATACTTGAGCGGCGGCGCTCACCTCAGTTCCTCGCTGGGGTGTTGCATCTTTTCCTTGACGATTTTAACTTCCTTGGCCCATATCGATTACGCTTACTTTCATACCGGGCTGATTCTTAATATACTCAGCTTCATTATTTTTTTGATCAAGGCACCGGAAGGGTTGGAAAATATAAGCCGCATCGATCCCAAAAACTATCTTTACTTAAAAATCATATGTTTAATATTTATAGGCGGCAATTTTTACTTTCAATCTTCCCTTTTATCCGCCGTTTTTTTTGCACAGTCCGTTACTTTGACCAAGCCGGGATACTTCTTGTTTAAATTAATGGAAAGGAGGTGGTACAATGAAACTGAAAATGGCAAAAGTAGCTAATAGCGTTGCTGTAGTACTTGCTTCATTCTTTGTTTTCACCAACACCATCATCGCGAATCGTCCGGAAACTCCGCAAGAACTCTTGAAAAAATAAGAACATCGTAGCACTTTAGGGCTGACGGGCCATGGCGCGTCAGCCTCATCCTTTTCCATGGAGCTGAACATTCATGCAGAAAATTCCCGTTACTCGCGATGGCAAAAGGGGGTCCGAGGCACTTGTAGTCGATGCATCCGATGTAATCAAGATCGACCGCATTCGGGACCGCGAAGTCATCGTTCATACCAAAGACGAACAGTACTATTTGGATTTTTCCTTTGACAACTTAGAAGAATGGTTATTCGAGGACGGATTTCGCCAGCTGGACAGCACCAATATCGTGAATATGAATCATGTCGATCGATACGACTCCAAAAAAGGCCTGGTGTATCTGACATCAAACCGGGCAAGCCATATAACCGCATCCGCCGCAAGAATTCACAAAGAACACATCGAGAATGCGATACAGCTAATTAAAACATCCAATTCCGCTTCCGCAGAGCATAATCCTACGCTGCATGAGAAACTGTTCACCAAAATCACAAGCGAAACCAACGATTACCAGCTGCTCCGTTCATATGCTACCATTCGTGCGGTAAATGAACGCAAGCTAGCAGAGCAAAAAATTTTGCACATGGCCTACCATGACTCGTTGACCAACCTGCCTAACCGCACGATGTTCGACGAGAAGCTGAAGGACTATTTTGAAGAAGCGCAGCGCACCGGTTCGATGATGGCGGTTATTTTTCTTGATCTGGACCGCTTTAAAGTCATTAACGATACGCTCGGACATCATATCGGAGATCAGCTGCTTCAAATGCTGGCCCGTAAGCTTCAGGAATATGTTAAAGGCGAAAACATCGTCGCCCGCTTCGGCGGTGACGAATTTATCATTCTTCTTACGGATGTGACTCAAGCGGAAGAAGCTGCGCAGTTTGCCGGAGGAATATCGGATTTGCTCAAGGAACCGTTCGTTATTGAGGACAACGAGTTTTTTGTCACGTCCAGCATCGGCATCAGTATTTACCCGCAGGACAGCACCGAAGTGGAGAGCCTTTTAAAAAATGCGGATATCGCCATGTACCGTTCCAAAGAGAAAGGGGGAAATTCATATCATTATTACCACCCGGATATGAACAAGCGATCCTTGCACCGTTTGAACCTTGAGGTGCATTTGCGCAAAGCCCTGGAGCGCGGAGAGTTTGAAATTTATTATCAACCGATCGTTGATCTTCGCCATGGGTCCGTGATCGGCATGGAGTCTCTCGTCCGTTGGAAGCACCCCGATTGGGGCATGGTATCCCCCACGGAATTTATTCCGCTGGCCGAGGAAACCGGTCTGATCATACCGATCGGCAACTGGATTTTGAAGCAATCGTGCATGCAAAACAAAGAGTGGCAGCAAAAGGGCCTCCCCCCTCTGGTCGTATCGGTCAATATTTCAGCGATACAGTTTCACCAGTCGAATTTCGTGCAGACGGTGATGGATACCCTGCAAGAGTCCGGCTTGGCCCCCGATCGGCTCTGTCTGGAAATCACGGAAAATGTAGCGATGAATAACGTCCCTTACATTATCGAGACCCTGCAAAAGCTGAAGGTGCTCGGCGTACGCCTCTCCATTGATGACTTCGGCACCGGATATTCCTCCTTAAGCTATTTGAAACGGTTCCATATACATACGCTGAAAATCGACCAATCGTTTATTCGGGATATTTCTTCCGATGAAGACAATGCTGCGATTGTAACGGCCTTGATCGCCATGTCCCGTCAATTAAAGATCAAGTCATTGGCGGAAGGCGTAGAAACCATGGACCAACTTCAATTCCTGATTGCTCAAGGCTGTGACGAGATTCAAGGCAATGTATTCAGTAAGCCGATCCCAGCCAGCGACTTTGAACATTTAATTAAAATAACAAGCAACTGTATGTAAACATCTGAACCAAGAAAAAAGGCGGTCAGCGGCTGCAACTTTTTTCTTTTTTTTCGTCAAATTATGGTAGTCCAGCTCATTCGGAAAGGATTTGAACCATGCCTGCTCCTCTATCCCGCAGCTCCCGTTCGTCATCGCGGCCTTCTTACAGAGCGGTTCCCAAGAGAAAAAAAAACGTTAAAAGCCGCAGATTATCCGTTTCGGTTACATTATTTTTCTATACTCTGTTTGTATTGTTTATCTTCGGCTTATTTTTCTTACTATGGTTTTTTCTAACCGAATCAGGCACCAACCTTCGATATTTGATGGCCGATACGCTGATTACAACCCAGCACCGCCACTGGGCCAAATATATCATCGGCAATGATGAGCTGGAAAAGCGGGTTCATCGATACTGGTCGCAATTCGACACCTATTCGGAAGTCCAGGATCAAGGGCTCGTCCATGTGGACGGCACAAGCACTTCCACGATAGAGAAGCAGTCCAAGCCGCCTATTGAGATTGAAGATATTCAAGGTACGAATTTTAAAGGCAAGCTTCTGATTGTCCATGATCCGACGATGCTGCGTATCGCTGTGCCCGGAAAAGCCGGAAAGGGCGAGAAGGTTTCCGATATGGTGCAGCGTCTGGATGCGCTCGCCGGCGTGAATGCGGGGGGCTTTGTAGACCCGGAATGGAAAGGAAACGGCTTCCAGCCTACAGGGCTTGTCATGTCCGGAGGCCAAATCTTTTATAATGACGGCGGCATGAATACGCCAACCCATATCGTCGGTATCGACAAAGAGGGGCGTATGGTAGCAGGTAAATATTCTCCGTCCGAGCTTCTGAAAATGGGCGTACAGGAAGCGGTCACGTTCGCTCCCAGGTTTATCGCAAACGGTGTCGGGCTGATTAAGAGCAAAGCCGACGGCTGGGGCATCGCTCCCAGGACCGCGATGGCCCAAAAGGCCGACGGAACGGTAATGTTCGCCGTTATTGACGGGCGTCAACCCGGACACAGCATCGGCGCCACGCTTTACGACATCCAGAATATTTTTCTAGAGCGCGGTGCGGTCACTGCGGCTAATTTGGATGGCGGCTCATCCTCAGTGCTGGTGCTGGGGAATCAGGGAAATCAGGATGCCGCAGTGTCCGCTTCCACCAATAAAACAACCAAGGCCGTCATTGTAAACAAGCCCTCCAGTGAATATGGCGAACGATATTTGCCGACATCCTGGCTTGTTTTCAAGGATCCGAAGAAAGCGAACATTCGCAATATTTGGGAGGGACTGGATCCGAGTAAAATCGACCCATCCAAGTGGTAAATCCATCTTCTACTATATAACGGAACGGGACTTGGAGTAAGAAGCCAAGTCCCGTTGCCTATGTTATGCTTCCTCACGTTCCGCTGTTGTAGCGGCTACGGAAGCTTCTGCAGCAGCTATGTCGTCCTGCCGTTGAGCGGCTTTATCTTTTTTCCACGATTTCACTTCTTCCCCTGCATGAATCGCCACTTCCTTGGCTTTGCTTGCCCATTCGGAAGTATGCTTTCCGATCGTCTCTACTGTCGTTTGGGACGTTTCCGATACGGCGGAAAAGATTTGCTTCGATTTCTCGGCGACATCCCCCGCCAGCCGCTGTGTCTTCTCACTGACCTGCTGATACCCCTCTGCAATATCGTTTCTTAGTTCACGACCGGACTTGGGTGCCAGCAGCAGCGAGGTTACGGCGCCCAGCACACTGCCGATCACCGCTCCGATGATCAAATCCTTGTTTTTTTTGTTTGCTGTCATCTTCTCTTCACTCCTTGGATTGATTTGATTTCGAAGCTTTCAGTCGATGCCAGAGATGAAGACCGGCTGTCATGAGCTCTACCAAATCCTTAGCGGTGTCGCGGTTGTTAAGGACAGCCCTGCGGGCTTCCGATACCGTATCTTCCACTGCCAATGATACAGCCTTGACGGAACGGGACATCCGGTCCACCGCTTCACCCGTTTCATTCGCTGCAGCAAACCAGAAGTCGACCGTACCCAGCTTCTTCTGCACATCTTCCATCACTTCGGTGGAGACCTTAACCAGCCGCTCCGATTCCTCCGTCGTTCTGCGCACCTGCTCCTGCATAAATTCGAGCTTCATTTCGCTGCGCTTCAGCACCTCTGTTGCCGTTTGTATCAACCTGACAGCGAAAAATAAAAATAGAAGGAATGCGAGCATGCAGAGCAAGAGTCCCCATTGCCACCACATGGCCGTCACCTCCGATCCATCAAGCTTCTGGACGAATGCCTATGAGATACTACAGTATAAGACGCCGGGGGCCATTTTGACACAACAATTGAAAAAAAAGTATGGCAGCAGACCTGTCCGAACGTAAAACAATCATAAGCAGTTCATGACGTCAACCTGGTTGGCAAGAAGAAAAAAGAAGGTATAATGGAGAGAAGTGGATGCGTTTTCTGATTCTCCTGATTACATAAGAAAGCGGTGGACTCATCGATATGAACAGAGAGCAAGGCTTGCAGCGAATTGAAGAGGTCAAAATCATAGCTATCGTACGAGGTGTGGAAGAACAGCACATTGTCGGCGTCGCCGAGGCGCTGTTGGCGGGGGGCATTCCCGTCATGGAGATTACAATGAATACGCCCGGAGCGCTCAGGATGATCGGGAAGCTGCAGGAGCAGTTCGGCGACCGGATGTATATCGGAGCCGGGACCGTATTGGATTTGGACGATGCCCGTCAAGCCCTGGACGCGGGCGCATCCTATTTGGTCACGCCTAATATGGAGGAAGAAGTCATCTCTTATGCGGTCCGCCGTGACGTTCCGATCTTCCCTGGAGCGATGACGCCGACGGAAATCGTCAAAGCATGGAAAGCCGGGGCGACGGCTGTGAAAATTTTTCCGGGGTCCAGCCTTGGCATGGGCTACATTAAAGAGCTGATGGGACCTTTGAATCACATTCCTATGATGGCCGTCGGCGGGGTCACCGAAGACAATATAGTCGAGTTTATCAAAATAGGGTGTTACGGTGTCGGCATCGGCGGCTCGCTTGTCAATTTAAAGGAAATTGCCGCCGGAAATTATGGATGGATTCAGGAAAAGGCATCGCGGTTAACGGCTCGTTTAAGAGGCTGAGCCCGCTTCATCCAAAGAGAACAAAAGCCAACAGCGGCGGCGGCAGTCATAAGCGTTAAACCAAAAAAGGCGGCCTTTAGGCCGCCTTCATCTTCACTTAACCTTTTATGACATCGTGGTCCACGTAGCGTTCACCGTTCAGTTCGCTGATTACGTTAATAGCCACTTTGGCGCCGTCCCCGGCTGTAATGATCGTATGCACGCTTACTCCTGCAGCCGTCCCGGCCGCCCAAATACCTGGTACAGCCGTTTTGCCGTCACTGTCCGCTTCAAAGACCGTTTTGATCCGGGGCTCCGTACCCGGCTTGGTGGATACGCCAATCTTTTCCGCGAGTTCGACGGAAACACCCGTGGCAAGAATGACATGCTTCGCCTCGTAGGTTCCGTTTTCCGTTTCCACCTGGAAGACATCACCAGTCTTTTTTACATTTACCGCCTTGGATTGCACCAGTTCTGCGCCAAACTTGGCAGCTTGCTTCTTGCCGATCTCGACGAGATCCGGGCCCGAGATTTCCGTTACCCCGTAGTGGTTCTCAACCCATGCGCGTTTGGTAATGCTCTGATCGTTATCGATAACCACTGTCTTCTTCCCGGCTTTGGCGGTAAAAAGCGCTGCGCTGGCTCCGGCTGGTCCTGCTCCGATAATAGCAACATCGTAAGACATGATTTCATTCTCCTTTCCAGTATGTCGGACACGCGAACAGAGAATTGGTCCGCCGCTCCAAAATGTTTACATATGCCAATCTGCTTTATAACGTAAAAAGTAAATCGTATTCTATTTTATTCTATTATCCTCCAAATTATGGCATATGTCAAATTCTCACCGTTCTCGCAGCCGCTGCCTGCTCTAAAAAAATTTTCACATGCTTTTCGTCGAAAATTTAATATTTTTGTAACATTTTACCCATCAATATACGTTATTATGATAGATAGTGCATATTTTACCTTATCGGGAGGAACTACGGATGTTGTCACCGCGCAAAAAGAAAAAAAACCGAAAAATACTGCGTACCGTCATGCTTACCCTTGGAATTTTCGGTATAGGGGCAGCCAGTTATGCGGGTTATTTAATACATAAAGCTGATAAAGCTCTGGAGCAAATGTCCGTATCCGCCGCAGGCGCACATCAGTCAGCCGCTGTTGAAAGCAGCGCGCAGCTGAAACCGATGAGCTTTCTGCTGATCGGTGTGGATAACCGAAGCGGCAGCGGAGGAAGCATGAATAGCGACGTGATGATGCTGGTCTCGCTCAATCCTGAGACGCGTTCAGCCACCATGGTTTCCATCCCTCGCGACTTGCAGCTAAAGCCAAGAGAATTCGGACTGTCCTCGCAAAAAGCCAACTATTATTACGCTTACTATTATAATAAGGACCGCGAAACGGCCCTCGCCCATACCAAAAAATTCTTCAGCGGCATGTTTGACGTTCCGATCGATTATATAGCGGTGATCGATTTTGACGGGTTCCGCCAGGTGATTGACGAGCTTAACGGAATTACAATTGATGTCGACATGGATATGCGTTATGTAGATAACTTCGACGGTACGAACATCAATCTGTCCAAAGGGCTGCAAACACTCAACGGCAAGGAAACGCTTGATTTCCTGCGTTACCGCAAGTCCAACCGGGGGACGCAGGAATCCTCCGACATTGCCCGAAACGAACGGCAGCAGAAGGTCTTGTCTACGCTGCTTGATAAGATGACCTCGTTTACCGGAATCACCCAATGGGGAGGATTGCTCGACATTGCCGGCAAAAATGTGCAAACCGATATTCCGCCTGACCAGCTGCGCAAATTCATCCTGTCCTTTCAGAAGCTGAAACCCGATCATATCGAATCGATTCCTTTGGATGGCCGATGGGATAGCCCCTATATTGTGCCCAAAGAAGAGGATCTTAGTGCCGCCATCGCCGCGCTTCGGACGCAGCTGGGCCTACCATCGGAAAGCAGCACGGTTACAGGAGCGACCTATAGCGTACTTTCAAAGCGCTTCGGTATAGACCCATCCGTCACCGACCTCCGGGACAAAAACATAACCCAGACACATTACAGGACTTCCCGATAAAGGAGGTCCTGTCAGCCATACGATCAAGCGTTCACACGGATTACAGATGTCTCCTGAAGATTTGGGTGGCTGCCAGAGATGGCGCAGCATCATCCATTTCTTCATCATATTCCTCGTCATCCGGATGAACGATTTGCTCATTTAATATTTCCGCCGCTTCACCTTCCGTCAGTTGTCTGCCGAACTGCAGCTCCAGCCGGCTTTTTTGTTCGTTCTCCATGCTTTTCCCTCCGCCTCAGTATAGGGATTATTTTTTTCTAATCCGCCGCTTTTTATGAAAATAGCAAAAAACCATCTTCAGCCGTATTACGGTTTACGGTTTCTGAAGATGGTTTATTTAGGTTGTATAACGTAAGCGCACTTGCTGCCTCCCTTGGCCAGACATTCCATTCGCTCCACTCTGGCTTCTTTGCCAAGCAAGCTTTTGAACATCTCCAGCTCACAACTGCACGCATGATTGTATTGGTTAGCCACCTGCGAGATGGGGCAATTATGCTCGTTCAGCAGAAAGGACCCGTCTTCTTTCCGTTCCAGCTCCACCATGTAGCCGTTCGCATTCTGAATGTCCGAGAGCTCCAGTACCCGGTCCACCAGGGATTTACCTTCCATCCGATTCTCATATCGTCGGATCAGGCGCTGCTTCCGGCGTTCGAACAGCAGGTTCACCTTATCTTCCCCCAAAGCGGATTCCAGCTCTTCCAACAAATCCAACGTGAGATGCTGGTACTTCTTCGGAAACAAGTCTTCTGCATGCTCTGTCAGCGAATACTGATTCATGGGTCTTCCCATCGCTTGCCGAACCAGCTCCGATGCGATCAGGTTGTCTCGTTCCAGCGTGTTCAAATGACGCCGTACGGCCATTTCCGTAATGCCCAGCTCTCTGGTCATCTCGCTGACGCTCAGCGGTCCCTTGGTTTTAAGCATGGTTAAAATCATTTTTCTCGTGGACACGTCCGCCCCGTGGTTCATCCGGTCTCACCGTCCTTCTTGTTAGCCGAGCGCCGCTTGTTCATGCCGCTGCCGGGTTATGTCGCCGTCTGAATACAACACATTTTAAACGAAAATAATCCATAAGTAAATGAATGTGCTCAAAGTTATGAGAACCGGATATGAAAAACGAGAGCGGATTTACAGAACAGGATTCACGTCTTTTACCCGTTGCAGCACCGCCTACAGCATTTCCTTACGAATAAAAGCCGGAACCGCTTCGGCGAATGCTTCGAGTGCTGCCGGGAGCCTGCCGATCATGGGATGCAATCCTTTGTGCCTGACCGCAGTGTAATCCTGTGTTAACGGTCGGCGCAGCAGAACCAGCTCCTTTAGCGTTGCAGCCGTGTCCTGGTCAAAGACGCCTTCATCGCCTAAAATGTCGATAATGTCCTCGTAGCTGCTCGCATCGCGCATCATAAACGCATCAATGAGCAGACTGCCTACATCCGTTACCGTCTCGATAGCCAGATGAAGCGTCCGCTCTTGGGCAAAATGAAGGAGAAGCGGTTCTTCCTTAGCCTCCCCCAGTACATCTTCCGGCCAGGCTTCTCTTAATTCGGTGCAAGCCTGCAGCAGCGTAGGCACAAATGACAAGCGCAGATCGATTTGTTCCTGGTTGACATAATACATGTGGTTATCTCCGTTTCTTATTTCTCCGTTTAGACCATATCAGGATTGCAGGGAATGAAACAAACAACAGAACGATAAGCACGACGGCCTGCATCAAATATTCGTAGCTCATCTTTATGCGTTCTCCCTGGAGGGCGCACCTTCGCGCGAATAGGCCCAATGATTCGTCGGTCCGTGTCCTCCGCCAATCCCCAGTTCATGGCGGATCGCCAGCGTAATGAAGCGCTTGGCCGTATGCGCGGCTTCCAGGAGCGGCTTCCCTTTTGCAAGCTCGGCACATATCGCTGCGGAGAAGGTGCAGCCTGTCCCGTGCGTATGGCGCGTCTCATAACGTTCCCCCGTCAGCAGGTGGAAGCTTTCTCCGTCATAGAGCACATCGGTAGGATCGCCGCTGCGATGACCGCCCTTCACGATGGCTGCCGAAGCGCCCAACTCCTTCACTATACGTACAGCCGCCTGCTTCATGTCCTCTAGCGACGACACGGTCATCCCCGTGATGACCTCCGCTTCCGGAATATTCGGCGTTACGACGGCTGCCAGCGGCAGCAGCTTTTGCCGCAGCGCGTCCTGGGCGTTCTCGGCAAGGAGACGGGCACCGCCTTTGGAAACCATCACAGGATCTACCACCAGCCGCCGCAGACCGGCTTTACGAATACAGTCCGCCACAAGCTCAATGACCTCCGGCTGCGAAAGCATGCCTGTTTTGGCCGCATCGGCTCCGAGATCCGATAAGACCGCCTGAATCTGCTTTTCGATGCCTTCGAGCGGGATATCGTATATTCCATGCACACCCAATGTATTCTGTGCCGTGACGGCCGTGATGGCGGACATTCCGAACACGTCCAGCATTTGAAACGTTTTGAGATCGGCTTGAATCCCCGCACCGCCGCCGCTATCCGAACCGGCGATGGTCAGAGCTTTAGATATGACCATTCCTACAATCTCCTTATTCAATAAGATAATACGCAGTGTCTAGAATTTACCTCAGTTTAAGTTTAGTCTTCCGTCGGTTTACCGTCAAGAAGCCCGGGGGGACGGGGTTGTTTCGTTTGGTGATCATTTTATGACAACTGGAATAAACGCTTTGACGCCGTCAAAGCGAAAGCGTTATGATGAAGTTAATGAAAGAGTTAAAGAAAGGGTCCGATCTTTGATGATCAGTAGACTGCATGCGCTGCACATCATCACCACGGGACGGCAAGAGCTCGAAGAGGTGGCCGCGATTCTGAAGCGGTGCCCTGTGTCGTTCATCGATGTGCTGCATATACGCGAGAAGCACCGGAGCGCACACGAGCTTGTGCAATGGCACGCGATGCTGAAGCCCCTGCTCCCTCAAACAAAGGTAGTGCTGAACGACCGTATGGACGCTGCGCTTGCAGCTTCGGCGGACGGGGTGCAGCTCACTGGGAACAGTCTGTCGCCTGCAGAGGCACGGGCTATCGCCCCGACAGGCATGACTATCGGCTGTTCTGTGCATTCTGCCAATGAAGCGGCGGAAGCATCCCTCCAAGGCGCGGATTACGTCATCTTCGGCCATGTCTACCCTACGGGCTCGAAGCCGGGAATCCCCCCTCGAGGCATTGCCGTCCTGAGACAAACCGTGATTGCCGCAAACGTGCCGGTCATCGCCATCGGAGGCATCGAGCCGCAGACCGTGGACGACGTTCTGTCCACCGGTGCCGCAGGCGTAGCTGTACTGTCTTCCGTCCTGCTGCACTCTGACCCTGTCGGACAAGTATACGCTTACCGTGAGGCGCTTGATCGGACCAAGCACAAACCAAGGAGAGGATTTACATGAGCACGGCAGCACAACAAACCGGCGGCAGGACATCGGCCCCCACCGCAATCATTATCGGAGGAGGCGTCATCGGCTGTGCAGCGGCCTTCGAACTGTCCAAGGCCGGTTATGCCTGCACCCTTCTCGACAAAGGGGCTATTCATCAGGAAGCGTCTACTGCCGCCGCAGGTATGCTCGGGGCCCAGGTGGAAATACATCAGCCCGGTCCGTTCTACGAGCTTTGCCGCCAAAGCCAGGAGATATATAAAGCCTGGATCGATGAGCTTGAGCAGATCGGCGGCGTAACGGCACAATACATCGGTAAGGGAATACTTCGCGCCGCCCTGACGGAAGAAGACGAGCTTGAGCTTCGCAGCCGTCTGTCGTGGATTCAGAACGCCGACTGGATGAAGCCGGAGGACATGCGGCGGATAGAGCCAGAGCTTTCCGCTGAAGTGCGGGGAGGATTACATTTTCACGCCGATCACCAGGTCCATCCGGTCTGGCTCGCCAAATCACTTGGCGCAGCCATTGTACGGCAAGGCTGCCGCATCCGCGAATGGACGCCCGTATTCAAGCTGCTGACGGAGCCCGGCACCGGACGCATCTGCGGCGTTCAAACCTCGGAGGGCCCCTTGTATGCCGACATCGTCGTGCTTGCTTCCGGAGCCTGGAGTCCGGCATTGACCGGGCCGCTGGGCATCAAGCTTGATATGTTCCCCGTAAAGGGACAATGCATATCGGTCAAAACGGGAGCTCCGATCATCCGTTCAACCGTATTTACTCATGGCTGCTATATCGTACCGAAGCTGGACGGCAGCTATATCATCGGAGCGACGCAAGCGGAAGCCGGTTTCGATAAGCAAGTCACCGTAAAGGCCATAGCCGAGCTTCACGGCAAAGCGGCCGCGCTGCTGCCGCGAATAGAAGAGGCCGAATTTATAAGCTCCTGGGCAGGTCTGCGCCCCGGGACACGTGACGGGCTGCCGTATCTCGGCGAAACCAGTGAGCTTCCCGGATTGATTTTCGCCACAGGTCATTATAGAAACGGGATTCTGCTTGCTCCGGTCACTGGCAGAATTGTTGCTCAGATCGCGGCAGGAGACAAGCCTCTTGAGGATCTCAAGCCCTTCTCGCCAATGAGAGATTCCGCAAAAGCAACGGCATCATTATGATTTCAAACGGGCAAGCAGCGCCCAACGGCGTTCATGGCGCCGTTTGTATTTCGGAAGCCCCCGGTACAGTTCTACCGCCTCGCGGAACGACCGGCGGGCTTCTTCTTCTCTGCCTAACTTGCGGTATAATTGACCTAGCAAATAGTACGCTTCGCAAGAGGAGGAATTCACCTCACGGAACCGTTCCAGATATCCAATCGCTTTCTTTGCATCCGTATCCGCGAAGGCTTCGCCCAGTTTAAGATAAGGATCACCGTATCTATTGATATGGTAAACTAAACCTTACGATAAATTGGGAGCAGTATCCTTTCTACTGCTCCCGCCTAAACTTATAAATATATTGATAGATGCATCTCCGGTCTAAAAACTTCTTCATCAGAAGAATTTAATCCGACTGCATAATATTTATCATCATTTTTATCTTTTTTATAAACCATATAGTAGTTCTGCTGACCAAGAGATCCAATTGCATTTTTAAGCACCGATTCGTCGGTTTTAACTAAGTGAACTCCTTTAAACTCGATGAAAACGTATTTATCTTCTGATAGTACAACGAAATCTGGATAACCACTTTTTACAACTAGAATATCTGATGGAGTGTTTCTAAACCAATACCATCCTTTTCGCTCACATACCTCATTAAGAACGGTAGCAAAATCCACTTCCTCATTATTTAACCCGCTTATTTTAGGAAAAATGCATCTTGAAAAACTGTATGATTTATCTTTGATTACATTGATAGATTCTGGCCAAACAAAGTCATGTCTTTTTAAGTTTAATTGTAAAGATAATCTTCTGAAAAGTTGTGATTTTTTGATTTTCTGGGCTGATTCCCTTATCTTACTTGAAAGTTCTGCTATACTTAAATTTCGGCTCTTCGCTCTACTGGGTGGGTAGAGGCGCAAATATTAGTTTTATAACCCTTCCGCCTCTAAGAGAATTTCAGAGATTGAAACAGCCCTCAAGAAGAGCACTTGACCGCTGTTTCAATCTCTGAAGCGTGGTATTAAGGCGGTAAGGGTTATTGTGCTCGGCGTGCTCCGAGCGTTGGAAGTCGGAGCTTATTCGCGGTCATGTAGACCATGGCGATCAGATTTTCTACGTTGCGGTAACCTCTGGCTCGCCGTTTGGCTGCTTGCACCAGACCATTAATACCTTCGAGCAAACCGTTCGTCATCTTGCTGTGGAACCAGCGTAATATGCCTTCCTCATGTTGCTTGATCGTCTTGGCTAAGCTAATCATGGGCGAGAGCTTTGATCGAGTGGCCCAGCCGATCCATTCCCGCAAATACATATCCGCCAAAATATGCGGGGTAGTCCAGAGATCCTGTAAGGCCAGCTTAAGACGGTAAGCCCGCCCAGTCTGCAGGTTGCTGTCCTTTAGGCGCAGTAAGGTTTCTTTCTGCTCCGCTTTGAGGTTTGCTTCGTTCTTCAACCAGATGTATTTCGTTCGCTTCAGTTCTGGCATTTGCTTCTGCTCTTGAATTCGAACCTCATCCAGGGCTTCGCCCACCAGCTTCATCACATGAAATTTGTCAAAGGTGATCTCGGCATCAGGAAAATATTCCTCAATGCCTCGGATAAAGGCGGGTGACATATCGCAGCATACTTCTTCAATCTGCTGCGCGGCAGCACCTTTTGTTGTCAGATACGACTTAAAGCGCTCCAACGTATCCATTCCTTTGCCTTCAGTTGCAAACAGCACGGTTTTGCGATCAACATCAACAAACAGGGTAATGTAGCGGTGCCCTCGCCTAGATGACGTCTCGTCAATCGCAATCCGTTTCACCTTGGATATATCAAGCTCTGCCATCGCTTTATCGACGTAGTGATGGAAGATGCGCCACATCCGTGTGTCATGTTCTCTCAGCTCACGGGCTGCCGCATTGACGGGCATTTCCGCCATTAATCGCATCGCCCATGCTTCAAAGAGCAAAGTGAAATGAGAAAGCGGTCTGGCCCACTTCACCGATACTTGCGTTATCTTGTTACACGCCTTGCATTTTACTCGTGGCATTCTGGCGTGCATATATGTTTTCCAATTCCAGAAGTCCAAGTGTCGCCAGGTCTTCTTCTCGGAGTCATATGCTTTACAAGCGATCCCGCATAAGGGACAAGCGAAGGTTGCTCCTCGTGCAAAGTCGATAAACAGGTGCCAAGCTTGATCCATATCGTCAAACTCAACATGCGTCAATTTCCATGGTTCTTCCAACTGTAACGCCACTTTGAACATCTCTGAAATCATATTGTCACTACTGCTTAATGTAGTCCACACTAGTCATCCCGCCCTATTAATCATCTTACAGAGCAGTATTGACTAAATTTCTATTAAGCAGACATTAGCCATGAACTATAGCGAGGAAGCTAAATTTCTAGAAAGTACTTCAGCATGGAACTCTCCAATTATTAGTTCACAAAGAGCCTGTGGAAAATGCTTTGAAATAGCATTTCTTAGGATATCTTTGGTATGTTCATAGTTCCATTCAGCCTCTATTGCTCTAATAGTTAATGGGGCATGAGCCATACCTTCAAGATCCAATTGCCCGGTTCTGATGGTCGGCTGAGCAGAACTTGTAATATTTATCTCTTCAAATATAGCTTCTACGGCTTGCTCAAGAACTGTACTAATTTTGTCCGACCATATGTCATCATTAAGTTCGCCAGATGTCGTCTTTATTGTGGGTAATTTTAAGTTTGGACGAATATTGATTGTTTCCATTTCGATACCGAATCCACCGCCGCCTTTCGGTATCAACCCTTGTGCCATAAATTCTTCACAACTTTTCTGTATCGAATGTTTCCCTGCAATATAAATATATCCTGCATTAAGTGCCTGTAATTCCTCCTCTTCAAACCTTTTGGCCTTTGGCAACCTCATTACACGTCCGAGGAGTTGAACTCCTTTTGCTTGTGACAGTGATGTTTTCGCCGCAAGTAACACGTACAATTCGGGCATATCCCATCCACGTTCAATCATCAGGTCACCAATGATAAAACGTAGTTCATTCATGTCGATTATACCATCAAGACCTCTTTCATCTTGAGTATGTATTGCAATTTGTTTCCGAGCTTCTTCAGGTGATAAGTTTAGTATGTCGATTAATAATGATCTCATCTCTTCTGCTCTTGAAGCTTGAGTTTGTATAGCCATTTTGGGTACAAAATAACGTTCTGTACCCCTTAATAATGTTGTTAAGGATTCAAGACGATTTCTTTTTTCAATAGCTTTTTTGATCATCTCTCTCAGTGCAACTTCAGATGATACCTCATAGTAAATGTTATCCACAATCATCTCTGCTCTTACAACATCAACATAAGGGACGCGATGAAATAGTCTATCCTCTGATTCTGTTTTAAAGGATGCGGTAAATCCCAATTCTAATTTAGGCTTTAAAATAGATCGAAGAGACTGCATATTCAGTCCACTCTGGCCTTCATCCGACTCATCGACAATAAATACACATTTTCTATTATCTTCCTCATGCTTTTTAATCCATCTTTGCAACCAAGGTATCGCTTTCTTTGAAAGTCCTTTTTGAACGTTTAGAAGGAGTACTCTTGCATTTGAATGTGATCCCGATTCAATTGCTTCAACCGAACAAATATACGGGGCGATTCCAGAATGTATATTTTCTGCTGTTTGTTTTGTAATTTGTTTGTTGTGTGTTATCCATACGAAACAAGAGTTACTATACATTCTCAAGCCTAGTTGTATAATTGTTGACATCATGTAAGTCTTCCCTGACCCAGTAGGAGACACAGTAACTCTACGTTCAGCGAAAGATACTCCATTATCAAATACATCTGATAATAGCTCGAGGTTCTTTTTTACCACTTCGAACTGGAAATCCTTCAAACTCCGTGTAGCATCACTTATCATATTTTAAACCGCCTCCAAAGCATTCAAAGTCTCATTCCAAGCCCTTATAATTGCACTTGGCAATGAAACAAAAGTAAACTTTTCACAAGTTGTATTGCTAAATATATCAGATTTTATCCCAACCCAAGGTTCTTCACGATCAACGTTATCTGTCTCAATCCTATATAAGATCACTTTGACAGCGGAGGTCTCCATGATCGATTTAGCAAGGCACTGCATTTCTTTTCTGAAATAAGTTTTTGACTTGTCACTCCGAAGTTCCTGTGTTAATGTAGCAACCAGTGTTTTGGTAGATGTATTATATCCTACCACTTTGACCCCTTCTGTAGCATAGTTAATTGAATGGTTAAGAGAATGCGTAGTTCTTAAAAACTCTTCGGCGTGTTTTTGAAATGCCCTTAGTAAATCGAGAGAATCTACCTCTTTTTTAGCCAAAGAGAAGACACCAAATTTATCCTTTCCAGCGACATGCTCTAAACGTGGCAATATCGCTTCTTCAATAAACTTGTCCACCTGTTCAATAAGCACATATTCCCTATTACCGTCATCTTGCTCATTCAAATTCAACACTGCATGTGCAGTTGTTCCTGATCCACCAAAAAAATCTAACACACGAATATTTTTAGATGGCACAAAACTAATTAAAGTCTCCAGTAACTCAAGGGGTTTCGGAGTTGGGAATGACACACCCGGAGGTAAATCTCCTGCCCCTGAAGACTTTGTTCTAATAATAGATGGCGGCTGTTGCCTATCTTTTTCATCAAGATAAGATATCTTTTGCGGAACAGTATTGTGATCTTTCCCAAAAATAATTTGCCCACAGATATATCCTTTTTCGTATTCTACCACGTTGTTATAGTCAACCATTGACATTAATGTTTCTTCGCTCCATTTCCAACCTTTCGATGGTACCGGACAATCCTTACCAGTAATAGGATGTTTTAAAGGCTTGCGGCACCTTGAACCATTATCATCTTGGGCACAAGATGAAATGTCTCTAAACACCCTATGTGATTGAGGATGTATATAACAATATGGTGATAGACCACTTGATATGTTCCCTTTCTTTTCTTGTTCCTTGATCCATTTTTTTAACAATGGTTGTGCTTTTTCTAATCCATATTTTTTTACCAATTCTTTTGATTTAGCAATAATTTCACTACATCCTGGCTTCAATTGGGACAACTTCCAAGATTTTGACTTATTTTTTGCAAAACAAATTATGTATTCGTGCACAACACTTATGGACTCTGAAGGAGAACCTTGTTTTTTATCCCAGATAAATGTACCAATTAGATTTGATTCCCCAAATATATCCTCCATAAGTAAAAGTAGTCTCGCATATTCTTGGTCACAAATTGATACAAAAATAATTCCCTCGTCTTTCATTAAAAGTTTGGCCATCTTTAATCTTGGTTCCATAAAGTCTAACCATTTCCCGTGATCTCCCGCCCATCCAAAATTACCTTCAGACTGACCTTTAAATGTATTTTTATAACCTGTATTTCCTCCAACATTATATGGTGGGTCAATGTAAATCACATCAAACTTTTTTTCATTTTCAGTAAGAAGCCAAGACACTCTCATTGTAGCCATAGCGGTTAAGTTATCGCCTTTAATAACCATATTCTCTGAAAAGGCATTATAGCCCGCTTTACTTTCAAGCCAATATATAGTACTTCTATCATTAACGAAATCGCTCAACTCTTCTCTAGGTTCAAAGTAAAGATAGGCACTGCCCTTATTTTCTTGCTGTTTTTCCAACTCTATATTATTCATCTTCTATTCACTCCTCAGAAGGCAAAAAACTCCTATTATATAATAATACTATAATTTTATTGCAAGAAATGCTATACCCCATATTCTTTTTATTTATTATACCAGAATACGAACAAATGTTCTATATCTTTTATTTATTTGTGGGTGTCTTTGATAAAGAATCGCTTCTAAAATCTATTTTCAATGGTCTTCTTCCAGCGCGACAGTAATAACCTCGGCTGATACGTCCTGTAAACCCTCACGAAATATGCGTTTTAGTAGGATATGTTGGTAACGTGTTTCACCCAGGATGTCCTGCGTCAAACCATGTTTGCGGATGATCTGAAGAAAAAAGAATAAAATTTGCAGGCTTTAATTGTTGAGGCATTACTTTTGTTTCAATCCAGGCAAACGTGTGATTCGCTCGCGCATTTCCTTCGTGCGGTTGCTTGATCCTACCTCTTTGCTTTGGAATTTTTTGAAGAATTTCCTCGATGTCGAATCCACAACGCTCTGATAATCTCTGCCGCGAATACGCCTACGATCAAGAAAATAAACAAAAAACTCGAGTGCAAATCTGATTAATACCAAAAGACCACGAAGGAAATAGGCAATTTGCCTGCCTTTGGAATAGTACGTTCTTGCCAAATTGAACCACCTATTCTATACCCAATACACTTAATTTTACGATAGTCTCGGATCCTTGTTTCCAAATTGCAGAATTGGGAGTAATTTTTCGATTCTCCAGTCACTTTCCCGTTCCTCCTTGCCAAACCGCTGATTTTGCCGGGAATCTGAATAAAAAAACAGAGCGGTTGGCAAGCATCCTGCCAACAGCCCTGCATTCACATCTCATATATCCGCAAAAATTGAAAATTGTAACGTCCAACAGATATCATCCGATTACTTTGCCACGCTTGCACCCGCTTCAACCAACAATCGCAATATCTCGTCGCTGTATGTCATTTTTGCAAGCTGAACGCCTTTGTCCGGATCGGCACCAGCCTTCAGCAAAAGTCTCACGATTTCTGACTGATTAAACATCACTGCCGATTGCAATCCTTGATTGACATCACCGCCGCCGCTGACAAGCAACTTCACTGCATCCAGATCGCCCTTCTCGATGGCCGCGTGCAAGGCATAAAAATCTTTCGCGGGATCAGCACCGGCGTCGATCAGCAATCGAATGACATCAGCCGGTCGTTTGTTGTAGACAACAGTGAGGCCGAGAGGTGTCATCTCGGCATCGCTCAGTTTGCCGTGCGCATTCGGGTTTGCGCCGTACTTCAACAGGATTTTAACCATGTCGATATTGCCGTTCATCAAAGCGATGTTGAGCGGCGTCAGCGAATCGCCAGCATATGCGTCCGGGTCAGCCCCCTTCTTCAGCATGCTCTCCACTGCTTTGATGTCTCCTTCTTTCACGGCGGCGGCCAAACGCATCTCTTTCGGATAGAACTCGTTGTAAGCGAGAACCGCGCAAACGACAATCGCGGAAATCCATAGCAAAGCTTTTATCCATTTCATGCTGTCAACACCTCGGTTTGATTCTAGTAGCCGCCAAAACGCCTGAATTGATCTTCAAAGTGGGTAGCCAGTGCGTAGAATGCAATGCCCAGAATAAAAACCAGACAGCCGATCTTCGCGCTTTTCTTTATGATTTTGGCGACGATGAAATACAAAATGCCGAATCCGATGGTAGAGTAACTTAAAATTTTGAAGAATAACGCCATCTTCAACGTCATCATGCTTGATCTGCTCCTTTCGGCTTATGCCATGTTCTGAACCCACAAAAAGATGAACAATGCGGTGATGCCGATCAGCGCGGCGGACAACACCCATATCCGGATATGTCCGGCTGGCGGCTTGCGTTTTCCATGCATATCCCGTATCAACTGCACCTGCTCGTACAAAAATTCGATATGCGAAGCCGTTCTCGTATGCAATCCTTTGGCCCGATCCAGTTCGTCCAGTATTTCGTTCATGACTTTCACGTTTTGCGCGTGATACACCGCCAGCGTAAGCACCAGTTTGATTGTGGTCTGCTGTGTTTGGGACAAGTCACGCATCAGCGAAATCATTTCCCGGTTCGTGGAGCCGGTGATGGAACCCCACACCCGGCCTAGAAACCCCTGATTCTCCAGCCTGTCGAGCCGGTATTCAATGTTGGCGAGAAGAGACAGGCCTTCGTTGACGATCGACCGTACTTGCGTTTCGTCCACAAGCCGCGAATTGTTTTTGATGACTTCCTGTACCTGCCGCTCATTCGGAATACTGATTACCTTTGCAGGCAACTGGCTCATCGTGATCCTCCTCCTTGCATCCGGTTGCGCATCGCATCCAGTCTTGACAAAATGCTGTCCGCCGATTGGCTGTAATCGATCCGCATGCCGTTGTTATGAACCCGCTCCAATCGGGTGAAGATGTTGTCGGCCCGGGTGCGGTCATCGTACAGATCGTCAACGGCAGTGACCGCCCTTGCCAGTGCATTGCTGTTCATTTCGGAAATTTGCGCAATATAAATCGCTCCGTTGTTCACCATCTGCACGTTGGCGTGGACGGATTTGGTCAGCTTGATGACTTCGCCGAACATGCCGTCGCCATACGCTTCATCGAGCAAGCGGCGGAGCGAAATGCCGACGGCAAAGCCGATGCCCGTGCCGATCAGACCGCCGGGAATAAAGAGCGATAATCCCGCCAGCGCACTGCCCGTAACGGCTCCTTTGACGCCGTCTTTGGCAAGTTTCGTTTTCATCTCGTCGAAAGTGATGTTGCCGGATTTGTACTGCAAGTATGTAATTAGCCCGGAAACAGTGACGGAAATGGCCGCGCCGATGCCTGCGCCGCCGATCAATTCTCCGGCAACCGCCCCCGGCGTCATGCCGACAGCCAGTTGTTCGTTCAAAATCTTATCGCTCAACTCTTGTGCCGATTGCAGATTGTCCTGCAACGTTCCCATGACTTTGGTCGGATTCGGAATGCCAAGTTCATGCGCACGGTCGATCAATTCCTGCGGGCCGACAAGTACGGTTGTCGGTTTGTAGTGATCGTTGTTCAGGAAGTCTTCCAGCGTCTTGTCGATGCTGTCCGCAGACCGCAACGTCTTGATCTGGTACTCGTTGACGATATCTCCCGTGAAGCGGTTGATTTCAACAGCGTCGATGCCGGGATTGTTGCTGATGATTCTCCCGTCCGCATTGCGCGGAAAATCCGTTTTGGTGAACAAACTGCGGATGTCTCCCTGCATCTCTCTCACGAAATCCACTTCGCCAGCGGCGTCTCCCTGAATGCGGCTCAGCGCATTTGCACCCGCGTTGTTGCTCATCTGCATCCGTTCGGCAAGCCATTCCTTAAAGCCGTCGGTTGACTTGTATGCCTCCATATTTGGGAATTTGTCTTGCAGGGTTTGCGCGATTTTAACCTCGCGGACAAATTCGCCGGTGCCCTCAAAGACACCCGGAATGCCGCCCGTGACAACTTCATAGGTGGGAATCGTTGTGGCTACATTGATGAAGTTGGCAATATCCCGTTTTGAAAGATTATGCGGTAAATGTTTGATGCCAATGCCGCTCATCGTATCGTGGAAGTCATGGCAACGTTGGCAAAAGTAGTTCCGGTTCATGCCTGTATCCCCCTGCCGTTAGCAGTAAAAAGAAAGGGAGCAGATCGCTCCCCTGAAATTGGTTTATCCTTACAGGTTAATCCGCCGGATGGCTTTGTTTTCGTCGTCGTAAACAATGACGTTTCCACGGCTGTCGAAGCACATGTGGCTGATTTTCTTAATCGGGTTGCCGTCGTTGTAGGTCAGGTCTTTGCCGTCAATGAAGGTGGTCAGTTTGCCGTCTGTCGTCAGTTCGTAGATCGTAGTGCCGCTGGATAGATAAAACTTATTGTTTTGGATAGTAACCGAATCAAAGGACATATTGTTAAAGGATACAATGTTTTCAACTTTTCGCGGAAATAGTTGAATCCTGGTCAACCGGTTTTTGGGATCTGAAGAATTGTACCTGACGCCGGTATCAAATACATAAATGGCTCCATTCATGCCGATGACATCCATTGGGTAAAGCGTACTTGCGTAGCGATCATAGCTAAAAGCAACGGATGTATTGTCCTTTGTACTTCCAACTAATTCAACTTCAGAGTTCATTTTCGCTTTGTAAATGTTTGAGTTTTTGATGGAGTAATAATCATCATCTCCGCCGGAACCGTAAATAAATTGATTTTGATCATCAATACGGAAAAAACGGTACTTAAAGCTTGAATTTTCCTCGTAAAACTGTCCATAGGCAGATAGTGTAACATCAGGCGTTAATGCATAAATTAGCGTGTAATATTCCTGTCCGTAGTCCGAATGAGTTTTATCTCCTTTTGCATATCCAAGAAGATACAAGCCGTTATTGGCATGGCTATATGCTAATTGTACGGGCGTAAATTGAGTGTGATCAATACGAGTGACATTCCCGTTTTTTGATAAATCCCAATCAAATGAACTGTCCACTTGTCTAAAAGTTTCGACCGTACCGTTTGAAGCGTTAAACTTGCGTACTTTTTTCAGCGACTTATCAAGGAAATATACATTGTTGTCCTTATCAACAACCATGCTGTCTACTTGATTGATTTTCGCCTGACTTACCGGCCCATCCACGTCACCCGCTCCTGTTCCTCCAACAAGCGTATCAACGCTGAATTTCGTCGATTGTGAAGGCTGTTGCGGTTGTGCTGGCGTTTGCGGGTCAGTTGGCGTTGTACCCGGCTGGGTGACCGGCGGCGTTGGTGTTGTTGGGGTTGTCGTCGTTTGGTCGCCCCCTCCGACGCCTTTGTTGTCGTTGCCATACATGAATGCCCGCCACAGCAATGCGGCGGCTTCGGCTCGGGTGATGCTGTTTTGCGGACGGAACGTTTCATCGGGATAGCCCGAAACAAGGCCGTTCTCAACAGCGATGGCAACGTAGTCCTTCGCACTTTCCGAGATGCCCTCGTAATCCTTAAACATCGCTTCAATGATGGAACGATTCGCTAAACGGGCGGCATCGTACCCCTTCAGTTTGACGATGGCGACGGTAATATCTTCCCTCAACGCCGGTGCTGTCGGATTGTATATATACTCACCGTTTGCCGCCCTGTAACCGGTAAGATAGTCTTTGGCGGTCTCAATCCATGGCGAGTACCAGTCCATTACCTTTACGTCGCTGAATGACGAATAGTTGACTTTTTTCGCTTGCAGGCCAGCCGCTTTGACAATGATCGTTGCAAATTCTGCACGGGATATCGTGTTATCCGGGCGGAACTTATGATCCGGATAACCTTCAAGCACTTTCTTGTTCACCATTTCTGCGATATATTTATACGCCCAATGGGTGTTCGGCAAATCGGTAAACGATACTGTCGGCGTATTCTGCGGCATGTTCTGAAGCTCTTCGCCGTATTCAACAGGAGCCGCAAACATCGTTCCGGTTAAGGTGAATATCATGAGAATTGCTATTAGTGCAGATGTGATTTTCTTATGTACCATTTTCATTCCTCCGTAAGCTATGAATCTACTGAAAAAACAGAGCTACATTACCAATGGACTGAAAGAAAGGATAGTAGTGTGGGATGGGCATAATCATCATTGGCATGGCTATCTTTTCTCCTTGTCCCTTTGAACATGGTTCACATTCATCTTTCATTCGGTTGCTGATAATATGTCCCCCCTTGATAGAAATTGTAGAATCTTGGCAGTTCTATCCAAGGCAATTATACAACAGACTACCCATATAAGTGTAGTTCAATTGTCACTATGATAGGATAAGCGTCGCAATCACACTCTACTAAGCTGAAGTAGAGGTGATACAAAATGGATTTCAAGCAAATGGTAGGTGAACAAATCCGCAAGATTCGAAAGTTAAGAGGTATGACGCAGGAGCGTCTGGCGGAACAATCCGGCTTAAGCTTCAGCTATATAAGTGATGTTGAACGTGGAACTCGTAATATATCGCTGGAATCGTTGGGCAAGATTATCAATGCTTTGGGTGTAAAGCCCGCTCAACTGTTTGAGGATATAGATGAAATAACGGAACATTCCGGGAATGGCGAAATACAAAACAAGATCGAAGACTTGATCACTTTACTGAGTGAGCGTCAAATTGAAGAAGTGGACTTTGTTCTGACGGTGGCCCGTGAGTTTCTAAATACCATTGATCGGAAGAACCGTTGAAAATATCGTTTGCACGGCAATAATCGGCCCTATATAGAGGAAAAATGATATACATTTTCCGGCGGCACCCCCATGCATAATTGAAGGCGGGGGGCCTGCCGTTTCATGCCCCACCCGGTTGCATAGGACTGTTGTCTGCCTCATTTGGCAGATAGCAGTCCTTTTTTGTTTTTCCGGCGATGAAAACCGTTTTGACAGAGAGGACACAGTGGCAAGGTGAGAGGCTTGCCAAATCACAAAGAAAGGAGGTGCTACCATGCTTCGGAAGCGATTATCGTTGATCAGAATTGCCGTTTTGGGAAAAAGCCTTAACGACGGCGATCAGCGAAGTTCAGTCAATACCCAATCATTCGACAGCCGCAAAGTGAATTGTGATGACTGCGGAAAGGTTTTGGATGTGCAGGTTGGAGAGGACATCTTTGTTGATGCATTTGTTTATTCCGTGCCCGAATCCAGAGTGGTATGCAGTGAGTGATATGTGAAGTATGACAAACTTTCATCCCGCCGCTGAACACTAGCTGAAATTGATGGCTTTATGTACCCGGTGTGTCAAACATCGGGAAATCGATGTTGAAAAAAACAGTATGAGGAGAAGATGCGGAATGTTAATCAACGTGTATATCGCCAATCTGGCGAAGTACAACGAAGGGAAACTGGTTGGCCGTTGGGTCACGTTGCCGATGGAACGGCATGAACTGGAGCAATGCATCCGGGATGTGCTTGGCAAAGATGAAGAATACGCGATTCATGATTATGAATCTCCCTTTGCCATTGGCGAATACGAGAATGTGTTTGCCATCAATGAAGACATGAAGATAATGAGCCGTTACGACGGCAGGCTGGTTGCGGCACTGTGTGAATTTCTCGGCAATCGTGACGAGGTGATTCAGGCATTGCAGTCCGGGGAATTCATCGTGTACTACGACATAGATGATTTGGCCGACGTTGCGGAGCAGATGGTGGAAGAAGGACTGTTCGGCTCTGTGCCGCCTTCGGTGATCCCATATCTGGACTACGACAAGATCGCCCGGGATTTACAGCATGACGGTTGGTATTTGAGCCGTCAGTTGCGGATTGCCGTGCGGTTGCAACCCTGACAGCCTGACATTTAACTCAATATCGTTGATTTGCCTGCTTGAATCAAAGCGGGTTATTTGTCGTGGGCATTTGACAGTGAAAATCACCGGTAGTGAGAGTGCCGGAACATGGAAGGGAGGTGAACGCAAATGGTTGTACGCAGGGGTTTGCCGGATGAGTTGCAGACGTTATTAAAGCGGCTGGTCGCCAACGGCAGTGTACGAATCGCGGGCACATTGCTGTACGCATGGTTCAGACGCTGTTGGGAGTTGGACGATGAGACTGCGGCCTATTACATGCGGCGATACTTTGAAAAGTATTTCAGCCGTCAACTCCAGTCTCAGCGGAAACATGCAGGTGAAGAGTGACCGCCGGTTCCAGACCAAGGCAAGGAGGTGAAACGAAGATGGATTATCAGGCGTTCAAACGCAACAGCCAGAAGGAATATCTCGGTTACTGTGAACTGAAGGGCTTCATATACAGCGTGCGGATCGATAGTGACAAATACGCTGTCGTTGCCCTGAAGAACGGGAAAGTTGAGGTCTTGATCGCGTACAGTGTGAAACGCGAAGTATCCGTCTAGTCATTGCTCAATACGGGCGATAATTGGCGGATTTTTTATTACGGCGTGAAGGAGGTGAAGACACATGGATCGTCTGCAAACGCTCCGGAAGCAAAAACAGTTCTGGCTGTCTGTGAAACGCGTGTTGGACAAGGACGCATCGATTTATACGTGGGAGGGCATGCAGTATGCCCGCGTGCTTACGAAACTGGTTCTTATTGAACTTGAGATCGAACAGATCGAAAAAGAAAAAGCCGCCCGGTAATCGGAGCGACTAATAGAAAAGTAGCTTGAGATCATCTTATCCAATTTCATCACATCAAGCAAGAGGGAGGCCGCTCACGGTTTCCCTCTTTTTGCATTTTCAGGAGGTAATATCAATGGATCATTACGATACAATCAAAAACCTGTTTGCACAAACATTGGCTGAGCGTCCCGGCTCCTACATTGTAGAGGAACTTTTTTCCCGCTTCCCGTCGATTGTAGACCTGATGTCGGTCACTGAGCAGGAATTGATGCAGATCAAAGGCATCGGCAAGGTACGAGCAAGACAAATTCTGGCCGCACTAGAACTGGCGAAGAAACTGAATGTACCTGCTGAAGCACCGTACATCATCCGATGCCCTCAGGACGTTGCGACACTTCTGATTCCTGAAATGCGGTATTTGCAATGCGAGCATTTTGTCGTTCTGTTTATGAATATCAAGAATGGCGTGATTGCAAAAGAAACGATTTCGATCGGCAGTTTGACCGCTTCAATCGTACATCCGCGTGAAGTGTTCAAAGCGGCCATCAAGCGTAGCAGTGCTTCGATCATTGTAGCCCACAACCATCCGAGCGGTAATCCAACCCCCTCTCCTGAAGACATTCAAATTACAAAGCGTCTTGTGGAGGGAGGAAGCATCATCGGAATCGACGTTCTTGATCACATCATAATCGGCGGAGATCAGTTCTACAGCCTAAAAGAACACGGCTTAATGTAACAAATTTCATGCGACGTGGTATTTCCGGTCAATGCAGATCGGCGATACCACGTTTCCTTTTTATCAAATCACAGAATGAGAGCGAGGTTAAAGGCATGAATCGGAAACACTTGCTTGCTGAATACGAGAAACTTGTACAGCTTGCAGATGAATTGAGCCGCCAGTTAGCGGCATGCAGGGAAATCATTGAGGTCGTTATTGGCGGCGTATATCATAGCCGCGTTAAATGGCATCAAAAGACAATTTCTGAGGTCATTTCAGCGGTTGTAGACATCCAATATAGCCTTGAGTTGGAATTAAGGCTAATCGAGGCTCAAAAGGCATTTCTGGCCCGTCTGATTGACCGCAATAATGACATCCATTGATTCAACCATCTATTCACCAACATAAAGGAGGATATCGCACATGAGCATACATACACTGCAATATTCGTTGATTCATAGCTTAGATTCAGAATCACAGGGATTCATGCCAACGATGCTCGCCGTTCATACATTGAGGCCCGATGATTACTTGAGCGCGGCGGCCCCTGCTGATGAATCGTTGGTTTGTATTTCCGCCTTAACCGGCGACCGCTTTCAAATCCGTCTCATGCCGAGATTAACCCGGGATCAGCAGATTCGATTCGCTTACCTTGCTCAGGCAGTGGAAATGGGGTGCGGCTGGCATACTGTAGTCTTTGCGGAACATCCAACATCACCGCCATGCGGTATTCTCATCGATCATCAGCGGCGGATTCTGTTTGTGGATGTTAAAGTGCTTCGGCAAAGCCATGAGGTTGTACTGAATATTTCGAGCCATATTGTCGAGTACCTGAAAAGTGCCTCTGGCGGCCAAAATTGGGGCTGTGGGGGATTCTTTGTTTCCGGTAATGACACAAGACTGCTTATTGGTCAAACGGCCTCTATTACCCTGATTCTTGATCCAGAGAATGGACTGAGGTTTCCAGCCTTTGTTGCGTTGTCTTCTGACGAACTAACAGTTCATGTTTCTACTGCCGGAGACGGAATTTACATCCGGTCGGCAGTGTGGCGGCTGTTTCATAAAACATTTGAACCGTTACCGTGCTATTCGTACCAAGTCGGTATTGTGACAGATGCTGATTCGCACATCATTCCTCTGCCGATGCAATTAGCTTATACGCTTCGCAGAGTATCGAAACTGACGTTTAGCGTATATGCAATTTGAGTGAGCAGGCAATACACCAGGCAAACCTGATGATGGAAAGGAAAGAGGGATCGCTTGCCCATCTTCGGCTCGCTTACGGCCTTGCTACAGGTTCTAAGAAAACCACCCCACTGCCCCTGAGGGGCCGAAGAAGGGCTCCGCCCTCCTTCACCACCCATATTCGCTCGCCGCTAGGGCGAGCCCGACAAACAAGTTGTCGGGCAAATACAAGAGCGTGGGTGCGTGGGCATCGCCACTCAAGGTTTCCCTTCGGCGGCTGACGCCGACCTTGACTGGCTTACTCTGGTGTATATTACTCGGTAAGTGCTTTGATTTCAAAGGTACTTACTAGATCAGAATCTACCCCGAACAATTTCATTGAAAGGGACTGATAATTAGATGCCGTAATCAATTTTTTCATCAAACCCGCTACAACCTGCCGGCCCCATTGTCTTGTACCCGTATAAACAACGGGCTTGTCGTCGTAATAATTGTTAAAGCTGATCTGTGAATTTGTAATGAAGTGTTGCAAAAAATGAGGACGATAGGAATCAATGAAAATCTTTATTGGCAAATTCGGAGATGAACGTAACCAATGCTCCAAATCATCCGATGCCAATTTTCCTAGGTCGATGTATGGATTGGTAAACGCTTGATGTCGTCTCAATGCTTTTCGATCTGCTGGCAAAAGCTTTTTATAAGCCGCCATGAAAATTCCTTCTTGTTTTATCAATCTCATGATTTTCGTACGACCATCCAACTTGTCTGTATCTATAAAAACCACATTTTCAAACATATCTGTACGTGGCTTTAACAAAAATTCTGTAACGACGGGCCGCTTATTTCTAATATACTTCACTGTTTTCTCAATTCTGGTAAGCTTTTTATTCTTTAGCTTCAATAGCTTGGACTTGTCGTACACTTTTACCTGCATACCTTTGCGCGAACCAAAGTAGTAGGTCTGTTTCTTCTGTTTGTAGTCTACCAACTTTCGTTTATGGGCAACGTAAAGTCTCTCTGCTACTGACTTTGGAGTGCGATTTTCAATATCAACCTTTTCATCAAACATGATGACTGCCGCAGTAAAGTAGTTGCCCATGATGAACTTGATTAAGTCCAACAGTTGGGAAGGAGTAATGTTGTTACGGTCTGGATTTATTTTGATGATCGTATAAGGTGCCTGGTTAAACATTGAAAGCGGCTCCCAGCAGACAATAAACAACGGGTGCTTCAATAAGTACCTGTAGACTCGCCTGCCTACGACATTATGATCATCGTAAGCGGCAGGCATAACAATCTGCAAGAAATATGATGACGGCGACCCATCAAAGCCAAAAGTGATACCGTCATAAGGACATTGGAGTGAGCCATTACCCTTGATTCTCTGCAAAATATTCTTAAAGCGAAGGTTAGCCTCCAAAGCGGTAGTAATTGCCTTAACGTCGAACCTCTTGAACATCTCGGGCCTCCATCATATTTATGAACTTCAAATCCTTGTGGCTCTAAGGCTCGTTCCATTTTTGATGTCCCACTTCGGGGATAGTTATAAGAGAGCATCAGGAGGTGATTTTATTATTCTTTCTCAGATAATAGCTTATTGAGTGTCAAAGCAAGCATTTCAACAAATGTATTTGTCAACTGAAAATCCGGCCACATAATCATTTAATTTCCGGCCACGCGGCATAAAAATAAAAGCTACGCCAACTGCTGTTTTTGCAACCACTCCTTTGTTTCTTTCATGCGATATGAATTTCCGTTCATGTTGACGATGTAAGACTGATGCGTCAGCCGGTCAATCATCGCAGCGGTCATCACCGGATCTTGAAAAATCTCACCCCATCGTTCAAAGGACAGATTGGTCGTAATGATCGTCGATTTACGTCCAGCCCGAAGTGACAGATGGGTAAACAATAATTCAGACCCTTCTTTATCAAACGAGATGTAACCCATCTCATCAGCTATGACCAGATCATACTTCTCGAAACGGTTCTGGAATGCACGTAGAGTCTGTTCCGACCGGCATTCCCTGATCCGGTTCACGAGCAGGGGGACGGTTGTAAACCATACTTTGTAACCCTCCAGGCAAGCTTTCAGACCTAACCCGATGCTAATGTGCGTTTTTCCAGTCCCTGGGTTTCCGGACAGAATTACGTTGCGCCCTTCTCGGATAAAATCTAGCGTTTTCAACAGTTTTAACTTCTTCTGTGCATCTTCCGGCAAGTCCCCGACAACCAAATCTTCGAGATATTTTTTGTGCGTAAATTCCGCCAACCGTATTCGGTTGTACCGGGACGCTTCCCGACGGGCATCGCATTCCTTTTCGAGAAGTTGCGTCAGAAATTCTTCGTAACTGGCGTCCCGTTGAGTCGCTTCCTGAATTTGCTCTTCCAAATGCTTACGAATCATCGGGAGCCGCAATTCTTTGCTGTATTCCAGAATCATTTCCTTCAACGCCTTGCGCGGCGAGTGGCTCATGCAGCGCCCTCCTTCGTTTCTGTCGGCCTAGTATCAAACAATTCATCGTACATGCGCAAATGCTCAACTGATCGCTCCGCAATCTCTTGGCCGGTTTCCGAATGTGTCGTCCGAACCACCGGCGCCAGATCTCGGTTTTTGGCACATAGCACTTTAATTTTATCCGTGGTTACATGGGCTGGGTGGATCCACTCCAATTCCTGAATAGCTTGCTCGATCTCCGCGAAACTGGCATCATCTCGAATATATTGCAATAGTTGTACAAATTCCTTGTTGCGTCTGGTATAATACCTTTCGTAGATTGTTTTTATCTTTTTGGGAGCCTGTTGCCACGCCGCGCTACCGGCGAATGCACCAGGTTTTTTCTTTAGCGTATCTAAATAATGGTTCAAGTCCAGCCGCCACTCATGGCTGCCGGTACACCGTACATGCTCCGCTACTTTCGTTTCTTGGTGAAAACAAAGCACTCGGGTCGAGTACACCTTGATCATGATCGATTCTCCAACCAGATGATCTGGTACGGAGTAACGATTTTGGTCCACCATAATCGTCGCGTATTTATCCGCCCGCCCGTAAAGTACACGGGCTGCGTCAAACGGGGGCGGGGAAGGCAAAAGGGTGGGGCGTTCTTCTTCCAGTCGTTCCTTCGCCGTCTGGCCGTTATTCTCGGTTTGCGGCTTTTGGTTGCGCTGAGTGCACACCTCCTGTAAATATTGGTTCGCTTCTTCAAGCGATTCAAATTCGTGCCGGAAGGCGAAGGCTTTCCGACGCACGACTTCTACGCTGCGTTCCACATGTCCTTTCTCATTGCCGCTGCGAATATTGCAAAACCGGAATTGAAAGCCGTAATAAAGCGACAGTTGGAGTAATCCTTGTGTCGGCTCCTTATCCGTTCCGACGAACCGTTTCACCGCGACTTTCATGTTGTCATACACCATGGTTCGATACACACCGCCGATATGCTGAAAGAACAGGGCATGTGCTTCTTGGAAGCATTCCGTCGTTTGCTTGGTGAACAGGTATGCAAAACGGTAATTCCCATATGCGGATGTGAAGACTGCCATCTGAAAAGTTTGAAACTTTCCATTAATTTTGAGCTTCACTTCACCCCAATCGAATTCGCAAATGTCCCCAAGCTCATACAGTGCCTTTATGTATGCTTCCTTTGGTTTTCGTTCCAAACTACGAACCGTCCGAAGAACAGTACTATAGCTGATTTGGATACCTTCGGCTTCTAGTGCCTCGAAGATATCTACCGCCTTCTTTTGCTGTTTGCGTTGCCCTTGGCTTCGCTTTACTTCGTTCTCATCCAGATGAGCCTGAATCTTAGCTGTCATTTCGTCGGTCAGTTTTCGTTTGGGTCGAATTCCGACTGTATACTTGGGCGCGGTAGTGAGGGCATCAATCAGTGCTTGGATATCCACCGAGTTGTTCCCCTCAGCTAGTAGCTGTTGTCTCCTTTCCTCATATTGCCTGATGTACTTCCCAACCGTCTCCCGATGGATCCCTGTCAATCTTGCAATCTCCCGGCGCGACCTCCCCTCATGAATATGCATCATTAATATTTGTTGCATCGTGTTCATCGCGATCATTCTCTCCCAGCCCCTACTTGTTGATTTTCTCTCCAAGTAGGTTTATCGGTTGTGGCCGGTTTTTCAATGATTTTGCTGGCCTGTTTTTAAGTTACCATAGACAAACAAATTCTTTTTCTTTTATCCGTTTTTCCTCAAGTACTTGAAAAGCATCATCTATTTCAGTGAGATCAACCCCGATGTCGCAAATATAATTCATCAGAATCACTCCAATTTATTTTGATATATCAGTATTTATTATGATATATTGATATTATATTAGGGATTAAACTTTCTGTAAACCACCGCTTATGAAAGGATGAACATCTATGCCTTTACGAACAATAACTCCCACTGAATTTGACTATCTAAAAACTTGTGAGCTTGGGGACAGGCTAAAATTTTTCCGTAAAGAAGTTGGCAAGCTCCATTCATTAAAATCTTATACTATCACGGCAATGAGCGAACGCATCGGAGTGAGTCATCAAACCGTTATCGCCATTGAACGCGGAGATTCCAAAAAACCAGCGTATCAACTCATGTATAAAATCACTCAAGACCTTGGCATCCCATTCGAAGCATTAACGGATGAATTTTATCAGGGAGATTTTCGATTGATAACCATCGGAGAGCCGATTCAATCTGACATTTCCAACAGGAACGATGCTTCCTTATCATTCATTGGTGCTATCATCTATCAGATTTTCACGGATGGGATGATGCGGTTTATTCATGACTTCCAATCGTCTCAACCCATGAACAAGGAGCAATTTATATCAACACTGAGCCGATTCATTACCGAATTCGAATCGCATAAAAAAACGGAAGAATTGTTTCACCAACCACACCCAATGGTAAAAGCCGCTACTCTATACAACGAAAGGGACAAGTATCCAAACGCATTCCCCATTTTTCCGCGTTCTGAGTGGAATGAGCATCATAACAACTTCATCAAAAAATATGAAGCAAAAGGAGAAGATGAACGATGACCAAACTGAAAGCCGCCCTGTATGCCCGCGTAAGTACCGAGGAACAAGCCAAAGAGGGATACAGCATTGCCGCCCAAATCTCTGAAATCAAGAAATATGCGGAGCAAAACGGCTTCGAAATTGTCGATGAATATGTGGATGAAGGTGCAAGCGGCAAAAGTATCGCAGGCCGCCCACAGATGAAACGGCTTCTTAAAGACGCTAGTCAACAAAAATTTGGAGTTGTCATCATTTACAAAATAGACCGTCTGGCCCGCAAATTAAAAGACGCCTTGGAAATCAGCGAAACATTGGAAAGAAACAACGTGAATCTCATTAGTCTCAATGAAAAATTCGACACGACAACTGCCTTTGGTCGGACGGCATTCCAGATGATATGTTCATTCGCTGAACTTGAACGCAATAACATTGTTGAACGTGTAAAACTGGGCATGGAACAAAGAGCAAAAGAGGGCAAGTACAACGGGGGAAAGGTATTGGGTTACGACAGTATCGATAAGAAGCTTGTAATCAACGAATTTGAAGCTGTCATCGTCCGCAAAATCTTTGATTATGCCAATCAAGGACTTGGATTTAAGGCCATTACTCGCCGTCTAAATGAAGAGGGCTATCGTACTAAAATGGACAAGCCATTCAACGTTTTCGGGATTAAGACGATCCTCAACAATCCAATCTATATCGGAAAGATACGGTATAACCAGCTTCAAAACTGGTCGGAGAAACGTCGCAAAGGGAAGAATCCCGATTACTTGCTTGTTGATGGAACACATGAGCCGCTGATTACAACTGAGTTATGGGAAAGCGTTCATCAGAAGTTGGTCCAACGTTCGTACAAGCCATCTCGATCACACCAGCCATACATTCTAAGCGGACTGCTAAAGTGCCCTGTCTGCGGTCATGGAATGGTTCCTGCCCGCTCCAAAGGTGCCGGAGGTAAATCGTATCGATACTACGTATGCGGACAATTCCATAACAAAGGAAAAGCTGTATGCCGCTCGAATATGATTCGGGCCGATGTTGCTGAAGAACAAGTGCTTCAGGAACTTATAAAAGTAGCATCCCGCTCTGATATCCTGCGGCAACTGGTCGATAAAATCAATACAATGCGCTCAAATGCCGACGCTCCGATTGTGGAGGAAAAGAAAGCTCTCATCGCGGAATTGAATAAGAACAGCAGGCATTTGCAAAAGATCAAAGAGAACATCTTGAACGACCCTGATCTGACTGCAATTTTCAAAGATGACCTGAAAGAAGCGCACGCCAGACAAGAACAGCTTCAAAAGCGATTGGAGGCTCTTGAAGCTGAAATGGCAGAGAAGAACAAAAAACCGGTTGATTATGATGCCCTGCAAAATTTATTCACCCGAATTCAAAAGGCACTTCTGCAAGCAGATGCGGATGAACAAAAAGCGTTACTTCGATTGATGGTAGAAAGCATCCACATTACAAAAGACTCTCCTAAGAGAGTTGGACGGCAAATTACCAAAATCAATCTGCATTTCGACTTTACTATCGACGCATTACAAAGAGATTCCGCTTCCCTGCTTGCCCGCCTCGCTTCGACACAACAAAGCGATTTCACTGCGCCGCTGGAACATTTCGTGTTGGATAGCCTGAACAACATAACGGAAGAGAAACTCGGGGACTTGATGAAGTCCCTTAATATTTTACCTTTAGCGATGATACGGTTCGCCGTATTTTACCCTGGGATTCAGCTGCACCGCCTGCAGGATCAAACGCTCTCCTTCTTCCACCGCTCCGAGCTTCAGCTTGCAGATTCCCTTCTCGCTCAGCACATCCGCAGAATCCTCCATGACCTCGCCTACCTGATCCAGCAGTTCAAGCGCAGCAGCGTATTTTTTTTGTTCCATATAGATTCTGGCAATATCCAGCTTGGTCGATGTATGGTGCGGACTCAGGCGAAGCTCCTCTTTAAGCTTCGACAAGCGCCGCGATCTCTTGAGAGGCTTGAGCACGCTCGGTGTCATTCCAATAAAGCGGCGATCCAGCAAATAAAAAAGGATGATAACCACAATAATGGCCACAAAAGGATTGCCCAGAATCCACCACAACAAGGAAAAAATCAATAATTTGCCCATTCTTCATCACTTCCCGCCTTCATATCATCTTAGCCGATTGTACCATATTTTGCTGTAAAGTGAACAATACACGAACGCTGGCGCGATCCGCCATCCCAAAACCCTTTATTTTGCAGTATAAGCATGATATAGCATAATGATAAAAGAAACGGCAAAACATTTTAAAATTGCCCGGCTTACCTGTGAACGTTCTCTGAACATGCAGGAATTCGGTGAATGGGTCGCGAATGGATGAGCTTATAAGGCAAGCCGATCAGGAGGACCGAAGGAATATGAATAAAGCACAAGCCGGCAAATGGCGGAAAACAAGGCAAATGGGAAAAGCGAAATATGTAATGTATTACGGAGTAGTGACCTGGGGACTGCTGCTGACCTTTTTCTTTACGGCTGTCGAATGGTTCTCCCAACAGTCTTTCAACGGATCATGGTTTACAATTCGTCTCGTGGTGTTTAGTATCGTCGGATTCTTCATTGCCAATTTTCGCTGGGATGCCAATGAAAGAACATTTTTGACTAAAGATGCAGAGTAAGGAGCCGGTTTGAGGCAAAGAGCTATATATAAATAATTCACTTGACTTTAGTAAGTGACATGGTTTATTATACTTACGTTAAGTAAGTTGTTGAACATTTAATTTCTTCATACTAAAGGAGGCTGCACCATGTCTAATGTATTATTTATCAAAGCGAACGACCGCCCTGCCGATCAGGCGATCAGCGTAAAGCTGTACAATACTTTTTTGGAGAGCTATAAAAAATCCCATCCGGCGGATACAATTACGGAGCTGGACCTGTTCGCGGAAAATCTTCCTTATTACGACTCCACTTCCATGACCGGTATGTACAAGCTTGCTAACGGTATAGAGCTGACTGCCGAAGAAAAGCAAGCGACCGACATCGTTAACCGCTATCTGAACCAATTCCTGGCTGCTGATAAAGTGGTTATTGCTTTTCCATTGTGGAACTTCACTGTCCCTGCACAGCTGATCACATACCTGACTTACCTCTGCCAAGCAGGTAAAACGTTCAAATATACCGCTGAAGGCCCTGTAGGACTTGCCGGCGACAAAAAGGTAGTCCTGCTTAACGCTCGCGGTGGCGTTTACTCTGAAGGTCCGGCGGCTCAATTGGAAATGTCGCTTAATTACGTCAAAACCATCATGGGCTTCTTCGGAATCAAAGATATTGAAGTAACGGTTATCGAAGGACACAATCAATTCCCAGATCGCGCACAATCCATCGTGGAAGAAGGACTGAACCAAGCTTCCAAGCTGGCTGCTTCCTTCTAAGGATACGCAAACGAAAAGACTCCCGGTCCGGTACGCCGAGCCGCGGAGCCTTTTTTTATCCTATGCGCAAAAAAATAACCCGTAATCGTTTGGATTACAGGCCGTCAAGGGATATATATTAAAAAGGGGGTCGATATTTATTATAGACCGGCAACATTAATATCAAATAAAAGACAGATTACAGTTTTGTTACAAAACATCCGGGAAAGTCATCCTTTGGTGGACGCAGGCTCTCCGCCCGTTTTCTTTTTCATGACGAATTGGGCGAAAAACAGCAGCACCTCGTTGTTTACAAACGAAATCAATAATCCGAACAAGCCGAACATGCGTGAAAAATGGTGATCCGGTCCTGCAAACACCGACGCCCACCACCAGCAGGCAGGAAATGTAATGATCATGTTAACCGCAGTTCCCGCCAAAAAAGACCAAAGAAGCTTCCCGGTTTTGATCATGGAGCCGATTCCTACCAGACCTGTCAAAATACACCCGGCCCCCAGGATGAGCCAATATATGGAGTCATATGTCAAGGCGATTCACTCCCAAAAGTTGACCTAACATGCAGCGCTTCAACCACAAGATTACCATGAAAACGTTGGCCATACAACCAGCCTTCTCCGATTGTCTTGAAACTGTCATTAGTTTGGGGACAATGTCGATGATCATCATCGCATTACAAAAACCGTTCGCATGTTTCACGCAAACGGTTTTTGTTTGAATGGACAGATTCATACCGGCATGATCCAGACGATTTGGGAAATTCGGACATAAACCGGCTTTCCGTCAGCTTGCTGCACCACGACATGATTCCGGCTTTACTTCCCTTAAGTCTCCGGAAACACTCCCCCTGATCGTCTCAACCACCAGCTTTTTGCCGAGGACAGCTCGAAGCGTTTGGACGACGAACGGGTCTACCTGAAATACCGGCTGAGGCTGGGCGACATGCGGTTGGTTCATTATGTATAAATCCTCCTCATATCATTAACATTCTCTTGCACATATGCTTCGGGAATTTAGGCTATTCGTGGTACAATAGTTTATATAGACCGGTGAATGAAGGGGGATTCCATGACAAGCCGTCAAGACTTATATGAGTTGGAAGAAACATTCAGACAATTATTTCGCAGGATAAGAACAAGCTGGTCCCGATTTGAAGAACAGGGTGTATCGGCTTCCCAAGCGATTATTTTGGAAAAATTGGATAGCGACGGGCCGCTCAAGGTGTCCCAAATCGCCGAGGCGCTGTGGATTACTTCCGGTGCCGTTACAACGTTATCCGACAAACTGATTGCCGGAGGCTTTGCCAAAAGAACCCGGTCGGAGGAAGACCGCAGGGTTGTCATGATGGAGATTACGGATAAAGGCCGGGAAGTCATTGAAGCCTTGAGAGCTCATAAGAAGAGAGTGGTCGAGGCTTATTTCGGGGATTTACCCGAAGAGGATGTCCGTCATTTAACCCGCATTTTCAAACAGATATTAAGCAGGGAAGAAATATTATAACCGCTGGCCGCTGCCGCATCTAAGAAGTACTTAAGAACGCAGTTTATTAAGCAGCGGTACACGGTATCTGTTGAGAATGGCCAGAATAACATAGTAGCCTATAACAGAGAATACGACGCTGTTGATCAAGGCGCCCACTGTAAAATCAATGCCTATCTGTGCCCGGCTTTGAACGTTCTCTGCAGCTTCCATATACTCCACTTCATCGATTTCGATTTCCGCAGGAGTATGTCTGCTGAAGAGCAAAGATACGAGCCCGCCGATTTTATAATTGAGGTAGAACAGGGCCGGCCAAAGAACGGAACCGACGGCGGCGGATGCCAGAGCGGCCGTTACACTGGCCTTAAACAAGCGCGCGAGGGCGGCTGAAAGAATGGCTCCTATGCCGAAAGTAGGCAGCCAGCACGGAACAAAACCGACAACAAGTCCAAGGGCGACATGACGGTCGGCAGATTTTACCCGGAGCAGCCGGATCAGGGTCAATCTCCATTTTCTTGTCCATTTCATCATTCCGTCTCCATAAGATCTGATAAAAACGAATAGGAGCCATGGTTTACCGGGCTCCTATTCGTTTTAGTCTTTTTATGACGTTCATTTCCATTATAGCCGCCCATTCGGCCGCTGACAAGGATTAGCTAGCCATCATAAATTCCGCATCATCGGGATCAACTTTTGGAGGAACGGTTCATACGATAATAGCAACAAAACCGAAAGGGAGCGTGTCCGTATGTACCATACGATTCAGCTTCTGATGTGGTTGGCGTTGTTCGGAGCGATCCTCATTGGATTTATCGTCGTTTTACTTCAACTTCTTGCGAACGATTCAACGGAGTACGATATGGAATTTTTGTGGAATCATCGGTATACGCTGGAAGACTTGCATTTGAATCAAGATGACAATAAAAATGAATGAATGTCGGAAGACGGCCCTGCTGGCCGTTTTTTGTTTACTGCATAATAAGCATGATCAGATATGCTCCAATGTTCGCTTCGCTTGATTGATCGGGGAACAGCCCTGCTTATCCCCCGGAGTCTTGGACCGAAGCCGATGAGCCGTCTTTTCCTTCCACCCGTGAAGCTTGAAGCACCAGAACAAACATCAGCGCATAGAACAGAACCAATGCCCACAAGGCCTGTTGTATGGACAGACGTTCCATAAGCCATCCCGTCAGCAGTGGAACGAGTGCGCCGCCAACCCCGCCTGCCGCGATCAGCATGCTGGTGATCCGTTCCTCCCTTCCACGGAAGAACTCGTTGGCATAAACAAGCGCAACGGCAAACATGCCTGACATCACAAGTCCAAGGAGCAGAATCAGCGTAAAGCTGGCTGCTGCTCCGCTTGCCATGTTAAATCCGGCCAAAATTACGGCGCCTCCTAAAGACCCGAGCAGTAAATAACGGGTTTTGCCTACCTTCTCCGCCAGTTGAGCGGCAAATAATCTCCCGACGGTTATTGCGCCCCAGAAACAGGTTGCCCCGAGTGCTCCGATCTCCGGTTTAACCCCGACATTCTCAACAAGTATGGACGGCAAGAAGTTGGCCACGCTCATCTCGGTCCCTACATAAACCACAAATACAAGTAAAAACAGGATCAACAGCGTCCAGGAACCGCCGCTCATTCTCAGCCGGGTACGGGCTTCTGCGGCCTGCCCCCCGTCCTGCCGTCCCATCAAACTCTGCATTCTGCCCAGAGGCAGCTTCGCCCAAAGGACCAGTACGATCACGGAAAGGAGGCTCAAGCTCAGGAAAGCGCCCCGCCACCAGCCGGCGGCGATGAAGGCGGAAGAGAAAAGCGGCATCAATAGAGCGCCTAAGCCGAAAAATACCTCCAGCCTTGCCATGGATGACGTTTTTTGACTACCCTCCATATATTGAATCACTAAAGCACCGATAATGGTCTCCACCATTCCGAATCCGAAGCCGGCCACGGGTGCGACGGCGAGCACAAGCCCCCAGGCCGGCAGCGAAAAAAAGACAAGCTGCGCTGCACTCAGGCAGAACAGACACATCAGGATAGCTCCCCTTTTCCCAAGCTGTCGGGCGCACCATGGGCCTGCGAGCACACCGATCAGAAACCCCGTGAACTGAAACGATACCAGAAGACCGCCATCGCTGTAATCCTTGTTATAGTAAACCAACATTTCAGGAAGAAGAGATCCCATAATGACATGGGCCAATCCGATCAACAGATACGACAAACAACCGTTCCAAAAAAACGCCCTCATCTACTCCACCCGTTCTTAAGCTTCTTTTGATTGTATCTGACCTGCAGCTGCGTTTTAAAGCAAACATCTTTGCGGCAGCGCGTACCGGCTCGTGAAAATTTAGTCAAGCATAAAACCTCTTGAGCTCCGCCATGCTAAAAAAGCAAGACCACTTTATTTAACGTGAAGCAAAGGAGCTGACAAGGGATGAGCCATTCCAAACGACGTGAGGAAAACCAATGGAAAATCCGTAAGCAAACTCAGCGACCGCACGGTAAAATCAAGTCTCTTGCACAATACTCGACTGAATACGATGCGGAACATCCGAAAGAGTAATCGAGTAGGAGAGGGCGACTAACCCCCGTCCTCTCACCTATGAAAAAGTGCAAGTCCCTTGTTCAAAAAATATGTATTGCTTGATTTGGATCGAAAAATGGCAATAACAAACTGGACCGGGCCATTTTCGTTTTTTGACCCTGCCTGCATTTTCCCTGGCTTGCTTAATAACCAATCATAATCTAAGGTCGGTTTTGTCAAGGCGCTCTCCCTACCAGAATCCATCGCAGTGTTGCTCGGCCCTCTTTCGTTATGTTCCCCGTATAACGCGTTTTCCGGATTGATGAACGGATGGCACAAGTCCGGCATAGCATGCTAGCTTCTTTGGAGAAAGAAATCTTGTCACATCCCCAATTTCTGCAAGGATGGTTAAAGCACTCAACACCGATATGCCCGGTATACCCATAAGTAAGGGTACATTAGGGTTTTTCTTGGCCCTTGCCCTTGGCTAACGGTAGACGCTCGCCAGCCCCCGTTCGGGACTTTCACCCTAGAGATGACGCCCATGCTGGGCGTACACAGCCGAGGATACCACCGTGGCGAGGCCCGTGGGGTCCTTAGATTTTTTATCTTGCCGAAACACAATTGCGTCCGTTTTTTTGGAAGCGTACAACGCTTGATCCGCACGCACCAGCAGCGCTTCCGCCGTATCGCCTTTTCTTAAAGAAGAGATGCCAAAGCTCGCCGTGATCCGGTAGGAATCCAGCGCTTGCCGTTCCACTTCGCTTCGCAGCATCTCTGCCACGATCATCGTTTCATTCATGTCGAGCCCCGGGACAATAACCGCAAATTCTTCCCCTCCGTATCTGGCGAACACCATATGATCCGGCAACATTCTTTGCACGATACCGGTAACGTGCCTCAACAGCCTGTCGCCTTCCGCATGACCATAGGTATCATTAAACCATTTGAACCGGTCGATATCCATCAGGATCAGGCTGAACGCCTCTCCCTCCGATGTTGCCCGTTCGAATGCCAAATCAAGAGATTCATCAAAGTAACGCCGGTTCCCGATGCCGGTTAAACCGTCCAGATACACCTGCCGCCGGCTCTGTTCAAAATGCTCCTTCAGCATCAGCCGCATATGTTCGATATGATCGAAAAGCTTGCCAAGCTCATCATTTTTTTTCAGGGACGGCACAGGCACATCAAACTTTTGCCGGGCATATCCTTCGACAGCGGAGCTTAACTCTTTGATCGGCCGGATAATCCGCCGCAGCTTCTGAACCACATCGGTTACGACCAGGCCTATCACCAGCGCACAGACGGCAATGGACGTATACAACATTTTTGTAATCCCGGATGTGTAAGCTTTGGATACTTCCGATTGCTTGGCGTGAAGCATACGGGAAATTTCCATGGACCTGTTGCGAAAATCATCGGCGATCGTTTTTCCTTCGAGCAGCTCCCCGGTCGTCAATGTTTTGCCATTTTTCAAGGCTTCCAGTGATCCGTATTTGTCCTGCCAATGCATGCCCGCTTCTACTAATTTCCGGATAGGTTCGAGAAATTCAGGATAAGCGGTGACAGCGTTTTGCAATTCCCTCACCGATTGTATGTAGTCCGATGATGAACTCTCAAAAGACTGCAAAAACGCTGCGTCTCCGGTCAAATGATAACTTTGCCGGGCGGTTACCTGATCGATAAACGCTTTTTGCAAAATAAGCACATGTCTCGAAACTTTCTCCAACTGCATGATTTCTTCATTCAATCGGTTCAGGCAACCATTGATCCATATAATCATAAACAGAAAAAATAGTCCCAGAATAAAAATCATGCGAGTCAGACTTTCAATTATATCGGAACCAAAATGATGCTTCGGAAGGAGTCTGCGCCATACTTTGTACATGGAAAACTCCTCCCTTGTCCAAGACTGTAGTATATATAGTCCTATCATAAGATTTCATTATTTCTTTTTCAACAAATATTGTAAAAAAAAAAAAATAAAGATAGGCCGTCAACCGGAAGGCCCATCATTTCATTGCTTGCGCCTTCTGACGTTCTGCTCGTCAGAAGGCGCTCTGAAGGCCCGGTTACCGTTTCGTCAACTGCTCCTGGGCCATGCGGATCATTTCCCGTACCATACGTCCGCCGATCTGGCCTCCGATTTTGCCTGCCTCCTCGGTGGATAGGTTTCCGTTATTCGCGGTCTGCAAGGGAACGCCTAACGAACGGGCCACCTCGTATTTCACCAGATCGGGGCGGTCCCGGCTCACCGAATATCCTGCACGCTGCATCACTTCCGCCTTAAGCATATCCAATCCATGTCCAGCCCCCGGTACAAGAGGCCTTCTCCCTCTTCTTCTCGCCATCTTGTTATGGCTCCTTTCTTTCGTCAGTAAGTTTGACAGAACAAATGTTCCGTTTTATAATTCGTTTATAGAACATATATTCCTATTTCAGGTGAAAGGATGGATGTTAAAGTGGCTTTGCCAACAACCTTTGAACCGCTTCATGCCAAGCAGGTGCTGAATCCGGTTAAAGCCCCATCCATGCCGTTTGACTGGTCTATTAATCCTTACCGCGGCTGCCAGCACGGCTGCAGCTTCTGTTATGCCCGCTCCACTCATTCGTTTCTGGGCATGGATGCGGATGATACGTTTCAGCATCATATTTTATATAAAAACAATGCCCGCGAGGCTCTCGAAGCTCAGGTTGTACGCATGCTCCGCTCAAAAAACGGACGGGGAAAGCTGGGCAAAGTGGCCATCGGCACGGCAACGGATCCTTACCAACCGCTCGAAAGCCGTATGCTGCTCACCCGCCAATGTCTGGAAGTGCTTGCGGCTTACCGGATTCCAGTCAGCATTACGACCCGTTCCCCGTTGATTTTGCGCGATCTGGATATCCTCAAGAAGCTTACCGGCAGCTCCGTCAACATCAGTCTGAACACATTGGATAAGGAAGTGTGGCGTCATTTTGAACCCATGACTCCCTCGCCGCAGCGAAGGCTGGAAGCTTTAGAGCGCTTAACCGGGGAAGGTGTGGAAGCCGGCATTTTTATGGCGCCAATCCTTCCCTTCTTGACGGATGGCCCGGGTTCAATGGAACAAGTCGTTAAGCATTCGTCCGAGGCGGGTGCTCATTTTATTATGGGATCGGTGCTCCGGCTGAACACGAATGCCGTGAAGTCATGGTTTTTCGGTACGCTGCGCGAGCATTATCCCCAAATGCTGGAACCCTTTGCGAAGCTGTACAGCCGCTCTCCATACGCTCCAAAGCAGTACAGAACTGAAATCATGGACCGGCTTCATGCGCTGCTGCAAAAATATCGCGTGCCCGCTTACCGGCCGTTCCTTCAAGAAAACGGCGGACCGGCGGACCTTGATCCAACATCGTCCGAGCCTGTCCAATTATCCTTTACATTCGACTAGATGATTTAACCGGAACGCTGCTTCGCCTTGATTGCGTGACGCCATGGATGGGCTAACTGTTTCTCATCGCCCGCTTAAACCAGCGGTACGCAAAAACCAAAATCGCTCCCCAAAACAGCAGCCCGAGAATCGAGAATATGCCGTACGGCGTACCGAACCCGTACCCCCAGCCAAAGAAGCCGAACGGATTCAAAATACTGCCCAGGATGGCGCCGGCAGCCAATCCGCCGAACCATCCGCCCAAGCCGGTTCCTGGTCTGGGGGCCGCTGCGCCTCCTCCGGGGGGAACGGCGGTTCTGGGGTTGTTTCTTGCATAATCGCCGGGCGTCCTTGGAGCGGTTCCCGTGCCGGGCGCAATTCCCCCGGTTCTTCCGCCCGTATAAGAGCCTCTGCCCGATCTATACCTGTTGGCCTCATACCTGCCGGTATCATCCGTACTCTGCCATTGTTCTTCATAGGGTACAACGCTCTTGGCTTGAACAGGATGGATTGCAAAGAACAGCAGTAAGATCGATGCCAAAAGATAAAGCTTTTTCATAATACCTCCCTCAGAATATACAGACATCTTAAGGTAAGTATTCATCCGTACGGCAGATGCTATACAAGTTCAGCTTTGCGAGGATTTGACAGCCCGCCCAAGCACGCTCAACCACTATATCGGAGAACCGGGACAGGCCTGGGCGATGATCCAAAAGGTTTTTCCCACTCGCTTAATAGTTGGACCTGATTACTTGATAATCCACAATTTTGAGGGTGGCTGAATCCAGTGTGTACATGACCTCGACATCATCGCCGGCTATCGTCATGCGAAGCCGATTTTCGGCTGAATCCTGTTCCCGCTTCACTCTCAAGTCATCTTCGATCATGGCGATGGATACATAGCCGATCGGAATGGGTTCATAGCCTCCGTCTACCGGTCTGTTCTGGTTGGCAAACATCCGTTCAGCCATTGCGGGATCATACACTTCCTGAAGCCTGCTTGTGACCAGCTGCTTATCGCATTCGTTCAACCATACACCTTCAGGATAAATCCCGGCCGTTTGCAGAGTCCACTTTTCGATATGCGCAAACTTCTCCCACAGCTCTTTATCCGGCCGTTTAAGATCCTCTGCGCTTACGCTAACATCCGGACGGATCAGCCGGAAGCCTTCGAGTAATTGTCCGGAGCTTTCTCGCATCGCTGCAGCATCGGCTGCTTCCTCTGCAGGCAAATCCGCCCCTCCACTCTCTATCGCATACCCGTAAACCCAACCGTTATGCTCCCGCAAACGGACAGCCGTCCCTGTCCCCGGCCATTCCTTCTCCGTATACTGCTTGATGGTAAACAGAAGTGCCTTCCGATCAGGCTGGGATGGCGAAATATAAAAAAACGAGACTTCATCCGGACCTTCCTTTATCTCAAGCGGCTTGCCGAGCCAAACGTCCGGAAGCTGCACGTCAAACCCATGGGCTTCGCTTACATAACGCCGCAGTTTGGTAGAATGCGTGGTCAGGCTGTAATAAACGCTGTCCGATACGGATGCCAATCTCGTCGACGAACCGCTTTCCGTCTCCAATCGCCCTTCCTTCCATATTCCTTCTGCAATGACCTCCCCGAACAGGGACGCCAGCTTGCCTTCCCCCTCTGCCCGGCCTCCCGAGAAGGTGCCGGTAAACATGACTCCGTTCGGATAAATAACGGTTTTCCGCTGTGATAAGGCTGGCGCCTCCCGGTCCGGAACCCATTTTATTCCGTTGCTTAGATAGGAAAAGCCCCCCGGTGTTCGTTCTCCGTAAGAAAACATTCCCGCGTACTCCAGCGTACCGTCAGCTCTGTACGCCTTACCCCATCCATGAAACTGGTCATGTTTAAAGCTGCCGCTGTATTGTAGTGTTCCGTCTTTGTTGTACAGCTTTCCTGAGCCGTGAGCGAGCCCGTTTGCCATTTCCCCTTCATAAATCAAACGACCTTCCGCGCTGTACAGCTTTCCCCGACCGTTCGGCACACCTCCGAACAATTCACCCTCATACCGGCTTCCGTTCAAATATACGAATGTTCGCGCTTCCGGAGCCTCTTCAATGATCAGGACGCGCTTGGCTTCATCCCAATCCAGCTTCATATCCAAATGCTGCAGGGCGGTTGCCGGAAGGTAAGCGGTTCCGTCCACCAACCTCGGAGGGACGGGCAGATCGAGCATATTTCCATTAAAGGCCCCGCGGCTATAACCGATACTGACCTTCAACGAATGATTTTGGTTTCCGGTTTGCTTCTCTGCCGTAATAGTCTGATCCTCATCGTACCAGGTGATCTTCCATCCGGACGCCTCCAGCACTTCACGCAGAGGAATGAGAAAGCCGGCCTTTTCTTCGATCGGCGCATGCTGCAGCTTCAAGTTTTTCCCATTCAAATGAACGGCTGCTGAAGACGCCGGAGCGTCCGCTTGTGCTGATGCGGGAATCAGTAAGCCCAGCAAGGTTATCCAAGCAAGCATTTGTTTACTCTTCATACCCAGTCCCCTATCATCCCGGATTGCCTTTCTTGTTCATTAGACGTATCCAGGGAGATGCAGGTTGCAGTATATTTACCCAAAAATACGAAAAAAAGGAGCACAGCCAACGATTGTTCTAATTGGCAGCGCCCCTTTCTGGTGTTTGTTATCTCGTTTCCCGATGAAGCGTCACTTTGTTCAGACGCGGGCAATATTTTTTCAGCTCCAGCCGGTCAGGGTGGGTTTTCTTATTTTTGGTGGTCGTATAATTGCGGTCCCCGCATTCGGTACACGCCAAGGTTACGATAACTCGCATATGGACAGCTCCTTTTTGTTTGATTTTCAGATATCACTGCTGGGCAAATGCCGCTTCCAACTGCTCGGAGGAAGCGTTCGGCAGCTCATCCTTCAGCTTTTTCCAATCGGATTTCATCTCTTCCGGCGTCAGCAGGCAGGCATCCAGCTCGGAAGCAAAGCGCTCTTGATCCATGCCGATACCGATAAAGACCACCCGGTTTATCCGGTCACCATACTCGGCATCCCAATGCTTCAAAAGCTCAGGCTCCTCGGCAAGCACCGCTTGACGCTCCGTTTCGGGCAGGGAAGCGACCCAGTATCCTGCCGGCCCGAATTGGATGGACGGGCCTGCCTGACTCAGGCTTTGTGCGAGCTCATTACGGCTTGCCAGCCAGATCGTCCCCTTTGCGCGAACGATTTCCCCGGGCCAATCGGCCATCCACTCGGTCAGTCTCTGCGGATGAAACGGCCTGCGGCGCTCATAGACGAACGACGATATGCCGTACTCATCCGTTTCCGGTGTATGCTCCTCCTTTTCCAGCTCATGAATCCATCCGGCTGAGGTGCTGGCCGCATCAAAATCAAACAAGCCGGTGTTCAAAATGTCATGCGGGTCCACTTGGCCGTAATCCGTCCGGATCAGCTTGGCGCGCGGCTGCAGCTTGCGCAGTACCTGTTCAAGCTCATTCAGCTCCTCGGGCTCCACCATGCCGCATTTGTTCAAGATCAGCACATCGCAAAATTCGATTTGACTGATCAATAAATCGACCACGTCACGCGTATCGTCTTCACCTACCGCCTGCCGGCGGTCGAGCAGCGTTTCGCCGGAAGAGAAATCGTGCCAGAACCGGTAAGCATCAACCACCGTGACCATCGTATCGAGACGGCAAATTTTCGACAAGTCAATGCCGTGCTCCTCATCGATGTAAGTGAAGGTTTGCGCCACAGGTACCGGTTCGCCGACGCCCGTCGATTCGATGAGAATGTAATCGAAACGACCGTCCCGCGCCAAGCGCTCCACTTCCTTAAGCAAATCCTCACGCAGCGTACAGCATATACAGCCGTTCGACATTTCCACGAGCTTCTCTTCCGTACGTGAAAGACCGCCCCCGTCCTTAATCAGCTCCGCATCGACATTCACTTCGCTCAGGTCGTTCACGATGACCGCGACCTTCAGCCCTTGGCGGTTATTCAATACGTGATTCAATATCGTAGTCTTACCTGCGCCCAGATAGCCGCTCAATACCGTAACGGGAATTTTGTTTTTTCTTTCAAGCATACTCAGGCTCCTTTTATACGTAATTATTACAATTAAATATATTGTATATCAACAACACCTATGTGTAAATAGTATTTTTTACGATTATGAATTATGATGCGTTATCTGTCTACCGCATGAAGCACACAGGTTCTTCGAATGGACGCACTTCGCCTCCCAGATGGTTTTGTGGGATCGGAACTCCCGGTTAAACCAAAAGGAGCCGATCGTCCCGATCGGCTCCATGTGGATGTATGGTCGTTGAAAAAATGGTATACTTTTTGCCGGCTGCTGTTCTTGTCCCTTCTTGATTGAGCCGTCTTAATCTAAAATCGATACGGTCGCGGATTAAACTACCTCGTAGCCTTGATCTTCAATGGCTTCCTTAATGGTCTCAATAGTTAACTTGCTCTCATCGTAATCCACGGTAACCGTCTTGCCGCTCAAATTTACTTTCCCCTCGGCACCCAGCTCTTTTATGGCTTTTTCAATAGAGTTTACACATATGATCTATGCAGTTCGTGTCATTAACTGGTAAACGGTGGTTTTTGCTGCACAAATGTCACTAATTTCTCGAAATTAGGACGAAAAACCACTTGACATTTTGGAAACACCCCCATAATCGCGAAGGATACCTCTATTTGCAGGGTATATCTTCTAGATTATAGGTGGTTTGCCAATGTCAGCGTTACAAAAACTGAGATTTACTGAGCTCAATCATAGTGAATGCGCGGGAGCCCCCGTCCTAAAAAGTTTGTGGGATCGTTTTGACTTCTCTCTGCTGCTCTCCCAATCCGGCATGATGAAGCGTAGTGGAACACCGTCTTGGCTCCTTTGCTTCCTTTATGTCGTCGGTCTCGTTTCCAATTGTTCATCCGTTGTTCAAATGGCACAGTTAGCCGACAAGGATGCCTTGCTGAAAGTCATGTTCCAGCCCTGGAAGCTCACTCAGTATACGTTGAGCCGCTTCTTCACGACTAGCTTTGCCTGGATGACCTTTGGAAAAAAGCGTGTCGAGCGATTGCAGCAAGATACCCTGACCCGACTCTCCGATGGGGATGTGGTCAATCTCGATGATACGCATAGTGCGCATCCCTACGCCAAACAACTTCCGTTTCTCAGCTGGCTCTACGACCATTCCACAAAAACATATGCATGGGCGATGAATCTTGTGGTCCTGCAAGCTGTCCTAAAAAGCGGATTGGAATATCCGTTGTTTTACCGCGTGTGGCATAAGCCGGAAACGAAGGGTGAGGGTCTTACGAAGCTGGATCTGGCCAGACAGATGCTTTTGATGCTGCGTGAATCCGTCACATGCCGACTGTGGGTGGCGATGGACCGGTGGTATCTGTGCAAGAAATTTTTCGTATTCCTAGAAGAAAACAACTTTGATTGGGTAACCAAGGCCAAGCGCAACACCGCTTTATTCCGTAAAGTCATTGAACCCGGTACCCGTCGAGAACGCTTCGTGCCGCTGACTCCGGTCATGCTCATCCGCGAAGTGTTCAAGGATTTGACTCGTCAAGCGACATCCGGATTGAGTTCCATTTCCATTCCGGGTATTTACATGAAGCGCCCTTACACCACTATAAATCGAAAAGGAAAGCAAGTGACCAAACAACGATTTGTACCGATCGCCGCTGTTGTCGCCATGCGATTAAAGGAAGATGAACAACCCGATTCGAATCCCGTCCAGACAGAAGAGGAAGAGTCCCCTGCCACTTACAGAGGCGCGTACTTGCTCATCAGTAACCGCTTTGATGCGCCGGAGCAAGCATTGCAGACCTACGTAAAACGCTGGCGGATCGAAGTGTTCTTTCGTGCAGCCAAGCAGGAACTGGCTTTTGAAAAGTGCCATGCCCAATCCGAAGCGCATCACCATGCTCATTTCGAGCTATTGTTCGCCGCTGAGACATTATTAGCCGTTGCGCTTTTCGAACTGAACAAAGAAAAAACGAGTGATGAAGGCTACACCCACGGCGAAATGGTTCGTGGCCTCTTCCACACTCGTTGTCAGGTTCGCGTGAAAAACCACAAGGGCATTCAGCGAATCTCTATTGATTGTGACATACAAGTGCGGCAATTTGCAAGACTAATTGAATTGTTTTGGCCAGAGCATTATTTAATGCTTCTTTGGGTTACACCCAGACCAGAACTTTACCAGGTCTTACCACGAACTGCATAGGTCATGTACACAATGATTGCAGGACATTCCTTCCACCTGCAGCGTTGCCTGTTTCATCCTTACCACTCCTTCTTATTTCATCAGTTTATTCATGGTGACCAAAATTTCGTCAATGACTTCATGATCGCCGGATTGGATACGCTCGATAACGCAGCTTTTCATGTGATTCTCAAGGAGTAGCTTGCCAACACCGTTCAAGGCCGATTGAATCGCTGCAATCTGATTCAGTACATCGTCGCAATACGTGTCTCTCTCAATCATACCTTTGACACCCCGGATTTGCCCTTCGATCCGATTTAAGCGGCTGATCAAATTGCTTTTCGTCTTGTCCGAGTGATGACTCCTGCGCTCCTCTGTATTGGAACAGCACGAGATGTCTTCAGTGGCTCCATTTAAATGATCCATGGCGTACCTCCTCACACCAATAGAATATAATACCCCTATGGGGTATGTCAAGCCGACCCTCTTCAGCTCACCTCGATCAGCCCGGACAAAGAAAATAACGTTTGAATCCCGCCTGCTGCCGAGAATTCAAACGTTATTTCATTTACGCGCCCGGGAAGGCGCAGAACCGATTTACCGGGACCGTCCCGCTTCCTTCAGCGTCTTCAACGTCTTCATCACACGATTCCCGCCGCGGCCGAAGTAGTCCTGCAGCCGGACGTATTCGCGATACAACAGCTCATACGTCTCCGTGTGCTCCAAATTCGGTTCATAGGCCTCCTCTCTGACCCTTCCCATGGCTGCGGCGGCTTCCCGTACGCTGTCGTACCCGCCGGCCGCCGCCCCGGCGGCAGCGGCTCCATAGATGGCCGCGCCAAGCGCAGTCGTTTGCGAGGAGGCCGCAACTTTGATGGTACGCCCGGTGACATCGGCGAATATTTGCATCAACAGCCGGTTGCGCTCCGGCAGACCGCCGCAAGCATAGAGGTCGCGCACCTCGACTCCGCCTTCCTCGAACGTATCGATAATGCGCCGGGTTCCGAATGCCGCCGCTTCCAACAGGGCACGATAAATATCTTCCGGCCTCGTCGATAGGGTGCATCCGATCAAGCAGCCGGAAAGATCCGCATTCATGATCGGCGAACGGCTGCCGTTCCACCAATCCAGGGCCAACACACCACTTTCGCCGGGCGCCAGCCGGGAGGCTTTACGCTCGAGCAGGGCATAAACGTGCAGCCCCTCGGCCTCCGCTTCAAGCTTCACATGCGCCGGAACCGCCTGATTCACATACCATGCGAACAAGTCTCCGACCGCCGGCTGTCCGGCTTCGTAGCCGAAAAGCCCAGGCACAATCCCGTCCTCGACGACGCCACATATGCCCTCCGCGTACACTTCCTTCTCGCTAAGCAGCATGTGGCACAGCGAGGTGCCCATGGCCAGCACCATGCTGCCGCCGCTGACCACGCCGACGCTCGGTACAGCCGCATGAGCGTCGATGACCGCTACGGCTACTGCCGTTCCCGGACTCAGCCCGAAACGGCTTGCAGCCTCTGCGCTCAGGATTCCCGCCCGGGAACCGATCGGCTTGACCTCTCCCCGCAGCTTGGTCTCATACAGATGCTCAAGCCGGGGATCCAGCGCCTTCAGAAATTCCCGTGCAGGGTAACCGTCCTGCTTATGCCATATTCCCTTATAGCCTGCATTGCAGCTGCTGCGGGTCAGTTTCCCGGTTAACTGCCACACAAGCCAATCCGCCGCTTCCACGAACAAATCCGCCGCATCATACAGTTCGGGAGCTTCATTCAATATCTGCATCACCTTGGGCAGCATCCATTCCGAAGAAATCGTTCCGCCGTACCGGGCAAGAAACGGCTGATCGGTTTGTTTCGCCAGCTCATTGATCCGATCCGCCTCCGGCTGCGCGGCATGATGCTTCCACAGCTTCACCCAGCTGTGCGGCTCAGACCGGTACTCCTCCTTGCGGCACAGCGGAATGCCGCAGCTGTCGACGGGAAGCATGGTGCAAGAGGTAAAATCAATACCGATACCGATCACATCCTGCGGATCAACCCCGGAGGCTCGCAGCACTTCCGGAATGGAAAGCGAAAGCACCTCCAGATAATCATCCGGATGCTGCAGCGCCCAATCCGGCTCCAAGGGCTGTCCCCCGGGCAGCCTGCGGTCCATGACACCATGGGGATACGCGGTCACATGAGTGGCCAGTTCCTCGCCGGTAGCTGTGTTAACCAGCAGCACGCGGCCGGATTCCGTTCCATAGTCGACGCCTAAAACGTACTTCCCGCTCAACGTCCCCGACCTCCCGCATACAGCGGCCCATAAGCCGCGCACGCCCGAAAATCGGCTCCTTCCGCATCCGCCGTGCCGAAGGCGCTCCACGCGCTTGGGCGGAAGCATTTCTCCGCAGGCACATTGTGCATGCTGACCGGAATGCGCAGCATCGACGCGAGCGTTATCAGGTCCGCCCCGATATGACCGTAGCTCAGCGCACAGTGGTTGGAGCCCCAGTTATTCATGACCGAATATACATCCTTAAAAACGCCTTCGCCCGTCAGATTAGGCACAAACCAGGTGGTCGGCCAAGTCTGATTCGTACGCTGATCCAGGATATCGTGAACATCCTGCGGAATGTCAACGGTGTAGCCTTCCGCCAGCTGAAGAACAGGTCCCAGCCCTTTGACGAGATTGATCCGGGCCATCGTTACCGGCATTCCGCCCTTCGTTTGGAAATCCGTCGAGAAGCCGCCGCCACGGAAGAAATCGACGGCCGGACACCACTTTGTCGCCTGAAGACACTTCTCTACTTCTTCCCCGGTAATTTCCCAGAACGGCTTCATCGCAGGCGCTCCGTCCTTTGTTTGCTGTCCCGTGCCGTCCAGTGCCGCCGGACCCGAGTTAATCAAGTGGATGATACCTCCCGCGGCCATGCCCTCCAGCTCTTTGCCCGTCACACGCTTCACCGCTTCAGGACTCCAATACGTACGGACATCCGCAAAAATCTGAGCCGCATCCGTAAGCAAATGCCCCAGCAGCATCGTCACCGCATTCAATGTATCGTTCTCGGTAGACATGATATACGGCTCCCGAATCCCGTTCCAGTCAAAGGATGAAGTCAGAATCGCTTCCATAAAATCCCCGTTTGGGTAATGATCCGTCCACTGACGCTGGCCTTGAAATCCTGCGGCAATAGCATGGTGTCCGAGCGCTTCTTCTCCGTAACCCATTTCCGCGAGCTTCGGATTGCCGACCATCAGGTCGCGTGCAATCAGCGTCATTTTCACAACGGTCTCCCAATCGCGGTCCTTCTGCTCGCGTGTCCGCTTCAGGTGATCCGGGTTCACATCCTCGCCTTCCCTGCAGTGCTCCTTCACCCAGCGCAGCGCCTTTTCGTATTCCTCCTTATCGTAAATTCCGCGTTCCATGCGGCGTACAAACTCGGTCATATCCACATATTCGTTGCGCATGCCCAAATATTCATGGAAAAAGCTTTCGTCAGCGATACAACCGGCGATGCCCATGGATACCGAACCCAAAGACAAATACGCCTTCCCGCGTATCGTGGCCACCGCCAAACCGGCTTTGGCAAAGCGGATCAGCTTCTCCTGCACGTCGGCCGGAATCGAGTCATCGCCAAAATCCTGTACATCTTTACCGTAGATGCCAAAGGCCGGTAAGCCTTTCTGGTTGTGTGCCGCCAGCACGGCAGCCAGGTACACCGCTCCCGGGCGGTCAGTTCCGTTAAAGCCCCATATCGCTTTCGGGATCAATGGATCGGTATCCATCGTCTCCAGAGGATAGCACCAGGAAGGCGTCACCGTAATGGATACGCCGACCCCTTCGCGGGCGAACTTCTCTGCGGTTTGCGCTGCTTCCGCCACACCTCCGATGCAGGAATCGGCAATCACGCATTCCACCGGCAGGCCGTTCGAATGGCGTATGTTCTCGGACAGCAGCTTGGCTACGGCATGAGCCATGTTCATGGTGATGTCTTCCAGCGACTCGCGAATTCCGCCCCGACGACCGTCTACGGTCGGACGGATTCCGATTTTGGGCATTGGGACATTCAGTCGGTTTACGATGGGTGTACTCATGATGAGTTGGGCCTCCTCATATAAATAGAATATTAATGCGCTTTCACACGATAAAATCATGTGTTAACGTTTACACATCAGATAAAGAAAAGCGTCCTTCTTCATGCCTGATCACAAGGACAGCTTATTCTTTTGCACAAATTTCGGAATGATGATCCGGTTTTCCATAGCACTCTTCTGATGCAGAAGCTTATCCAGCAGAATGCCTGCCGCCGAATCTCCAATGCTTTCCGGATGCTGCATGATGACCGAAAGCCTGTGTTTAAACAGAGATGAAAATTCCAGATCGCCGAACGACACCACCTCCACCTCGTCCAGTCCGATGCCCATCTCCTGCAGCCCCAAATACAAGCCAAAGGTCATCTCATTATTGGCGGAAAATACGGCCGTAGGCGGAACGGGCAGCTTCATCAGCTTCTGAATCGCCTGCTTGCCTGACTTTCTGGAAAAATCCCCTGAATATACATACTCTTCGCCAACCTGAAGACCGGCTTCCTGCAGCGCCCGTACTGCGGCTTCATACCGCTCGAGCGCCGTGCTGATCGTTTTGGGCCCATGGATCATACCGATATGGCGGTGTCCCGCGCTTACCAAGTATTCCATGGCCTGCCGTACCGGACCGCGGTTATCCTCCATAACCAAATCGGAGGAAACACCGGGCACACAGCGATCCACAAGCACAACCGGGATGCCGGAGCCAATCAGCTGCCGGAGCTGTTCCTTATTGCCCCCGGTACCGGCAAGAAGCAAGCCTTCCACACGGTTGCTCAGAAGCGCATCCAGCGCCTCACGCTCCTTGTCAGGGTTTTCATCCGAATCCATAAATAGCAGGCGGTAGCCTTCAGCAACCAACCTTTGCTGAATCGTGCGGGCAATCGTCATAAAGTAGGGATTGCTCATATCAGGCAGTATCATCCCGATACTTCGCGATTTCTCCTGCTTCAGGCTGCGGGCGATCGCATTGGGCCGATAGTTCAGCTCCTTGACCGAAGCCAGCACCTGACGCCGTACATCCTCGCTCACATAACCGCTGCCATTCAACACCCGGGAGATTGTCGCGGTGGAAACTCCTGCATGCTTTGCTACGTCTTTAATCGTCAGCTTGCGCAATCCACAGCTCTCCTCCGCATTCCAACTCATGATAGGTTAACGTTTACACATTTAATGTATCATGAAGTCGAATGGGTTTCAATATGAAAATGTCGTCCAAATCAGATGCAGCCCATGACAGCTTTTACCAAACGTCTTATTTCCCTTGAATCCGACTGGTTATATTCCAATTTGGCCATGTCTTATATAATGAAGCTGTAGAATATCTCTTTCACTTTTACTCACAGGAGGAAAACATGGGACACGACGCAAAAGCTTATGCAGGAACATATCAAGGAGAAAAAGCCGTATGGCTTAAGTCAGGCTGCTACGAGGCTGCGGTTCTGCCAGAAATCGGAGGCAATCTGATCGCCTTTCGGGACACGGAAAAGAATTACCGTTTTTTGCGCGAGCCTGCCATGGACGAAATGGACTCGTTTAAAGCGAAGCCGATCGTTCACGGCATTCCCGTGCTGTTTCCCCCGAACCGCTATGAAGACGGTACATTTCACTGGAACGGAGCCACATACCAATTTCCGGTGAACGAACCGAGGACAGGCAATCATCTGCACGGATTCGTACATAACATTCCTTGGCAGGTCGAACGGTTCTCGGCCGATGATGCGGAAAGCCATGTAACTCTGGCGCTTAAGGTGAACAAGGATCATCCGGTTTACCGCTATTTCCCGCATGCCTTCACCATCAAAATTCGCTACACGCTTAGCGGGCTGGGATTGTTTCAGCATGTGACCGTACGCAATGACGGAGAGGACCGGATGCCCTGCCTGCTTGCATTTCACACCGCCATTAATGCTCCGTTCGCTCCCGATAGCACCGCGGCGGATTGCCGCTTCAAGATGACCATTGGCAAGCGCTGGGAGCTGAATGAGCGAATGCTCCCGACAGGACAATATCAGCCGCTGACCCCGGAGGAAGAACGGATGAAAGAAGGCGGACTGTCGCCGTATTTTGAACCCATGGACAACCATTATACCGCCGCGCCGCAAAACGGTCGCAACCGGATGGAACTGACCGACATAAAAGAAGGAATCACATTGGTCTATGATGCAGGAACGGCTTACAAGCAGTGGATGATTTGGAACAACAATGCAACGGAGGGCTTTTTCTGCCCTGAGCCTCAAGTCAATCTGGTCAATGCGCCCAACCTGAATTTTCCTTTAGATCCCGAGCTGATCGGTTTGAACAGCCTGGAGCCGGGAGACCTTTGGGAAGAAACAAGCCGGATTTACATCAAGGCGCAAAGCAACGCATAGAGCTTCGAACTGGGGGGGCCGGTCTAAAACGGCTCCTTCTTTTTTAGGAAATTAAAGGAAAATTAGAACGGGGACAAACAAGACATGATAATCCTGTTAACGTTTGGAGGGGTTACCATGCAAAAATGGAGAATATCCATCATTGTCGCCGCTTGTGTCATGGCCACGCTATGGAATCATGCCGAGGCGCAGCCGCCAACCAAAGGGCGCCATTACTATGAAGCACGAGGAGAAATCGTTTGGGAAGTGCCGACCGACGAAAAAATAATCGCTTTAACGTTTGATGACGGTCCTGACCCTGCGGATACTCCGGCGATATTGGACCTGTTGCGCCAATATGAAGCCAAAGCTACCTTTTTTGTCATTGGCAAACGTGTTGAAAAGCATCCTGAGTTAGTAAAAAGGGAACTTAGGGAGGGCCATGAAATTGCGAACCATACCTATAGTCACCCTTATTTCAAACAGAAAATTGCCGGGGAGAAGATCCGGGATGAAATTTTAAAAGCGGAACGAATCATTCTTGATGCTACGGGTCACAAACCCAGTCTTTTTCGCCCTCCCGGCGGTTATTACGGGGATAATTTGGTCGATGCTTCCAAAAAATCGGGGTATCTGGTCGTGATGTGGTCATGGCATCAAGATACGGAGGATTGGAACAGGCCCGGTGTCGCCAAAATCGTCAACAAAGTACTCAAAAACGCCAGAAACGGCGACATCATTCTGTTTCACGATTACGTTGAAGGAAAAAGCCAAACGATTGAAGCGTTAAAACAAATCCTTCCTCAATTAAAAGAGAGAGGCTATCGATTCGTTACGGTATCCGAATTGCTTCATTACCGTAAATCGACGACCGTAAAAAATTAACCAGCCCAAAAAAACCTTATTCTTGCAGAGTAAGGTTTTTTGGCTATGAGGGACAGGTCATTGGGCCTCCGGTTCCAGCTCGACCCAATCGGCAGACCACTTTTCGATTTCTCTGATGACCGGTTCCAGGGCAAGACCTTTTTTTGTTAATGAATATTCTATTCGAACGGGAGTTTCCGGGAAGACCTCCCGTCTTACGATCCCCTCATGTTCCAGATCCTTCAATCTCTCCGACAAAAGCCTTCCGCTGATGTTGGGAAGTGCGTCTTCAATCGTACAAAAACGCTGGGGACCTGACAGCAGTTGATGAATAATTAAACCGATCCAGCGCTTGCTTATAATCTGCATACCTTTCTCAAATCTGGGGCATAAAGAAGATTGTTCCATTTTAATCACCACCTATACTTTTATTATAACAAAAATTGTCCCGACAACAAGCTCACATAATACAATTTATTTCTTTATTTATATTTAATTACTATAAGTAATTATTATTTCCCTTTGGTTAAAAGCGCCGGCAAGCCTGATTTTAGAGATTAATTATATTTAGCATTCAATTGTTTATGTATAAAATATTTTTTGGTTGACCAATTATCTGAATTTTTTTACAATATTCACATAACGGACAAACTTTTGGACAGAAATAGGAGAGGATTCATTATGGGAATTATAGAAGCAGTGAAATCGATCGCTAAAGGCATAGGTTTTGCTTTTATTTCTATTGGCGCATTACCTTTTCTGGTGATTAAAAGCTTTGTCGAGATTTTCCATTGAACTTATACAGTGATTTTGCGAGGCGATCTTACGGGGTCGTCTTTTTTACTGTTTCACCTTTTTGAAGTTCGTTGAAAGCGTTAGACCGAATTTTTCCTGTGTCATTCGTCTAATTTTATAGGGCAAGCATCACGATCAATGAACCATGCATAAGTTGTATCATCCCATCCAGAGAGGAGCTGATGAGATGGCTTATACGCCTTTTGGATATGGCTATAATCCTTATTATCCGATCACTATTTATTCGACTCCCTATTCCTCCTACTACCCCGGAGTACATTCTATCGGCGGTTATTACAGCGGTTATACCGGCGGTTACCATCCAGGCTGGCCTGGTGTCCACGGGGTTCACGGCGCACATGGCGTACATGGGTCACATGGCGTACATGGCACACATCGATCAAGCAAAAGCTAAAAGCAAAACGCCACCCTGCGGCATCATCCGTGAGTGGCGTTTTTTGTAACCCGGAACAGTGCATTGCCCGGAAGCCGATAACGGATCGAATGAATATCAGCGTTTCAGCCGCGGCAAATAACGACAAAACCTCTTATTTTACATCTGTTTCCAATTATATTTCTATCATGTATAATATATTCTCGCAGCCCCCTATACCGTAAAAAGGAAAGGAAAGATGTATATTTTATGACCAACCTCACATTGGAAAATCTGTATTTTATTGAGAGGCAGTGCTTGAATCCCCAGGATGCCATTATCATCCGACTGCTCATGGAAGGGGTAGAGATTCACGAGATCGTGTATTTGAAAAAAGATTCTTTGGATGGTTCGAACCGAATCCTGACCGTAATAGATTGTCTGGAGCAAAAAAGAACTATAAAAGTCAGCGAACGGTGCGCTGAACTCTATCAAAATGCCGTGAAGCAAACCCATTACTTTTTTTACAATGATGATGACCCCGCCCATCGAACATCAGTCACCTTAAAAGATAGCCCCTATCTCATCCGAGTTTGTCTAAAGGATTACATAGGTAACGAATCTATGATTATTGAGCTGGACTCTGTCATTTTGCGCACCATATACACCAGACTTCGATCTTTGGCTTCCTTCTTTTCCCTTCCTCAAATTTCATATTTAACTACGGTAAGACTGGACATGGCACAAAAAGTGTTTGCTTAAAAAGAAAACGCCACCTGGCGGAAGAATGGTCCGCTAAGTGGCGTTCTTGTTCATAATGCATATGATATGTTGGCTTTGCTTCATAATATCCAAGCCCTGTCTCATAAACATATTTTGTATGCCTAAAAGCGGTTCGTACATTCATTCAATGGAGGGAACCTGATTACCATGAACACTCCTCACCCCAATAACGGTAAGCCATTTATCGTGCCCCAGCCGATTCGAAGCGACGGTGCCGGCGGGCCTGATTACGGTCCTCGCGATATTATGAGGGACCTGGAAAATCCGAATATGTTTGTCCCGCCGGTCACGGATTCCGGCTTGCTGCCCAACCTCAGAATGTCTTTCTCCGACACTCATATGAAACTGAATCAAGGGGGCTGGTCCCGGGAAATCACCGTTCGGGAATTGCCGATCGCCACAACCCTTGCGGGAGTTAACATGAGCTTAATGCCGGGCGGAACGCGGGAATTGCACTGGCATCAACAAGCGGAGTGGGCATACATGATTTGGGGCAGCGCACGAATAACGGCTGTCGACCAAAACGGACGAAACTTTATTGCAGACATCGGCCCGGGTGATCTCTGGTATTTCCCGGCCGGATTGCCGCATTCCATTCAGGGATTGGAGGAAGGATGCGAATTTTTACTTGTTTTCGATGACGGACACTTCTCCGACCTGAACACGTTGTCTATCTCCGATTGGTTTGCTCATACCCCAAAAGACGTACTGTCAGCCAATTTCGGCGTTCCTGCCAGCGCATTCGATTCCATTCCCCCAGACCAGGTTTATATCTTTCAAACCCGTGTTCCAGGTTCACTGGAGAGCCAGGAAGTCCAATCCCCTTATGGCACAGTTCCAATCAGTTTCAAGCATCGGCTGTTAGCCCAAACTCCGTTGGTTACGCCGGGCGGAAGCGTGCGTATCGCGGATTCCTCCAATTTCCCGATTTCAAAAACCATTGCTGCGGCGTTGGTCGAAATTCAACCCGGCGCGATGAGGGAACTGCACTGGCATCCCAATAATGACGAATGGCAGTATTACCTTACCGGACAAGGACGGATGACCGTTTTTGGCGGCAACGGAGTGGCGCGAACTTTTGATTACCGAGCGGGAGATGTCGGTTACGTGCCTTTCGCCTTTGGCCACTACATACAAAATACCGGGACTGAAACGTTATGGTTTTTGGAAATGTTCAAGAGCGAACGGTTTGCCGATATTTCCTTAAACCAGTGGATGGCGTTAACCCCTCGGGAGCTTGTCCGGGATAATCTTCATGTCGGTCCGGAATTGCTTGATGCTTTGCGAAAGGAAAAATGGCCTGTCGTCAAATATCCCGGCCAATCCCAGGGCTCGAAGTAGGGCGAAGTGTAAGCATTACTTCTTATATTTTAACAAAAGCAAAATTGACGTTACGGCCTCGGCCCTGGTTGCGTTGTCATTCGGTGCGAAGTGGTTGTTGTCTCTGATGTTCATTATGCTTTTTTGGGTTGTTGCCGCAACATAAGGATAAGCCCATTCCGGAATCTGAGCCTCGTCTGCAAAGGATAGCTTTTGGCTCGTTTCCGGCTGAAGCCCCAGTGCGCGAACCAGCATAACGGCAATTTCCGAACGGGTAATGCTGCGGTCCGGACGGAAGGTGCGGTCTTCATAGCCGCTAATAATGCCTGCGCCAACCGCCTGCTCAAGATGAGCTTTGGCCCAATCCGGAATTTGGTCATCATCGGTATAATTTAATTCCGCTTTCTTGCCTTCCAGCTTCAACGCACGTCCGATTAAAACCGTAAACTCGGCACGGCTTATCTCTCCGTCCGGATTAAATTTGCCGTCCTCATAACCGTTGGCAATACCTGATTCCGCTGCCTGCTCAATGAATTCTTTAGCCCAGTGGTTATGAATGTCCGAAAAGGACGGTTTTGGTGCTTCTACAGGTTTGGATGGATCATCGGAAGCCGGCTGGCCCCGATCTTCCTGCACCGTATCCCCATCCGCCGCCGAATCCGCATTGCCGGCCGGTTCCGCGCTCCCGCTAATTTTTCGGGCACTGTCTTTATCGATTGAAATGTCTACATAGTAATCATGAAAGTAATTCAATTCGGCCCATTCAATTTTAACCCAGGCTTTAACCTTCTTGGACAAATCTTCGACTTCAAACTGGACATCGCGCGTGTTTTTTTCTTCGTTTGTGCCAACGACCACTGTATCCTTCAAGGAGCCGTTAATCTCGGTTTTAAACGCCGTAGTCTCTTTGCTTTGTTTAATTGTCATAGTGAAATATTGCTTGCCGTCCACCACGGTTAAAGTCCCGGGGGTAACGACATAATCCTGCATAACGGACTTCTGTTCGGTACCGAATTTCTTTACCATATAATTAATAGTATATTTGCCGTCCTGCAGTACGGCCGAACCGGAGCCCGGTTGGGCTGCGGTTACAGCGGGCGGCGCATCCGCAGCCCATGCTGCCGGGATGGGAGCGGCCGACACCAGCAAAGATGCGATACAGACACCGGACATCAGTTTCTTCATGGGTCTTTTCATATTCTTCTCCTTCACAGCAAAAATAGTGGAGGACGCCGGTTGCCCGGTATCCTCCCGTCAACTTCATAATCGGATAAAAACCGACTTCAAACATCCAGGTTACTTCACTTCATCAAGGAGCGACAAAATTAATTTCACGGCCTCAGCCCTTGTTGCATTGGCATGAGGAGCAAAAATATGGTTGTCCCGTCCATTAATAATCCCTTTCTTGGAGGCTGCGGCTACATGAGCATAAGCCCAATCCGGAATTTGCTCCGCATCGGCGAATGCTGCAGTGGCTGCTTCGTCAAGCGGAAGTTCCAATGCACGGGCAATGATGACCGCGATTTCCGAACGGCTGATGCTGCGCTCAGGTCTGAACGTATGATCCTCGTAGCTTGTGATAAGGCCTGCGGCTACCGCTTTCTCCAGATGGGATTTCGCCCAATCCGGAACCTTGTCCAGATCGGCAAAATTCAGTTCTCCACCCTTGTCCAGTTGAAGTGCGCGGGAAATGAGAACTGTAAACTCGGCACGGCTGATTTCGCCATCAGGACGGAACGTTCCATCCTCATATCCATTGACAATGCCAAGCCCTGCTGCGCGTTCAATGAGTGCTTGGGCCCAGTGATTCTCGATATCTTTCAGTACTTGAACCGTTGGTTTCGACTCCGGAGTTTGGCCTTCCGCAGTCGTTTGGCCGCCGGTCAGCTGTGCGTCGTCACTCACCTTTTGAACGTTTTTCGCATCAAATGAAATTTCGGCCTGGATCTCATCCGAATTGATTTTTGCCGAAATTTTTAATTTGGATGACAAATCTTTAATCTCGAATTGAACATCGCGCGTATTATTCTTCTGATCTTCAGCAATCACCTTTACATCGGTCCATGCGCCGTTAAGCTCTGTTTTTAAAGAGCCGATTTCATTGCTTTGTTTCAACCTGACCGAGACAACCTTTTTGTTTCCGGAAACCGTCAATAATGCCGGTGTCACGACATAATTCTGAAGAATTGATTTTTGATCCGTGCCCACATTATGGATTGCATAATTTACGGAGTATTTCCCGTCCTGAAGCGTGCTGATCGCCGCAGCGCCTCCTGAAGAGCCTCCTACTGGGTAGATGATTCCGCTATCATTGCTTCCAGAGTCAACCGGTGCGATGGGCTCGTCCGGCGTAGGTGTGATCACACTAACGCTTGTTACCGGCTCAATGGCACCAAACCCGACTTTGATGGTTGCATCCTGGCCGTCTTTCACTACACCGAATGCATAGGTGGCCGTCAAATCATCCGCTGCTTCAAATTGAACGGTTTGACCTGCAGGTTCATCGGCAAGCACCCGAACAAGCCCCGAAGCTTTAGCCGAATACGTTGGCGTGATGACTTTATTGGTCGTACCGTCGGCATTAAGCAGCAAAATTTCATAAAGCGTTACTCCGCTCTTCAATTTCACTGTTGCTAGTTTTTTGCCGTTTTGTACGTTAAGTCTGCTTTCCACGATGTAATCTATGACCGGAGGCGCTGCCGGATCATCCGATCTTGGGGCGAGGCTGACATGGTACTGGCCGTCTTTCACCGGTTTAGTCAAGTCCAATTGGATCTTGCCGTATCCGATTTGTACATCGTAATTTACTTCTTGTGCATCGGAAGTCAGAAGCTTGACAAGACCATATTGCTTATTGATCGATCGACAAATCCTGTACTTCGAATTTGATGTTTTTGGTATCCGCCATATCGTCTTTGCTGACCACTTCCGCTTCGGTCAAGGCTGAAGTTGAGTTCAGCTTCGTCTGGAAGGAGCTCACTTCCTTAGCCCGATTCAATGTGAACGATACGTACTTTTTACCGCCTTCAACGAGCAATTTGCCGCTGCTTGCATCAACATAGTCCTGAACGGCCGATAGCTGCTCCGTCCCTGCTGTGAAAATATTGAACTGCAATGAATACTCTCCATCGGGCAGTTGGGTAACGGCATCTTTATACTGCGCAGAGCTGAACAATTTTACGGCTGCCTGCAACGTTTTTACCGCTTCATCCACTTGCGCTTGCGTTGCTTGGGTATTCGCAGCCACAGCTTTTACCGCATCGAGCGATTTTTTAAATTTATTTTTGGCGCCGGCCAAATATTGACCTAACGCCGTTCCCTCGACTGCGGCATCATACTTGGCTTGAGCGTCGGCGATAGCAGCATTTAATACGGTTTTGTCTACTGTCACCGGTCCGCCGGTATTAACAGAGTTAACGAACGCCGTTACCGCTGCTTGCAGCGCGTTATGCGCTTCGTTCACCTGCTGCTGTGTGGCCGCCGAGTCGGCAGCTACCGCTTGTGCTGCAGTAATCGCCGTCAGCAGCTTGGCTTTCGAACCTGCAGGATACTGCCCAACTTGCGTTCCTTCCACTGCCGCCGCATGTTTCGCTTGGGCGTCGGCAATCAATGTGTTTAATGCGGTTTTGTTTACCGGATCGGGAATGGCCGGCAAATCGCTGAATCCGATCTGAACCTCGTACTCATGATCGTAAATGCCGATCGGAGGCCCTAAATCCCAATAAATTTTTACCCATCCGTCAACTTTTTTTGTTAAATCCTCCACTTCGAATTCAACCGTTCTTTGGTTAGCTGCTGCATCGGTATTTATTGTAGTGGTTTCGATTAACGGCGAGTCCGCGTTTAACTTTGTTTTGAAGCTTACAATTTCTTTACTTTGATTTAGGGTGAACGACACATATTTTTTGCCGTCTCTTAGCGTTAATTTGCCGCTTGTTTTATCTACATAGTCGTACATAACCGATGGTTCATTGGTATTCACTTTGTAGATCGTGAAACCGATAGGATATTGGCCGGGACTGGAAATCACAGACGCCTTGAACGTATTTAATGCTTGCTGCAGCGCCAGCAGCGCTGCGGCTGTCTGTTCCGGCGTGCCCGTTACTCGTGCTGCTTCGGCACCGGCAGCATCGATTGCGCTCTGAAGAGCAGCCTTGGCCGCTTCCGGGTATTGGCCCGGCTGTGTACCTGCCACCGCCGCCCGATGTACTGCAGTCGCATTGGCAATAGCCTGGGACAGCGCAGTATTGTCTACATTGTTAAAGTTCAAACGAATGTCATGGGTACTCTCATAACCTTGCGCCGGCACGACCACACGCACCTTCGCATCAAGAAGCTCCTGCAAATGATCAATCTTGAATTTAACGACCCTTGTATTCGCTGCTGTATCCTCGCTCACCAAAGCGGCTTCCACAAATTCGCCGTTTTGCTTAACTTTGAATTCCGGTATGCGTGAGCTGTCCTTAATGGTTACAGATGCATAGACAGCGCCATCCTCTTCTGTAGTCACGACCGCCGGCTTCACGAAGTAGTTATCCATGGAAGAGAAAGCGTCCTTCGTTGCATGAACGGCCGAGAAATAGACCGTACGCGCAGCCGTTGCCTGGAATGCTTCCACTGCCGTTTGCAAAGCGGTCGCAGCCGCAGCGATTTGCGGTCTTGGAGCGGCAAGGTTGCTTCCGGTAACTTCGGCAAGCTCAATGGCTTGCAGCAGCTTTGCTTTGGAGCCTGCACTATATTGTCCTGGCGCCGTACCTTCCACAGCCGTATGATAGATCTGCTTGGCGGCATCAATGGAGGCGTTTAATGCGTCAAGCTGCTCCGCATTGTAGCTGATAAAGACGGTTTTGGTAACACCGTTGACCGTGTACCGCAGCCCCGACAATCCCCTCCATTTGGAATCATCAGCAGTTTGATATCTGATGCTCACCTGGTACGTTTTATTGTGCTCGTCCGAGCTGTTCCGCACCGGAACTCCACTGAGGCTGAACGAGGTTGGAGTATCCTGCCGAATTGGGATTGGTTCGTTTGACATCCAATTCGCCTGCAGGATTGACAAAAGTAATGTTAGCGTAGGCTTGGTAATAAGGCGCTTCCGCTTGATGGAGTATGGTCGCCGTTGGCTTGAACTCATTGGCATAAACGGAGTAAGTAGTGGTTACGGTATCCGTATCCATGAACCATAATTCTCACTGTCGAAGCCAGAAACTGTCTTTTCTCGATATCTTTAAATCCGACTCGGAGCGAATCACCGTTATACAACAAATTATATTGATTGGCCACATCTTCCGGAGAAGCATTAGGGTCAGCTACAACATTCGATGCCTCTGCAAGTCTGTTTACAAAGCTGCTGACTGTGGGATAGGCATATTCTTTATCAGATATGGCAAAGGTAGTTGAACCGCCCGGACCGCCCTCAGCTGTTCCGCCTTCCTTGGCTGTTTCCGTAAATAACCTTATTTGTTCTATTAATTCAATTAAACTTGTCTTGTTAACGACAATACGCAAAGATTGATAATGATTTAATGCTTCGTTTAAAATATCGTAGGCTGCCTTCAACAGCACCTGGTTGCCCCCGGCACTCGCTGCGATGCTTTCCGCTGTTGTGATACTGTTATATAATGCCGTTTTGGATCCGACAGGATAGAAACCATCGCCCGTTCCTTCGTAAGTGCTTTCATAAACGGAACGTGCCACTGTAACCAGATTATTAAACATTTCTAAAGTAACTGGTGTACTGTCACCGCCACTTCCGCCGTCTCCACCGTCTCCACCGTCTCCGCCGGTTCCGGGAAGACCGCTTATATCCAATTCCAAACCGACATTATACCAATAGTTATAAGGCTGCGGTAATTGATAGATATTATCCTTATCGTGAATATGCATTAAAATATCTTGTATCTTCCCGATTTCCGCTATTTCGATCTGGACAATCACATGATTGCCGTCATCGGTCAACCGGGTCGCAACCGGTTGATAGCCCTCAATGCCAATAATAACCGGTTCCTGACCTACGGTTTCTTGAATGACAGCCTTATCCCTGCCAGCCATACGCGAACCGAAATATTCAAATAAAGCATAGTTTTCCTTCGAAATTTCATTCTCGAATTTCGCCTTTCCGTTCTGCACAATTAATTTCCCTGTGCCCGGAACCATGTATGAATTGGATACCGAGGTTTGCGTAGGGTTTTTATCCTGAACATACCGGAATTCGATCGGGTATACCCCGTCGGGCACGGTAGCCGGACTTTCTTCCGCCGATGCCGGCCCTATATGTATGGCAGACAGAAACAATACGAAGGTAAGAATCATCGCCACAGTTTTCCTAAATTGATTAGCCAATTGAATTACTCTCCTTAAACATTCGGTGTTTGCATAACAAGCGAAGAATGGCTCCGGTAACGGCAAGCCATTCTTCACTCCTTACATGATTAGCAGTTGCCTTTAGCCGGCTAACTGCGGATTATAATAGCCATTCGATGAACAAATCCAGGTCTCCGCTATGAGGCCCAGCATTCACACCAAGTTTAACAGGCAGATTCGTATCAAAGTCATTCACATCAAATGTGAAATAAATATAGCTGCCTGATACCGTACCGGGAATTGTATCATAGAGACCTGTGGTGGCATTATAGACCTTCAAGCCGTAGACGTAAGCACTATCGTAATGGACGGTCACTGTCGATCCGGAAATCACCGCATCATAAGTGAAAGCAGTCGAATGTGGAGAGTAATTCCCGTTTGCATCCAAAAATTGATAGTTCGTAGCCGCAGCAAAAGCAGGTAATGCCAACACAATGGTGAGCATGAACACCAGCATCAGCATGGAGAACGTTTTTTTCACCGATAATTTCATCTTGGAATACACTCCCTTAGTTTGGTTTTGTACTTTCAACTTGACGACTGCTTAGGCCTAAAGCATTTCTTGAAGCAGGAATGCCTGCCGCAGAAAAAATAAGTAAAATGATAATCATTATCAGTAATAACGCAAAAAAATTACTGACAGGCGTCCGATGAAAGCTAAGCCAATCAGACTAAGCTTTAGAAATGAGACCGGACTTCATTCCTCCTTTCCCGCTTGCTTGAAATTGATGCCACAGTACAAAGGAAGTATATAGATAATGACAACGATAATCATTATCAATCATGTTGTAAAAAAAACTACGACTGACCAATTAACATACAATACTTATTTTCTGTTTCCTTGAGGTACTTTGCAGGATTCCGTCTAAATCTTCTGCGCTTTGTTGTTTCTTCAAGGCGTCTAGCCCAACGTTGTCGTTCAGCGTGGAACACTTCGTAGCTAACGCTTTGGAGCCTATTCAACACATCGGTTTGCCGGAGAGCATCATCGACAAATACAACAAACTCACCGGACCGCATGATGTACTCGTTCCAGCTTCTGAGTCCCGTCATTCGTCGATGACGTGTCTTTGTCCGTCGGAAAAATCGCTCATGATCGTTATTTGTTCGAGGAACATGAGGGTGATCGTAACAAGTAAAGAGTCCTTTCCAGAATCCGTTGGTGTAACTCTTGAAGTTAGTGACCATTGGGCGGTCGTGCTCTTTGGTGTATGTTTGCTCCAACCATTGCATCAAACATCGCATGTGGAGTCGCACCGATTCACTCGTTTGGTCAATGTCTGGATTCAAGATGTTAGCGGCGTGATGCAGAGGACGTGACCAGCGTTTCACTTCTTCATAGAGTTGATGGAACTCATTCAGTTTGTTGAATATTCTGAAAACGTTCTGGAGCAGAGAGGGCCCCTTTTTTATCCAGGCAATTTTGAAGCGAAGTCTGAATGGCCTGGGCGTTTTCGTAAATTCGCACTCCGGGTAAGTCTAACGGTGGATTACCGTCCTCCAGTAGTACAGAACGGATCGCCGCCAAATAGTCTTTCACTACTTCGTTTTCCGGCGATTCGTCTTTGTCTAATTTTCTTTCGATGTCGCGGATTCCGCGAAGACTTTTCTTAATGCCGGTTTTCAGCTTCCGGTCAAGCTCCACTACTGGCTTAGCGATGTCTTTTAAGTAGTGGTACTGACAATATTGGTACGGCACCTCTGGGAGCAGCGACTCCATTGCAAGACGTATAGATTGCTGTCCGTCCGTGACAATTCCAATGATACGGAAGCCAAGATCAATGACAGGCTGAATAAGTTCTTTCAGTTCTTCCGACGAGCTGCTCTTCACGCTTTTCGCGACAAGAATCGTCCCGCTAAACACTTCACGGATCACATAGAGCGTCTCGTTTCCTTTCTCGGGTTGAACGCCATCCATGGAGATCATAATTCCTCCGTGTTCTTCAGCAACTTGTTTGAGGACGGATTTCACATGGTCTGTGACGCTAGAGCGCAGTAAAGTGACGTACCGCTCGTACAATCTTTGTGAGTTTCGCTCAGAAGTAGCGACACCGCGTTCATTAAGTTCTTGGGTGATTTCTGCAATGGTCATGTGATGCTTAAACCGTAATTGCCCGACGAGAGCCAATACATCGAAGCCGTATGATGTATGTTTCATGCACAAGGAATCTGCTTCAGCTGATCTGTAGTATGTCTTAGGGTAGGCGCAGTTAGAGTTGGAGCAGACATATGCCATGCTCCATACTTGAATAACACCGGAAAGAGTCGCAATATTTTTCTTCCATGCTGTGTGGCTACGTTTCAATTTCGAACCACAATGGAGACAACGCTCAAGCTCAGGTCGATAGTATATTTTTCTCTCGGGAACAATTCGATTTTTAGGCAAAGGCATTAGAAAACCTCCGTCAAAGTATGTAAAAAATACTTCGACGAAGGTCATTGGAAATCCTTGTTAGTTAATTGGTCAGCCGTAGAAAAAAACCTGTTGCAGAGGTACATAAATCTTCAGGCCGTGTACCTCATTTTGCAGATTATCGATAACGTGTACATCGTTCATCGATACCAAAATTTTATACTCGAATTCTAAATTATGTCAATCCCTATTTCCAACTATTAAATTTTTTAATAGATGAATCCATTTTATAGTTGGACTACAATGCTCCCCAAATCGGCGGCTTCATCAAGCGCACGTTTATTCGGGGTGCAACATAAGATATCCCATCAGTCAAGTGCCTATTTTAAAATGAAGGGAAGAAAAAAAAGTGTCGGTTTCATATATGGACTATACTTCGCCATCCGTTCAATTTTCGTTTGATTTAAACAACAATCTTTTTTTTAAAAAAGATAATCGGAATTATATTAACGGTCTTTCCATCCACCAGCTTAATACATTAGGAAATGTATCCCTGCTGGACATTTATCTTAGTACGGGAAACGTCATCGAGCCCCATATCCATCAAAATGCCTCAGAATTGGTCTATTGTATTTCAGGCGCCGCTGTTGTCTCCTTGATTAACCCTTTTACCAAAGAGCTTCTCCATTTTCCCATCCAGCCGGGCCAGGTCGCCAGTGTGCCCCAGGGATGGTGGCATTATGAGATAGCCTCGGCCGACAACACTCATTTATTGGCCATTTTCGATGCGCCAATTCCGGAGTTCATAGGTGCTTCCGATCTCTTGCGATTAACGCCGGCGAATGTATTTGCTCATACGTATTGCCTCAATGAGGCAAAAGTGAAGGATGCATTGGCACCTATTACAAAAACCGTTGTTATCGGACCACCCAGCGATTGCATGTCAGATCAGGTCCAAAGCCAAGCTGCGGCCAATCCGGCCAATACGAATCAGACATACTACAACCGGGCATATGGCTACCCGCAGCTTCAACATGATGCATACTGGCAGCAGCAGCCCGTTATCGGCAATGGATGGGGATACTATCATAACGGTCTCTGAATGATTGCGCATTAACGAAAAAAAACGGGATCTGCCGCATCCCCGGGAAATATCGATTTCATTTGTTGTTGTCAAGCAGGGAAACGACGCAAGCTGCCGAACAGGGCGGCTTTTTTTTGCGTGACTGGTAATTTACCGCAAGCGGAGTGTGGATTAGATGAACTATTTACAGAAAAATAAGAAATGTAGAAAAATAGACTGCATCGCCAAAAATCATGCCCGGAGGCTCATCTACGCGGCGGACAAAAATGGCATTTTACTCTTCACGTAACTTACTCATATCCATATATAACGCATTCCACCGATGTCCATCCAAATCAGCAAAACCGCAGCCGTACATCCAGCCTTGATGTTCTGCGGGTTCACTATAGATCATACCGCCTGCCTCTACCGCCCACTTTGCGATTTCATCAACTTCTCCCCTGCTCTCCGCATCAATGGAAAACAATACCTCGGAAGATTGCTTTGGATCTGCAATTTCATTCCCTGTAAAATTTTTAAATACAGGCTCCGGAAAAAGCACGATGAGAACATGATTCTCACCAATGACTAATTCCGCTTGATTACTGCTATGTTGCTGCTGGGATTGCTGACTTGGAGAACAACGAGAATTCCAAGTTCCTTATCCGAATGCAGATGAATCATTTCTTCCTAGTGATCCAGGCACCCCAAGCCAAGCATAGACTGAACCCTCACTATAGAGTTGCTTACGTGTAATTGGAGGGCACCACGCAAGGCGTAACTTTTGGGTTATGCTTGGTATGGTGCCCTTTTTTATGCACCAGAGAGGAGGTGATGCCAATGGCTCAGAGCAGTCTTGTCTACAACATTGAACTCAGCAAGATATACATCCAACAACGACTGGCCGAATCGATTGCAGAAAATCTTCGCAGACAATTCAACTTTGATGTAGCCTCCTATGTTCAACTCTGCAAAGACGTTCTGCTCGAAGTCGGCCTAGATGCTGAGTTCATCCGTGACCTGATGTGGAATGTAATCAACGATGCATATGTACTTCATTTAGAATATTTACGCACGGGTATTTACACATACCACAATGCTTCAGGTCAGCATCCGTATTTGCTCGTGTTCAAGCAGGCACAGGATTTAAGTGCGCTGATTCGATTCTCGACACGGCAAACATTGTAAATTGTTCCATGATTGGGGAGATTTCAAGCTTTGCACAAAGCTTAAAATCAAGCCCGCAGACTTTTTAAAAAGAAAATAAAAGCGAAACGGTAAGAGAATGACCTTATCGTTTCGCTCTTTTATAAGGAATCTGCCTTCCGAAAAGAATAGGTTCGAAACTAGTATGTCATCGTAACCATACCGAAACATACGTATCTTGAGTAATATTACATAACATAAATTTGATTTTTATAATTTTTCCCAAAATCTAATCTTTTATGGTATTATATATAACATACCTGAATCCGTGATAGTTCTTCTGTGAAAAAGAAGAAAAAGAAAGGAAATCGCATCTCCGATGGTGAATTTTAAAGGAACCATGAATGATCCACTTTCACCTGCGAGGTGCTACATATGAGAATCCAATTCACCCAATCTAAGGAAATTCTGTTGACTACGCATGCTGGCCTGGCCACCGTCGGCGCCTTGCTTTCCCATACCCGATTGCCGCAGCGTCTCAATCGCTCCACCGTGAAAGGAATGGAGAACCCGATTCACAGTCATGGCGATGTCATGACCAGCTATCTTGGCTTGCTTTGCCAAGGCAAAAGCGACTTCGACCACATCGAACCTTTCCGAAAAGATCCCGTATTCCAAACCTGCCTCGGTGTCCGCAAGGTGCCGTCAAGCCCGACGCTCCGTCAGCGTCTGGATGCCGCAGCTCAAACGATGAATGCCAACTGGAACGAGATCCTGCTTCAAGAATCCGCCGATCTGATTCGAAACGTAAAAGCACCTGTAACCGGACTGACAGCAGGCGAGCATACGGTGATTCCGCTGGATATCGATGTCTCTCCGTTCGATAACTCCGGTACGAAAAAAGAGGGTGTTTCGTTGACCTACAAAGGCACGTTCGGCTACGCCCCCATTTTCGCCTACCTCGGACAGGAGGGGTATAGCGTGAATGTGCAGCTTCGGGAAGGCAGCACGCACAGTCAGAAGGATGGCGCTGATTTTCTGCGCGAAAGCATCCAGTATGCCCGGCGCATCACGAAAGAGCGCCTTCTCGTGCGGATGGATTCCGCTCACGACAGTCTGGAAAATCTGCAGGTGTGTCATGCTGAGCCAGAGGTCGATTATATCATCAAGGTCAATCTGCGCAATACATCCAAGGAAAGTTGGCTACGGATCGCCGAAGACAAGGGCATGGCCTGTGAGCAGCGCCCCGGCAAGACGGAATACATGGGCGTGATCGCCTTTCCCGAAAAAGGCTTCGATCAAGCCCTTCGTCAAGTGTTTCAAGTGATCGTACGGACGATCGACCGTGAAGGTCAGATGCTCCTGTTCCCGGAAATTGAAGTGAACGTCTATTGGACTTCTCTTACCTGCTCGCCGTGGCGTGTCATCGAGTTGTATCGCGATCACGGCACGAGCGAACAATTTCATAGTGAGCTGAAGACGGATCTGGATTTGGAGCGACTGCCCGCCGGCAAATTCGATACCAACGATCTGGTTTTGCACGCGGGGGTGTTCGCTTACAACCTGCTCCGCATCATGGGGCAGGAAAGCTTGCGCCAAGACGATGCTCCGATTCGGGGAGGCGTACAACGTCGCCGCATCCGCACCGTGATTCAAAACATCGTGTACATCGCGGCTAGAGTCAGCCGACACGCTCGTCAAACGATTTTCAATTTTGGGCGATACAGTCCCTGGTTTCAGACCGTACGACGAGTGTACCAAGCGTTTGCCTGAATCCATTTTTCGCCATCCAGACCAACCCAAACTGCTCTTCCCTGTTCCGGCCTTACCGTAAACAGCAAGGCTTATTGAGCATGCCTTGCTTGATGGATTCTGTCATTTGTAGATTTGTTTTCATCACGAATCTTTAGCTGATGGGGGGATTTCCGATTACTTTTTTCCATATACTGCCCTCTCTGGCGGAGTGGACTTAAGTTTGTCACGGATTCAGGTAACATATAAAGATAGAAAATATCATTTGTGAGGGGTGGGTACATGTTTGATTGGTTAGGTTTTAAAAAGGGGTTTCCGCTTTGGCGCTCTTATCGTTTGAATCACGACTTGAAAATGGACGTGGAAGAAATTTTTGAAGGAATCGCCGAGACAAGAATGAACGTCCTCATGTCTTGGACGGAGGATTATTGGCGGCATCTGGATCGTCTCCTCGATCTGATGAGGTCTGCTGCTGACGGCGCTTCGCTGTTTAGCGGACAGCCATCCGCGGTTTGGGATCGTTTGTTTGCCGACTGCTACAATCGGGGAACCGATTTCACAGAACTGTTCTTGTTGGACGACAAGCGCAGCGTCGTGTACTCGACTTTTCCGCAGCATATCGGGAAAACCTATGCGGAGCAGGAAGCGTTCTGTCCCGGTATAAGCTATTCCGCTTCGGCCGAAGAAGGCAGGAAGTGCCTGTTCGGGCCGTATGCAGACAAGCTGACGCTCCAGATCGGCCCGAGATCGTCCTCCTTCCACGACAAAATGACGCTTTTATTCATACAGCCCGTCGTGGAGGACGGACGCTGGCGCGGGGCGATTTGCGGCAGAGTGCCGAACGATGTGATCGGGGACTTGATCCAGCGGGAATCCGGTCACGTTTACCCGGATTCGGGGGACAATTACATATTTATGGCGAAGCCTGAGCTGAATAAGCACATCGCGCCGGGTACGGCGCTGTCCAGAAGCCGGTTCGAGGACCGCACGTTTACCCACGGCGAAAACTTGAAGGACGGTGTGACGACCGAATGGGGCGTTGTCAGCGTGAAGGAGCATACTGAGCTGGAGCTGGTATTCACCGATCCGGCTACCGGACAGCTGCACCCGGGCGTCGCCAATACCATACGCAACGGCAGCAACCTTTTTGTGGAATTTCCGGGATATTCCGATTATCGTCACATTCCCGTCATTGGCAAGGGAGTGACGTTCCGGCTCCCGCACTGCCCGGATCTGTGGGGAATGATGTGCGAGGGCGATTTGGAAGAGGTGTACCGGATCCGCAGCATAAGCTGGCGGCATTTCAAGCTCCACGCGTTGTTGGCCGTTTGTTTCGCATTCATAGCCGGGTTTCTGATCTATTTCATCGCCGCCCGGGCTCCTCTCTGGATAACCGGCACGATGGCGGCCTTTTTCCAGCTGCTGTTCGCTTTAACGGCCGCCCGGATGCTTCACAGGAAAGAGACAAGGAACGTTGTCGATCGTCTGCGCGCCATCAACCGGTTCATCCGCATCAATGCGGAAGGTAAAGGGGATTTGACACAGCGTCTAAAACCGAATGAGTTCGAAAACGATGAGACCCGTGAGCTGGCCAAATGGATCAACAATATGATCGATTCGCTGGAAAGCATTATGCTCCGGGTCAAATCTGCAGCGAATGACGTGTTGACCAGCCAGCACGTATTAAACAAATCCGCAGGCATCACAGCCGACTCGACCGAGCGGGTAAGCCTCAATGTACAGGAAATGATCCGCAGCATACGAAGCCAGCTCAAAGACATCGATATCGCCAAGGACGTTGCGGGGGAAATGCGGCTGCAACTTCGTCAGATGGAGATGGAAGCCGCGAGGCAAATTGCGACGGCCCAGAGTGAAGTCGAGCGGATCGGGGACAAGATGCACCACATCTCCTCCAAAGTACAGGAAACCAACGAATCGATCCGGACGTTCATGCATACGGCCGAGCAAATCCGCAGCGTGCTGATTGCCATTGAAGAAATATCCGCACAAACGCATCTGCTGGCGCTTAATGCCTCTATCGAGGCGGCACGCGTGGGCGAACACGGCCGAGGCTTCGCCGTAGTGGCGTCGGAGATCCGCACGCTGGCGGAAATGACGAAAAAATCGACCGGGGAAGTGCATGAAATCATCCAGCACATTTATCAGGATGCGCAGCGGGCGTATCAATCGATGGACGAAGGCACACAGGTGGTCAAGGAAGGCAATGAGCTGGTTGCCGCCGCTTCCGGAATGCTGACCGCCGCTACGGCGGAGGATGAGCGGAAATCCCAGGTGGTCGACGAAGTCGTAACGCTGATGGAGAAGATTGCGGCCGTCAGCATCGAGAACCGCAGCATTTCAACCGAAGTCGAGTCGAAGGTGCAGGAGCTGATGAGCGAAATCATGAGCGTCCGCCAAACCTCGCAAAGCGTGGAGGCGATTACCGTCCTGCTGCAGCAGCTCGTAGGCCAATTCAAGCTGAGTGAATCCCGGGTCCGCTGACCCGAATCGAAGAATACCTATAACCGGGAAAGCAGCGTCTAATTCAAAAACGAAGAAAACCGACCTTTTTGGATCGGTTTTCTTCGTTTATGTAGCCAAGGGAGACGAACCCCTCCGAAATAGCTGCCGGTGGAGAAATGGAGTTTTGTATGTAAGGGAAAGAACAGAGGAAAGCTTTGTGGATCAAAGCTTTTTGAGTTTTTGTTTCTATGTTCGAGTGTGCCGCGGGGCTCAGAAATGAAATGAACCAAGAACAGCTGGCACTTACGTCTGGCTTATACACTTCATATCTTGGACAAATGAAGTTCGGCGGGAGGAAGATACCGATCAGAATTTATGCAGCGCTTGATTGTTAAGCTTTTCGGCTGATTGCGATACTTTTTGAGTAGCCGTACCGATTTCCTCAATGACTATGACGAGGGAGCGGAGATCCTGCGCGTTCGCTTGCAATTCCTGAATGTTATGATTCATGGATTCGAAGGCGGCTTTGCTTTTTCCAAAAAATGATGTTCAAAATCGGTAAGCTGGGGAAAATGAAGCTTCTTTTTAATCCACATATGGGTCACTCCTAATTATGTAAAGAATGATTACGGATGTTCTAAAAATCTTGAAGGTATTTTTGCCGGCAAAGGTCTACTTATCAAATGACCCTGCATCATATCGCATCTCAAATGTTTCAGACATTCCAACTGTCTTACCGTTTCCACGCCTTCAGCGATCACTTTCAATCCCATACCGTGCGCCATATTGATCATGGCCTGCGTGATCACGGCGTCTCTCTCATCCACGTTGATATCCTTTATAAAACATTTGTCAATTTTCAAAATATCGATGGGAAAGTGTTTCAAATAATTGAGAGCGGAATACCCTTTTCCAAAATCGTCAATCGCCACACGAACTCCGATCTTCTTCAGGTCATTGAGGGTGCCAAGTATGGAATCGATTTGGTGGATACTGATACTTTCCGTGATTTCAAATACTAAACAATCTTGCGGAATCACACCCGTACGCGTTACCGAAATCGGCCCGGTTAAACCGTCATCGGAGGCGCTACGCTCCAAATGGCTGGATAAAGTAAAGCGGGCTCGGGTCAAAGTTAGCTTAATGAGTACTACATTCCGCGATAGATAATAAATAATCGACTGTGAATCTGTCAGCGACTCAATCCGTGATGTCCCACTCTGGATTCCACACCACTTCCCATAAATGCCCATCCGGATCTAGGAAGTGGCCGGAATATCCTCCCCAGAAGGTATCATGCGCAGGGTCCGTAATAATGGCTCCTGCGTTTTGGGCTTGTTCCATGATCTTATCCACTTCTTCTTTACTGCCTACATTGTGACCAATCGTCATTTCGGTAGAACTCGGCGGTGTCAGGGGGACCTTTGCCTCATGGGAAAGATCGATGCGATTCCAGATAGCCAATTTTACACCAGCTTGCAAGTCGAAAAAGGCAACCGCTCCATGTTCGAACTCTTTGCCTATGATGCCTTGTGTCGGCAGCCCCAGTCCGTCACGATAGAAGGTCAAAGACCTTTCCAAATCGTCTACGCCTAATGTGAGAACAGAAATGCGTGGTTTCATCATAAATACCTCCTCAAATCGATTTATTTTTGCTTACCTGAATGATAGCATATTTAACTTTGTGATCTTGTAAAAAACGGACAAAGTTATTGACCAGGAGCCAGACCGTAAAAGCGCTTGAAATGATGTATAAAATGGGATTGATCATAGTATCTGTATTTTAAAGCTATAATGGAAAGAGTGGTTTTATAACAAAAAGACAAAGGTGCCGTTATTAAGCGGTGCCTTTGTCTTATAAGAATATCTATGGAGGGTTCTCAGGGATGATTTTTTATGGGATAAAAGACTGCTGCGATTGTACGTTTGCATTCGTCCGTCCCGCTTCTGTCGCTTGCGGAACTTCCACCAGACGCCCCGTCTTTACATCATAAATATAGCCGTAAAGGAGTGATTTAGGGCCTAAAAGCTTCACTCATTGTACAAAATGACTTTCAACGCTTTTTCTTTGGCTGCATTGCCAAATACTTCATATGCTTTTATAATATCTTGCAGTGGAAAACGGTGTGTAATCAGCTCTGCCGGTTTAATCTTATCAGACTGAACAGTTTTCAATAACATCGGCGTCGTAGACGTGCTCACCAATCCGGTTGTAATCGTTACATTTCGAATCCACAAATCCTCCAAATGTAATTCGACAGGCTTTCCATGGACTCTGTTTATCGCAAAATAAAAGTGCCGAGAATTGCAGCGTAAAAATGCCGAGAAAATTGCCGACTTGATCGGCAATAAAAAAGGCACTTGTCAGCACTCCAAAATCCTCCTATCGTTAAGTTTGCTTAAGACTGACGAAGGAGAGACTCGAAAGGATGCTGAAAATGCCTCAACAACAATATATCAGATTTTTGCGAGAAGCAGAAGGTTGCTCCATTCAAGAGATCGCCGATCGGGTTGGTGTCCACTGGCGAACCGCTAAAAAATATGCGGATCAGGACAACTGGAACCTCCGGATGACCAATAGAAAAAGCCGTTCCCCTGTCATGGGACCCTATATGGAAATCGTTGATGCCTGGTTGGAAGAAGATCGATTGCTTCCCCGGAAACAGCGGCATACCGCTGCTCGTATCTTCCAACGGTTGCGCGACGAGTACCAGTTTCCCGGTAGCGAACGCACCGTTTCCACCTATGTGAAACGGCGCAGGACCGAGATGGAACTGGAACGGGCCAAAACGTACGAACGGCTCGAGCATCCGCCGGGTGAAGCACAAGCAGACTTCACGACCATGGAAGTGTGCCAAAACCAGAAGCTGGTTTCCTATAAATTGTTCGTCCTCTCGTTCCCGTATAGCAATGCGGCCTTTGTGTACCCGGTGCCGTCCGAAAACCAGGAATGCTTCCTCGAAGCAATGAAACAGGTCTTCGACCAGACCGGCGGGGTTCCGCAGCGCATCTGGTTCGACAATCTTTCTGCTGCCGTCGTGCACATCGAAAAACAAGGTGAACGGCAGCTGACAGACATGTTCCGCAGATTCTGCGCCCATTACCGATTTGAAGCGGTGTTTTGCAACCCGTACAGCGGCCATGAAAAAGGACATGTGGAAACCAAGTGCGGATACTCGAAGCGAAACTGGGCGGTGCCGATTCCGCTGTTCACAAGCCAAGAGCAGCTTACCGCTCACTTCACGGATCAGGCCGAGCAGGATCGCAAACGCCACCATTATGTCAAAGAGAGACAGATCGAGGAATTATGGCAGGAAGAAGAAAGACGGCATCTGCTGCAGTTGCCGGAGGAACCGTTCGAAGCATTCCGGCTGCAAACCGCGGTGGTGAACAAATACGGCGAAATCCAGGTGGATGATGCGGTCATTCCATTGCTGGGACAAGCTTCTCCCGGTACAGAAGTGATGGCGCAGCTGTTTTGGGATCGTATTGTGGTGCTCGACCACCGGCATGAACCGATGCGGACGGTGCCAAGGCCGTACACCGGAAAGACAGCGGACATTCCTTGGTCGCAGGTGTTTGCGGGCTGGCTGCGAAAACCGCGCAGCGTGACCCACTCCCAGTTTTTACGGATGCTGCCTGAAGTGCTGAAAACTTATGTGACGGTTCCCGATGTGGATATACGCAAAGAACGGCTACAGGGGTTGCACTACTTAAGCAGTGTGTACACGCTGGAGCAGATTACTAATGCTCTTAACATGACTGGGCTTGCAGAAGACATTTCTGGCATCACGGCCTTTCTTGGCATGAAACACGGCAGCCGGAATGTGCCGGCGTCTTGGTCCGAGACGTTGTCCCCGCCGGGAACACGAACAGAGCCCAGATTAGATCGGTATGACCGGTTGATGGGGGTGATGTGAGATGGCGGTGGAACTGACGAATCTGTGCCGACAGCTGCGTTTGGCGCACATTGCCGAATACGTCTCTGCCCAGCAAAGCGAGCAGTTGCTGCAGTTGGTACAGGAACTGCTGGTTGCCGAACTGGACGGCAGACGGCGGGCCAAATTGGGCAAACTGGTCCAGCAGGCGGGATTTCCGCATCTGAAAACCTTCGAGGGATACGTAACGGATCACATTGTCTTCCCGCAGGGAGGAAGTCTGGATACCTTGCGGCAGCTGGAATGGCTGGAACGCAAGGAAAACCTGCTGCTGATGGGAGCTGTGGGTACGGGGAAGACGCATATGGCAATTGCTTTGGGCGTGGAAGCGTGCCGACGGGGCAAAGCGGTGCAGTTTTACCGTTCCAGTGATCTGGTGGCTGTTCTACAAGAGAAATTTGCTTCCGGAACACTCAGTAAGTTTCGGGAGAAGCTGAGGAAGATGGATTTGCTGATTCTCGATGAGGTGGAATACGTCCCGTTCAGCCAAACGGGCTCAGAACTACTGTTTAACGTGATTGCGGATTGTTACGAACGGCAAAGCGTGATTGTGACGTCTAATCTGGAATTTGGACAATGGACGAGTATTTTTGGGGACACGAAATTGACGTCAGCGCTGGTGGACCGGCTTGTACACCACGCTCACATTCTCTCGTTTACCGGAGATAGTTTCCGTCTGAAACAGGCGATGGAACGAATTCCGGGTTGATGATTCTACTGGCAAGTGTCTGTCGGCATTTTTCGCTGCCGAAATTAGCATTTTTCTCTTGCGAAAAACACCCATGCGGGCAAACTGCTACTCTTGCCGATACAGCGGCTGACTGTCCACATCCATTACACTTGCTTATATACCGGACTAGCGGCAACGGCGCTATGCGTCAACACCTTGCCGTACTGCGCCGCATCCGGCGAATTTACCCCCTTAGCCTCGGCATGCTGTGGACGAGCCAACCAAATTAGTCTTTACGATTTACATTACTAAAACCATTTATTTAACTTGTATAACGATTTCAGTATATAACTCTTTATTTTGATTAGTTGAAGTTGGAGTAAATAATGCACGAACTCCTATGGTGAATTCACCTGGATTTAACTTCCATGCCTTTCTTGTTTGTTGAAGAAATTGTTCAGGACTTGACATTTTACTCTTTTGGAAATTAAATGATTCAGAAAGATATAATGGAGGTTTTGAAGTATATTCATTATTGGGACTAAATGTTTCTTCCAGCAAAACGGTTCTTATACCCATCTCCTCATAATTACCATTGCTATCTTTTATTGAATAAATAAGCAAGGGGTCGCCATGGGTGATCGTTATTTGGTCTTCCCCTATATATCTTAATGTTCCCCACATATTAATAGGTTCTTTACTATCGTAAATCTTTTTTTCGGAATTTAGTAAAAGGTGAAAGTTTTCATCTTTTATTAAGGAAGTTACTTCTGATTTTAATGGATCGGTATTTTGATATTCTATATCTATATTTTTAGTGGAACTGTCATAATCTACTTTACCATTAGTCTTTTCTACAAAAAAACGTAATGGTAAATAAGCATCGCCATTGTAATTTAAAATCGGTTTATACAAATTTTCAACACGTTCTCCATTAATAGATAAAGATACAGGGAATAAAAGAGCCTGAATAGAATCAGACGAATATGCTATTGATGAAAATAAAAAACTTAATACTAATCCTGGTATAACTATCTTTTTTTCATAAATCAAACCTCCAAATTTTATTTTCATCTATATTATATAATATAGTTCCTGAATCCGTGATAGTTCTTCTGTGAAAAAGAAGAAAAAGAAAGGAAATCGCATCTCCGATGGTGAATTTTAAAGGAACCATGAATGATCCACTTTCACCTGCGAGGTGCTACATATGAGAATCCAATTCACCCAATCTAAGGAAATTCTGTTGACTACGCATGCTGGCCTGGCCACCGTCGGCGCCTTGCTTTCCCATACCCGATTGCCGCAGCGTCTCAATCGCTCCACCGTGAAAGGAATGGAGAACCCGATTCACAGTCATGGCGATGTCATGACCAGCTATCTTGGCTTGCTTTGCCAAGGCAAAAGCGACTTCGACCACATCGAACCTTTCCGAAAAGATCCCGTATTCCAAACCTGCCTCGGTGTCCGCAAGGTGCCGTCAAGCCCGACGCTCCGTCAGCGTCTGGATGCCGCAGCTCAAACGATGAATGCCAACTGGAACGAGATCCTGCTTCAAGAATCCGCCGATCTGATTCGAAACGTAAAAGCACCTGTAACCGGACTGACAGCAGGCGAGCATACGGTGATTCCGCTGGATATCGATGTCTCTCCGTTCGATAACTCCGGTACGAAAAAAGAGGGTGTTTCGTTGACCTACAAAGGCACGTTCGGCTACGCCCCCATTTTCGCCTACCTCGGACAGGAGGGGTATAGCGTGAATGTGCAGCTTCGGGAAGGCAGCACGCACAGTCAGAAGGATGGCGCTGATTTTCTGCGCGAAAGCATCCAGTATGCCCGGCGCATCACGAAAGAGCGCCTTCTCGTGCGGATGGATTCCGCTCACGACAGTCTGGAAAATCTGCAGGTGTGTCATGCTGAGCCAGAGGTCGATTATATCATCAAGGTCAATCTGCGCAATACATCCAAGGAAAGTTGGCTACGGATCGCCGAAGACAAGGGCATGGCCTGTGAGCAGCGCCCCGGCAAGACGGAATACATGGGCGTGATCGCCTTTCCCGAAAAAGGCTTCGATCAAGCCCTTCGTCAAGTGTTTCAAGTGATCGTACGGACGATCGACCGTGAAGGTCAGATGCTCCTGTTCCCGGAAATTGAAGTGAACGTCTATTGGACTTCTCTTACCTGCTCGCCGTGGCGTGTCATCGAGTTGTATCGCGATCACGGCACGAGCGAACAATTTCATAGTGAGCTGAAGACGGATCTGGATTTGGAGCGACTGCCCGCCGGCAAATTCGATACCAACGATCTGGTTTTGCACGCGGGGGTGTTCGCTTACAACCTGCTCCGCATCATGGGGCAGGAAAGCTTGCGCCAAGACGATGCTCCGATTCGGGGAGGCGTACAACGTCGCCGCATCCGCACCGTGATTCAAAACATCGTGTACATCGCGGCTAGAGTCAGCCGACACGCTCGTCAAACGATTTTCAATTTTGGGCGATACAGTCCCTGGTTTCAGACCGTACGACGAGTGTACCAAGCGTTTGCCTGAATCCATTTTTCGCCATCCAGACCAACCCAAACTGCTCTTCCCTGTTCCGGCCTTACCGTAAACAGCAAGGCTTATTGAGCATGCCTTGCTTGATGGATTCTGTCATTTGTAGATTTGTTTTCATCACGAATCTTTAGCTGATGGGGGGATTTCCGATTACTTTTTTCCATATACTGCCCTCTCTGGCGGAGTGGACTTAAGTTTGTCACGGATTCAGGTAGTTTTTAAAATACCAATAAATGGAGGTTTTTGGTGTATGAATGTAAAAAAAGTAATTTCCCCTTAAAGTTCAGTTTTACAATACTAAATATACTTACTCCCAATTGAAAGAAAAACTATGTCTTACTGTATTCATCAATAAGTTGAATGGGAGGGATTTCCTGAACAATAGAAAAATCAAAATTGCGTATATATGTCTCCAACTCTACAGTGAGGTTTACATGGCTCTTCTTGCTGATACCAGTCTTGCATTGCAATACTTATCCCAATTCTGTATCAAATCTTCGGCTATTGTGTGAGGATTATTTCCGCCACCATGCGGCAACCCGCGCGCTGGATTTATATAATCTTTTAATTTGGGACCGATCCCCTGAGATGCAACAATATTGTACTTTTGAGGGATAGGGTAATCGCCAATAAAAGTGTAGTAACAGTAATTTATCAATAGGAGGAATCGGAGTGCCAAAAAGGATCTCGCCATTTTGAGGACGAGCAGGTCTTGATATTTCAATAAGTTCCATCTTGTTCCTCCTAATGGAAATTAATCAAACATTCCAAAATTTCGACGTTTTCATTGTTTTTCCTGCAAAAAGTACTAATTCTTTTAGCCCTATTTAACGCTAACTACAATGTTTTGCTGAACGTAAGAAGGAACTAGAAAATAGGATTAATGTTCCTAATGATGACTACAAATAGCGATAAAAAGTTAAATTGATTGTACATTTTCGAGCAAATCAAAAGCCCGACCGTAAGAGTCGAGCTTTTATAGTGGAGGGTCGAACCCCTAATCATATTCGCTCCACTAAAGTATATGGTTTAGGTGTCCCGTCATTTATCAACACGATATGTTGATACTACGCATTCTACATGTGTCGGTACAAAACAAATCAAAATAAAAAACGGCATCTCTGCCGTTTGAATTTAAGGTGTATGGAGAATAGGGGGCTCGAACCCCTGACCTCATCGCTGCCAGCGATGCGCTCTCCCAGCTGAGCTAATTCCCCAGGAATTTTCGGTTAAGGAAATATCAAGAATGAAGTTGTTCCACTTTTGAGCGGCGTCTTCGCTCGGCCCGAACTCCCAACTGAGCCGTGACCCCATAAATTACGAAACCATTGCGATGATAATCTGTCCGTTTTTATGAGAAGATAATGTACCAGACAACATCGTTTTCCCGGCTGCGCTGAGGCCCCCTGATGTTGTTATCATTTTGTTCTCCAGCGGCGACAAAATTAAAGATAGCACATCGGGATGGGGCTTGTCAACATTTTTATTAAAATTAATTTACGCTGCCGTTCCCGCCAACATGGTGCTTGGAGAGCAATTCATTCAGCTCCTTCATAAACATATTAATGTCTTTAAATTGTCTGTAAACGGAGGCAAAACGAATGTAGGCTACTTCATCAACGGGATACAATTCGGACATGACGATCTCGCCGATTTCGCGGCTGTCTACTTCCGCCTGGGCGGTATTGCGGATCTGCCTTTCGACCTCGGAGACGATCATTTCCAATCTTTCTACGGATACCGGTCGTTTCTCACAAGCGCGGATAAGCCCGCGGAGCATTTTCTCCCGGCTGAATTCCTCACGGCTGCCGTCTTTTTTAATGACGATCAACGGCGTTTCTTCCACCATTTCAAACGTAGTGAACCGCTTCTGGCACTTCTCGCACTCCCGGCGGCGTCTTATCGATTTATTCTCGTTTGCGGAACGCGAGTCCAACACTTTGGTGCCGGGATAATCGCAATATGGGCATTTCATCGGCCTTTCTCCTTTCCATAATTCCCAACAGCTCCCTGACATGAGATTCGTGTAAACGCACATAATAGGTTTACCAACGACAAGGAGGTGAACAGACATGGGTGCAGGTCAATCCCGCAGCAGCAATGTATTGGTAGTACCACAAGCAAATGCCGCTCTGGATCAATTGAAATACGAAGTAGCTCAGGAACTGGGTATAGCCATTCCTCAAGATGGCTATTACGGTAATATGGCTACTCGTGATACTGGTGCGATCGGTGGTCACATTACGCGCCGCCTGGTGCAAATCGCCGAGCAGCAAATCGCTGGTCAATTCAAATAATAACACGTTTTGAAGCATACGAGAAGAAGCAGACCGGACAAACTCCCCATAAGGAGAGCTTGTCCGGCGCTTCTTTATTGCTATAAGCCAAAATATTAACGGATTCCCCAATCCTCCGCATAGGTTTTGTAATACTTGTCATAATAATACGTGACACGCTGCACATAACGCTTGGTCTCGCCATAAGGAATCTGATCTGTATTGTCGAGCGTTCCATCCCATCTTCCCTCAAGCAGCCAACGGCTCACTATACCGTGTCCTGCGTTGTAGCCGGCAAGGACGGCAAACGTATTGCCGTTAAACTGCTTAAACATCCAGTTCAAATACCATGAACCGAGTTCAATGCTGACGGCCGGATCATCCAAGCGGTTTTTGAATTCACCCGGAAAAGGAGCCTTCTCTATAATCCATTCCGATGTATCCGGCATCAATTGCATAAGACCGTGCGCACCTTTACTGGAAGTCGCGTCAGGCTTATAGTTGGTTTCTACCCGGATAACGGCAGCAATGAGCAAAGGGTCAAGCTGATACTTCTCTGCGCTTTGGCGAATTTCCTCTTCATAATGGATCGGATACAACATACGTCCCAATACACTCGTGCCCAGAAACAAAAATAGCAAAAAAGTCAACAGAAGCAGGGCGAAGACTCGCTTTTTGCGCAAAAAGCTCATGACAGTCCCCTCTCCGACCAAAATTGTTCAATCTGCTGTTCTGTTTCTTCTATCGTGCCCGAATTATCGATAACGATATCGGCCAGTTCTTTTTTCTTCTCGATCGGCATTTGCGCATCCAGCCGTTTGTTCGCCTGTTCCTCGGTTAACCCGTCCCGCTTCATCAGACGTTCCATTTGGACGTGCCGTGGCACATAGACGACCATCACCTCGCTGTACATCGCCTGCAGATGGGATTCGTACAAAAGCGGCACATCTACGACGACCAGCTTGTCCGGATGCTGTGTCTCGTAAGCCTCCATCCGCTCGCGCATAGCCGCCCGAATCGGCGGATGAAGCAGGGCTTCGAGATCCTTGAGCGCAGCCGTATTCCCGAAGACGCGCTCCCCGAGTTTTTTCCGGTCCAGGGAACCGTCCTCCAGCAGCAGGTCGGCTCCGAATCTTTCGATAACTTGAGTAAGGGCGGGGGTGCCTGGCTCTACCACTTCCCTGGCAATGCGGTCCGCATCGATTAACAGCGCGCCGCGGCGGACAAGCATGGAAGCGACAGTGCTTTTGCCGCAGGCAATGCCCCCGGTTAATCCGATGTTCAATGGGTTTCCCCCTAAATCAAAATAATGATCACAACAATTTCATAATGCCCATGAAGATCAGAAGAAATCCGGGTAAAACGGAAAGCTTGCGAATCCATTTCAGCTCAGCATACCGGAAGCCGATCTGCAGGCCAAGCCCGAGAAACGTCCCGCTGGCCAGTGCAATAACGGCAGCGGTAAGCCACGGCGTGAATCCGAGCAGTGCCGCCCCGATGCCCGCGCCGAACGCATCCAGCGACAATGCGGCGCCCAGCAGTACGGCTTCGTAAGCCGAAATGATCCCTGACCGGTCCACATCGGCAATGGACGGGGTGCGCAGGATTTGAATGACGAGCCCCAGCCTTTTCAGTTCGATATACCATATGGCTTTGGCCCCTGCAGTCCCGGGCTCCATTTCCCCGGGCGTTTTTGCCGCCTCCGTTTTTCCCTCTTCCTCCTTTTTATCCGAAAACATCTGATATATCGCCCATACGCCGATGCCCATCAGAATAAAAGCTCCGACGTACCTGGCGACCGCCGGGTCAATCAATTGACTCATCAGCACGCCGACCTGCATGGACATGTAAATAATAAAGCCGGAACAAAATGAAATAATAGCAATGGACATAGGCGGAATGCGGATTTTACGAAGCCCGTACATCACGCCGACTCCGAAACCGTCCAGACTGACGGCAAACGCCAGAAGCATCAATGAGACGACAGGCAGCATGCCCTTCCCTCCCTAACCAGATCGACTTTACTTCTTACTATATGGAAGGTCTGGGCGGAGGGTGCATGTCAGGCATTCTTCCCATGATCCGCGTACTTTAGCGTTTTAAAGCCCCTTTGCTTCTCCTGCGTTTTAGAGGCTGGCACTTGGGGCAATAATGGGTCCCTCGTCCCCCTATAACCATTTTTTCGATTTTATGCCCGCAATGGAAACAAGGTTCGTCTTTTCGGCCGTACATTTTGAACTGATGCTGAAACATACCGATTTCGCCCTGGCCGTTCACATAGGACTTGATGGTAGAGCCGCCTGCATCCACTGCCTCCTTCAAGGTCGTCACAACCGCCTCATACAGCTTGGCCAGCTCATGCCGGCTTAAGCTTCTGGCCTCCCTTTCGGGATGAATGCCGGCCAGAAACAACGATTCGTCTACATAGATATTCCCGATCCCTACAATATATTCCTGATTCAACAGCAGCGGTTTGATTTTGGTCGGACGCGACCCGATCCGGTCCCGGAAAGCCTCGAATGTAAATGCTTCGTCCAAAGGCTCCAGCCCCAGCTTCTTCAGCGGGGCTTCCTGCAAATCCTGATCCTTCGGGTAAAGATGCATTGTCCCGAATTGGCGCACATCCTTATATCTCAGCTCGGTACCGTCTGTAAAATAAAACACGACATGGGTATGCCGTTCCTCTGGCTCCCCGCTGCGATACACACCGTACCTGCCTTCCATGCGAAGATGCGAGACCAGCGTATAATGGTCGAACATAAACCGCAAAAACTTGCCTCTGCGTTCGACGGACTGAATGGTTTCCCCGCTGAGCAGCAGTTGAAATCTCTCAATGTCCTCCGGATACTGAATGATTCGCGGCAGCTTAACCGAAACCCGTTCCACCGTCTTGCCGATCACCAGTTGATTCAGCGTCCTTCGGACCGTTTCTACCTCTGGCAGCTCCGGCATGGTGTCTTCCCTCCTTGCAGATTACTTCGCCTCGTACCAGTTAGCCCCGTCATCTACATCCACCTTCAGCGGCACGTCGAGCTCAATTGCGTTTTCCATCACCTCGGCAACCGTCTTTTTCATGACCTCCAGCTCATCCTCAGGCACCTCGAGCACCAATTCGTCATGCACCTGAAGCAGCAGTCTGCTCCGTACTCCCTCTTCTTTCATCCGCTTGTCCAGCTGCACCATAGCCAGCTTAATGATATCCGCCGCGGTGCCCTGGATCGGCGTATTCATCGCGGTCCGCTCGGCAAACGAACGGAGATTGAAATTGGAGGCCTTGATTTCCGGCAAATACCGGCGGCGGTGAAGAAGGGTCGTAACGAAACCATCCTCGCGGGCTTTCTTGACAATATCGTCCATATATCGGCGAACCCCCTGGAAGACGGCAAAATATTGCTCGATAAACTTCGCCGCATCCTTGCGGGTGATATTCAAATTTTGTGACAAACCATAATCGCTGATGCCGTAAACGATGCCGAAGTTCACGGCCTTCGCCTGACGGCGCATGTTCGAATCGACACTATCCTCCGGTACGCCGAATACATCCATCGCTGTTTTCGTATGAATGTCCATGTTCTGCCGGAACGCTTCGATCAGCTTCTCGTCCTGGGAAATATGGGCGAGCACACGCAGCTCGATCTGCGAATAGTCAGCGGTCAGAATACGCCAGCCGGGCTCCGAGGGCTTGAACACCTTGCGGATTTTACGCCCTTCCTCCAGGCGGATCGGAATATTTTGCAGATTCGGATATTGACTGCTTAGACGGCCTGTCGCCGCAATCGTCTGTTTATAATAAGTGTGCACTTTCCCGGTGTCCGGACGCACCTCTTTCAGCAAGCCCTCCACATAGGTGGACTGGAGCTTGGACAGCGTCCGGTAATGGAGTATATGTCCGACCAACGGATGATAAGGCTCGAGCTTTTCGAGCACTTCAGCGTCGGTGGAATAGCCCGTTTTCGTTTTCTTGATCACCGGCAGCTGAAGCTTCTCAAATAAGATTTCTCCAAGCTGTTTTGGAGAATTAATGTTAAACTCCATCCCCGCCTCGTCATAAATGGACTGCATGATCTTCTCAAGCTGTTTGCCCAGCTCGGCACCGTAAGCTTGGAGCTCCTCCACATCCACTTTAATCCCTTTGCGTTCCATCGAGGCAAGCACCAGCGCCAAAGGAAGCTCCAGCTCGTGAAACAGCTCATTCATCCCGCTGGCCTCCAGCTCGGCTTGCAATGCCCTGGCCAGCTCCATTACCGCCAATGCCTTACGGCTCATCAAGCTTAACAGAACATCCGCCTCCGGAAGCTTGAATTTGGCGCCTTTGCCGAAAACGTCCTCATCGGCGGGGATGGCAGTCAAGCCATACCGGGCGGTGAGTCCGTGTAAAGTCAGCGCAGATTCCGTCGGATCGAGCAAATAACCGGCAAGCAGCACATCAAAGCTGACCCCCCGCAGCTCCAGCCCCTGCCAAAAGAGAGCCACCAGCGCGCGGTGCAGATCGTAGACGGCGACGGACTTTTTCTCGTCTGCCAGCCATGCGCGCACGCGCTCAGCCTCTTCAGCCTCCTGTTTAAGGAGCTCAAACGGCAAATAATAGCCGATCGGATCCGTCCCGGAGTCCGACTCGGTATAAAAGGACAAGCCGAGCACTTCCCCCGTATGCGGATTATCCCCTATGACCTCGACATGCAGCGCCCGAACGCCGGGCAGCGCTTCGACCAGCTCTCCCAGCCTGTCCGGCGTCACCTGAACCGACTGAATCCTGGCCTCAGCCTTGGCCTCGGCTTCAGCGTCCGCAGAAGCGGCTTGGTTTCCTCCGCCGGGCAGATTCAACCGCTCCAGCAGCGATTTAAATTCCAGCTTGCGGAACATGTCGCCCAAAACTTGTCCGTCATACCCGCCGTATGCCAGATCGTCCCAAGGAATCTCCACCGGAACCTCGCGGAAAATCGTCGCCAGCTCCTTGCTCATCCGCGCATCCTCCGCGTGAGCGGCGACCTTCTCGCCCAGCTTCCCCTTGATGCCCGCCGCGTTCTCAAGCACCTTCTCGACCGAGCCGTATTCGTGCAGCAGCTTCAGAGCCGTCTTCTCGCCCACACCCGGAATGCCGGGAATATTATCGCTGGCATCGCCCATGAGACCTTTAAGATCAATGATTTGAGCAGGCTTCAGCCCGTATTTTTCTTCGATATGGGCAGGATCGTACAGCTCCACCTCGCTGATCCCTTTGCGCGTCAGCGCGATCTTCACTTTGTCGGAAGCAAGCTGCAGCATGTCTTTGTCCCCGGTCACTACCAGGACTTCCATACCGTCCTGCTCGTCTGCGGTACGCGTCAGTGTGCCGATGATATCGTCGGCTTCATAGCCGTCCATTTGAAATTGGCGAATGCCAAACGATTCCAGCAGTTCCTTCAGCACAGGGAACTGTTCGGAAAGCTCAGGAGGCGTCTTTTCCCTTCCTCCTTTGTATTCTGCGTAGTCTTTATGTCGAAACGTCGTTTTCCCGGCATCGAATGCCACGAGAAAATGCGTCGGTTTTTGTTCTTCTATCAGCTTCAACAGCATCGTCGTAAAGCCGTAGACCGCATTCGTATGCAATCCCTTGGAATTGCTGAGCAGCGGCAGCGCAAAAAATGCGCGATACGCAATGCTGTTGCCATCGATCAAAATCAATTTGGACAAAGACTACACCCCATTTTCGTGAAACTATCTGCTTCTTACATGATAGCATAGGACGGCCATAGAAAAAAACCTTACCTTCCTTCCCGAAAAAAGGGTGTGTGTTCCTTCCTTGCCGCATAAAATGTACTAACTTTGATCCCTACCCGTCTGCACGAATGGCACGTTCAAAGCGTGAAAGGGAGATCGGAGGAACCGTCTATGAACGAAACGGTACGACTTATTGGCAAACGCGTTATTTTTTTCGATGTAAACCAAACGCTGGTGCAGCAAAATTTAAGCTTCGAGGATGGGTTTCGGCGTGTATGGGAAAATTTCACCGGCAGATGGTCCCGGGATGAAAAACCAAGTGCAGAGCAAGTATGGACCCAGTACATCACCAGGTGGCAGCAACGAAAAAAGTCCAGGATTACCTTCCAGCAGCTTGACGAGCTTCAGCAGCAGTGCTTGCAAGAAGCCATGGAAGCGATGGACATACCAGTATCCGGTGCTATGAAGCGCGGGTTCATTCAGGAAATCAGGCGGCTTCAGGTTGAAGCCAAAACCATGCCTCCGCATACTCGGGAGGTGCTCGAGCGTCTGTCTCGAAACTACCGGCTTGCCATTATCAGCAATAGCCCGCGTTCCGAGGTGCTGCTGATGCTGAAACGGTTCGATATCGGTACGTTCTTTCCTCCCGAGCATGTGTTTACTGCGCTAAAGCCGGCCGACAAGAAACCGGCTCCTTATCTATTCAAAAAAGCTCTAAAGACGATGCAGTTCTCCCCCAAACAAGCCGTGATGGTAGGCAATTCCTGGAGACACGATGTGTGCGGCGCGGTGAAAGCGGGTCTGGACGCCGTATGGCTGAGCACATCCGGCTCCGCAGCAGGTCCCGATGCCAAAAAAATAACCCAGCAGCGGCTGGGGAAGCGTAAAGTGTATTTGATCAAGCGGTTGGATCAATTGTCCGAATTATTTTCCTGAGCACGGTTCTTTGTGAACGGCATACCGACGCAATCGCAAACAACAACGCTGCCGCGGTGTGCCTTCGAACGCTTCTTCACCATGGCTGCCGTACGGGAAATTTGCTCCAGGCTTACACCCGCACCCGTATGGCAGATCACAAGAGATAGCGACAGAGTAACCCCTTCGCTCTCCAGGCGTCTGCCATGCCGGTCCTCGACATAAGTCCAGTCATCATAGTCATAGAATGCTTTGACCCCCAGATCAAAACGCCGAAGCATCTCTTCGCAAAGCTTTTCAGGGTCCTCGCTCCCGGTGATGGCGATAAAATCATCGCCCCCGATATGACCTACAAAATCATAAGGATGGCCGAGCAGGCCAATCACCTGTTGAATGCAATCGGCAGTAAACTGGATAAGCTGGTCCCCTCGGTGAAATCCGTACCGGTCGTTAAACCATTTAAAATAATCAATATCCCCGTAAATGACGGAGAACTTCTTGTGGTCGAGAAGCCGCTTGTTGATCTCCCGGTGAATTTGCATATTCCCGGGCAGACCGGTGAGCGGGTTAGCCACTTTCGCCCTTTCCATCTTTGCGGTAGTGATGCATTCCAGAATGGAACGTATGGAGGCCGTCCCCTTTACCCGGCCCCCGGATGTAATGATGACCAAATCATAAAAAGTCTGGAGATCGCGAGAGGTCGTATATTGGGATACTTGTTCTACCGGGGCTTGCTCATCTACGATGAGCGGTTGAGCGTCCATCAGCTGATCGATCGGCCGGTTCCAAAACAAAGAATAGCCGTATTGACCCGCCAACTGTTGAAACAGCCTGTCGCGCATGATCAAGCCGACCGGCGTTTGCCCGTTAACGATCACGGCACCCGCCGCATCCGTATGGTTCTTAAAATAATTCGCAACGATCGAAATGGGATCCCTGTAATCAAAAGTTTGACACGGCACACAAATGTCTCCGATGGTCCAGACACTGCTTGCCTCGACAATTTTACGATGCATCATAATATGATCAGTCAGCTCCGGGGGCAAAACAGCCTCCTCCGGCCCGGGATGCCCCAGCAGGTATCCCTGCCCGTAATGTACCCCCATGCGGGTAAGCTTCATCAGTTCCTCGCGCGTTTCTATTCCTTCAGCAATCAAGTAAATGCCCAGCTTCTGCGCAAAAGTGAGCATCGTCTCAAGAATGTACTCTTTCGTTTTATTAAAGTGAAGGTTATGTACGAGAGATCGATCCATTTTAATAAAATCAGGCTGCAGCTCTGCGATCGCTTGAAGCGAAGAATAGCCTGCTCCGGCATCGTCGATCGCAATACGGTAGCCCTGCTGCCGGTAGTGGCCGAGAATTTGTTTGGCCGATTCAAAATCTTCAATGGAGCTCCGTTCTGTAATCTCAAAAACCACTTGGCCGGGAGATAGCCCCCGCTTTTCCAAAAGCTCCAGTGTTCTTCCGGGCACAAAATCCGGATCATTCAAAATTTCTGCCGATACATTGAGAAACAGGAGCTGCTCTTTCGTCTTTGTGAAAGCTCCCTCAATCGCCCTGGATCTCGCCAGCCTATCCAAAGGATATAACAAGCCCTCCGCTTTGGCTGCAGCAAATAATGAAATCGGCGAATGGATCGAAGAGTGCTCCGGTCCCCGGGTCAGCGCCTCATATCCCATGACGATTCCCTCGCTTAACGAAACGATAGGCTGATAAACGGACTTGATGGTTTGGTTCCGTATAATATGCAGCAGCTCTGTACGCAGGTTTTCCCGATTTTCATTATCAAATCCGGGCATGGCGTCGATTGGCATGGGCATCCCTACTTATCCGGTTTCTTTATTCCTAAGATAGCATAGGAATTTCAACCCCATGTTAAATTCGGGCTATCGGAATGTTAAAATTTAGTACAGATGGATGCGCGGCCACGACGCCATTGAACAAAAATAACCGGATTCCGCATCCGCGGAAATCCGGCTGTATTTCGCTAAATATTCAAGTCTTTACGTTTCCCCGTCACCATATAGATAACGCCTTCTCCGATGTTCGTCGTATGATCCGCTACACGCTCCAGGTAGAGAGCAGCCATCATCAACTGAGACAGCTGGCGGTTACGGCCGGGATCGTTATTCATCATCCCTATGATTTCATCAACTACGGAGCTGTAGAGCTTATCGACCTGATCATCCTTTTCCGCTAGTGCGGCGGCACGGTGAATGTCCCGCTCAGTGTAAGCCAGCAGGCTTTCATGAAGCATATCCTTCGCCAGCAGTGCCATATTGGGGATGATTTCAAGCGGCTTCACAAGCGCATCTCCCGACATGCGGATCGCAATTTTCGCGATATCTACCGCATGATCTCCAATTCGTTCAAGGTCCGTCGAAATTTTGAGCGCCATACCGATAATCCGCAGGTCGCTCGCCATCGGCTGCTGCAGCGCAATCAGACGCAGGCAATTTTCCTCGATCCGAAGCATCAGTTCGTCGATCCGGTCGTCCTGCTCGATGATTCTTCTTCCCAGCTGTTCATCCCTTGTTCCCAGAGCCTCTACCGCCAGGGAGATGTGGTTTTCAACCAGCCCGCCCATTTTGAGCAAATCCTCTTGCAATTCTTCTACTGCCTGGTGAAAATTGGATCTTGTATCCATAAAAGCAGCTCCTTTATAGAATGATCGATTAACCGAAACGGCCGGTAATATAATCTTCTGTTCTTTGGTCCGTCGGCGTCGTGAAGATTTTTTCCGTCTGGTCGGATTCGATGACTTCACCATTCAGGAAAAAGGACGTATAATCCGAGATTCTCGCCGCTTGCTGCATGTTATGAGTCACGATAACAATCGTATATTTATCGCGCAGCTCGCGGATCAGCTCCTCAATTTTCAAAGTAGAGATCGGATCCAGCGCGGACGTCGGTTCGTCCATGAGCAGAATCCTGGGATTTACCGCCAGCGCCCGGGCGATGCATAGACGCTGCTGCTGTCCCCCCGACAAGCCGTAGGCGGACTTTTTCAGATTACCGTTGACTTCGGTCCATAACGCGGCCGCCTTCAAGCTGCTTTCGACGATGTGGTCGAGCTGCTCCTTGTCCTTGATGCCGTGAATGCGAGGACCGTAAGCAATATTTTCGTAGATCGATTTGGGAAAAGGATTAGGCTGCTGAAACACCATGCCTATATTTTTGCGCAGCAGCTCTACGTTGACGTCCGGATCATAGATGTTCTGGCCGTCGATAATTACGTTTCCTTCTATACGTATGCCTTTGATCATATCATTCATGCGATTTAATGTACGGAGAAGCGTGGATTTCCCGCAGCCGGACGGGCCGATAAAGGCGGTGATGGAATTTTCTTGTATTTCCATATCGACATTCTTCAGAGCATGGAACTCGGAGTAATACAGATTCAATTTATTGATGCTTACAATGGACATATCATGCTTTCCTCCTGTGGCCCGTTGGTTTACAACTTCTTCTGATATTTATTGCGTAAATAAATGGCGAATGCATTCATGCTAAGCAGCATGATCAGCAGGACAATAATGCCGGCCGCAGCCACATTTTGAAACTCCGCTTGCGGTTGGCTTGCCCAGTTGTAAATTTGAATCGGCATTACCGTAAAGCTGTCAAAAGGCGATTTAGGCAAAAAAGCGATGTAAGCAACGGCTCCGACGACGATGAGGGGCGCCGTTTCTCCAATCGCCCTGGACATCGAAAGAATGGATCCGGTCAATATCCCCGGAAGTGCGGAGGGCAATACAACCCGTACAATCGTCTGCCAACGGTTGGCCCCCATAGCGAACGAGGCATTGCGAAGCGATTGAGGTACCGTTCTGATCGCTTCCTGGGATGCGACGATGATAATGGGCAGCACCAGCAGCGTCATCGTCAGCGCCCCGGACAATAAGCTGCGCTCCAGCTGAAGCATCCGAACGAACACGGTTAATCCAAGCAATCCGTAAACGATCGAAGGGACGCCCGCCAGGTTAGCGATATTTGTTTGAACCAGACGGCTGAAGCGCGTATCCTTGGCGTACTCCTCCAAATAAATTGCGGTCGCGACACCGATAATGAATGTCAACGGCGCGGTGATCATCATCAACCAGAATGTGCCGACCAAGGCGGCCTTGATCCCGGCATTTTCCGGGATTCGGGATGCATAACTCGTCAAAAACTGCCAATCCAGCCACCCCGCCCCTTGAACAATCACTTGTATTAACAATAAAGCGAGCGCTAAAATCCCAAAGCAGGTGGAGACAAAAAACAACTGATGAAAGAACTTGTTTTTTCTGTTCCTTTGAGCGACATGCTGCATGCTTTCTTTCGTTGCCATCAGTATTCCTCCCTGAACCTTTTGGAAATCGTTCTCGCCAGAATATTCATCGCTAGTGTCATAACAAATAAGGTAATCCCTACGGCATAAATGGTCATGTATTCTACAGAACCGTAACTTGTATCTCCCGAGCTGACAGAAACGATATAAGCAGTAAGGGTTTGAATGCTTTGCAAAGGATTATAAGCCATTTGGGCCAAATTTCCCGCGGCCAGGGTGACAATCATCGTTTCCCCTACGGCACGGGACAGGCCGAGCACGAAGGAAGCGATAATCCCCGACAAGGCAGCAGGCACTACGATTTTAAGGGCAACCTCCAACTTTGTAGACCCCAGCGCGTAAGCGCCGTTGCGGAGCGAATTGGGAACGGCCATCATAGCATCCTCACTGAGGGAGCAAATGATGGGAATGATCATGATCCCCACGACAATGCCCGCGCTGAGCGCATTAAAGATTTCCGTTTGCGGGATAATGAATTGTAATACCGGAGTTACAAAATTTAATGCGAAAAAACCGTAAACGATCGTAGGAATACCGGCCAATATTTCCAGAATCGGCTTTACGATATTCCGTACTTTCGACGGCGCATACTCGCTTAAATAAATCGCGCTCCCCAGTCCGATCGGAATCGCCACGATGCTTGCAATCAAGGTGACAAGCAGGGTTCCTGTCACAAGCGGCAGTACTCCAAATTTCGGATCGGAGAAAAGGGGCGTCCATTCCGTCCCGGTAATAAACTGCCAAAATGGGACTTCTCTGAAGAAACCGAGCGACTCGAATACGAGAATCAAGACGATACCTACTGTTGTAAGAATGGAGATAACAGCAAAAAAAGCTAATATTTTGGGTATTAGCACGTCCGACGAAATCATACTTTTTTTCTTTTTGTAATTCACTCTCGGTGTTTTCATTTCCATAGCTTAACCCCCGTGTAAAGCAATGATTTTGGCAAACCCGCGGCTTCCTGCGCATATGATCGCTTAGGTGCCGCGGTTTTTAAACCAAAATCATTCTGCTTGATGGTTTACTTCAGTGCTTCCAGGTTTTTATTGATAACATCTTGAGGAAGCCTGATGTAATCAACTGCTTCAACCATTTTAGCGCCTTCTTCGCTGTTATAGTATTTCAGGAATTCTTTAATGTGAGGCTCGGCGATGGCTTTCTTCGTCGGGTACACATAAAGATAACGGGACAATGGAGCATAAGTCATTTTTTCGATGGTCTCCTTGGTAGGTGCTACCGCAGGAGAGTTAGCGTCTTTCTTAATAGCTACAGCATTCAAAGTAGCTTCATTCGCTTTGTAGTAAGAGAAACCGAAATAACCCATTGCAAATTCGTCGCCTTGTACGCCTTTAACCAATACATTGTCGTCTTCGGAAGGCGTATAATCCGAACGGGACTCTTTCGCTTTACCATTGATCGCTTCCGTGAAGAACTCAAACGTACCGGATGCCGTACCGGGACCATACAGCTTGATTTCTTTATCCGGCCACTCAGGACGAACATCGCTCCATTTTTTTACCTGGCTGTCTTTGGACCAGATTTTCTTCAATTCTTCCACTGTCATTTCTTTGGCAAAGGTATTTTTCTTATTAACCACAACCGTGACACCGTCAAGAGCAATCGGCATTTCAACAGCTTCCGTGTTTTGTTTTGCCTTCAATTCTTCCAATTCTTCAGGCTTGAATTTTTTGGACATGTCCGCGATATGAATTTCCCCGGCAAGCAGCTTCTTGACTCCGTTGCTGGATCCGGATTCACCTACCGTAATTTTTACGTCTTTATGCTTTTTCATAAATTCTTCAGCTACGGCTTGAGAGATAGGGAACACTGTGGAAGAGCCGTCGATTTTGATTTCGCCTTTCAGGCCTTCCGGAGCAGGAGCTGTTTTACCGTCAGATGGCGCCGCGCCTTGGTTCGGCTGGCTTTCCGTTTGTGTTCCGCATGCGGCCAGAGATAATGCCAAAACGATAGAAGATAATGCGAGTGTACCTTTACGTGCAAAACCTTTAAACAACATGACCACTCCTCATAATTTTTGTTTGTCGTTCACAATGACCATGTTACGCCCCTTTTGTTTTCGTCAGTTCAAAGATTTGTTAACGGAATGTAAAAAATATCGAAATCTATGAAATGGACGGTGATACCATCCTTTGAAATCAGCGTTTTTTCGCCAGGTTTTACAAAAGATTTACATTGTACGAACCTGGATTTAATTATTCCATAGTACATTCGTAGTATATACACAAGACAACCGATATATGGAGGGTACTATGAAGAGACTAAAAAGCATCAGAGATGTGCGGTTATCTATGAAAACAAAGCTGATTATGACATTTTCTTTTATTACACTTCTCTTTGCCGGAGTTTCGGTCTTTAATCTATGGCAAGTAGACAGCATCAAGCAGCATCTCCAATATCAGAACGAGCAGACGGATAAACAAAAGTTGGCTCTGCAGTTAAAGCAGCAGGCTAATTCGCTGGCTTCCATCTATGCGGCTTATGTGTTGACCAAAAAAACCGAGCTGATTGATACATACAATAAGGAAAAAGAGGAATTTTTGCGGTCGGTGGAAAGGATGGCTCTTACCGCATCCAACGCGGATGAACGCAATTGGAGTGCCAAGCTGACGAACACCTCCAAAGAATTTGCAGGCACTTTCGATAAGGCGCAGCAGATTGTGATGAACTCATCGCTCCAGTCTCAAGAGAAGGACCAACAGTTGAAATCCGCGCATAATGAATCAGAGCTGTTTAAAGATTACATATTTGAACATGTTGATCTCTTCAATGAAGCTTACAATCAATACGCCTTGACGGCTGTGAGCAGTACCCATCGTCAATTGAATGATTCTGCCCGGTTTGCCGTTATCACAACCTTGCTCGTTACGATCATCAGCAGCATAACCGCATTTTTGCTCATCCGATCATTTATGAAGCCGATTCAGCGTTTGCAGCATGCTGTAATGCAGGTTGCCGAAGGGGATCTCCGCCATAAAATTAACAACTCCTCCTCCGACGAGCTTGGCAGGCTCAGTCAAAGCTTCGATGAGATGATTGACCGAATCAAAGAAATGCTGTCGAATACTCAAACCGTTGCTTCATCCCTATCCAGACATTCGCGTTCCTTTCACGAGTTCTCCAGAGAAACCGCGGCCGCTAACAAGGACATCGTCCGGGCTATTCAGGAAATATCGTCAGGAAGCGAGGAACAAGCCCGTTTCTCGGAAAACAGTGCCTATATTATTACCGAAACCACCAGGGAAATACGTCAAATAACCGAATATACCGTGATGATGCAGCGCAAGAGTAAAGAAGCCTCATCCAATACCCATACGGGATCCCAAGTGATGGAAGGGTTGAAATCAGCCGCAGAGCAATCCGAAAAAGTACTGCATCAGGTTTATCTGACGATGGAAACCTTATCCCGCAGCTCCGCCCGAATCGGTAAAATCGTCGGAAGCATTACCGAAATATCCGCCCAAACCAATGTACTGGCGCTGAATGCGGCCATTGAAGCGGCCAGAGCGGGTGTGCACGGCAAAGGGTTTTCCGTGATCGCGGATGAAGTGCGGCAGCTTTCGGCTCAAACCAACGAATCCTCCAAAACAATCACCCGGATCGTGCAAACGCTGCAGGCGCAAATAAGCGAGATGGAAGCTTCGTTAAACGAGATGAAGCTTTCTTTCGAGAACCAGACCGGCAAAATTAACGAAAGCATGGACGCGTTTATGGACATCCGACTATCTATGGATGAGCTTTCAGACCATATTGAACAGATACATACCCTTGTTTCCGCAGCAGAAGACAAAAACAGCAAGCTTGCCTCTTCCGTGCAGCACATTGCCGCCATCGCTCAGGAAACGGCCGCCGGCGTCGAGGAAGTGAATTCGGCATCGCAGCATCAGGATTCGGCCATTCACCGGATCGCTTCACAATCCGACGATATATTATCACTCGCTCAGCAGTTATTCGATGAAATCAACCGATTCAAAATTTCCGACGGGACGGAAATACTCGATCAAAGCGTAATCGAGAAACCGAACCCCGAAGAGATGATCATTGCACCAGAAGCGTCCGAGGAACACAGCATACGAGAAAACAGAGTGTCGGTCTAACGGTCTGTTGGGCTGAAAATCCATCTGTCGCTGCCTGTGGAGAGACGCGACCACCCTTGGGGTGATTTTGGCTTAACGGACATCCCATTCCCGGCGTTTCTTCAATGGTATGGTCGTGGTTGCAACGCAAAACACCCTGCTCGATACAAAAATCGAACAGGGTGTTTTTGGACATTAGTTGAAATATACGGCTTTACCGGTCTTGGAGGACTCGTAAATGGCCTCGAGAATTTCGGATACGACGCACGCCTGCTCTGGCGTTACGACAGGATCGATATCTTTCTCAATGGCCTCCAGCCACAAACGCGCTTCCAAATCGGCCGGGCTTTCCGTCTGGCCGTCATAGAAATCTACGCCTTTGGCATCCAATTGGATCTCATTCATGTAGAGCCGGCTGTGCTTCTCGCCGTTAATCCGAAGCCCGTCGAGCATATCGGCCCCGCCTTCCGTGCCGCACAGCGTCGTTTTGGCCTCTCCGGTCTGCAGCATATTGATCGCCCAGCTGGATTCCAGCATGATCGTTGCTCCATTTTCCATTATAATCATACCGAAGGCCGAATCCTCTACCGTAAATTTTTTCGGATCCCACGGTCCCCATGCATTCGCTGCGTTTTCTTTTTTGGAGAGCTTGTGGAATGCCGTTCCAAGCACAACCTTCGGCTTGTAATTGTCCATCATCCACAGCGTCAAATCCAGCGCGTGAGTACCAATATCGATAAGCGGCCCCCCGCCTTGCTTTTCTTCATCCAAGAACACGCCCCAGGTCGGAACGGCGCGGCGGCGGATCGCATGCGCCTTCGCGAAATAAATGTCCCCGAGTTCACCGTCGGAGCAAACGCGTTTTAGATATTGGCTGTCCGGACGGAAGCGGTTCTGATAACCGATCGTCAGTTTTTTGCCCGTGCGCTTTGCAGCTTCAACCATGCGTCTGGCGTCGGCAGCGGTTTTGGCCATCGGCTTCTCGCACATGACATGCTTGCCGGCCTCCAGGGACGCGATGGAAATATCCGCATGAGAATCATTAGGCGTACACACATGTACGATATCAATGGAACGATCCGCAAGCAGCTCACGATAGTCCGTATATACTTTGGCGTCTTCCGTCCCAAACTTTTTAGCCGCGTCTTGCGCTCTTTCTTCCACAATATCGCAGAAGGCCACCATTTCCGCATTGGGCTGATTTTTCAAAGCGGGCATATGCTTGCCGGTTGCAATCCCGCCACAACCGATAATTCCGATTCTATAGACTTTAGACATTGTAACAACCTCCCTGATTCCACAAATCGTAATGTTCTTCTGATTAACTCTGAAGTATAGTATAGACAAATTGATCTCAAAAAGATATTTCATATCTGGCGCTACTTTTATACGATTTTGTCTTTTCCATTTTAGGCAAAAAAAGAAGACCGGCCCGATGCCAGTCTCTTTTATTCCAGGTTTTATCCTTTTTTAGCTGCCGCATGAACAAGCTTGTAACCTACACCGCGAATCGATTCGATTTGGACGGATTGCTGGTTCATTTCCAATTTTTTCCTCAGCGAACTGACATGTACATCTACAGTCCGCTGTCCTCCGATATAATCAAAGCCCCATACAATATTCATCAGGTCATCCCGTGTAACTACAACACCGGGACGCTGCACAAGATGAAGCAGCACCTCAAATTCCTTGGGTCTAAGCGGAATGGATTCGCCATGGAGGATCACTTCGTATTTCTCCGGATAAATCTTCAGCTCCCCTACAGTAATGACTTTATCATCATTTCCGGACTTGTCCGCAAACGCATCGTCCGACAAGGTGCGGCGAAGTACCGCCGATACGCGAGCAAGAAGCTCCGCTACTCCGAAAGGCTTTGTAATATAATCGTCAGCGCCGTATTTAAGCCCTTGTACAATCTCCTCTTCGGCGTTGCGTGCAGTCAGAATGATAACGGGCGTTTTAATTCCTTTTTGCCGCAATCTCGACAAAATTTCAAAGCCGTTCATTCCCGGAAGCATGATGTCCAGAATAATTAGGGCTTGCTGAACAAGATTCGTTCCATTTACACCCAACGTAAGTCTCTAAACCCAAGCAGTCTGAAAAAATGCAAAAAGAGAACACGCAGTCGCCGCTCCAGATTCATGACCAGAAACTGAAGGGCGATGACGGTCAAACTGGTTTCGGCGCCACGCGCCCGAATGCGACCTAGGCCCAATTTGCGCTTGCCTTCTCCAAATTTTCCTTCGATCGCATTACGCTGTACAGCGTCCTGGCGCTCTTGCCGACGATCGGCGACTTCACTTTGCTCTTTCGAGGGTCTGCCGAGCTTCGGGCCACTAAGGCGAATCCCTAGCGTTTTGCAATAGTTCAGGTTGTCTCGATTGCGGTAGATTTTATCGGCTAGAATGACGGCGGGATAATACCCGAATCGCTGTTTGTACGCTTCCACCGATGCTTGCAGCGTGGTTGCCTCGTTGAAGCTGTCCCATTGTGCCGTTTCGATCCAAGCGTAACCGTCCACCAGACTGGCGGCGATTTTGGCGCCGAACTCCACGTTCGCTCCAGCTTTGCCTCGAACCATCGGACGTACATGCGGCTGTTCGATACTCACGATGCGATCGGCGACGATATGTGTCTTCTTCTCCATCATTTCGCGCTGCTGACGGTAGAGCTCCGAGATGATCAGAAGCTGGCGATAGTGTCTTTTGCTCAGTTCCGTGAGAGGCGTATACTTCACGAGGGCTTCAATAATCCGCAGATTCCGTCCCACGTAGCCAAGTTGCTTTTTGATCGCTTTGCGGATCACCTTGCCCGATGCCTTGCGTTGCTTGGAAACACTCAGGTACGATTTTCTGGCTTTCTCGCGGTACGTGCGCGGCTTCTCCATCGCTCCGACATGGGGACGGTGCAGTACGTCGATGATGTCTTCCAGGATTTCACGGGCGTGATTCAGCAGCCCCAAGTCAGTCGGATACTTGATGTCCGCAGGCGCGCATGTCGCATCCAGCATGAGGGTGCCCTTGTTCATGACTTCCGCTGTCGGTGCGGCTGTAGATGGCAGGACGTGTAGCTTTTTCGCCATGTTGCGGGGTTTCTTCGCCACAACAGGGGGCTCCTCGGGAATAGAGAAAGCGTCCCCTACCTCCATGGTGAGCTGCGAGCCGCCCGCGTCGTTGTCGTCGTCATCGCGATCTCGCTTGGACGATTTCGGTTTCGCCTCGACCTCTCGCTCTGCTTGCAGCGCGGCTTGGGCGATCCAGTCGTTGACTTCAGCTAGGATTTCCAAGCCGAGCCGTTCCCGAAAATGCGTGAGCAGGGAGTGATGAAACGGCACTTCATCGACATACGCAGTGTAGCCCAAGAAGAACTGCAAATATGGATTTTCCTGGATTTGTAAGGTGGTCTCGCGGTCACTTAAACCAAGGCGCTCCTTGATGATGAGCGAGCCGAGGGCGATACGTGCCGAGTACGCCTTTTGGCCGATGGCTGGGGACTTGAACGAGCTCACATATTTCTCTTCTACTTTGTCCCAAGGGATGATCGCCGCAAGCTGCACCCACCGATTGGTTGGATTTAATTTTCCGCCAAAGGGCAAATAGAAGTTTTCCAACAAGTCTGCCATATCTCGATTCAGCACGAACACTTTCGCTCACTCCATCTGCAAGGTTTTTTACCGATTTTCCGTGTTTTCTTTGCAGATGAATTCGACAAAAGTGCCTCTAAACCCTTGTGAGATAAGGATTTTTTGATTTTTCAGCAAGCCCTAATTAGGGCTTGCTGAACAAGATCCATCCCAGTCTACACCCAACGTAAGCCTCTAAACCCAAGCAGTTTGAAAAAAGGCAAAAAGAGAACCCGTAGTCGTCGCTCCAAATTCATGACCAGAAATTGAAGGGCGATGACGGTTAAACTGGTTTCGGCACCACGTGCATGAATGCGACCCAGTCCCAATTTGCGCTTGCCTTCTCCAAACTTTCCTTCGATTGCATTGCGCTGTGCGGCGTCCTGCCGCTCTTGCCGACGATCGGCGACTTCACTTTGCTCCTTCGAGGGCCTACCGAGCTTTGGGCCACTAAGGCGAATCCCAAGCTCTTTGCAATAGTTCAGATTGTCTCGATTGCGATAGATTTTGTCAGCCAAAATGACGGCGGGGTAATACCCAAATCGCTGTTTGTACGCTTCCGCCGATGCTTGCAGCGTTGTTGCCTCGTTGAAGCTGTCCCACTCAACCGTTTCGATCCAAGCGTATCCATCCACCAGACTGGCGGCGATTTTGGCGCCGAACTCCACGTTCGTTCCAGCTTTGCCTCGAACCATCGGACGGACATGCGGCTGTTGGATACTCACGATACGATCAGCGATGACGTGTATTTTCTTCTCCATCATTTCGCGCTGCTGACGGTAGAGTTCCGAGATGATCAGAAGCTGACGATAGTGTCTTTTGCTCAGCTCCGTGAGAGGCGTATGCTCCACGAGTGCTTCAATGATCCGCAGATCCCGTCCCACGTAGCCCAGTTGCTTTTTGATCGCTTTGCGGATCACCTTGCCCGATGCCTTGCGTTGTTTGGATACGCCCAGATATGATTTTCTGGCTTTCTCGCGGTATGTGCGCGGCTTCTCCATCACTCCAATATGGGGATGGTGCAGTATGTCAATGATGTCTTCGAGGATCTCACGCGCGTGATTCAGCAACCCCAAATCCGTCGGATACTTGATGTCTGCAGGTGCGCATGTCGCATCCAGCATGAGGGTCCCCTTATTCCTCACGTTCGCAGTCGGTGCTGATGCTGGTGGCAAGACATGGAACCTTTTAGCTATGTTACGGGATTTCTTAGCTGTTGCGGGAGTTTCCTCAGGAATGGTGAGGGCTTCCCCTACTTCCATGGTGAGCTGCGAGCCACCCGCATCGTTGTCGTCGTCATCACGATCTCGTTTGGACGATTTCGGTTTCGCCTCGGCCTCTCGTTCTGCTTGCAGCGCGGCTTGGGCGATCCAATCGTTCACTTCAGCCAGGATTTCCAGGCCGAGCCGTTCCCGAAAATGCGTGAGCAGGGAGTGATGAAACGGCACTTCATCGACATACGCGGTGTAGCCCAAGAAGAACTGCAAATACGGATTCTCTTGGATTTGCAAGGTCGTCTCGCGGTCGCTTAAACCAAGGCGCTCCTTGATAATGAGCGAGCCGAGAGCGATACGTGCAGGGTACGCCTTTTGGCCGATGATCGGTGACTGGAACGAGCTCACGTATTTTTCTTCTACTTTGTCCCAAGGAATGATCGACGCAAGCTGGACCCAACGATTGGTTGGATTTAATTTCCCGCCAAAGGGCAAATAGAAGTTTTCCAGCAGGTCTGCCATATCTCGATTCAACACGAACATTTTCGCTCACTCCATCTGCAAGGTTTTTTACCGATTTCCCGTATTTTCCTTGCAGATGAATTCGACAAAAGTGCCTCAAAATCCTTGTACGATAAGGATTTTTTGATTATTCAGCAAGCCCTAATTAAATCAAACGGCTGATGCAGGGCGGCCTGCAAACCGTCGCTGCCATGATCGATGACTTTGGTATCATAGCCTTCTTGCGTCAAGTTATAAGAAAGCAATCTGGCTAACGTAGGCTCATCCTCTATGACTAATATTTTATGTGACATGGGAAAACCCCCAACCCCATTCTATATTTCATACTAATCATAGCATGAATTGTTGACAAATTGTTAAGAAGCTTTTGTTAAGATTTTGTAAAGCTCCCGGTGTTACTGGATTAACGGCAGCTCAACGATAAACTTGGTGCCGACGAAGACCTCGCTCTCCACACGGATCGTGCCTTTGTGCAGCTCAACCAAATGCTTCACGATCGACAGCCCGAGTCCCGTGCCGCCTGAGCTTCTCGACCTGGCCTTGTCCACGCGGTAAAAGCGCTCGAATATCCGCGGCAGGTCCTTCTTCGGGATGCCAATCCCCGTATCCGAGATCGTAAACCGGACCGTGTCCACCTCTCCAGCCTCCGAACCGCTGGCCAGCTGTTCTACCTTCACCTTCACCTTGCCTCCTTCAGGCGTGTAGTTGATGCCGTTGGAGAGCAGGTTGATCAGAATTTGACGCAGCCGATCCTCATCCGCTTCCATGTAGACGTCTTCCGGCACCTCCATCTTCAGTTCGATCGATTTCTTCTCGGCCTCCGTTTTCATCACATGAAGGCAGTTTTCAACAAACGATTCGAGATGGACCGGAGAGAATTGAAGCGGTATCCGTTTGGACTCAATTTTGGACAGCTCCAGAATATCTCCAATCAGCCGGTTTAACCGTTCACTTTCATCAAAGATGATTTTCAGAAACGACCTGGCTGTCTCTTTGTCATCGAGCGCTCCGGCGAGCAGCGTTTCTGCAAAGCCCTTGACTGAGGCGATCGGCGTCTTCAGCTCATGCGATACATTGGCCACGAATTCGGAACGCATTCTCTCCAGTCTCCGCACGGATGTAATGTCATGCAGAACAATAAGCATCCCGGCCCACTGGTTATTCGACTGAAAGATCGGATTCAGGTTGATCTCCAGTATGCGCTCTTCCGGAAAATAAAAGATCATTTCATCACGAATATTTTCCCGGGTATCGATACATTCCTGTATGAGCTGCGTAAATTCGATCTGCTGCTTGGCTTCGTCAAACTTTTTCCCTAACAGCTCTTTGGAGGAAAAACCGAGAAATTCTTCAGCCGACCGGTTAAGCAGAACAATCTTCCCTTCCCCATCGATCATGACAACGCCGCTAATCAAATTCTCCAGCACGTTTTTGAGCCGGTTTTCATCTTCCAGAATGCGATTCATCTGCAGCTGCAAACTATCCGCCATATGGTTTATCGCATCGCCGAGCTTGCCGATTTCATCTTTTTTATTCAGCTGTACGCGATACTTGTAGTTCATATCCGTAATTTGCTGTGCCACACTGGTCATCAGCTCGATCGGTCTGGTAATGCCATAAGCGATACGGTAGCTGAGCAAGCCCGCGATGGCAAACACCGTCAAAAGGCCGCCAATCAGCATAATCCAAACGTTACGGATCGATTTCTCCACTTCTTCAAGACTCATGGCTAACCGCAGGTAGCCGATCGTTTGGTCCTGGTCCTTGACCGGAACGGCGGCATAAATCATGTTTCGGTTCAATGTGCTGCTGTAACGCGTGACAAAGCCTATTCCCGACGATTCCGCATCGATAATTTCCTCCCTGTTCAAATGATTCTCCATCTGAGAAGGATCTTTATCGGAATCGCCCAGCACTTTGCCGTCCGCACGGATAAAGGTAACCCGCGCATCGGCCGATTTCTTAAGCTTAGCGGCCATATCCGAATAATAATGAATTTGTTCGGATTCCGGACCCTGTCTGTTCCAGTTCATCGTGACCAGCAAGATGCGAAGTTCCCGCTCCATATAAGTAGTAAGGGTATCAATATGGGATCGCTCCATCATTTGAGCTACAAAAATACCCGCGATCAGCACCGAAGAGCCGATCAAGGCAATAAAAATCAGGGTTAACCGTGTCCGGAACTTGTTCAACAATGAAGTCATCCTCCCGCAGCTGAGGCCATACGCTTCAAGAAAAACTCCCATTTACAAAGAATTTCCTGTATGGGGCAAATTTCATTCATGCGTATTTCTTCCAAAGGACATATCACTCTATATCGTACCTGTTCCGGAAGTGGAACTCCAGTTATTTTTTTGTAAAGAAAGGGGCCAACCTGTGAATGAGTGAGGCGCAGCCCTATTTCATTCTCCTATCATAATAAAGAGCCCCAAGTATAACAGATACCGGGGCTCTCATGGCTTTATAGGTTATAACCGTATAGAAGTTCTTTACGATTTTATGCGAATACAGGTTCTTTGAACTGGGCCAGCTTATCGCGCGAATCCATCTCAACATCAGCGTGCAAGCTGTTTCCGTGGGAATCCATCGTGACGATGGCCGCAAAGCCCTCAGTCTGCAGGTGCCACATCGCTTCCGGTATACCGAACTCCAAGAAATCGACGCCTTCCACCTTTTTGAAGCATTGCGCATAATATTGGGCGGCGCCGCCAATGGCATTCAAATATACGGCACCGTGCTCTTGAAGCGCCTTGAGCGTTTTCGGACCCATTCCGCCTTTACCGATGACAGCACGAATACCGAATTTTTTGATGATATCTCCTTGATAAGGCTCCTCGCGGATACTTGTAGTCGGTCCGGCCGCTTTCACAACCCACTCGCCATTCTCATCTTTGGCCATGACGGGTCCGCAATGGTAAATGACAGCGCCGTTCAGATCGATTGGAGAATCATGGTCCATCAAATATTTGTGCAGCGCATCCCGTCCCGTATGCATAGGTCCGTTGATGATGACCACATCCCCTACGCGAAGCTGGCGAATTTGCTCTTCGGAAATCGGCGTCTGCAGCACGATTTCGCGCCGCTCCTGCTGGCCTGCCGCCGCGGCTGCCGGCTCGTCCTTTTGCATCGGCAGCTCCTCTCCCTTAGGATAAACCCAATCCGTAATCTCGCCGGTGCTCTGATCAATCAGCACGCCCTGTCTGCGGAATGCCCAACAGTTGTAGGCCACCGATACGAAGAAGCTGGCCGGCAAACGGTTCATGACTCCGATCTTACAGCCAAGCAATGTGACTTGACCGCCGAAGCCCATCGTACCGATGCCGAGTTTGTTGGCGTTTTCCATCACATATTCCTCAAGCTTGCGCAGCTCTTCATTCGGATTCACGTCGTCCACAGCACGGAACAACTGATGCTTGGCCAGTTCGTAACCCGTTGTACGGTCACCGCCGATGCCTACTCCGATAAAGCCTGCGCTGCAGCCCTGCCCCTGCGCTTGATATACGGCATGCATAATACATTTGCGGATACCGTCCAAATCACGTCCGGCTTTGCCGAGTCCTTCCAATTCAGTCGGAAGACTGTATTGGATATTTTTATTTTCACAGCCGCCGCCTTTAAGGATCAGCTTGACTTCGATCACGTCCTTTTCCCACTGTTCAAAGTGGATAACCGGAGTGCCCGGGCCGACATTATCGCCGCTGTTCGCCCCGGTCAAGGAATCGACCGAGTTCGTCCGCAGCTTGCTGTCCTTGGTAGCTTGGGCAACCGCCGCTATAATTTGTTTTTTCATCTCGATCTGGTTAGCTCCGACCGGTGTATGTACGATGAATGTCGGCATTCCCGTGTCTTGACAGATCGGAGATACGTTGCACTCCGCCATATGAATATTGTCAGCGATGGTGGAGAGGGATAGCGCAGAACGCGTGCCTGCGTCTTCTTTGGCCCGGGCGTTCTGAATCGCTTGGCGCACGTCGGCCGGAAGGTTCGTGGACGTTTCGACGATCAGTTTATAAATGCTCTCTTGAAAATGCTGCATGATGTAGAAAAACTCCTTTCGATTCGTAAAAAGAAACTTTCTATTATAAAACTACACAACTCTCTTAATAATAGCATATTACCGCCGGTACCAAAATATCGTTTTCATCAGGCCGCATCCCCGGTGTAATGAGAATCCGGACGAGCAATCAGCGGACAAATCGTGTATAATCCTACTATAGCAGAGCTTCTCAGGATCATATTTCCGGTGCAGGAACGGAAGCATAACGGCCTGCTTGACCAATCGTATAGAAAGCTATTCTCTATTAGGATGATGATAGAATGGACAGCCACTTTTTTGCCTATATGTACCGGCTTCGGTATATCGAACGCTGGAGTCTGATGAGAAACATCGTCAAGGAGAATGTTGCCGAGCACTCGTTTCATGTTGCGATATTGACCCATGTTTTGTGCACGATCGCAAACGAGGTATTTGAGCGGCAGGTGCCGACGGACCGTGTGGTCAGCATGGCCCTGTTTCACGATGCCACCGAGGTGTTTACAGGCGATATACCGACTCCGGTAAAACATCACAATCCGAAGATTTTGTCCAACTTCCGCGAGATCGAGCATTTGGCCGCCGAGCGGCTGCTTGACATGGTGCCGGAGCCGCTTCGAAGCGTCTATGACCCGCTTATCGGTATGAAGACGGAAGCCGACGCGGAGTTGAAAAAATACGTCAAAGCCGCAGATCTTCTGGATGCCTATCTGAAATGCGTCACCGAGCTGTCTGCAGGCAACCGGGAGTTCGCGACGGCGAAAAAGCAAATCAAAGCTTCGATGGACGCTATGAATATGCAGGAAATCCAATATTTTTTGCAGCACATGGCCCCCAGTTTGGAAAAAACGCTGGATGAACTGTAATGCAAGGCCCAAGGCCGGGGAATCCCGCCTTATGTGTACAGAAAAAAGACCGGGATGATGATCACCCGGTCTTTTAAAGTTCAGCACTTACCGCATAAACGGAAAATTCATCAATGTAAGAACGACGAAAAATAGAATACCGTTGATGAGGCTGAGCGTCTTGATCGAGCCGATTTGTTTGGGGATCGTGCTGCCAGATTCTTCGGCCAAAGCCAGCCTCATCCTTTTGCCCATGATCCCCGAAAGCGCCGCAATAGCCAGGAACAACACGATTGAAAGCACCATCCACAGTATGGAATAGGGAGCTTTACTCACCATATAGCCTCCGGTTAAGAATGCAATGATCAGCGCAAACTGCGCAGCGCGGTTCATCGCGAACAGCACATGCAAAAAACCGTACTGCGCCGTTGTGGAGTCCAGAGCCTGAACGCGCTGGGCCAGAAACGGGAGCAGCAGGTAAATCCCCATCATAACCGCACTTAACACATGCAAGTACAATATAAAATCCAGCATAATTCGTGTTGCCTCCCCAATTTTCCATTATTTTTGATTATTCCTAGTATAACGGAATGCGATGCCTTGAAGCAAATGAACCGGCAGCGCTACGCATGCTCGCTTATGCCCGCTTTGGCTGCCCTCTGATCCCGCCGCTTGGCCAGTATCACGAACAAGGATGGAACAACGATCAAGGTCAGCAAGGTCGAATAAAGCAAGCCGGAGATGATGGTGATGCCCATCGGCCGCCACAGGTTCCCACCCATGATGGTCATCGGAAGCAAGCCGCCGATCGCCGTTGCCGTCGTCAGCAATATGGGCCGCAGACGGGATTTCCCTGCTTCCGCCACAGCCTCGTACAGCGGAAGTCCGCGCTCCCTCGCCTGTTCTATGAATTCAATGAGAATAATCCCGTTCCGCACCACGATCCCGGCCAGGCTGACCAGTCCCATCAGCGCCATAAACCCTATAGGCGACCCTGTCAGAAACAAACCGATGACCGCTCCTCCGGCAGCCAGATAAACGGTTGACAGAATCAGCAGCGGTATGGAGAGAGAATAAAACTGCATGACCATAATCACATAAATCAAAAGAAGAACGATCAAAGAGAGCATTCCGATGGAAGCGAACGCATCGTTGCGCTCCTCGTTTTCTCCGCCGAATTCGATGGAATAGCCCGCAGGCAGAGAATACTGCTGCAGCTTGACTTGAAGCTCCTTTACAATGTCATCCGCAAGACGATCCTGTACAAAGCTTCGAACCGTGATCGTACGGGTCAAGTTGCGGTGATGTATGGTTTGGATCATCCGGCTTTCCTTGATCACACCCAGTTCACCAATGGTAACGGTGCCGCCCTGCAGCGCAGGCACGTACATGTCTTTCATGGTTTCCACAGGATCATGGGTCTTCTTCTTAGCATACAGGGTCACATCAATTAAATCCTTACCTTTCTGCATCTCCGCCACCTCCAGACCCTCTGTGGCAATGCGAAGGGTCATAGAGAGATCGTTCTCGTTTACTCCAAATAGACTCAGCTTGGCCGGATCGGGATCAATCTCGACCGTGTTCATATCGTCTCCAACGTCGTCGGATACGCTGACCGTGCCCGGGATTTCCTCAAGCATGCCTTGGATGTCCGACGAGATTTGCCGAAGCTGTGACAGCTCTCCTCCGCTGATGCGCAAAGCGATCGGCGCTCCTACAGGCGGACCTTGCTCCAGCTCACGCGGCGTAATCTCCACATCAGGCGGGAACATCGCCTTGAGCTCTTCCCTCCATGCAGAAACCACTTCCTTCGTTTGAATGACCTTAGGATCAATCTTTACGAATAGCTGGCCCACATGAGTCCCGGATACATCGGCTTCGGAATAATAAAACTTTGGAGTGGAACGGCCTGCATACGACGAGACGAAACGTACACCCGGCTGCTGCCCTACCCAAGCTGCCGCTTTAGATACCGTATACTCGGTTTCCGCAAACAACCTGTTCTTTGGAAGCTTAATGTCGATCAGCATTTCTTCTTTCTCCGCAGGCGGGAAATACTGCACACCCAGCAGCGGAAGCAGACCAAAGGCGCTTGTTCCCACCAAAAGCGCGGCCATTCCTGTAAGCAGCGGTCTTTGCAAAAAGCGGTGAATCTGCTTGCTGTACACTATACTCAACCGCTGGATCTGTTTGCCGAGCAGACCGGGAGCCTGCTGTAATTCCGGATCGGCATGCGCCTTACGGGAAGTGTCGACGGCATCTGTCGATTGTAGGCTCCGGCGGCGGAGCCTGCGTTCGGCTGCCCATGTACGGAAAATGGGGATGATGGTAAGCGACATGGCCATCGACGCGGCCAACGTGAACGAGATCACTACAGGCAGCGGACGTATAAAACTGCCGATATTTCCTTTCAAAAAGAACAGCGGCAGGAAAGCTGCGGCTGTGGCGATCGTCGCCGTCAGGATGGAGATGGCGACGTCACGGCTTCCTTCAAGCGATGCAGTCCGAGGGTCATCTCCCAGTTGGAGCCGGCGCTGAATATTATCGTTGACGACAATGGCGTCATCCACTAGAATTCCCAGCACAATCACTATCGCCACAATGGTGATTTGGTTTAAATCGATCCCCATAAATTCCACCGGAATAAAGCCGACCGTGATCGAAATCGGAATGGCCAGCGCAACGATCAGAGCGGTCCCGAACGCAAGACCCATCGAACAAACGACGATAACCGCCATGATGCCGATCAACAGCTCTTTTATCAGCTCTTTAAACAAATGATCCAGGCTTTCCTTCTGGGTAAAAAGCGATTGCAGCTCGACATTCTCCGGAAGTTTCGGCTTTAGCTCGGACACCTTCCGGTCAATCCGCTTTTGCAGATCCGGTATATCCGCGCCCTTTGCCGCATTGATAACCAAGTCCAGCGCAGGTTTCCCGTTATGTATGATGCTGACTTCCCTTTTCTTCGGCTGCAGCTTGACGTCGGCAATATCTCCGATTCTCAGCGTTTTTCCGCCCGGCAGACCGTAAATTTCCGTATTTGCGATATCCTCCGCCGATTTCCATTCTCCGCTCATGTTCACGAAATATTGCTTCGTGCCTTTATCGACCATTCCTAATGGAATACGATTCTGTTTGTTTTGAAGCGCCTGCGCCACGACTCCCCAAGGCAGCCGGAAGGTGTTCAGCTTGTCGGTATCCAGCGTTACAGCCACTTCCTGTTCCTGCAAGCCGACGATCTCTACATTGCTGACGCCAGGAACCGTGCCAAGCTGTTCTTTCCACATTTCCATGACCGGCCTGAGCGGTTCAAGCTCCTCGGGAGTCTCCACCACGAAATGGAGGATTTGCTCTGCAATCTTACCGAGATCGTCATTCACCTCTGGTTGATGCGCGTCCTGAGGCAGCTCGCTTGACGCGGACTGCACCTTCTGCCGCAGCGTGTCCCATGCCCGTTTGATGTCCGTATCCGCTTTGACCTCCACTTGAATGACCGAGACGTTCGCCGACGAAGTGGAGCTGATCACGGAAATATCGCTCATCTCCTTGATTTTATCCTCTAAAGGCCGGGTAATGAACTGCTCCACTTTTTCCGGTGAAGCTCCGGGATAAATCGTCTTGACGACCGCTACGGTCAGATCAATCTCCGGATTTTCCCTCTGCTTCATCGTGGATATATTGAATATGCCAAGCAGCACCGCCATGACAAAAAAAAGCAGCGTCACTTTTCGATACTTCAGGATTTTGCCGATCATCCCCCCTTCACATCCGTTCCCGGCTTGCAATTGATATTTACGCCGACCAATACCTCTGTGAGCGAGTCAATGTGCTCCGGACCGCATTTCCTCTCAACAAACCACTGGTACGCAGCCAACTCTACCATACCGATTTTGGCATATGCGGTCATTTCCAGCTGTTCATCCGTGTAGCCCGGATACGCCTGAAGCTGTACAAGCTTACCTTTGATAACGCTTGCCATTCTATCATAAAATAGCTTGTAAATATCGGCTATCTCAGGAGACGCGGAACCATGCTGGTTTATAATATTTAAAATCGTCCGGTTCTCATAGTAAATAACAAGCGTTTGACGGATGATCCGGTACAGCATTCGATCTAAATCAAAACCTTCCGTTACTGAAGGCCCTTGTGCCAAAGCGCCCACAATTTCATCCAGGCAAGCCTCGGCCACTTGGCGGAACATATCTTCTTTACTCTTGAAATATAAATAAAACGTTCCCTGCGCCATTCCCGCGTTCTGCACAATATCCGAAATTTTCGTGCTGTGGTAGCCTTTTTCTTCAAAAAGCTTAAGCGCCGATTTAATAATGCTGTCTCTCTTGTCTGCTGCCACGCCATTTCCCCCTATAAAAAATAAAATTGCAAAAACATGTTGTGAAAACATTTTTGCAATTGAAATGTTATGACTGACTAGTCAGTCATTTCTGATGGTATCATGATTTACCATTAATTTCAATAAGGGAGTTTACAAGAAAAACCGCGCCGCGGGCCACTACGCTGAAAATCGACCTTACAGAGAGGCTTTTGCGTCTCCGCTCGCTGCTGCGCTGATTTTCAGCTTTGCAGCAGTCTCTAAAGAGAAAAGCGCCTCAAGGCGACTCCACAAATCTAGAGTGAAGGGCAGAAATTTCTGCCCCTCCTCATCAAACTTCAATTAAAAAACCAGCCTCCGGCAAGGGCCGGAAGGCTGGTTTGAAGTATAATCTTTTTAATTAGCTGGTTACGACTTTAATTACATTACGTACGGATTCGGCAGATTTGTCCAGCGCCGCTTTTTCTTCGGGAAGCAGTTCCAGTTCAAATACTTTCTCAATGCCGTTGCCTCCAAGAAGCGTCGGAACACCCATGAACAGGTTGTCATAGCCGTATTCGCCTTGGAGCAAAGCAATGGAAGGAAGAATGCGCTTCTTGTCTTTAAGAATCGCTTCTGTCATTTGCACAAGTGAGGCCGCAGGCGCATAGTAAGCCGAACCGTTGCCAAGCAGATTGACGATTTCGCCGCCGCCGGTGCGCGTACGCTTCACGATGGCTTCGATGCGGTCAGCAGGAATCAGCTTCTCGATCGGAATACCGCCAACGTTGGAGTAACGAATGAGAGGTACCATATCATCGCCGTGACCGCCAAGCACAAAGCCGCGGACATCTTCAACCGACACGTTCAGCTCTTGTGCGATGAATGTGCAGTAACGTGCTGTATCCAGAACACCGGATTGACCGATAACACGGTTTTTAGGGAAACCGAGTGTCTCGAAAGCAACATAAGTCATTGCATCTACCGGATTGCTGAGGATAATAACGATCGATTCCGGGCTTGTTCTTTTGACGTTTTCGCAAACGGATTTTACAATGCCGGCGTTCGTAGTCACGAGGTCGTCACGGCTCATCCCCGGCTTACGAGCAATTCCTGCAGTAATGATGACGATATCGGAGTTGCTCGAATCGTCATAGTTGGAAGTACCGATGATGTTAGCGTCAAATCCTTGTACCGGAGAAGCCTCCAGCATGTCCAGCGCTTTTCCTTTTGTCGGGTTCTCAAGCTGGGGAATGTCCAACAATACCACGTCACCAAGTTCTTTTTGAGCCAGCATTAGCGCCGTAGTTGCACCTGTGAAACCAGCGCCTACAACCGTAATCTTTTTGCGTTGAATCGCCATGATTTGGTTGCCTCCCGAAATTATATTGTTGATGGGTTCATATCCTCGGACAAGCTTTCGCCGTTCAAAGGATATAAAACCCAATTTACTCCTTTAGAAAGGGATCAAGGTGCAATCGATTTAGAAGTTTTTGATGATCTCATCCGCAAACGCCGAGCATTTCACTTCGGTTGCGCCTTCCATCAAACGTGCAAAGTCGTAAGTTACCGTTTTATTATTGATCGCGGTTTCCATACCTTTGTAGATCAGTTCAGCCGCTTCCAGCCAACCCAGATGCTCAAGCATCATAACGCCGGACAGAATAACGGAGCCTGGATTAACTACATCGAGACCTGCATATTTAGGAGCCGTACCGTGAGTTGCTTCGAAAATGGCATGGCCGGTCACATAGTTGATGTTCGCTCCAGGAGCGATACCGATTCCGCCTACTTGAGCCGCCAATGCATCGGACAGGTAATCGCCGTTCAGGTTCAGTGTGGCGATGACGTCAAAATCAGTCGGACGAGTCAGTACTTGCTGCAGAGCGATATCCGCAATCGCATCTTTGATGATGATTTTACCGGCGGCTTCCGCATCTTTTTGCGCTTTGTTTGCTGCTTCTGTGCCTTGCTCTTCTTTAATTTTATCGTACTGCGCCCATGTGAAGGTTTTGTCGCCAAACTCTTGTTCAGCAAGCTCATAACCCCAGTTTTTGAACGCACCCTCCGTAAATTTCATGATGTTACCTTTGTGAACTAAGGTTACGCTCTTGCGGTTATGCCGGATCGCATATTCGATTGCCGCACGAATCAGACGCTTGGAACCTTCGGAAGATACAGGCTTGATACCGATGCCGGACGTTTCCGGGAAGCGGATCTTTTTCACGCCCATTTCGTTTTGCAGGAACGCAATGACTTTTTTCACTTCTTCCGAGCCTGAAGCCCATTCGATCCCTGCGTAGATATCCTCTGTGTTCTCACGGAAAATAACCATGTCCACGAGCTCAGGACGTTTCACAGGGGAAGGTACACCGTTGAAGTAGCGAACCGGGCGGGAACATACATACAGATCCAACTCTTGGCGAAGAGCTACGTTCAGGGAGCGGATACCGCCGCCGATCGGAGTAGTCAAAGGCCCTTTGATGGCAACAATGTATTCACGAATAGCAGTAAGTGTATCGGCCGGAAGCCAGTTGTTAAATTTATTGAAAGCTTTCTCTCCGGCAAACACTTCATACCACGCGATTTTTTTCTCGCCTTTGTACGCTTTTTCTACCGCTGCGTCCAACACGCGTTGGGCTGCCGCCCAGATGTCCGGACCGGTACCGTCGCCTTCGATGAAAGGAATAATCGGATTGTTCGGAACGTTCAATTGACCGTTCGTGATCGTGATACGCTCGCCTTCTGTCGGTTGCGCATATTGTTCAAATTGTACCATAGATATATAAACCTCCTCGTAAAATTGGAGCCAGTTTGCACTGACCCGAGAATTAGGGATACCCTCAAAAACATACGGGAGCCGCGGCGCTTGTCTCAAGCCTTACTATGAAAGCCGAGGTAAAAAAGACGCCGCAGCAGCCCGTTTAGGTATCAAGCAAAAATTTCAATCTCCGATCATTAGCGCTTCTCGATCGGAACAAAGACTTGATGCAAAGGACCCGTGTATTCAGCACGTGGACGGATCAGACGATTATTATCATACTGCTCCAGAATGTGAGCTGTCCAGCCGGAAGTACGGCTGATCGCAAAAATTGGGGTAAACAGGTCGCGCGGGATTTCCAGTGAAGTATACACCGATGCGGAGTAGAAGTCCACATTTGGTTTCAGGCCTTTTTGACCGGTAACCATTTCCTCGATTTGAATGGACATGTTATACCAGTTCAAATTGCCTGTAATTTTACCCAATTCCTGAGACATCTTCTGAAGATGCTTCGCGCGCGGGTCGCCATTTTTATATACGCGGTGGCCAAAGCCCATGACCTTTTCCTTGTTAGCCAGCTTCTCATTGATATAGTTTGCAACGTTATCAACCGTACCGATTTCCTCCAGCATCGCCATAACCGCCTCGTTTGCTCCGCCGTGCAGAGGTCCCTTGAGCGCTCCGATCGCAGAAGTAACGCCGGAATAAATATCGGAGAGCGTGGCAACGGTAACACGAGCCGCAAAAGTGGAGGCATTCAGCTCGTGATCAGCGTGGAGAACAAGAGCTTTGTCCAACGCTTCAACAGCAATTTTTTCAGGATTTTTGCCGGTTAGCATATATAAGAAATTCTCGGCAATGGAAACGCCGGCCTTCGGAGCGATCGGCTCTTTCCCTTCACGAATACGGGCAAACGTAGCAATAATCGTCGGAATTTGGGCCTGCAGCTTGATCGCTTTACGCAGGTTGGCTTCTTTGCTCATATCATTTGCTTCTTCGTCGTAAAGAGCCAGGCTGGAAACAGCACTGCGCAGAGCAGCCATGGAATTTACATTTTTTGGATATAATTTGATTTGGTCGATGATTTCTGCAGGAATCGCAGCGTTTTCACTTAAATCCTTTAGCAACCGGTCCAGTTCTGAGCGATTAGGCAGCTTGCCATACCATAACAAATATACGACTTCTTCAAATGTTGCATTCTCCGCAAGGTCGTCGATATTATAACCGCGATAGGTGAGCACACCGTCAATGATGGAGCTAACGGAGGAGGTAGTAGCGACAATTCCTTCCAATCCTTTGGTAGCAGTCAAGTTAATCTCTCCTTTTGCGTTCGATTTCACATAAGTCTAATATAAAGGATTTATCTACCGATGTGAACAAATTTGGACATAAAAGTTCATTATCAGCACAATAAACATATGCTATCCCATGGTCATTTCTTGATGACTCGTATGGACTCAAACACTTGATATTATGCTATTTTTATCTTTCCAATATTCTCATAACGAAGAAAACGGCCCTGTACAAAACATTTCTTAACCGATGTAAACACATTCTTCAAAGTTTTGCAGGCTGGACAAACGATGTTAAAATAAGTTTATCTTTTTCGTTACGCATCAAGTCTTGCTCCGGCAAAACTCTAGGAGGAGAAAGCCATGAACAACAGCCGAAGAATCGGCATCATCGACATCGGTTCCAACTCCATCCGCTTGGCCATCTACGAGCTTCACGAAACCGGGGCCTATCGGGTTATCGGTGAATTCAAGGAATCTGCCCGGCTGAGTCAGCGGATCGGACCTGACGGGGGCCTGCCTCCTGCTGAAATACAAAACATCGTACGCATGCTGTCGCATTTCAAACGCATCTGTGATGCCCATGGCGTCACAGACTGCCGCGCTGCTGCCACGGCTGCGATCCGGAACGCTACAAATGCGCGGGAAATTGTCGATGCCCTAACGAAGCAAACCGGCTTTCACATTGAAATCCTGTCCGGAGAGGACGAAGCCCGGCTCGGATTTCTGGGAATGATCCAGACGATGGACATATCGGACGGTTATCTCGTCGATATCGGCGGCGGCAGCACGGAAATCAGCCTATTTCGCGACCGGAAGCTGCTCCGCAGCGTCTCCTTTCCATTCGGCGCCGTAAATACGACCCGCAAGTTTGCACCGGACGGTGAATTCCAGGCAGAACAACTGAACGGTATCCGGCAAATGGTCCAGCGGGCGCTCTCTGCGCATTCCTGGATCAGCCAAAACCCCGGACTTCCGCTTGTCGGGCTTGGGGGCGGGGTTCGAACGCTTAGTAAAATCAACCAACGCAAGCGTAAATATTCACTGCCTATCCCGCATAACTACGTCATATCTCCTGAGGATATGGACGAGCTGGCTCTATGGCTCTCGAACTTGCCCGGAGAGAGGAGAAAAAAAGTCGATGGTCTTTCCAAGGACCGTTACGATATTATCGTGCCGGGTGTCATTATCCTGCAAACGGTCTTTCAGGCAACTGGCGCATTGCAATATGTTGTTAGCGGGGCCGGCCTCCGGGACGGACTCTTTTTCGAGAGCTTCTGTCCTCCGGATACGGGGCATTTGCATATCGCAGAACGCAGTGCGGACCAATTCTTAAGCCTGCATTCAACGGCTCCCCAAGTGCATATTGCCCGTGTAAATGAAAACGCGCTGAAGCTTTTTGACGTTTTGGCTCAAACCAAGCTGCTGCAGCTTCACGATTCAAAAATGAGGCTTTGCCTCAGCATTGCATCCAAGCTGTACCGAATCGGCGCCTCCGTGCAATATTACCAATTTCCCAAGCACACGTTTCACATGATCGCTTATACGAGAATCGACGGACTTACCCACCGTGAGCTGCTTTTCTGCGCTCTGATCGCCACATACAAAGCAAAAAACAGAACGCTGCAAGCGGTTCTTCAACACAAGGATATTATCTCGGATTCAGATATCGAGCTCATATGCAAGCTGGGAACCCTGGTTCGTCTCGCCATTGCTCTGGATGCCAGTGAAACACAGGCCCTTGAACTTGAATCCGTCTCCATCGAAGGCCCTTCATTGAATTTGCGCCTAAAAAGAAAACACGACCCCTCTGCCGAATACAGAGAGGTCGAGGGGTTGCAAAAGGAGTTCAAGAAGATTTGGGGTCTTCAGCTTCATTGTCAGGAAACGTCGTTTTCCACGACCTGATGCGCATCGCTTCGAATTGACTCCGCCTCGGGGGAGCATCCTTCAATCGAACGGGTTCATACATGCCGTTCGATTGAAGCTGTCTCGCCTTCACATTGTCCCGCAGGCTTAACTGCAAAACGTTAATCAACGACTGCACATTCTGTTTATCGAACACAGGACACATCAATTCAATCCGGCGGGTTAAATTCCGCGTCATCCAATCCGCGCTGGCAATATAGACCTCGGGGTCGCCTGCGTTCTCGAAGTAATAAATACGCGAATGCTCAAGAAAACGGTCAACGATGCTGCGCACCGTTATATGTTCGCTTAAGCCGGGAACCCCCGGTCTTAAGCAGCATACTCCCCGAACGATCAAATCGATGCGGACGCCGGCCTGGGACGCCGCATACAGCTCATCGATCATTTGCTGGTTCGAAAGCGAATTCAGCTTCGCAATAATGTGAGCCGGCTTGCCCTCAGCGGCGTTATTCTTCTCCCGTCGGATTTTCTCGAAAAACTTCTCCATCATATCGGTCGGCGCCACACCGAAAGCTTTCCAATTATGGGGAGCGGAATAACCGGTTACCTCGTTAAACAGTGCGGAAGCATCCTCCCCTATGATTTTATGAGAAGTAAATAATCCCACGTCCGTATAAAGCTTAGCCGTGTTATCATTGTAATTGCCTGTACCCACGTGTACGTACCTCCGAAGTCCGTCCGCTTCCTGACGAACGACCAAGGTGATTTTACAGTGCGTCTTTAACCCTACCAGACCGTATACCACATGACAACCAGCCTGCTCCAGCTTTCTCGCCCACGCGATATTCCGCTCTTCATCAAAGCGCGCCTTCAGTTCCACCACGACCGTCACCTGCTTGCCGGATTCAGCCGCGCGTGCAAGCGCCTGAATAAGCTGGGAATTGCCGCTGACCCTGTACAATGTCATTTTGATCGCGAGGACCTGAGGATCGTAGGCTGCATCGCATATAAAGTCGGTAACGGCATCGAACGACTCGTACGGATGATAGACGAGCACATCCTGCCCGCGAAGCTTGGCAAACAAATCCTCGACATCGTCCAGCTCATGCGGATATACCGGCTTAATCGGAGGATAGCGGAGATGATCGTATCCCTGCACCGAGGCTGCAAGCTTCATGAAATAGGTCAAGTCAAGCGGACCGTCGATTTCAAATATGTATTCCGAAATGATTTCGAATTCGTCAATCAGCTTGTTCAGAGCGTAAGGATGAATCCCTTTTTGAACCTCCAAACGAACAGGATCCCCCCAACGCCGCTTACGCAGCTGGTTTTCAATTTCCTCCAGCAGGTCCTCCGCGTCTTCTTCATTGAGCGTAAGATCTGCATTTCGCGTCACCCGAAAGCCGTGTACCGACACCGGAATATAGCCGCTGAACAAGGTCTGGATGTGCTTTTCGATCAAATCTTCCATTTGAATAAATTCATGCTTCTTCCTGTTGGTCCGCCCCGGAACGGCAATGTAACGGCTCAAAATCGAAGGTACCTGAACAATGGCAAAATAAGGTTCCTCCTCCTCGCTATCTCCTTCTTTCATCAAGACCACCGCCAAATAAAGCGCTTGGCTGTGCACCAGCGGAAACGGCCGCGCCTGGTCCACCGCCATCGGAGTCAGCACGGGAAAAACGATCTCGTGATAATATTCGTCCATGGCTTTACGCTGCGTTGCATTCAAATCATCATATCGCGTAAAGATAATGCCTTCTTTGGCTAATTGTCTCATGAGATCCCGATAAGTCTTGTACTGATCCGCGACCATCTTTGCCGTCCGTTTCATGATTCGCTTGAATAATCCGGCAGGAGTGTAGCCCGTAAAATCTTTTTTGGTATGACCCGCTTTCATCTGCTCGATGATCCCCGCTACCCGCACACTCATAAACTCATCCAAATTGGAGGATACGATAGATAGAAATTTTACCCGCTCCAGCAGCGGCGTCCCCGCATCCTGCGCTTCTTCAAGCACACGTCTGTTGAATTCAATCCAGCTCAAATCACGATTCAAATAGTTGTTCGACGTTTCACGGACCGTTGTATCTTTCATATTCGCATTATGACCTCCATGAAAATCCACCGTTTTCGCTTGTCCTTTTCTACATTGTTCATCATAATTCGATATTGTTAAGAGATGATGCAGACTTTGTTAATTTTATGTAAATGTCTGAAAAAATAGTCAGGACCTATCTGCGCCAAAAAAAATAAGTATTTCCCCGGTCTGCCATTTTGCGTAATAACGCGTATATCCAACCTTTAAACATTGGACGGCTAAGCGGAAACACGAGAAGAAATCCAAGCACATCCGTCAAAAGGCCGGGAGTTAACAGCAGTATTCCTCCGGTAAACACACATATTCCGTCCACAATCGAATCCCCGGGAAGCTGGCCCAGAGAAAGCTGATTCTGTGCCTGCCGCCACACCTTGAGGCCCTCTCTGCGCGCAAGCCATGCGCCCAAAAAACCGGTCACGATCATCAATCCGAAGGTGGGCCAACCGCCAATCAGCTTACCCATTTGAAAGATAACGATCAGCTCCAAAGCCGGAATCACAATCAATGCGATGACAACATAACGTAACATGGACGGATCAGCTCCATTCCTTGATCAGCGTGTATACATCCGGCGCTTCTTTATCGATTCGGACCGGTTTCCAATCGCGGTTCAGCCACACATGCCGGGTGCCTCCGCTGACCAGCAGCTCACTTTCCCTGTGAACTTCGCTCTCAAAACGAATGCGCAGGTGACTAAACTCTGCAATCCGGGTAAGGATTGTAATCGAATCGTCATAACGGGCCGGCTGATGAAACTTCAAATCCGCTTCAATAACAGGAAGCAGCAGCCCCTTGGCCTCTAAAGTCCGATACGGCATGCCCATCTCCCGGATCATCTCCGTTCGGCCGATTTCAAACCAGTTTAAATAATTGGCGTGATACACGACTCCCATTTGGTCTGTTTCCTGATACCGCACACGTATGTGATGACGAAATGTTTTCATAGTTTATGTTTTCACCTCTCATTCGATAAATGCTCCGATCGAAGCCCATTCAATGAAGAACGGTCCGTGTTTTGGATGAACCTTTTCTTCAACTATCAGAATCGTGACCCTGCCGATCAACTTATAAAGTCTTATATTATAGAAAAAAGAGCGCACCCGCAAGCGGGTCCGCTCTTTTTGTATGCCCGGGGCATTCTTACAGTACCCGAGCCCGTCCGGAGTAGATGACGCCCACTTCGGGATATATGGAGACTTCTTCATTGTCCTTTAGAATCTCCAGCGCGTTAACTACACCAACGACCACAGGCTTGCCAAGGCTGATACCAACCACGGCTGCATGGGAAGTAATCCCGCCCGTTTCCGTAATGACGGCTGCGGCCTTTTCGAATGCCGGCATATATTCTTTATCTGTCGTAGGAGTGACAAGAATGCACCCTTCGGTTGCTTTGGCGTTCGCCTCTTCCGCACTGCGAGCCGTGATCACTTTTCCGGTAGCGATCTGAGTACCGATTCCTTGTCCCTTGGCAATCATTTCGCCGATTTGATGCACTTTGATCAGGTTTGTCGTTCCGGAACGTCCTACCGGTACGCCCGCTGTGATGATAACCAGATCGCCAAGGCTGACTAAACCGGTTTTGACACTGGCGTCAACCGCATGCTCGAACAATTGGTCCGTGGAGGAGCAAGATTCGCCCTTAACCGGCATAACGCCCCAAACGAGAGACAATCGGCGCAATACCCGGTCATCCGGGGTAACGGCAATAATCGGTGCTTTCGGGCGGTATTTGGAAACCATACGTGCCGTATAGCCGCTTTCGGTAGCGGTCAGAATCGCCTTCGCATCAAGGTCCAAAGCGGAGTTGGCAACCGCCTGGCTAATCGCTTCCGTCACCGTGGTTTGCTGAGCATTGCTTTGGCGGATGAAAATTTCACGGTGTTCCAATGCCTGCTCCGCACGCTCCGCAATCCGGGCCATCGTTAGCACGGACTCGACCGGATATTTTCCCGCCGCCGTTTCACCGGACAGCATCACGGCATCGGATCCGTCGAAAATCGCATTGGCTACGTCGCTTGCTTCCGCACGGGTCGGACGCGGATTGCGCTGCATCGAATCCAGCATCATCGTTGCCGTAATGACCGGCTTGCCCACCTGGTTACATTTTTTGATCATGGCTTTTTGTACGATCGGTACATCCTCCGCCGGAATTTCCACACCGAGGTCTCCCCGCGCCACCATCAGTCCGTCGGATACTTCCAGAATCTCATCGAGGTTGTCTACGCCTTCCTGATTTTCAATTTTGGAGATGATCTGAATGTGAGCAGCGTTATGACGCTCCAAAATTTCACGAATTTCCATGACATCGCTCGCTTTACGCACGAAAGAAGCAGCGATGAAATCAACTCCCTGCTGAATACCGAAAATAATATCGTTCGCATCTTTTTCCGTAATCCCCGGCAAATTGATTTTGACGCCGGGTACGTTTACGCCTTTCTTGCTGCCAAGCAATCCGCCATTCTTAATCCGGCAAACGATATCGGTACCGCGAATATCCTCAACACTCAACCCGATTAAGCCGTCATCGATCAGGATCGTGGAACCGATTCTTACATCTTTGTACAAATCCCTGTATGTAATAGACACGCGATCAGCATCGCCGAGCACTTCTTCAGTCGTGAGCGTAATCAGCCGGTCTTGAATCAGCTCGACCTTCTGATCGTCCTTCAGCTTGCCTGTGCGAATCTCCGGACCCTTTGTGTCCAGCAAAATCGCAAGGTTCTTTCCCAGCTCCTGAGAAGCTTTACGGGCATTGGCGATCCGGGCGCCATGTTCTTCGAAATCGCCGTGGGAGAAGTTGAGCCGCGCGACGTTCATTCCCGCGTTGATCAACTTCTTGAACATGTCCAGCGATTCGCTGACCGGTCCGATGGTACAAACAATTTTGGTTTTACGCATGGTTGTGGTTACCCTCCTGAATGGTTGTGAACCGACCGATTTGTCTAAATTTTTTATAACGGTCTTCCATTAATTCTTTCTCTGTCATTTTCATTAACTCCTGCAAGTGCGCCCATAATACTTGTTTTATGGATTCAGCCTGCATGACAACATCCCGATGAGCCCCGCCCTTCGGTTCCGGAATAATCGCGTCGATCACACCGAGCTTTAAAATTTCATCAGCCGTAATCTTCATCGCTTCGGCCGCTTCCATCGATTTCGACGCGTCTTTATATAGAATCGAGGCCGCACCCTCCGGACTGATCACGGAATAGATCGAATTTTCAAGCATAAACACGCGATTGCCGACGCCAAGCGCCAACGCACCTCCGCTGCCGCCTTCACCGATCACCACGCATAAAATCGGCACTCGCATGGACGCCATCTCAAGCAGATTGCGCGCGATGGCTTCACCTTGACCCCGTTCTTCTGCCGCATTCCCTGGATAAGCGCCTTTGGTATCAATAAATGTAATGATGGGCCGGTTGAATTTATTGGCTTGCTTCATCAGACGCAGCGCTTTACGGAATCCTTCCGGGTGAGGACTGCCGAAATGGCGGGCGATATTATCCTTTGTATCCTTGCCCTTCTGGTGTCCGACGACCGTCACGGGAATCCCGTTAAAACGGCCTATTCCGCCAACGATGGCTAAGTCGTCCCCATAAACACGGTCGCCATGAAGCTCAATAAAATCCGTGAATAAGTATTGAATGTAATCGAGCGTCGTAGGACGTTGAGGATGGCGGGCCACCTGCATCTTCTGTTGTGTGGTCATGCTTGAGTACAATTCGGCTTCCAACTGCTGATATCGCTGCTCCAACCGGTCAATTTCGTCCGAGAAATCAATTTTCTTTTCCTCTCCGAATTTGCGCAGCTCATCGATTTTCGCGCGAAGCTCGACAAGCGGCAGCTCAAAAGGCATTTCACTTGCCACTGGCCGTCTCCTCCTTTACCGTATGCATGCTAAGCAGCTTGGTCAGCATGGTCCGCATTTCTTTTCGGTGCACCACGAAATCGACCTGTCCATGCTTGAGATTGAATTCGGCGGTTTGAAAGTTATCCGGTAGCTTCTGACGAATCGTCTGCTCGATCACCCGGCGTCCTGTAAAGCCGAAAGCCGCTCCCGGTTCAGCAATGATATAATCGCCCAAGGTAGCGAAACTCGCAGACACGCCTCCGAATGTCGGGTCCGTAATAACGGAGATGTACAGTCCCCCCTGCTCATTCAGCTTGGCCAGGGCCGCGCTCGTTTTGGCCATCTGCATCAAGCTGAGAATGCTCTCCTGCATCCGCGCTCCGCCCGACGTCGAGAAAATAATGACCGGCCGCTGTTTGGCAATGGCCTGTTCAATAGCCCTTGTCACTTTTTCTCCTACGACCGAGCCAAGCGAGCCTCCCATAAAATCGAAGCTCATCACCGCTACGATAACCGGGTATCCGCCGATGGTTCCCTCGCCGGTAATCACCGCATCCTGCATCCCCGTAGTTTCAACAGCTTTGTTATATTTGTTCACGTAATCGGGAAAGCCCAGCGGATCTTCCGAGCCCAATTCACTATCGAATTCCGTGAACTCGCCATCGTCCATCGTCATCTGGATGCGCTCAACCGCGTTGAGTTTATAATGATAATCGCACGCGGCACACACCTTCAGGTTCTTGTCCAGTTCCTTGTTATACTGGATGGTCCCGCATCTCGGGCACTTGTTCATCAGTCCTTCGGGAATTTCACGTTTCGGACGCTCCTCGGGAACGTCGATCGCTCCATCAACCGGAGCATTGGGCGCAGGCCTGTCCGCCGATGGAACAGTGGCGTATTTTCTTTTTTTCTGAAATAAATCTTTGAACTGCACGTCTACACCTCACTTGCGAATGATGGACTTGTCCGTGCCCAAACGGTACTTGTGGCTATGATCTATGCAAAATGGTGTTTAGAACCTCTTGAACCTCTTCCAATTCGCCTTCGGGAACTAAAATTTCAAATTGATTTTTTGTCATGTTGATCGCGCGCACCTGTACAAGAAAGCCCTCTTCCGTCAGTCTTTGCTTGATTCTCTCAGCGATTTTGGCTGTCGGAGCGATATAGATTACCGTCCACATGAAAAAAAAGACCTCCCCAAGGTTAAAACGGCAGCGCTGTCCTAAAGCTTGGCAAATCAACCTTTTTCATAAGGAAAGCTGAGGACGCGAGCGTTTGTCAAGGTGATTCAGTAATGTGGATACAACTTATGGCCCACGTTCTGAATCACGGACATATTGGATTAATGATATCATAAGTGCTCTTTTGCCCGCAACCGAACCTTAGCGCTTTTCGGGGAGATCTGATTTCTTAAATATCATCGGCATTTCGCCAAAAAAGACTTCATTCAACCGGAGGAAGGCCGTCCAATTCATCCTGGTGCTTGTGGGCAATGCGCGCCGAAGCCGCTGCGGCAAGTCCCGCAACAAGGTCATCCAGAAACACGTGAATCCCCGTTTTATGGTTATTCAAGTCCCGGATAATGCCTATTTTCTGCTTGTCCAGGAATCCAAAGCTGGTCAGTCCGATCATTCCGTACACATGAACGATCCCAAGCGCGAGCGTTTCGTCCACACCGTACAGGGGGGCGTCTGTTTCCATCAATCCCTGCAGCGGTTCGGGAAGCAGCTTTTTCTCCGCCAACTCATCCAACGCAATTCCGGTGTACAACACATATTGCACTTCCCTTTTTTTTAAAACGGTCATTACGCTGTTCACGCAAGCTTGCTTGGAAAGCGCCGGATTATAGGGATGCTGCAGCTTGTACACGATATCGGCAATACTTTCGACACTCACGCCCCGCTTCTCCAGATATTCGACAATTGATTGATGCGGCATAAAAACAACGCCTCCTCCAGTTCCATCAGATCGGTCGGCAGCACGCCGATGCCGTACGGGTTATTAAATGTATGCGGAGGAAGACGGAATTATTTCACTTTTACACATTCTTTACCGAGCAGCTCTTCAATGCGCCGGAAAAGCTCCGGAGAGGGCCTTACCTTGTATTTATCGCTTAAGCCCAGCGTTTTTTGGCTTTTCTCATAGTAGAGTACAACCGGCAGTGCCCCTGTATGCTGCGCAATCAGCCGCTTCAGCTCGGAGAGAACGCCGGGCTGCTCATGCTGCGCGGGGATTCGGATATACACCCGCTGGGATACCGGAGCAGCCGAGGCCCCGGCGGCCTTCGGCGCAGCCGGCTGCCTGCGGGCTGGCGGGGACGGCCCTCGTTCGCTTCGGGAAAACTTGCCTCCCGCCGCGGAAGCAGCGGGTTTGACCGCCTTCTGCTCCAGGTGCGGGTCGTCCAGCGCCAGCAGCTGGTTGGCAAACAGCTTATAGTCCTCGTCTCCGAGCTGCAGCTTGGCCATGATGAGCACCGGCTTTCCCTTCTGCACGAGCGGAGCGTATTTTTTCCACACCTCCGGGAAGAGGACAACCTCCGTTTTGCCGACACGGTCTTCCAGTTCCATGAACGCCATCGGCTGGCCTTTCTTGGTCACGATCGTCTTGCTTGCCGTGACCAGCCCGGCTACCATCACATCGCTTCCGTCAGGATATTCTTGCAGCGATGACAAAGGATCAAGCTCAAGCTTATGCAGTTTGGACTCGAACTCGTCAAGCGGACTGCCGGAGATATAAAGACCGGTCAGTTCTCTTTCCAGCTCAAGCTGCTGCGTCAACGTAAATGGAGGGATATCCGGATATTCTACCTCCCAATTCACCTCTTCCGTAAACCCAAATCCTTCCAGAACGAGCTGCAGATCCTCGCGGTCCTTTCGCCACTTGACGGCCGCATCGATGGCCTCCTCCAGCATCGCCAGCAGCTGAGCGCGGTGTCCCGGCAGCGAATCGAAGGCGCCCCCTTGAATCAATGATTCCATCACGCGCTTGTTGCATACCCGCAGATCGATGCGTCGGCAGAAGTCGATCAAGCTTTGGTAGGGACCGGATTCCCTCTGTTTCAGGATCGATTCGATCGCGGTTGTGCCGACATTTTTGATGGCTGCCAGCCCGAAACGAATGGCGCCGCCCTCCCGGGTTTGGACCGGGGTAAACAAAAAGCCGCTCTCGTTCACATCCGGCGGCAGTACCGCTATGCCCATCCGCCTGCATTCGTCCACGTATTCCGCCACTTTATGGTGGCTGCCCATGACTGCGGTAAGCATCGAAGCCATGAACTGCACAGGATAATGAGCCTTTAAATAAGCCGTCTGGAACGCCAAAACGCCGTAAGCCGTCGCATGAGCCCGCGGAAATCCGTAGTCCGCGAAGCGGACGATCATGTCGTACACCCGGTTCGCTTCGGCTTCGCTGTAGCCCTGTCCCAAGCTGCCTTGAACGAAGTGGGACCGTTCCTGATCCAGTACCTCGCGTTTCTTCTTGCTGACCGCTCTGCGCAGCAAATCCGCTTCCCCCAGACTGAAGCCGGCCATCAGCGAAGCGATTTGCATGATTTGTTCCTGGTAAACAATAATGCCGTAAGTATCCCGAAGAATCGGTTCCAGCGCTTCATGCGGATATTCCACCTGCAGTTGTCCGTGCTTGCCCCCGATATACTTCGGAATAAACTCCATCGGGCCCGGCCGGTACAGGGCGAGAACCGAGACAATATCTTCAAAATCCGACGGCCTCAGCTCCTTGAGCACGCGCCGAACCCCTTGCGATTCGAGCTGAAATATGCCAGTCGTGTCTCCGCGGCCCAACAGTTCGTAGGTCGCCGGATCGTCCATCGGCACCTGTGTCCAGTCCGGAGCCTTACCGGTCTGCTCGCGGATCCACTCCACTGTACGCTCAATGATGGAAAGCGTACGCAGTCCGAGAAAATCCATTTTGAGCAGCCCTATCGCTTCCAAATGCTCCATCGGATACTGCGTCAGCGCTGTCTGCTCGTTTCCTTCCTGCAGAGGCACGTACTGGGTCAGCGGCTCGCGCGAAATGATGACGCCCGCCGCGTGTGTAGACGCATGCCTCGGCATGCCCTCGACCTTCATGGCAAGCGACAGCAGTTCCGCCGTCTTGGGCTGCCTGTCGGCCAGCGCTTTCAGCTCGGGACTGACGCGCAGCGCTTCCTCCAGCGTCATGCCGAGCTGATTGGGAATCAGCTTCGCCGCGCGGTCCACTTCGTTATACGGCACATTCAGCGCCCGTCCCACATCCCTTACCGCCGCTTTAGCGGCCATCGTACCGAAGGTGATGATCTGGGCGACCCGATCCCTGCCGTATTTTTGAACCACATAGTCAATGACTTCATCGCGTCTAAGATCGCTGAAATCGATATCGATATCGGGCATCGACACCCGCTCGGGATTAAGAAACCTCTCAAACAGCAGGTTGTAGCGAATCGGATCCACATTCGTGATATTCAACGTGTAGGCAACCAGACTGCCCGCGGACGAGCCGCGTCCCGGTCCCGTAGCGATGCCCCGTTCATGCGCAAAACGGATGAAATCCCACACGATCAGAAAATAATCGGAGTAACCCATCCTTTCGATGACGTCGAGCTCATACTGAAGCCTCTGCTCCACCGCTTCCCTCCACGCCGCGTCCTGCCATTCCTTGAGAGCGGAGTAGCGTCTTTTAAGCCCTTGCCCGCAAAGCTCCGCAAGATACGCGCCGGCCGTTAACCCTTCCGGAATCGGATCGAACTGCGGGAGGATGAACCGCCCAAATTCAAGCTCCAGATTGCAGCGTTCAGCAACAGCCGCCGTGTTCGCTATCGCTTCCGGTACATGGGCGAACATCCGTGCCATCTCGTCTTTACTCTTGAGATACAGCTGTGAAGAATGAAAGCGGAGCCGCTCTTCGTCCTCCACGGTTTTGCCCGTGCCGATGCACAGCAATATATCCTGCACCGCATGATCCTGCTCCCGTACGTAATGCACGTCATTGGTGGCGATCAGCGGAATCCCTGTCTCACGGCCAAGCCTGATCATCTCGTACATCACTTTTTTTTGCTCCGGAAGCCCGTGATCCTGCAGCTCCAGAAAAAAATCGTCTCCGAATATCGCCCGGTACCTGAGCGCCGCTTCCTTCGCTTCCTCATAGCGTCCGTGCAGCAAATGCTGGGATACCTCGCTCCCCAGACAGGAGCTCGTGCACACCAGTCCTTCCGAATAGCGCTCCAGATGTTCGAGATCGATCCTCGGCTTGTAATGATAGCCTTCCATATGCGCAATGGAACAAAGCTTCATCAGGTTTTGATAGCCGGTCTGATTTTTGGCGAGCAGAATCAAATGATAGATGGGCTGCTCCTGTCTGGTGCCCTTTGTACGTAATGAACCCGCAGTAAAGTACATTTCACAGCCGATGATCGGCTTGATGCCCCGTTCCTTGCACGCGCGGTAAAAAGGAATAACACCGTACATCACGCCATGGTCCGTAAGCGCCAAAGCCTCCATGCCAAGCTCGGCCGCTTGCTGAACCAGATCCTGAATGCGTGCGGCGCCGTCAAGCAAGCTGTATTCGCTGTGCACATGCAAATGGACAAAATCGATATCGCCCATCCGGGCCGCCTCCTATACTTACTGAATCCCTCAAAAAAAATCTTGTACCTATTTTAGCATAAGGCGAACAAGTGTGCCATATATTTAGATGAAGAAGCATTCGAGGGTCGGGGCCGGCAGGCTGCTTACGGGGGACAACCTCTTTCAGCATGGGTCCGCCCTATAGCGAACAGTCAAAGAACGGGAAAGGGTGGAAATGATGGCGGTATTTTTATCCAAATGCTTGCTGGATTTTTTCGTGGCGTTCGGGGTTGTTTTTGGGGGAACCATGCTGGCGGGAATCAGCGCCGTCATTACATTGGAGCCTCCCGTATACAAAATGATGAATGTGTCGGAGCAGATCAAAATATGGGCTATGGTTGCCGCCATCGGCGGAACGATTGATCCGATCCGGGCGATCGAAACTCATTTTCATGACGGCCACATTTCTCCTGCCATTCAACAAATCATGTACATCGTGTGCGCATTTATCGGGGCCCATATGGGCACGACGCTTATTCAATGGATCTGCAAGGGAGGGAGCAGCGGTTGAAAATTCCCCCTCACGAATCGGCAGGAAATGTTTTGCGTGCGGTAGGATTGCTGATTGCCGGCATGATCATCGGCGCCGCACTTTTTCTAAGTATCTATAACCAGCGCCTTAATATGATGATCGTTCAGAACAGGGAACTCGTGTCTGAAAATGTCAGATTGGAGGGGGAAGTGGAGGACTTGAAAAAAAACAAAAATCAACAAAATACGATCAACCTGCTGAATATTTATGTGGAATCGGCCGACGATTCTCCATTGGATAAAATAACGGAAAGCGAGCTGAAGCGCCGAATCCACGGCGAGCTCAAAAAAATTATCGTCGGCCGCAAAATTTCGGATTTTGCAGCCATGCCGGATGTGTACGAGCAGATTCTAAAAGAAAAACCGTATACAGGGGTTCTGGACAAGGACTACATCGTCCAATCGGTCAGATGGATCGTCTTGACGCAAACGGAGCTCAAGGTTTGGGTCACGGTCAAGGAATGGAAACGAATTCCGATGGCGTGATCGCCCCCGATTCATCAGGTGGTAACCGGTTGATTTTCATGGCGGAAATCGGTAAAGTGATTACTAAAGAATGTAACCTGTCGACAAGGATGTGCCTTTCCAACATGATTGCCAATATTCAGATCGCTCTCAGCACACTCATTTTCATCGCACTTGGCTTTTCCGTTTTTTACAGCTATCGCTTCCGCAGAGAGACGGACCCGAAGCGCGGAGGCTTGCTCTCATCCAAGATGAATATTGCGATGGGGATCATGCTGATTATCATCTCCATCACCCAGTTGTTCTTCTTTGAGGATTCGGTTATCAGGCGAATTTTCGGTACGGTGTGCCTTCTTCTGGGATTGTTTAATTTCTACGCAGGTCTTCGCAATTACTTCCACTTCAAGCGCTAAAAGCCATACGAACCGTCCGGGGCTTCCGGCGGTTTTTGCTTTTCATACGACCGTTTTACAACATTTTATACTTAATATTTCGTGATTTGCCTGCATAGGATGGAAGTAGCTTGCATCCTTAGGAGGTGTCCGATCATCATGGAGAAGGCTCCCCATGCAGGGCAGCAGCAGCCCATTTACGAGTTGGAAGCCAATGCCTTGGAAGTCATCGGCAAGTGCAAAGAAAAACTTCTTCACGTGTGCTCCCAACACGTACACAAGCCCGTGCGCGTACAAACCGTTCACGGCCAGACCTTCGACGGCATCATCGTGCATGTCGACAACCACCACTTATACCTGCAAACGCTGCCGGGACACAGCCGGGCTTTACTGCCTGGTCCTTATCCTTACTTTCCGTACTATTCGTACTACAGCAATGTCATTTTACCTCTTGTATTATTCGATCTGCTTGCCATCACCCTGCTCATTTAATCCGGCAGAACCGAACAAGGACAACGGTACGCAAAAAAGAGGCCATTTTCACCCTGTACAGGAAAAAAGGCCTTTTTTGCGTATCCATTATTTTTTTACCTGCAGCAGCTTGCGTCTGCCTTGCAGCGCCTGCTCCATCTTCCACCGCTTCATGCGCTTCACCTTCAAAAGCTCCCGTTTCGTTTCTTCCTCCACGCCCAGCAGCTGATGCAAATGGGCCGCCACTACAAGCAGAGCAAAAGCGATCCAGCCGAGTCCGAATACCGATTCAAGCGACCAGTCAAGCCCCGTCGTTTTAAGCTTCGGTACAGCGTAAATCAGCATGCCCAGCGTCAGCCCTATAAATACGATATTTTTGATTCCTTTCATGATTGCATGCCCTCCTCCCTCTCAAAAGACTTGTACAATCCATTGTATGAAGGATGAGGTCCGAATATCACCGTTCAGGCTCCTTGTGCAGACGACTTCGGCTTGGGACGGCGCAGCAGCCGGACAGCCAATCCGTATGCGTAAGTCAGAATCCATGGAATGATCAGACTCAGAGCGAACGCCGTAAAGGTATACAGATGGTACTGCCCGATCGCTCCGCTTTCATTCGGAAAATGAGTGCGGTAGTAAGTCAGCACCGCCGGATGAATCAAATAAATCCCGAAGGAAACGGCCCCCAGCGCCATTAGCGCCCGGGCCGCAGGCATGGCGAAGCGAATCAGCAATTGTCCCAGCCGGATCAAGCTCAGCCCTGCGAACGCCGCATAAACGAAGAAGAGCACATGATACCAGGCTCCGTCAAGAACAATGCTTGTCCGACCCTCCAGCATGAACAGTCCCAGGAAGCTGCAGCCTATGACGACGGCAGCCGGCAGCACCCATGCGGTATGTCTTCTCAGCCAGGCGGCAAACGTCTCATAATGAAGACCGATCCAGCCGCCCAGCGTGAACATGCTGAAATAATTGACGCAAAGCGACGGCATGTGGTTGATCGGCTCCACCCAATGGTTGTAGGAGTAAAAGACCGCCTGAATGACAAGACCGATCCATATCAGGCTTCTCCTGAACCAGGCAAACCGGCAGAGCCACATCATCAGCGGAAACAGCAAATAAAACTGGACGATAATCACCATAAAGTACAAATGATAAGATGCCTCGGCCCATGGCAGCAAATCGGCGAACCTGGACCAATCCATATGCAAGTTTTCCCTGTCGAAAATCCACTGGTTGTACAAGTAATAGAACAACGACCAGAGCACATAGGGAAAGAGCACATGCTTCACACGCTTGACGTAAAATTGAAGCACCTGCTTGCCGCCAAAGCTTTCGCCCTGATATTTGTAAAAAAGTACGATTCCACTCACGATAATAAAGACCGGAACGGCAAAATTGCTCAGCTTGTTCAGCGCCAAATACATGGCCTGTGAGCCACTTCCAATCGGAAGCTCCACGGTAGCATCCGACGTCGAATGAATAATCAGCACCGCCAGTATGGCGATGGCCCGGACGACGTCCAGTTCTAACAGCTTCGGTTTTGATTTCGGTTTTGCAGTAGCCACGATCAGGTTTTTCCTTCCTTTGAAAATAATCACTTTGCAACTTCTCATGACATTGTAACATATTCGGGAGCATGGAACGAATCTCTGATTTGCCATATCTGCGAGAAAATACTTACAATCACTTATAAATGCTTGCACAATTTAAGTAATAATGCTTATAATTGATAAAAACGAAGGGTTGAAAGGAGCGGACCATGTACCAAGAGGAGCGATTGATCGCCATTTTGGAGCATATTCGGCAGCATCAGCGAATCTCCGTCGAAGACATCTGCGAGTTGTTTCAGGTTTCGAGGGATACGGCTCGCCGGGATATCGTCAAGCTTGAGGAGCAGGGCCAGATTCTGCGTACCCGCGGGGGCGCGATATGGCGCGGGCTCAATAAAGATGTCTCGGGCTACGGAGACCGGCTTCAGGAGGAGCCCGCCGTAAAACGGGCCATCGGACGTCTGGCCGCCTCCTTGGTGCAGACAGGAGACTACTTGTTCATGGACGCCTCGACCACCGTCATGAATGCGGCGGAAGAGCTGCGCACGGACGGGCACGTGATCGTGACCAATTCCATCGACATCGCCGGACTTCTCTCGCAAAGACCGGGCATTACCGTCCATCTGCTCGGAGGCGTCGTGCATCCGCGTCACCGGTTTATCTTTGGCGCACGGACTCTCGAAATGCTGCGTGATTATCAGGCCGACAAGCTGATCATCGGCACCAGCGGGATTACCCCCGACGGACTGACAAACCCTTTTGAAGAAGAAGGGTATGTGATGAAAGAAATGATGCGCAGAAGCGATCAGGTCATTGTGCTGGCGGACCATACGAAATTCGGGCTTCGCCAATTTTACCGGGTAGCCGGACTGGAAAGCATCGACATTCTGATCACCGACCGCGAGCCGGAGGACGGGATGAAAGAAGCGCTGCTGCGCCACGATATCAATATCATGATTGCCAAAGGAGAGAACGAACCATGATCCGATTGATTGTCAGCGATTTGGACGGCACTCTGCTGCACAACCATAAGGCCGTTCGTCCGGAAGATAGACAGGCGCTCCAAGAAGCAAAGGCACAAGGGATTGCCGTTGCATTCGCTTCCGGAAGAATGCGGCCCGAAATCGTCAGCGTCATGGAGGAGCTGGGGATTACCGGTCACGCGATCTCCCAAAACGGCGCTTACGTGCACACCGCGGAAGGAAAGCTGATTCATCAAAGCGCATTTGAACGCGAGCTGATCGCGGATCTTGCGCAGGCGGCTTCCGGTACACCCTTCCTGACCCTGATCGCCGCCCCCGACAGCTATGTCGTAGAACGCTGGAGCGAACGGGCGGAAGAGCTGAGCAGCCGTCTGATGGCTCCGCTTGTGGAAATGAACGACCTGCAGGAAAAGCTGGGCCGGCAGCTGGTATGCGGCAAAATCTCCTTCATGGGCGATGTCGGCGAGCTTTTGCAGTTCCAGAAGGTGTTGAAAGGCAAGTATGGCGAAGCCATTGATGCCTATATCTCTGATGTGGACTGCATGGATGTCATGCCGCGGCACACCTCCAAGGGCACCGGACTGCTCTCGCTTCTTGAACATTTGGGCATGAAGCTGGAGGAGACCGCCTGCTTTGGCGATTCGTTTAATGATTTATCCATGTTCGCAGTCACGCCGCACAGCTTTGCGATGGCTGCCAGCCACCCTGACGTTCAGGCAAAAGCGGCGCACTCTGTATCGGGTGTAGCGGAAGGCATTAAACGGATCCTCTCACACAATGCCTCTCTTCACGGACGCTCGAACCGGAGCAGCTGAAAGGGCTAGAACCGCCTTCGGCGGCAGATTGTCACTGTTACGCTGAAAATCACAAGGGCTGTCCCTCAGTCATCCAGTTACTCCAGGGTTGACTTATGGGACGGCCCTGTTTTTGTTTTTGAAGGTAGTTTACAGATTTCTATTTATGCTGATGGCGTTATTTCTTAAGTGTTTTATCCGAAGAGTACATTTTCAGCATTCTTTCAGCTTCCAAAACTAAAATTTTTGAAGAATCCCGTCGATATACGATGGGTGAGGTTTCCAAAATTATGTCGTCGATCAAAGCAGGAAAACGAGCTCATGGAGACCCCTATTCAGACGAAAGACTTTTCATCTAAAAGGAGGATTGCGGTTTCAAAGTCACGAAGAATGCCCAAATTGGGCTTGCAGCCGGGAGACTGGAGAAGGTCTTTTTTTGACAAAGATTGACCTATCAGAAAAATGACTAAGGAGATGGTACTATATGGGCTTGCGGGCAAAAAAGCTTTTGCTGGGGTTACTTGTTTTGACGATCGTATCAAGCAGCTTTGGCGCAATGAGCGCGATGGCTGCGGAAATTTCCAGTCTGGTGCTGAATAAAAACGAGCTGACGCTGGAGGTTGGCAGCACCGCAGCTTTAACAGCTACGGCCGTGCATACTAACGGAACGACAGAAGAGGTGACGGTTAAAACGGACTGGAATTCAGGAGCATCGGATATCGCATCGGTATACGCGGGAGTGGTCACCGCAAAAAAAGAAGGAAAAGCCGTCATCACGGCGACTTACCTGGGAAAAACCGTGATCGTAAACGTGACCGTGAACAAGCGTGTCCGGTCGCTGATCAAGGATAAGCAAACCATCGATTTACGCAAAGGCAAATCGGAACAGGTCACCCTTACCGCCTATTATGATGACGGTGCTTCGGAAGACGTGACTTCGAAAGCCGATTGGAATATCGATAATGGTCAGGTCGCTACGGTGGTCAACGGCTTGGTTACGGGGCAAAATTCAGGTACGGCTATCGTTTCGGCCAAATATAACAACCAGTCCGTATCTATCCCGGTCAATATCGAAATTGTGAAGCGCGTCGATCCGGATAAATCGAAAGTATCTTTATTATTAAACGATTCGGATACCGTACAGCTGCTGGCCACTTATCCGGACGGGTCCTCGGAAGACGTCTCGGACAAGGCTGAATGGGAATCGGACAACCCGGATATCGCCGACGTTCTGAAGGGAAAAATTACCGGATACGGTCCGGGACAGGCGACGATCACCGGATCTTACGGAACGAAATCGGCCACGATTAAAGTGGATGTCGATCATGCCATCAAGCTCGATCTCGGAATGGAAAACATATTAATGAAAAAGAACGACACCCGGCAGTTGAAGCTGACGGCAAGCTACGCCGAAGGAAACACAGAGGAAATTACCGGCCGGGCGGAATGGTCTTCGAGCAATGAAGCTGTCGTTAGCGTCGTCAAAGGCAAATTGTTTGCCAATGCATCGGGCGAAGCGATCATTACGGCAAAATACGGTCAGAAAACAGCGGCCGTGACCGTCGACGTCGATGTGCCGAAAAGGCTGGAGCCGGAAAAGGATACGCTGGATCTGCAAACGGGCAAAAGCGATTCCATCGTATTATGGGCCACATATGCTGATGGTACGCAGGAAGATGTAACGGACCAGGCCAAATGGTCGATTGACAATGATGCCGTCGCTTCCGTTTTGAGCGGCAAGGTAACCGCTTATAAAGCCGGTGAAGCAACCGTGACGGCCAATTACGGCGGTAAAAGCGTTGCGATTAAAGTATCCGTGGACATCCCGATTACGATCAAGCCAAGCTTGAAAACCGTCAGCTTTCAAGTCGGCGGCTACGAACAGGTTACACTAAGCGCCATTTACAGCGACGGAAGAACCGTGGATATTACCGATAAAGCGGAATGGTCGACAAGCTCTTCGGCCATCGCCGAAGTAAGCAAAGGCCAGATTACCGGTGTAGGTACCGGGGCTGTTACGATTACGGCCAAGTACGGAACAAGATCGACAACCGTCCAAGTATCCGTCGGCGTGCTGAAAAGCTTGACTACAACAAGCCAGACCATCCTGTCTTTAAAAAAAGGAGCGGCTCAAGCTCTTGACTTGACTGCAACGTATACGGACGGTACGACAAAGAAGGTTTCCACGGAAGCCGAATGGACAAGCTCGAATGCCAAAGCGGCATCGGTTGATGCGGGTGTGGTTACTGCTGTTGGCTCCGGGGAAGCGACCATTACGGCGTCATTTGAAAGCAAGACGGTGACCTTTACGGTTCAAGTGGATATGGCCGACAAGCTGACGGCAAATCCGGCTTTTCTTCACTTCGATTTGAACGAAACGAGGGCGATTACGTTAAATGCCACCGATGCAAACGGAACGGTCAAGGATGTAACGGCGGAAGCGGATTGGACATCGAGCAATACCGCGATCGTCACGGTGGATAAGGGCACGGTGACTCCAGTCTCTCGCGGAAAAGCTACGATTACGGCAAAATACGGCGGCAAAACGGTCTCGATATCTGTAGAGATCGGTGTCGTACAGACGTTGGAGGTGGATAAGCGGTTCATTTCCACGAAATCCGGGTCTACGGAACAAATTACGCTGACCGCCACGCTTTCGGACGGAAGCAAAAAAGACGTAACCGCCAGCGCTCAATGGAAATCAAGCAATTATAAAATCGCCAATGTAAACAATGGTTTAGTAACGGGCGTATCCGCAGGCAATGCGACGATCTCCGTATCTTTTGGCGGCAAAAGCATTGCGATTCCTACAGAGGTCGACAAGCTGAAATATTTGAAAACGGACGTTGTTAAGGTAGAGTTGAAGCAGGGGGCCACTGCAAAGGTAAAAGCGACCGCTACCTTTGCTGACCTGTCGGAGGAAGATGTTAGCGTTCCGGCGCTATGGACCTCGTCCAACATTCGCGTTGCCGATGTGAAGGACGGGATCATCAAAGCTACCGGGAAAGGGAAGGCGACGGTTACGGTAAGCTATGCCAAGAAGAAAACGACGGTATATGTCATCGTGAACTAACCAATAACATCCAGCTTTTATCATCTTTTATAAAATGATAAGGATCCGCCGAAGCGGATCCTCCTGCCTGCAGACAAACCTTCCTGACGGAAGGAGCTGCAGGCTTTTTTTATCGAATGAAACCGTATGGAAACCGGACGGCCTTAAGGACAATGAAACCTTAAAACAAGTGGCCTTTCACCAGATCCCACTCGTGAATTTCGTAGCTTCTGGCCCCCTGAACAATATAAGGATCCTGTTCCACCCACGATTTCACTTCTTCTTCGTTTTGCGCGATGTAAACGACCAAGCCGCCGCCTCCGTCCGCGAAGCGGCCGTTCGCAAAGAGCCTGCCCGCATTGCGCTGCTCCTCCAGAAAGGCCAGATGCTGAGGACGATAGATCTGACTTTTTTCCGCATCCTTCATGGGAAGGAACACGGCAAAATACTTCCGCTCTGTCTTCACGCTTGCGCGTTCTTTGTTGTATAAGTACATGGACGACATATCTTTGTCGCCGAATCCTCCGGCCTTCGCGGATGCGAGCATCGTCCCGGCATAAGAACCGAGCGGAATCGGGGTGCCGCTTTCCTGAGCCATCGACTCGAGCAAGGTCATGTCTTTGTGCAGCAAATTTAAAGCGAAGCCCGGCTCGAATGCATTCTTCTGCACAAATTGCGTGTAGTGCCGGTCATAAATCCGGCTCTGAGCGAAGCTGGCGCTTAATATTTGATGCAGCGTCTCTTTGGAAACGCCCATAGCTTCACCGAGCACCATCGCTTCGCTCGCGGCCTGGGTATGTATTCCGACCATCAGCTGATTGATCAGCTTCACCACGTTACCGCTGCCTGTCGCGCCAACATGGTAAATGTTCTTTCCGACGACCTCTAAAATGGGAAGAACCTGATCAAATACAGCCTTCTCCCCGCCCACCATAACGGACAGCGTGCCCTGCTCGGCTCCTACGGTTCCCCCGCTGACAGGAGCATCCAGGAAGAACATGCCGGCTTCTTCCGCTCTGGCTGCGATCTTTCGGTTCAGGTCGGGAGATACCGTGCTGAAGTCGATCAGGATCAATCCCTTCCGGCCGTTTGGAATGACTCCGTCGTCACCGAGGAACACTTTTTCCACATCAGCGGGCATGGGAAGGCAGGTCATCAGTACATCCACATCCTGAGCCAATTCAGCTGCGGATCGTCCCGCTTTCCCTCCGGCATTCACGAAAGCATCTTCTTTGGCCTTGCTTCGATTGACGCCGTACACTTCGTAATTCGCCTTCACCAAATTCCGAGCCATTGGGAGCCCCATATTGCCAAGTCCGATAAAAGCCAGTTTCATGGTCATTTTTCCCCCTCCAAATTGGATAAAAAAGGATTGTTTTTTACAAATTTACCACATGAACCGTCCGGCCTTCAAGAAAAGCCCGCACGTTGCCTACGGCTGTATCCAATAATCTTGCTCTCGCGTCTCTAGTAGCCCAAGCCATATGGGGAGTAATGATGCAGTTTTGGGCTCCGAACAACGGATTGTCCTGCGTCGGCGGTTCGACGGAGAGCACATCCAGAGCCGCTCCGGCCAAACGCCCTTCATTGAGCGCTGCCGCCAAATCCTTCTCTTCAATTAAAGGACCTCGCGAGGTGTTGATCAGAAAAGCCGAAGGCTTCATACGCGAGATTCGCTCCGCGTTGATGAACTTTTCCGTGGAAGGTGTCAACGGGCAGTGAAGGCTGACCACATCGGACTGCTCCAAAAGCGCATTCAGCTCCACCCATTCGACTCCCTCCACCTGCGGAGGTACGCTTCTGCCGCTGCCGACTGCGATGACCCGCATGTCGAAAGCGCGGGCAATCCTGGCCGTTTGGGTACCGATGCGCCCAAGCCCGATCAGGCCCAGCGTCTTGCCGGCCAGCTCTACTTGGGACGTCTTGGTGAAGCAAAAGTCAATGCTTCGCGACCATTCCCCCCCGTGAACGGCATCGCTGTGCCACTGTGTCCGGTGGCACAGCTCCAGGAGCAGAGCGAATACAAATTGCGCCACGGAGTTCGTTCCGTATGCCGGTATATTCGTAACGGGAATTCCTCTCTCCTTGGCCGCCTGGATATCTACCACATTATATCCGGTAGCCAGAACACCGATATAGCGCAGCTTCGGCAGCTGCGAAAGCGTGTCCGCCGAGAGCGGCGTCTTGTTTGTAAGCACAATCTCGGCCTCCGCGGCCCGACGAATGATTTCGTCTGAAGGGGTACGGTCATAAATGACCGTTTCCCCGAGTTCCTCCAGACCCTTCCAATTCAAATCCCCCGGATTCAGGGTATATCCGTCCAACACAACGATTTTCATGTACGCATGGTTCCTCCTTATGATCTGATTGAAGCTTTATACAACAAACGGGCTACGTTCAGCGTGCATTGAAACAAATGGTTCTCGGCATCCTCCATGCATTCCTCAAGTGTCGAGGGGCCGCGTACGACAGAAAAGCAGCCGGCAAAATGGGGCGTAAGCCGTTCGCTGCCGTCTCCGAGACTGCCGGAGATCAGGATAGCTTCCTTTCCTGCTTCCTTGGCCAGTTGCGCCACATGATATGGAAGCTTGCCGAACAAAGTCTGCCCGTCGCTTCGGCCTTCTCCGGTCATCACCCAATCCGCCTCATCGATCCGCTGCTTCAAACCGGACATTTCTTCCACCAATCGAGCGCCGGGAACCATATTCGCTCCCAGGGCCAACAGCGCAAAGCCAAGCCCTCCTGCGGCACCGGCTCCCGGCTGATCCCGCAGACTAAGGGACATTCGGGCCTCCAGCAGGTCAGCATATGACTTCATGCCTTTGTCCAATTGAAGTACGATCTCGGGAGAAGCTCCTTTTTGCGGACCGAAGATGTGGGAAGCGCCCTCCGGCCCGAGCAGCGGATTCGTCACATCGCTGGCAATCGTAATTCGGCAATCCGCAAGACGCGGGTCCAAGCCTTTCAAATCCGCCTCGGCCAGCTGCCCGAGCTCACGGCCGTATCCTTCCGCAGCTCGTCCGTCCTTGCAGGTAAAACGGGCTCCAAGCGCAATAAGAAGCCCCAATCCTCCATCGTTGGTCGAGCTTCCCCCAAGCCCGATGATCAATCGCCGATAGCCTTGATCCAGAGCGCTGCGAATGACTTCACCCAACCCTCTGGTCGTCGTGTGCAGAGGATTCCGGTGCTCCTTGGGCACCATAGGCAGTCCGATGACATTGGCCGCTTCGATAACCGCAGCAGGCTCTCCTTGATCCGTAATGACGCCATAATACGTGTCCACACGCTCTCCTCTAGGCCCTGTGACTTGAAGCCGAACGATGCTGCCGTCCGTCGCTTTGACCAAGGCGTCGACTGTACCTTCTCCTCCGTCCGCCATAGGAATCACGTTCACTTCAGCTGATGGAATTTCCTGAAGCAGGGCCCGGGCCATGATATTGCCTACCTGTACGGCCGTCAGGCTTCCTTTAAAGGAATCCGGTGCGACTACAATTTTCATCATTCATCCTCTTTCCCGTCTGATCTTATCTGCTGTTATCCTTATCATACACGAAAACGTAATCGCTTTCTTTATTGCTTTTAACTAAATTTTGAAGTTATTTTCAACTCAAATTCAGTTATAATATACAAAAGGATGCAAGTAGAGGAGGACTGCTGATGCTAACCCCTGAATTGGCCGCCGAAATCGTTCAGGAAACGATGGAACGGCTTGACCGCAACATCAATATCATGGACTTGACAGGTACGATTATCGCCAGCGGTGATGCCGGCCGTATCGGACAATACCATGAAGCTGCCGCAGAAGCCATGCGGCAAAACCGGGAGTTGATCGTAGAGGAGCATCATGTCCCGCAATGGAACGGAGCTCACATCGGGATAAATTTGCCCGTTCATTATAATGGACGGGTGGTAGGAGCGATCGGCATTACGGGCACCCCGAATGAGGTCAAGCCTTTCGGCCATTTGGTCAAGATGACGACCGAGCTCATGATCAGGCAGAAACATCTGAAGCTGCAGGATGAATGGAAGCAAATGACCGTTGATTTGATTGTAGAGGAGCTTCTCCAATCCTCCGCTCCGGATTTGCCGATGATCGATCAAAGACTAGAGACGCTTCACTGCCGGTTCAGCCCTCCCTATCAGGTGGCTGCCGCCGCTTACAAGCTGCCTTCGGAAAATAAAGGAAATGAAGGCCTTCTTGCCAAGGTCCAACGCATGTTCCAATCGGACAAGGTGCTGATCAGTCAGTACCGGCCGCAAAAACTGCTTTTTCTCTTTTATGAGATTCCCCCGGAAGGCGTTGAGCATAAGCTTGTCAAGCTGACGGAGCTATTAGAGCGGGAGGCATTGAAGCACACCATTGGAGTAGGATCTCCCGTCATGACCCGCGAAGCGATCCGTCTCGGGTTTACGGAAGCGGATCTCGCCCTCCGTATGGGCGAATCCGAGGACCGCCCCCTGGTCCGCTTTGACACCGTGGAAGCCAAAGCTTTGGTTCATGAAATTCCATTAGAGCACCGCAACCGGCTGCTGACTAAAATTCAGCCTTACTGGAACGACAAAATGCGCGAGACGCTGCAGGCGTTTTTCGACTGCAGCCTGAGTATTGCAAGCTCTGCAAAAATGCTGAATATTCACCGGAACACGATGATTTACCGTTTGGAGCAAATCAAGGCGTTAACGGGCTACGATCCCCAACAATTTCAAGATGCCGTTCTGCTTCAGTTTGTGCTGTGGTTCAGACCGGAAAGCTTTCACATGGAATTAAACAAGGGCAGCAGCAGCGACTGAATCAACCCGATGATTCCGCCGAGCAAAACTCCCAGCCAGGTAATGGCCCGGAATTCTTTGCCCGACACGCCAAGTATGATTTCCTCCACGCGCTCAATCGGAAAGCGGGCAATCTGCCCTTCGACGATTTTCGGCAGCTCGATCGCTTCTATGATCCGTTCCATATGATTCGCAAGAAGAGCAAGCAGGCGCTCTGCCACTTCGGGAGTATACTCCAGCAGCGTCTCCCTGTAACGGCCGAGTGCCTCATCCAGGCGGGCCTCTCCCAGCTTATGCAGCCAATCCTCAAAACGGAGCAGCGACTGCGCTTTTTCTTTAAGAAAAGGCAGACTCTCCTCTTTGGCCGCCGCTTCAAGCACAACAGACAAACTCATGTCTTCAAATTGCTCTACTTTTTTGCGGATAAAATGACCGAGGGTGATCCTCACATTTGCGGATTCCAGCTGTTGAAGAAGAGCCGCCCGGATTTTTTCAACCGTCTTCGATTCATCCATAAACATGCCGGCCAGCGCGCCCAGAAAACCGCCTGTCTGCCCCATGAACTGGTTCGTCATTTGACGCAGCATATGTTCCCCGTTCGGTGACATCAGTTCCTTCCTGATCTCTTCAATCAACAAGTCGACTCCCCATTCTACGAAGCGCTCCCGCTTCTCTTCCGACCAATCCGGAAGCAGTTCCGACAGCTTCATATCTCCCAAGCCCTTTTCCAGCCAAAGCCATTCGATTCCCCGCCCCGTACGCTCCCGCAGCCATCCGGCAAGCCGCGAAATCCATTCATCCGCCTTTTCGGGAGTCAGCCACTTGGCGAGCAGTTCGCGTACCGTGATCTCCCGTCCCGTCCAATCCGTTACAATCCGGCCAAGCGCCTGTTCCAGACGGGCTTTCGTTTCAGGCTTTTGCAGCATTTGCGAGAGCCCGTGAGCGGTAACCAGATATTCTCCTACCACTTTGCCAAGCGAGCGGCCGATTTCGTCCTTGCGTTTAGGGATAAGACCCGGCGTAAAAGGTACCCTTATTCCGAAGAGGCGCCATTCCCGGCGGGGATGAAACAGCATTTTGATCGCCAGGTGGTTGGTTACCCCGCCCACAAAACCGGCCACAGCTATATTCATTAAAATAAACCAGACATTCAACATGCTGCGAAGTTCACATCCTTTTGCAAGTAGAGGCTCTTTCCCATTCACCAAGGGGAAAACGCCCTCATATGATGAAGTAGTTCGTTTGGTAATGTTCCAAGCATGCTGAGGCATGCCGTACGGCAAGCCCTTGCTGGGAAGGAGTTCCGCATGAAAAGAACAAAGGTCAGGATTCAAATACAAAACCCCGGCATTTCCTCGGACGGCTCCGTTCTGATGCTCAGCGATGCGATCGCAAAGAAATGGAAAATCCCGCTTCACACTACTCTGCATTTGCGCTTCGGAGCAAGCAAGCAGGAAGTAAAGATTATGCCTGTTTCGCAAACCGGCACGCTTCGCATAAGCAAAACGCTTGCTGCCGCATGGGGGCTGTCGCAGGGTGACCAGTTGTGTTTGCAGTACAAATCCGGAACACGTACGATTCAAATCGGACCGCTGATCGGCGTGATGGTCAGTCGCGTCCATCCTTCGTCGCCCGACAAATTGTTTGGCGCGAACACGGCATTCTGCAGGGAGTTATCCGATGCATGCAAGCTGTATGGCGCCGTAGTGTTCTTTTGCACCCCGGACGACCTTCGCGGGCAGAGCGATACGGTTCAGGGGTGGCGCTATGCCGGAGGTGAGAAATGGGAAAAGCTCAACCTCCCGATCCCGAATGTCCTCTACAATCGGCTTACCTCGCGCAAGCTGGAAAAACGGCCGAATGTTCAACATTTTATAAACCAGGTCAAAACCCGTCATAACACCATCATGTTTAACGAGAAATATCTGGACAAAACGGAAGTCTTTGACGCGCTCCGCAATGAGAGCGGTCTGCATCTTTATTTACCGGAATCATACCTGCTGCGGAATTTTCAAATGCTGAAGTCCATGTGCGCAAAGCATAAAACCGTATTTCTCAAGCCCGTTACGGGAAGTCTGGGCAAAGGAATCATTCGGATACGCAAACAGCCGGACGGATCGTACATTTGTCATTTTACCAATCTGAGCGGCGCACGTAAACAATCGTTTTCCTCGCTAACCGGCGTGTTTGCCGCCGTATCCGGAAAAGTGAAAAAACATCGCTATCAAATCCAGCAGGGACTGGATCTGCTGACGGCGGGCGGAAGGCCGATCGATTTCCGCGCTTTAGTGCAGCGCGGCGAAACCGGGCAGTGGGCCATTACCTCCATCGTAGCCCGGATTGCGGGAAATCATCATTTTGTTTCCAACCTCGCCCGGGGCGGAAGCTTGAGCACCGTAAAAGAAGCGCTGGCCCGCTCAGGCTCTGCCGCCGCATCCGGCGGACTTCCGAAGCTGCGCCGGGCGGCGGTGCAGATCGCCAAAGGAATCGAAGCACAAGTGCCTGGCCATTTTGCAGAGCTCGGCATCGATCTGGCTATCGATATCCATGGACGCGTTTGGCTGATCGAAGTCAATTCGAAGCCGTCGAAAGAAGACAACACGCCGCTTGCAGCGGACAATAAAATCCGGCCTTCGGTGAAAAAGCTTGTACAATACGCCAGACATTCCGCAAGCTTTTAAGTTTTACCATTTCGGGCGGCTTCCCGTTCGGGAAGCTCCCTGCACTTATGGGGTGACGCGCATGATGATCTCCAGCTTCATGAGGATCGCTGATCGTTCGGTAGGCATCATGACGACGCATACCGATGAGGATCCGCCTTTTCGAAACCGCCGCTTCTACCGCAGCTTGTGTATAGCCGGTAGACGAAGCGGTTTGATGGTATTCGTGTTTACTCCGCTTGGCATCGATTGGAGCAGAAAGCAAGTGACAGGTTATGCCTATGATCCTGATCATAAGCAATGGATGTGCCGGACATTCCCGCTGCCGTCCGTCGTGTATGACCGGTGTTTTTTCACCGAACGGCATCAGTACGCAGCATATCGGGCGGCAATGCGCCGTCTGGACGAACACCCGTCCGTCCGCCTTTTAGGGTGCGGCCTTAAAGACAAATGGACCGTTCAGCAGCTGTTGGAGCAGGATGAACGGTTTGGCATTTATCTTCCCCGGACCGAACGACTGCGCGGCATGCGGACGGTGGCAGACTGGCTCCGGGAATGCCGGGAAGTCATCCTGAAGCCACAAAGCGGCTCGCAAGGCCGCGGCGTGCTGCTCGTGCGGAGCAGGCCGCTCCCCGCGGCCGGAACGGTAAACACCGCTGAACCGGCATTTACCGTGCGCGGACGCGATAAGCGAAACCGCGCTTTTGAGCGGGATTTCGCGGACAAGGCCGCGCTGCTGGAATGGCTGCGCCGTTTTGTCGCGCGGCGCAGCTACCTGCTGCAGCAGTATCTGCCGCTGCAGACCCAAGATGGCGAAGCGTACGACGTGCGCGTGCTGGCGCAAAAAAACGGCACCGGCCGCTGGCAGTTAACCGGCATGGCTGTTCGCCGGGGTCGGGACGGCAGCCTGACTTCAAACCTGCATGGAGGAGGCACGGCAGAGCCCGCCGCTCCCTTCCTCGCCCGGGAATTCGGGCGGGAAGCCGCCGAGGAGCTTCTTCGCAAGCTGACTCGCCTCTCGGAGGAGCTGCCGATCGCTCTGGAATCATATCACGGACGGCTCGTCGAGCTCGGGATAGATTACGGCGTCGACCGGGACGGTAATTTATGGATTCTTGAAGTGAATTCCAAGCCCGGCCGTTCCATCTTTACTTATTTGCAAGACGATCAGGCAAGGTGTGCAGCTTTGGCCAATCCCCTTCATTATGCATGGTATATCTTGCGGCAGCAGGACGAAAGGAAGCGTGGAAAAAATTTCGGAGGCACGGGAAGAAGACTCTCCGGGAAAGTCGTTGAAGGAGCAAGGATGCCAAAAAACCATTAGGCCGGAAATCACGTCATCCGTCAAAAAAGAACGCATCGGCGCTCAGGCTCGTTCCTTCTCCTGAAGCCAACAGTACCTACGAATCAGAACTGCTTTGCCAGTCGCAAAGTTTTCATATCCTCTTGCCTCATTCCTTACGAAGCCAGTTTTGCCTCCGGCAAAACGCAAAGCACATCTATACGAAGCCAGTTTTGCCTCCGGCAAAACTCTTAGGAGGTTCAACATGAGCTTGACAACTTGCACGATTCATGTCATTAAGCGGCAAGAACGGGTCGTTTACTTGACAAGTGAATTGGCCAAAACCCTGAAGGTGGCCAAAGCAAGAAATGTGACCTTAAAGCTCGGCAGCAAAAGCCTCTATTTGCAACTCAAGCTGCTGAAGAAGAGCGGAAACCAAGTCTATTTACCGTCATATGTGTACACCCAGTTACGCATTCCCAGAAGCGGCACCACTCTGATTGTTAGCGACAATACCGAACTTCGCCTGGGCCCGCTGATCGGCATCTTGACCAGCGTTTCTCCAGGCAACTCCGCTCCCTTCGGCTCGCGGACGGAATTCATCCGTCAATTCATGCAGGCCGGGAAAGACAAAGCGTTCTATTTCGGCTTCTCGCCCCGTGACGTGAACTGGTCGCAACAGACGGTAAACGCAGTCGTTCCGAGCGGCGGCGGCGGATGGGTCCGCAAAGTGCTGCCGCTGCCGGACGTGGTCTATAACCGATTGCCAAGCCGCAAAGCGGAGAAGCTCGCTTCCATGAATGCCTTCAAGAACCGCTTCGTGCGGCAGGGCATTCCGTTGTTCAACTGGAGCTTCTTTGACAAATGGGACGTGTACAATCTGCTCGAAGACACCGATGTCTTCAAAAACGTACCGGAGTCCCGTATCAATCCTACGCCGGCACAGATGAAGGAAATGCTGGAGAAGCACCGGTTTATTTATCTCAAACCGACCGCCGGCAGCCTCGGCATCGGAATTTACCGGTTGACGTATAATCCGAGGCAGGGGTATTACGCACGTTTCCGCAGGGGAGAACGCAATGTGCTGCTGCGTTTCAAAAAATTTGAATCGCTGATGTCCCTGTTAAACCGCCAGAGCAGCGGCTTAAACGGTTATGTCGCCCAACAGGGCATTAGGCTGATTGAAATCGACAGCTGTCCGATCGATTTCCGCTTCCATATGACCAAGAACATCAATAACCAATGGGTCGTTGCCGCGATCGGAGCCAAGAAGGCCGGCAGAGGCAGCGTCACGACACACGTGCGTACCGGCGGCCAATTGATGACGCCGGAGCAGGTGTTGAAGGAAGTATTAGGAACGCGGGCGGAGGCTGTTCTCGCCAACGCCAAAGAGACGGCCATCAAGCTGGCGGAGGCGATCGAACGCAATGACCGCCACACCCTTGGCGAGCTCGGTTTTGATATCGGGATCGATCAAAACGAACACATCTGGATGTTCGAAGCCAACTCCAAACCAGGGCGGTCCATATTTAAACACCCTGCCCTCAAGGAGCAGGGAAGACGTTCACTTCAGTATGTTTTCGACTATTGTCTCTTCCTGAGCCGATTCCGGTCAAGGAGGGATTCTTAAGTGGGTGCCATCATACAAAGGAAACAGAAGCGGCCCACCCTGGCCATTCTCACTTATGCCGACAAAAAAAGAGTATTCCGCGGGAACCAGGATAACTTTGTAGATCTGATCCGAATCGGTAAGGAACGCGGAGTGCAGGTATACGTCATGACCACATCTGATTTCAAGCTATCCGGCAAGCATGTCCCCGGTTATTCATATCACCCTTCAACCAAATCGTGGACCAAACAGCGGATGCCTCTTCCCCATGTTGTCTATAACCGGATTCCTTACCGAAAATTCGAGCTTTATCCCGAGGTGCAGCAGGTCATTCAGACCTGTCTGCGCCACGGACAGATCCATTTTTTTAATCCGGCCTTTTTTAACAAATGGAACCTCTTCGAATGGATTAACAAATCGCAGAAAACAAGGCCCTTTATTCCCGTCACGGAGCGTTTGTCTTCAAGCACAGAACTTCATAAGATGCTTCTGGCTTATCCGTTCCTTTACCTTAAACCGATTCGCGGAAAAGCGGGCAAAGGCATCATGAGGGTCAGCCGCATTAGTGGCGGACGTTCAAAAGGCAACTCATACGAGCTCAGTATCCAGAACAAAACCAAAAGCCATATCTCCCGGTATTCGACCGTTTCGGAACTGTGGACGGAGATCCAACGCCAAATTAACTCCAAAGAATATATCATGCAACAAGGAATCGTCCTTTCAAGCTACAAGCAAAGACCTTTCGATCTGCGGGTTCTTGTGCAGAAGAACGGCAAAGGCCGGTGGACCATAACGGGCATTGGCGCGCGGCTTGCGGGAAAGTCCAGTATTACGACCCACGTCCCGCGGGGCGGTTCGATTGACAATCCTGTCAAGCTGCTTAACTCCTCGTTCGGAACAGCTGGCAGCAAACGCATCATTAGAGAGGCGCGGAAGACAGCCTTGATCATAGCCAAACAAATTGAGAAATCGTACGGATATTCCCTCGGCGAAATGTCTATGGATCTCGGAGTGGACCAAATTGGACATATTTGGTTTTTCGAAGCCAACTCCAAGCCGATGAAGTTTGACGAACCCCCCATCCGAAAAAAATCGCTTGAAAATTTAATCGACTATTCCATTTACCTGTGCCAAAGAAAGCCCAAACGGTTCTTCAAAAAAAATTCAACCATGTCCGCTATAAAGAGCATTGCCGATGAAAGCAGGTGAAAAACGCGTGAGGTATCCAGTGGGGGTATTGGCTATGTATTTGGCGGGACAAAGGCTAGAAGAAATTTCCTTTTTCCGTAAGCTGAGCATTAGCGGACGAAAGCTCGGACTGGAAATTTTGGTCTTCACACCAGATGATGTAGATAAAACCAGGTCCCGGATTCACGCTTTGAAATATAATCCTGCAATGGGGAAGTGGGTCCGAAAGTGGACCAGATTTCCGCCCATCATCTATGACCGCTGCCGTTACCATGGACTTGAAAATTTTCGCAAGCTGACAAGATTCCGCAAGCAGTACAGTTCCTTACGCTATTTAAGCCGCCCCCTCACCAACAAGTGGTCCATGCATCAGCTTCTATCCGAGAATTCAAGTATCAAACCTCACCTGCCGGCAACCGTCAAGTATAAAGATGCAAAAGAACTGGGCCAATTTCTCAAAAAGCATCCGGTCATCTTCATGAAGCCAAAAAGCGGAACTGGAGGCCGCGGCATCATCCGACTGCAGCGGCTTCGAGGCGGAGTCTATCTGATGCAGGGGCGCGACCCGAACCGGCGAATACTTCCCATGCATAAGGTGACCTTAGCGCAGATACCTGTGAAGCTTCGTGATTGGAAACTGGAAGAGAAATACATCCTTCAGCAAGGAATTCCACTTCGCTTAAAAGACGGCCGGGTTCACGACTTTCGCATGCTGGTGCAAAAAGACGGCAACGGAGAATGGCAGATCACCGGCTGCGCCGGCCGGATCGGGCCCGCACAGTCCGTTACTTCCAATCTGCACGGCGGAGGCACCGCCATTTCGATGGATGCCTTGCTGAAGAAGCGTTTCAATTCGGATGACGTCGTGAAGAACATTAAAAAGAGCGCATACGAACTCGGTCTAAACGTAATGAAGCACCTTGAGGATAAATTCGGCAGACTTTGCGAGGCGGGGATTGACCTGGCTGTTGATCCCAAAGGACATGTCTGGCTGCTTGAAGTCAATCCGAAGCCTTCGCGGGAAGTCTTTTACCGGATCGGAGAATTAGAAACGTACCGGATAGCCGTCAGACGTCCTCTCGAATTCGCACTTTGGCTGAACAAACAAAAAATCAGCGGCGTAACCCGCTGATTTTTTCCATTTTCTAATGGGATTTCCGTTATAATGCAAGTCGCTTCCTTCACGCTTCGTCTACTAGCTTCAGCAGTTCGCTGAAATCCGCAATCCTCACGTCTGCCTGATCCAGCTCTCCTTCCTTGCGGAAGCCGGCATAATCGCAGCCGACGACAAACAATCCGTTGGCATGTCCCGCCTCCACGTCGGAGGAGCGGTCACCTACCATCCAAGCGGAGCTTACCCCGTGCCGATCCAAGAGCATCCGTACCAGATCCGCCTTCGACCGGGTTCGGTACTCCCCTGCGCTGTAAAGTCCGCCCGGCTCAAACAGCGTCTCCAGACCTTGGTATCGGATGACCCCCTTCACATAATCCTCCAGTCCGTTGCTTGCGATAACAGCCGTATTCCCCTGCTGCGGAGCCCCTGAAGAGTATGGGCTACACCGTCATACAGCTTCCCGTCGCCCCGCTCCATCCCTTCAATCTGCAGCTTTAACAGGAGCTCGTCCGCTCTGCGGTGAACTGCTTGGTCCACCTCGGGCATCACCATCTGCCAAATATGCTCGAGCAGCATGCCCAGACCGCTGAGAACGTACTTTTCCGGCGGCGTTTCGCCTTCATACAGTCCCTCCTCGCGCAGTCTGTCGAACGTCGCCCGATAAGCCGGCAGCAGCAACGTCTCCGTTTGAAACAAGGTCCCGTCCAGGTCGAAGATCATAGCCTCCGGCTTTGTGATTGCAATCGCCAATTCGTTTTCCTCCCCTGTCCTTCAAAAACGTCAAGTTCTATACAACCATGATTTGCAAAGAATGTCAATTAGGCATTGTCCACTGCTTTTATTCCTTTCCTGCAACAACCATCCACTCGTCAATTGTAATGGAGCGAATGGCCCCATCTTTCAGCACCAATCCGCAGTACTCCTGCAAATCTTTATCCGCCTTCAGGATATGGGATTCGACCTGCTTTACCTGTTCCTCCGTTCTGGCCGTTCGCCGGACCCAGGTCGGAAACTCGAATGTCTTCTTGCGGACCCGCTGTTTCCGTACTTCCAGACCTGCATCCTTCATCCATCCGGTCCACTGAGCCAGGCTGCAGCATCGCACGTGGCTCTCATCCCTTAACTTTTCCAATGTATTGATGAACAAATCCAGACGAGCTTCCTCCGGAACCACATTATCAATAAGCAGAAGCTTGCCTCCAGGCTTCAAGACGCGTGCCGCTTCCGTAATAAACCGCCCCGGGTCAGGAAAATGATGCGCGGCAATCCGGCAGGTGACCGCATCGAAGGAGTCGTCCAGAAACGGCAAATCCTCGGCATCAGCCACCACAAATCCAACGTTGTCGCAGCCTTCCTCTATCAGATGCTTGCGAGCTGCAGCCAGCATCTCCTTTGTCAAATCCGTTGCAACTATTTGCGCTACAAATGGGGAGAGCGCTTTGGAAACATGTCCTCCTCCGGTAGCTGCGTCAAGCACTTGCCAGTCTGCTCCAGGCTCCAGCCACTCCACCAAAAGCGGAAGATCATCTCCTTTGGCATGGATGCTGCTAGTCACATATTTTTCCGCATTTCTGGAAAACTGATCCCGAACGGTTTCTTTTGCCTGTTTTGGGTCCATCATGGCTTTTTGTTCCCTCCCGCATAGTTTGATTATAAGGCGGACCGTAATTTTCAAAATCTCTTTCAAGCAACATTACCAATTTATCACAATTCGGTCGGCCCTCCCAGTTAACGCGCATTTTTTTTACTTTTTGCCCGGCGGCTTGTTGAAACGACAAAACAGGCGAAATCCGTTGACTTCGCCTGGACAAGTAAATTCGCTTATCTTACCAATGCTTTTTCGTTCAGAAAACCTTCTTCTCGCTCTGATCCGCTTTCAATATTTCTACAGCTTCACGAAACCGCAGCGAGTGGACGATCTCCCGCTCCCGCAAAAATTTGAGCCCGTCCTGCAAATCCACATCGTCCGTCAAATCAATCAACCATTGATATGTAGCTCTGGCCTTCTCTTCCGCCGCTATATCTTCATACAAATCGGCGATCGGATCTCCTTTGGCTTGAATATAAGCGGCAGTCCAAGGAACGCCCTCCGCATTGCTGTAAAACAGCGCTCGGTCATGACTGGCATAATAAGCGTCCAATCCGGCCTCCTTCAGCTGCTCCACCGTAGCATCTTTTGTCAGTTTGTATACCATCGTAGCGATCATCTCAAGATGAGCGAATTCCTCTGTCCCGATATCCGTCAGCAAACCGATAACTTTATCCGGAATCGTATAGCGTTGATTCAAATACCGCAGCGCCGCGGCCAACTCGCCGTCCGCACCGCCATATTGCTCCAGTAAAAGCTTTGCCATTCTGGGATCGCATTTACTTACCTTTACCGGATATTGCAGCTTCTTTTCATAGATCCACATGCCATTGCTCCCCTCCAGCGTTCATTGGTTAAACCTGCCATGGCCAGGGCGTCTCGATCCATTGCCAGGGATGCCTGGAATAGCTGTGGCCAAAGGCCATAAGCGGACCAAATTCCGTCTCAAAACGCCTGGCCAGATGCATTCGTTGGTGCGCGTGCTGATTGTACTGCTGAATGGCTTGAACGTCTAAAGGATGCGTATCCAGATAGAGCGTGAGTTCCACCAGCACGAAGTCAATCGCCTGCAGTTCCTGCAGCATGGTGTAAAAATGTTCCGGAAGCGGTTGTTGCATACCTATTCTCCTTCCTTCACGCTTCAGCAATTTTTCGAAATGTACGGACTAAAGAGCGCCGGCCAGAGCGTGCCGCGCATCAGCGCTTCCATCGGCGGGTATTGGGGAAGATGCATCGGTTGATAGTGAATATAAAGGTTTGGCGGGGTACTGTAAGTCTTCACTGTAATCGGCGGACACGGGTCGAACGGACTATGATACGGATGCCATACTTTCTCCTGTTCCATAACGGATGTACCTCCTTGTTCATACTACCTCTATATATACAGCTCCTGTTTGTCCATTATGTTTATTCCCGATTCTATAACGCAAAAAAAACTACGGCGGCATGAATAACTAACAGGATCTTCCTAACGGTTTGTCGAAGTAATTACGGTCAAAATTTCCAAAGGAGTTGACCCGCATTGCTTTCCAAAAACCGTCTGCGTCCACAACGGAGAATATACTTTAGACCTGAACATAAGAATTGTCCTCACTGCCAACAGAAATTACGTCGTTCACATACAGCATGGAATAAGAAAATCGCCACATTGAAAGAAGTCGTTCACGTTTGGAGCATGGCCTACCATTGCGAAAATCCAGATTGCCCGAAGCCAGGTGTATACTACAAATCGGCGGAAGCAGAAGCAATAAGCATGAAGCATTCTCCTTACGGCTTCGACGTTGTTTGCCTAGTTGGTGAACTTCGCTTCAAACGGCATATGACCCGCAAGGAGATTGCGGATGAATTGAACGCGAGAGGTGTTCAGACATCCGAACGGAGCGCACAAAATCTGTATGAACGGTATCAAACATTGCTTGCTGCTAGTCTTACTGAACATACGAAGAAAGTGCTGGCTGAAGTCACAGAACAAAACGGCGGTATTATCTTGTCTATGGATGGCGTCCAGCCAGAGAAAGGCAATGAGACACTTTATGTAATTCGTGAAGTATTCAGCGGTACTGTCTTAATAGCAAAAAACATGAAAAGTGGTTCATCTGCCGAGTTACAAACGCTCATCCAACCGATCATCGAGCAAGGCTATCCGATCGTCGGTATTGTTAGTGATGGACAGCAATCCATTCGTCTAGCGATGGAGACGCTTTTGCCCGATGTGCCTTATCAATATTGCCAGTACCATTATTTAAAAGACATCGCGAAACCGGTTGTTGATGTCGATCGAAAGTTAAAGACCGAGCTCAAGAAAAGCATGCGCGGCATTCGTGAAGTCGAGCGGAAAATCGAACAGTCGGATTCACAAGAAGCAAGCATCGCGAAGGGTTACGTTGCTGCCGTACGTGCATTGCTCTTGGAAGACGGAAATCCTCCATTAGATTTACCCGGTATGCGTATCTATGAACAGGCCCAAGCCATTCAAGCGTCCCTTCAAAAATGCTTGGATAAAAAAGGGGGCCACCCTACTTCAAAACGTTTTCAGAATATTTAGTAAAGTCGATTCCCTTCAGCAACAATACGAGAAAGTCGCTCGCTGGATGAAGCCAATCCGTCACATTGCAGAAATCCTTGAACCCAGCATGGATAAGACAAGCAAGACAGTTGAATGGGAAATGACAAAGCTGTTGGATTGGGTTCGGCTTTCCTATACCGAAGAGAATGATCTGGAAATGGTTAACAATCTCCTTAGTTACAGCAAGGGATTCTGGAAGGGACTCTTCACTTGCTACGATCATTATCATGTGCCAAGAACGAACAACGATCTGGAACGCTTCTTCCGAGCTACGAAGACACGACACCGTCGGATGACCGGGCTACGCAACTGGAACGAATACATCTTACGGAATGGTGAGATGGTTGTGCTCGTTGATGATGGACTTAAACAGGAAAACCTAATCGCCCGTTTAAGGATGGTCGACTACACAAGCTACAAGAAACAGAAAGAAAAATGGAATAACCGGTTGAGCGATAGTGTTATGCGCAAACGGTTTAAACGCGATCCACAAAATTATCTTAAAAATTTAGAAAACCAATGGCTCAAATAACATGTATGTTATTCATGCCGCCGTAGAAAAAAAAGGCTACCCGGCACATACTGGGTAACCTGAGATTAAAAAGGCCCTGTTGACAGCTTGTCTTACTAATGAATGTCCTTCTTCTTGAAGCGTCCGCCCTTCACGTCGTGAATGTTGCCGATCGCAAGAAATGCGCCCTGATCCAGTTCCTCGACGATCGATTTCAGCTTTGCTTCCTCCAGACGGTTGATTACACAGAAAATCACGAGTTTGTCGCCGCCCATGTAGCCTCCTTCACCTTGTAAATAAGTGACGCTGCGGCCCAAACGGCTGATGATGGCATCGCCGATTTCACGGCTGTTGTCGCTGATAACCCAGACCGATTTGGATTCGTCAAACCCTTCGATGGTAATATCAATCATTTTGTAAGCAATGAAATAGGCAATAAGCGAGTACATCGCCCGGTCCCAACCGAAGACAAATCCTGCGCTGCTGAGAATGAAGAGGTTAAAAAACATGACTACTTCTCCTACGGAGAATGGCGTTTTTTTGCTGAACAGAATCGCTAAAATTTCCGTACCGTCCAGCGAACCGCCAAAACGGATCACGATCCCGACCCCGATTCCGAGAATAACCCCGCCGAACACCGATGCGAGCAGAGGATCAATCGTAAGCGGAGCTACCGGATGAAGCAGCCAGGTTCCGAGGGACATCAGGATGACCGCATACAATGTGGATAGGGCAAAGGTTTTGCCGATTTGTTTATAGCCGATAAGCAAAAAAGGCAAATTGAGTAACAACAGGAATATACCGACTGGAAGGGCAGTCAAATGAGATGAAATGATCGAAATGCCTACAATGCCTCCGTCGATGATCCTGTTGGGTACGAGAAAAATTTCGAGTCCGACGGATACGAGCGCTGCCCCCAGGAAGATAAAAAATGCGCGGTGCACAATCTTCGCTGCGGACAGCTTTGAATGCTGTTTGATTTGCTGTAAGTCCGCTTGCATACAATTCCCACCTTTACTATGATTGAATGATCATGCTGTAAGTTAACCCTCCAGCTTGATGTTTATTTTAAGCAATCCGACGCGGCGCATCGCTTGATATACAATGACCATGACCGGGCCCAGAACGAGTCCGACGACGCCGATCAGTTGAAACCCTGCATACATACTGACGAGCGCGGCCAATGCGTTGATTCCGATGGCATCGCCAATGATTTTCGGCTCGATCATGCGACGGAAAATGACGATGACAATCAGCAATATGAGCAGACCGATGCCGAGTTGGGTGTTGCCGACAAGAAAACAATAGACAAGCCACGGCACAAAAACCGCGCTGACTCCCAGAACGGGAAGAATATCGACCAATATGATCAGGAGTGCGATCGCGAGCGGATAATCGACTCTGAGCATGAGCAGACCCGCCAGCGTCAATATATAAGTCAGCAAACTGATCAACAGCTGTGCGAACAAGAAACCGAGAATGGCGCGGCGCAAATCATTTAACACCGAAGAAACCTTGGACCTCGATGTCGTATCGAATAAATTCAGGAAGGATTCATACAGCTTCGGAAGATGAAATGAAATCAGATAAAGTCCGATGATGAACACGACAAAAAAATAAACAAGCTTGGAATCACTTTGGCCACCCCGAGCGAATAACCGTAAATCGCCAGCAAAATGCCGTTCAAATTTTCCGCAATCGAGCCTACGTTGGATTCCATCCATTTCACCACTTGCTCAGCCACCCCGGACGGCAGCGTTTGATACAACAGCCCGGAGCTTGAGGTCGTATTCTCAAAGAACAGGATCGCATCATTCAAATAACCCGGGGCTCTTTTCAACAATTGTATAAGCTCTGAAATGATTTTGAAGCCAACCATATAAAAAAAACCGAGTATGACCGCTGTAAATAATGTACAGGCGGCTGCCGAGGCCGTCATGCGTCCGATTCGAAAATATTTCATCATCATCTGAACGGGACGCTCTAAAAATATGGCGATCAAAATAGCCAGCAAAAACGGAAATCCGGTTGTAAACAAACCGTACAAAAGGATAGCGCCCAAGGCGCAAAATACTGCTGTTCTTAGTGACATGGATCGGCCTTCCTCCCTCACACGTTATGCTGGTTTGATTGAACGCCCGGGCTTTCCTCGGTCATTGGTTTGGCTATCTGCTGAATGGATACGCGTAATATTCTAAGCCGCTCGGCTTCCGTGATTTCGAACAAAAATGCGCCGTACTCCAGCTTTTTGCCTACATGGATTGAACCCTCCAGCTGTTTAAACATCCAGCCGCCGATGGAATCGACTTCATCGTCCTCAATCCCGAGAGCCAGCAAATCGTTAAGCTCCTCGATCAGAACGCGTCCGTCAACCGAATAGATGTCTCCCTGCTTTTCGATTTCAGAACGTTCACGGATATCAAATTCATCGTGAATTTCCCCTACGATTTCCTCCAGGATATCTTCAACTGTAAGCAGTCCCGCTGTTCCGCCGTACTCATCGACCACCACGGCAATCTGCGAACGTTTCATTTGCATGAGCTTGAGCACATGACTGATTTCCATGGCTTCGGGAACCATCAGAACAGGCCGCAAAAAATCTTTCAGATCATGCGTTTGATCGGGATCGGCCGTAAGCAGATCCGACATATGCACGAACCCGATGATGTCATCCTTGTCATCGGTCGCCACCGGATAGCGGGTATGCTTGGTTTCGTAAACGATGTTCAGATTTTCCCCGAACGTCAGTACCGTAAACAAACATTCCATATCCGTCCGGGGTACCATGACTTCCCTTGCAACCCGCTCCGAGAATTCAAAGATGTTATCGAACAAAGCCATCTCGTCTTTGTCGATGTGACCGCTTTTGGCGCTTTGATCCATCAAAATACGGATTTCTTCTTCCGTATGGGCCTCCTGCTCCACGGCAGGCTGTATCCCGATCAACCTGAGCAGCCGGTTCGCGGCACCGTTCAGAAGCCAGATGGCAGGATAAAACAATTTATAAAACATCATCAAAGGACCCGACAGCCAGAGAGATGCCGCTTCCGATTTCTGAATGGCAATGGATTTGGGGGCCAATTCACCCAGCACGATATGCAGGAAGGTAATGATAGCAAAGGCAATCCCGAAGGAAAGGGCATCTTTATACCACGCATTTCCCAGGCCAAGCCATTGGAACGCAGGCTCTACGATCAGATGAGCGATCGCGGGCTCTCCGACCCAACCCAGACCAAGAGATGCCAGCGTGATGCCAAGCTGTGTGGAGGAGAGGTAAGCATCCAGCTTCCCGGTTACGGCCAGCGCGGAGGCCGCCCTGCTGTTGCCCTCACTCTCAAGCTGCTGAAGGCGAGATTGCCTGACCTTGACCAGGGCAAACTCCGCGGCTACGAAAAAACCGTTGAGGAATACCAGAAACGCGACCAATAGAAGATTCAGAGCAATCCGTCCGAAATCGAATCCTGAACTTTGAATTTCCAAGAATCTTCAAACTCCTCCGCTTTATAAATTGCAGTCCCTTACATTACCGCACGGCGCGCCTTAAAATCCACGTCTTTGTAATAGGTGTCGGCGACAAGAAGATTCGGTCCGCAGCATGCTGCCGCTTCACAATAACAGTTCACGGATTCGCGCAAAGGGTGCCGTTTCCATCTTTCGTACACTTGATTCAACTTATCCTTGTGAATATTGCCCAGTGCAGGAACATCGGAAAAATCCGTGACGAACACATCGCCCGTGAACAAATTCACATTCAACCGATTTCGTCCGTCAGGATCGTTGCGCACGGTCACATTCGGCTCGGAACGAAGCCGGCTTACGATCTTCCAATCCTCTTCATTGCTGCTGCAGGCGTAAAACGGAAGCGTACCGAACAGCATCCACAGCTCTTTGTCCCTATGATCGAGAAGCCGGTGGATCGCTTCGCGGGTCTGATCCAATTGAAGGACCGGCAGTCCGGAAGCGAACGCACTCGGATACATAGGGTGCACCTCATGGCGCTTGCAGCCCATTTGCCGTATCAATTGGTGAATTTCAGGCAGCTTCTCATGTGTACGGTAATTAATCATCGACTCGGCGGATACGAACATGCCGCCTTTGGAAAGCTCGGCCGCATTGTTCATCATACGGTCATACATTTTGGCGGCCATTTCTTTGGATACGCGGCGATCCGTCCGCGCAAAACCGACTTCGTAGAAGTCGTCCGCACTTAAATAATTAAATGAGATATGCATCACGTCAAGATAAGGAGCAAGAAGCTCATACCTCGAAAGATCCAAAGTTATGTTGGAATTGATCTGTGAGCGGACTCCGCGCTCGCGGGCATAACGGAGAATCGGCACGATGTATTCCTTGACGGTCTTCTCATGATAGCTTGGCTCGCCGCCGGTAATGCTGATCGTCTGCAGATCCTCCACCTCATCGAGCCGGTTCAAAATCGTGCTCAGCGGAATGCGCGGTCCTTCGGTCATCGTCAGCGTCTCGCCTACCGCGCAGTGCTCGCAGCGCATATTGCATAAATTGGTTACGGTAAGCTCGATGCTCGTAAGACGGTGTTCTCCGTACAATTGGATCGAACGAAGCGGATCCCAGGGGTCGTATTCAGGAGAAAGCGGCGTCAGTTCCGCCTTCGGCATTGAAATTACGTTGAAACGTTCGGACATTATTTCTACACCTGATTCTATATAAAATAGTATAAACCTCTTGATAAAATATCTATTCTTTATTGTATCTTAATAAGTTTAAAAAGAAAACCAAAGCCCGAGAACCTTTTACCGGGTTTCGGGCTTTATTCTTATGCACGGACTTGAGTGCCGCGAGGAAGAGGCACATCCATATCATTCACGCCGGTGATCGTTACCGACAAGGCTTTGGACAAGTCGATTTCCGGCGTGTCCTTCAGTTCCTGACCCTCGGCATCCTGCAGAAGCCGAATGACCGGACGATGCGGCACCTTCGAATTCAAATCAACGACAACCCCTTTTTCACCCGTACTCAGAGTAACGGTAATGCCGATCGGATAGATGGCGATTTTATCGCGGAACAATTCAATTTTTTCCGTCTCATATAAGGTTCCGGAGCCTGTAAAAAGGATTTCCAGCGCCTGATGAGGCAGCAGCGCATTCCGGTATACGCGGTGTGTCGTCATGGCATCATAAGAATCAACCAGGCCGATGAGACGCGCATATTCGTGAATTTCGTCTCCCTTCAACCCCCGGGGATATCCGCTGCCGTCCATCCGTTCATGATGCTGGAGAGCGCAGTGCGCCGCAATCAGCGGGATGTTGGGCTCGTCCTTTAGAAATTGAAAACCGTACACGGCATGCTGCTTGATTAAATCGTATTCTTTTTCCGTTAAAGGTTCCTTTTTGCGCAGCAGCTCTAACGGAATTTGGGTCTTGCCGATATCGTGCAGCAGCGCCCCTATGCCAAGTGTCATCAATTCGTCCCGGGAATAGCCATGAGCCATGCCGAGCATCGTCGAATAGACGCAAACATTCATCGAATGATGGTATAAATAGTCATCCATTGCGCTGATATGGGTCAGCATAATCATCGATTCTTTATGATTGCTCAAATCGTTAAGGATCATGTCCATGACACTGCGAAATTCCTTGCCAAGCTGGAGTCCGGTAATGGATGTACGCTTCATCTGATCCCCCATCAGCTGTCGGAAGGAACGGCGTATTTGCGAGATGGCCCGAATCCGTGTCTCTTCGGAAATCGCGTCCTCAACCGTGATGTCACGGGTTCTCGGGTCATCGATGTAGACGAAATCGACTCCGAGATCCATAAGTCGTCGAATCATGGTTTGGGTCAATTCGACTTGTTCCATCAACAGCGGGAGTCCTTCCGAATTATAAATTCTTTTTGCGAGCCTCATACCGGACTCTACTTTGCCGATCGGGAGCAAGCGCATAGGACTAACCACATCTTCTTTCTAAAATAATTCAAAAAATCTGATACCCTATACCCCTAGCGTATCGGATTCAATGAAAAAGAGCAATATTTTTTTTCATAAATCGACAAAAAAGTTACAATAGAAGAAAAAACCAGAACAGTGCGGCAAGGACAAACCGGTAATAAGCGAAAAAGGTCAAGCTAAACCTCTGCACGAACTTGATAAACGTCACCACCGCCAGCAGTGCCACGACAAATGAAACGGCAAAGCCGATGGCGAAAAAACCGAAATCGGCGGAAGAAAAGCTTCCGGCGCTCTTTAACATCTCATACCCGGTAGCCGCGACCATCACGGGAATGGCAATAATGAACGAAAAATCGGCAGCGGCGCTCCGGCTTGCTCCGGCCAGCATACCGCCTGCAATCGTCGATCCCGAACGGGAAAAGCCGGGCCAGAGCGCGACAATCTGCCATAATCCGATCATAAAGGCCTGATAGTAACTCAGCTTGTCCACATCATCGGCCGTGACAGCGGACTGCTGTTTTTCTCCGATAATCAGCAGTATGCCTCCAAGCACAAGACCAATCAGCACCGTTTCCGGCGAGAACAGACGCTCTTTGATCCAATCACTCAGCAGATATGCGACCGTCATTGCCGGGAGGATCGCAAGCAGAATATGCAGCAAATTCAAGCCTTTACGTGCTGCTTGTTTCTTATTTCCGAACCTGAATAATCCTGCAATCCGTTTCCAATACACGATAGCCACTGCCAATATGGCGCCGAGTTGAATGACGATTTCAAAAGATTTCATCCGCTCGTCGGCTTCAGATACCCCAAGCAGAGTACCCGCCAATATCATATGGCCTGTAGAGGAGACAGGCAAAAATTCCGTTACCCCTTCCACAATACCTATTACTACCGCTACCCACCAATCGTACACAGGCTTCCCACCTCTGAAACGGATTAATGGGGTGCCGCTTGTCCATTCATGCGAACCCAGCGCTTGCGGCTGCTGTCCTTCATGGCTCTGGCGTTATGCAGCTCCTTAAGGAGTACATCCCGCAAAAATTCGGGCATAAAAAATTCGGGTTCCAAGCCTTCTGCGATCGAAAGGTAACCGATCCGAAATGTAAACATGTCGATGGTTCCTACGGTATACAGACGCTCCAGTTCGAGAGCTTCCGTCCCTACAAGAACGGAAAGTATGCGCGAGTAGGGAGCCGCCTCGGGATCATACTCGATGGTTATCCCGTCCACACAGAGTGTACCGAGTACTTTGCCCCGGAAGCCGAAGCCATAGAGCGGCTTGTTCATAAATTCGGGAAGCAGCGATTCCTCCAACGCTGTGAGCAGCTGCGCCCCGCTCAGCTTCATTCGGCAAGGATTGATCGGCGATGGGCACAATTCGAGCAGCATGCCTGCCGACACCGGGCCTTGGGGCAGCCCTCCGAGCAGCTGACCGGCGTTCACCAGCCCGATCTCGGCTCCAACCCAATCGCGCAAGCCGGCAGCAAGCAGATTCCCTAATCTGGACTCGCCGTACCAATCCACGTCCAAATCACAATCGATCCGAGCAACCTCCCGGTCAAGAGAAGCTTTAGCCTTTACAGCGTATTGCTGAATCTGTAATCGAATGCTTTCTTCCTCTTCGGATTCGGCAGCCGCCTTCACACCGCCTTCGGCGTGAAGTAAGCGCTTGGAGACGGCATCCAGCTCCAAATCGACTACCCCGACGTACTGGCCGAATTTACCTGCGGCGCATATCAGCGTACGGCCTGAACGAATCGGTTCCTCCAGCAAATGATGGGTATGTCCGCCCAGAATGAGGTCGATGCCCGGAATCTCGGCCGCCATTCTCTCATCGTTGCGCAGCCCCAAATGGGACATCACGATAAGGACGTCCACCTTCGGACGAAGCTCTGCCGCCAGCGATGCGACAGCCTCGAACGGATCAGATACATTCCACCCCAACAATCGGTAAAAATCAGTAAAGCGGGCTGTAACGCCGATAACTCCGATTTGAATACCCGATTTATTAAAAATTGCATAAGGACTCGCCCACAAAGGCAGGCTTCCTGTTTCAGCGTCCCGCAGGTTGGCAATCACTACTTTGCTCCGTGCATGCTTTCCGTACAACTCGTTCAGCACTTCAGGCGTGCAAGTTAACCCCTCGTTGTTCCCCAATGTAACGGCATCGTAGCCAATCGCATTCAGCAGCGCAATATTGGCAAGCCCTCCGGTTCCCTCCGTTTCGGGGCGCATCCGGTCGATATGGTCTCCAATATCAAGCGAAAGCGTATGTTCCGCCCCTGCTTCCTGCCGAAGGCTTGCGATGATCGAAGCGATGCGGGGCAATTGTTCAAAATGGCTGTGAATATCGTTCGTATGAAGGATACGAAGCCTAATCCGCTCCGGAATCACAAGGCCACCTTCCTTCGAGTGCGATAATTAGAATATGAATTCCATGTTCCGGATGCGGGTTTCGCAGCTGCCCAAGCGTGATTGTGTTATTGAAACCGCTGGTTGCCTCCATCCCCGACTTTTCATCGTAATAAGACACAAAATTTCACAACACTTTTCACGTGAAGACACTCTGCCGCGGCCTGCAAACGGATCGGCGTGCGGCCGGATCGGCCGCACGGCCGAGAGATTCATGCCGTATATCGGGTGCTCCAATCGATCGTTTTGCCGTTTACGCCCTTCACACGGTTGCGGGCCAAAAACGATTCGGGACAAAGGGCCGCAAGCTCGCCAGCCAAATAGCGGACGTCACCCCTTACATCATCATATACTTGGAGCACCCTCAATATACCTCCGATTTCTTTCTCGGAACTTCTTATCTATTATATCATTTATTCCTAAAAATATGGTATGCTGAATAGTAAAAACAGAGTCCGCCGATAGGCGGCGCTGCCAGAATGGAGTGACAACCATGAAGCTCAAACTTCTGCTTTTTGCCGGCTTGGCCGAAAGCATAGGCTCCCCCGTGCTGGAGCTGGATGTTGAAGAAGATAAGCTGACCCCGTCTCAGCTCAAAACGAAGCTGGCTGAATTATATCCCGAAATCGCCGCACCGCTCGCCGGTTCCTTCATCGCCGTGAATCAAGCCTACGCCGATGAGAACGTATTCATAAGCGAACAGGACGAGGTAGCGGTCATTCCTCCCGTATCCGGAGGCGAACCGGAAAACATGGAGCTTACACGGGCCCCCATTTCCATTGATCAAGTAACGGCTAAAGTACTGCATCCTCATCACGGCGCTGCACTGACGTTCATTGGAACCACCAGAGAGTTTACACACGGCAAAAGGACGACCCTGCTGGAATACGAAGCCTACGAGCCTATGGCGCTTCGCACAATGCATCAGATCGGGGACGAAATCGCCGCCAGATACCCGGGAACACTTATCGCCATTACTCATCGTCTGGGCTCTGTTCCGGTTGGAGAAATCAGCGTTGTCATCGCCGTCTCCTCTCCGCACCGGGATGCCGCATATGAATCAAGCCGCTATGCCATTGAGCGGCTGAAGCAGATTGTCCCGATCTGGAAAAAGGAAATATGGGAAGACGGCTCCGAATGGAAAGGGCATCAGCTTGGGCCTTGGAACCCTACGGCAGAGATACCGGGTCAAGGAGGTGTCTCAAAGTGACCGTACAGGACGTACAATCCTCGGCTGCTGCTGCACAAGCTTCAGCTCCCGACCCGGAACGCTATTCCCGGCAGATCCTGTTCGCACCGATCGGCAAGGAAGGCCAAGCCAAGCTTCAAAAAGCCCGCGTGGCCATTGTCGGCATGGGTGCGCTGGGTACCGTGCTGTCGAACCATATGGTACGAGCCGGGGTCGGCTTTGTACGGTTGATCGACCGGGACTTCGTTGAGAGAAGCAACCTGCAGAGACAGATGCTTTATGATGAGGCCGATGCCGCCGGTTCGGCTCCTAAAGCCGAGGCCGGAGCTGCGCGGCTGCGCGCCGCCAACTCCTCCGTGACGATCGAACCCGTAGTGACCGATCTCAACTGGTCGAATGCAGACGACCTGCTGAAGGACGTCGACCTCATTCTTGACGGAACAGACAATTTTGCCGTTCGCTTCCTGATCAATGACGTAAGCGTCAAGCACGGTATTCCATGGATATACGGGGGGGCGGTCAGTTCACGGGGCGTCAGTCTAACCATCGTACCGGGAGAAACCCCCTGTCTGCGCTGCCTGTTCGGACAACCTCCGGAACAAGGAACGACGGAGACCTGTGATACGGCGGGCGTCATCGGACCGATCATTCATACGGTCGCTTCACATCAGGGAGCAGAAGCGCTTAAAGTGCTGATCGGCGCCGATAGTCAGAGAAACCGCAAGATGATTCATTGGGACTTATGGTATAATCAATACGCCGCCGTGGATGTTTCCAAGGCGAGGAAGGCCGATTGCCCTTGCTGTGGAGAACGCCGGTTTGATTATTTAAACGCCAGCGTTCAGGAAGAAACCATTCAAACGTTATGCGGGCGAAATTCCGTACAAATTCAACCTGTACGGCCATCCGCGCTTTCTCTGGGCGAATGGGCCGACAAGCTCCGTCCACTCGGCCGTCTGGAGTTGAATCCGTTTTTGCTCAAGCTTCACTTGGAAAATGACATCACGCTTGTTTTATTTCCGGACGGCCGAATGATCGTTCAAGGAACAGACGATCCTGTAGCCGCCAAAAGCTTATACAGCCGTTATATCGGTATGTAATTATCAGCCTCGCTTCTCCTGCGATTCCAGGAAGAGCGAGGCTGCTTTTTATCATAACGACCAGCAAGTTCCCCGGTATATCGATTTGTTCTGTACAAATAAAAACCGACCTAACGAGAGGTCGGCAAGAGGAAATTCAGATATAGGCCCGGTGGGGGTCGAACCCACAACCTACCGGTTAAGAGCCGGTTGCTCTGCCATTGAGCTACGGACCTGAACTGTTTTTTATTATAGCACTTTACGATAAAAAAATAAAGTCCCTCTCGGAACCTCCCACCTCAAAAAAATAACCCCGATGGGCTCGGGGCCAAGTCTGCTCATATTCAACATTCGAACTTTCGTAAGTTGTCCTACGTGTCGCTGTTTTATGCCCGTATTTCTCATCAAGTCTTTCACAATAAATGACAAAATTTACCGGGGTTTGATGATAGAGCAAATGTAACACAATCTAAAAATGGGGAGATTTCGTCCAAGCCATTCCATTTTTTCGCATTATAATAATGGTGATATTTACAATTTTTTAACAAACGGAGGTCATTCAGCCGTGATAATTAGGTATAAAATCAGGAAGAAAATTAAAGGAAAAAAAAAGATTGGATCAGGCGCACGGCGACTAGTATATGATTTGGGTAATGGCACGGTGATAAAGATTGCTAAACCAAAGGGCGGGATCAGAAGCAATAAAAAAGAGTTTGTTGTCTATAAATCCTCTACTTATAAGATAAAAAAGCATCTTGGCAAAATAAAAAGCATGGGCGCAGATATGACTGGTTAATCATGAAAAAGTATTCCAAGAAGTTCCCAAAATCAAAAAAATATAAACGAAAATTGTACAAATTAAAAAAATTATTCAAGAAAAATGGGGTCATTCCATATGAAATTATGAGACGCCGTACCGGTAAACCCAATTTTCAAAACTTACGGCTGAACAAAAAAGGAAAAATCATCGTTATTGATTATGGAAATTTTAAATTTATCCGTAATAACCGTTTATCAAGCTGAAGCATGAAACCACAAAAAGAGGAAGAACCCTCCCGGATCTCCGCTTCCCTGAACCGGCATAAAATAAAATACGTGTCCGAGCGACTGGCACGCAAGCGTGAAAGTCACAGCGGACACGTATTTGCTTCGAAAAGGAATTATCCAATGCTACCTTCCATCTCAAACTTGATCAAACGGTTCATTTCGACCGCATATTCCATCGGCAGCTCTTTGGTGAACGGCTCAATGAAGCCCATAACGATCATCTGGGTCGCTTCCGCTTCCGTCAATCCGCGGCTCATCAGATAGAAGAGCTGATCCTCGGATACTTTGGAGACCGTCGCTTCATGCTCCAGCGTGATGTTATCATTCATGATCTCGTTATACGGGATCGTATCGGACGTCGACTGATTATCCATAATCAGCGTATCGCATTTGATGTTGGCTTTCGAGCCCTGGGAGTTGCGCCCAAAGGAGGCCAGACCGCGATAAGTGACCTTACCGCCGTGCTTGCTGATCGATTTCGAGACAATCGTCGAAGTCGTATCCGGAGCCAGATGTATCATTTTGGCGCCTGCATCCTGATGCTGTCCTTTGCCGGCAACGGCGATAGACAATACCATGCCTTTAGCGCCGCGGCCTTTAAGAACAACGGCAGGATACTTCATGGTCAATTTCGAACCAATGTTGCCGTCGACCCATTCCATTGTAGCATTCTCTTCAGCTACGGCCCGTTTGGTAACGAGGTTGTAGATATTCGGAGCCCAGTTCTGGATCGTCGTATAACGTACGCGGGAGTCCTTCAAGCAAATAATTTCAACGACGGCGCTGTGCAGCGAGTTGGTGCTGTAAACCGGCGCCGTACAGCCTTCGACATAGTGCACGAAGCTGCCTTCATCGGCGATGATCAGCGTCCGCTCGAACTGCCCCATGTTCTCGGAGTTGATCCGGAAGTAAGCCTGCAGCGGTATTTCCACCTTTACGCCCTTCGGTACATAGATGAAGCTGCCGCCGGACCATACGGCGCTGTTCAGTGCAGCGAACTTGTTATCGCTGGGAGGAACAATCGTTCCGAAATATTTTTTGAAAATTTCCGGATGCTCTTTAAGAGCCGTGTCCGTATCCATAAACAGAACGCCCTGATCTTCCAGATCCTTCTGCATGCTGTGATAAACAACTTCCGATTCATATTGGGCAGAGACGCCGGCCAAAAACTTCTGTTCCGCTTCCGGAATTCCCAGCTTGTCGAACGTTTCTTTAATTTCGGTAGGAACTTCCTCCCAAGTTTTACCTTGTTTTTCGGAAGGTTTTACATAATATTGGATATCGTTAAAATCGAGATCATCCATATTTCCGCCCCAACGCGGCAATGGCATCTTCATAAACTGCTCCAGGGATTTCAAACGGAATTCCAGCATCCATTCCGGTTCGCCCTTCATTCTGGAAATTTCCGTTACGATTTCCGGGGTCAGCCCTTTACCGCTTTGAAATACGGCTTTGTGCTCGTCACGAAAACCATATTTATACTCTCCGAGTTCCGGCATTTTTTTTGCCATCGTTCTCAGCCTCCTTATTTCGCATTGGATTGTTCAATACCTTTTCGCAAGGCATTCCAAGCAAGTGTGGCGCATTTGATCCGGGCCGGAAATTTATTCACGCCGGACAATGCTTCCAAATCCTCATATTCGAATTCAACGTTTTCGCCCTTCATCAGCCCGGAAAATTTCTCTGCCATCTCAAGCGCTTCTTCCAGCGTTTTGCCCTTAACGGCATCTGTCATCATGGATGCGGAAGAGAGACTGATCGAGCATCCTTCGCCCAAAAACCTGGCCGCTTTGACCTTACCGTCTTCCACCTGCATTTGGAGCTGGATTTTATCTCCGCAGGTTGGATTGTTGAGATTGATGCTGACCGCTTCGCCTTCAAAGGTGCCGCGGTTACGCGGATTTTTATAATGATCCATAATGACTCTGCGGTACAAATCATCCAATTGCATGACCGAAATACTCCTTTGCTTTGATTAGAGAAGCGATCAAACGGTCTACATCGGTTTCGTTATTATAAAGATAAAAGCTTGCGCGCGCGGTAGCCGTTACATTAAGCCAACGCATCAGCGGCTGGCAGCAATGGTGTCCCGCACGGACGGCGACACCGTTAGCGTCAAGAACGGTTGCGACATCGTGAGGATGCACATCATCCAAGTTAAAGGTGATCAGCCCCGCCCGGTCTTTCTGCGGACCGTAGACGGTCAGCCCTTCAATTTCAAGCATCCGCTCCAGAGCGTATGCCGTAAGCTCCTTCTCATGCTTGTCGATAACATCCATTCCAATGCTCTCGAGAAAATCGATGGCTGCGCCGAGGCCGACAGCCCCTGCAATAATCGGCGTTCCCCCTTCGAACTTCCACGGCAGGTCCTTCCATGTAGATTCGAACAGTCCGACATGATCAATCATTTCGCCGCCGAACTCGATCGGTTCCATTTCCTGAAGAAGTTCCTTCTTGCCGTACAGCGCGCCAATTCCAGTGGGGCCGCACATTTTGTGACCGGACAAAGCGTAGAAATCGCAATCCAGCACCTGAACGTCAACCTTCAAATGGGGTGTGCTTTGCGCGCCGTCTACGACGATTTTGGCTCCGTTCCGATGGGCAATCTCGGCAATTTCCTTTACCGGATTCACCACTCCAAGCACGTTAGAAACATAAGTCACGGATACGATCTTGGTATTGCCGGTAATCGTTTTTTCTACATCCGCCAAGCTAATGGTCCCGTCTTTTTGGAGCGGAATATATTTTAAGACAGCTCCGGTCGCCTTGGCCACCTGCTGCCATGGTATGAGATTGCTGTGATGCTCCATCGGAGTAATCACGATCTCGTCTCCCTTTTGGCATACGGCTCTCGCATAGCTGGAAGCTACCAGATTGAGGGCTGTCGTCGTACCGCGGGTAAAAATAACTTCTTCCGTGAATTTTGCATTAATGAAGCGGCGCAGCTTTTCGCGCGCCCCTTCATAAGCATCCGTTGCCCTTGAACCAAGAGTATGCACACCGCGGTGCACATTAGAATTATCCCACTCATAATAATGTTTAACCGCCTCGATGACGGACACCGGTTTCTGGGACGTAGCCGCCGAGTCCAGATATACCAGAGGATGACCATTCACTTCCTGATGAAGAATGGGAAACAGCTCCCGGAGTTCTGCCGTATTCATTGTCCCAGCTTCCTTTCGACCAGCTGACGCAGCTGCGATCCGATTTGCTCTAATGGAATCTTGGATACCACCGGATCCAAAAACCCGTAGATGATCAAGCGCTCAGCCTCTTGTTTTGAAATACCCCTGGACATGAGATAATAAACTTGTTCCGGATTAACCTGGCCTACAGATGCGGCATGGCCCGCTTTCACATCGTCTTCGTCGATAAGCAGAATCGGGTTTGCATCGCCTCGCGCTTTCGGGCTCAGCATCAGTACCTTTTCGGTTTGTTCACCGTTGGCTTTGGTCGCGCCTTTTTCAATTTTTGTCACACCGTTAAAAATCGCTGTCGCCGTATCGCGCATGACCGCACGGGTAATCATATTGCTCTCGGAATGCTTGCCAAAGTGTACCGCACGGGTCGTTACGTTCAGTTTTTGATCCTCGGTACCAACGCAAATGACTTTGGCATCCGAATTCGATCCTTTGCCCTTCAGGAGGGTCGTCGTATCGGACATCGCGTTGCCGTAATGCATCTCTCCGATTATCCATTCCACGCTGGCGTCGTTTTCTACCACGGCGCGGCGGTAAGTCAAATTTGTTACGCTCTCGTCCAGGTTGTGAACGGAAGCGAAAGTAACTTTGGCTTCGGGTTTAACAACGACCTCTGCCACGCCGTTATAGACCAAACCGTTGAGCTTGCCTTGAGAGATGAAATTGTCAACGTAAGTAACCGAGGCATGCTGTTCGGCTACGATCAGAACATGCGGGGAGAAGACGGCTTCTCCGTCATCGGTTATGAACAACGCTTGGACAGGCACTTCCACCTGAACGTTCTTGGGCACGTACAAGAATACGCCGCCGCTCCATAATGCCGTGTGCAGCGCGGTCAAGCGGTTCTCGCTTTTGTCCACGACGCTCATGAAATACGGCTTCACCAGATCTCCGTGAAGGTTCAATGCTTCTTCCAGACTGGTAAAAATCACGCCTTGCCGCTTCAGCGATTCGGATATGCTGCTGTAGATCACGCCTGAATTATGCTGCACCAGCAAATTATCCGGCTGTCCCTGACCTTCGTTTTGAAGCAAGCTCTTGGCTTCGGCCGGCAGCTCGTCGAGAGAACGGGCGGCCTTTACCGGTTTATAGTTTCCGAAGGATTGAAGATTCCAACGGTCGATTCTTGTTTTTTCCAATTTGGGCAATTCCAGCGATCCTGCCAGCTCCAGCGCCTCTTCGCGCAACGCGGTCATCCATTCCGGCTCCCGTCTTGCTTTGGACTGCTCCACCAAGCTCGCACGATCGATGGGAAGAACGGTTTGTGTACTCATTGATAATTCCTCCTGTTTTCCTGATCGGTCGCTTAAAATTTAGGAGCCGTAGTATTCATGGGCATCTTGAATTCTTCTTCATCTTGCCCTACTCTTTCGTCAACGATGCCGAGCTCTTCCTTGATCCAGTCATACCCTTCGTTTTCCAGACGCTCGGCCAGCTCCGGTCCGCCCGACTTCACGATGCGGCCCTGCATCATCACGTGAACAAAGTCCGGTTTGATGTAATTCAAAAGGCGTTGGTAGTGCGTGATGATCAGGAAGCCGCGATCTTCAGAGCGCATCGCATTGACGCCTTCCGCCACAATGCGCAGCGCGTCGATATCCAGACCCGAATCGATTTCGTCGAGGATGACGATTTTCGGTTCCAGCATCATCATTTGCAATATTTCGTTGCGCTTCTTTTCACCGCCGGAGAAGCCTTCGTTCAAATAACGGTGCATGAACTCAGGGTTCATCTCCAGATCTTTCATTTTGGCTTCCATTTGACGAATGAACTTGATCAGCGATAATTCGTTGCCTTTGCCGCGGCGGGCATTGATGGCGCTGCGCAGGAAGTCTGCGTTGGTGACGCCTGTAATTTCACTTGGATACTGCATGGCCAGGAACAGGCCGGCACGCGCTCTTTCGTCTGTCGCCATTTCCAGTACATCCTCGTCGTTAAGCGACACGGAACCGCCTGTGACTTCATACTTGGGATGTCCCATCAACGTGGAAGCCAACGTACTTTTGCCCGTTCCGTTCGGTCCCATGATGGCATGCACTTCGCCGCCATTGATGGACAAACTGAGTCCTTTCAAAATCTCTTTTCCTTCGACAGTTGCCTTCAAACCGTCTATAATCAATTGTGGTCTTTTCGTCATAACCATTGAGCCTCCAACTTTGAGTTATTCTTTATTAATAATTATTTTAAAGTGATTCTCACTGATTCTCAATTATATTATACCTTACATGTAAAAATCAATAAAGACCCGTTTTTAACCCAACGCGGCCTTTAATTCGGAAATTTGAGCGATCCATTCCTTATCCGCCAGAACCGGCCGGCGCGGAACTTTATTCAAAAGGGCCGGGGGCAGACTTATCCACGACTTGCACCCGTTATATTCGGAAAGCACCGGTATACGCACCGCCTGGTCCAGTTCATATACTCTGAGCAGCATGAGATGCAAGGGCTTGGTCCGTTTCCATTTGAGCCGCTCCTCGGCAAAAGAATCGGTCCAAATGTGAAATCGCGCGATACGGTCCAGTTCCTCTTGAGACGAGATGAGGATGTCCTCCGCAAGCTCTGCGTAGCAGTTGATGACCGCCTCCGTCTGCCTGCCGCTCCACCCGGCCTCTACTTCTTTCACTTCGCTTCGGTATTCGGGCTTGATCAATTCTTTTTTTTGATGCTCGTAGGTCGGATATAAATAAAAGCTCTCGCTTTCCACTTGAAAGTCCTTCGTTTCCTCCCGGATCCCGCCCTTTCGCATAATCAGAAGCTGACGGCCTGTCCGCAGCGCCTCAACCGCCACCGCCCACTCCTTCAAGCCGACAGCTTGTTCTTGCTCCAGTCCGCGCATGCTGTACCCCCCTTGTCCTATACTGCGCTAACCTTTTCCATTTACGATATTATAGTTCTTCATCCAAAACAATGCAATTCCGATGCGGCATAAAAACAATCGCTTATATCGATAATAAAAATGCTGCATCAAACCAAAAACGAGGAGGATGAAGAGCTATGCGCGAAGGACTGATTCCAACAGTTTTGGGGACAGCTGTCACTGCGTCCGGAGCCGCTCTGCGCAACAAATATCCGATGGCCGCCGCGGCGGTCGTGGGGTTTGGACTGGCACACGTCGTTTTGGGAGCTATCGATTTGGTGGAGCACCGCAACAAAATGTTTTAATCATCTTATTTTGCTGGGTGAACGAAAAAGGGAAGGCATCATAGCCTCCCTTTTTTCATATTATAAGATTTTATTTGCCGTCGTATACATACACAGCCGCTTCACGGATCCGTTCGAACTGCTCCCGGTTAACTTTCATAGGATTGGCCTGCAGGGCACCGTCCGGATTTACCGCCGAAACCCATCCCAGGATAAGCAGCACTGCGACAGCGGCAGCGGTAAAAACGATGCGCTCGAAACCTTTCTTCATGAGTCAATCCCCTTCATCTTTATGACCTCAGCCATCATTGTATAAGTCATATATGATGCAAATATAATCGGGATGTGAACTTTTTGTAAAAACCCCCCGTCCCTGCAAGCTTGAAAAGCCAAAAACTTTCAACTTCTATTCCCAACGCGGCGGTATTTGATTTATACTAGAGGTTACAAGTTATGTCATGTAGAAGGAGGATGTTCCATGTCCGCATATCGCGCGCTTACGGAAGCCGAAGCGATTGATTACGCAAGACAAATACCCGACCTGTTTCAGAAGGACAGCGAGCTGACCAGCAGGGAAATCGGAGACGGCAACTTGAATCTGGTGTTTCACATTTCAGAACCTTCAACCGGCAAAAGCATTATTCTCAAACAGGCGCTCCCCTATGCGAAAGTCGTCGGGGAATCCTGGCCTTTGACGTTGGATCGCGCGCGCATCGAGAGCGAGGCCCTGATGATTCAGGAATCGCTGTGTCCTGACCTGGTGCCGCATGTCCATGCCTATGAACCGGAGCTTGCGCTGACCGTCATGCAGGATCTCAGCGACCATGTCATCATGCGGCGCGGCTTGATGGAACGGAATAAATACCCGCTGTTTGCAAGTCATATCGGAACGTTTCTGGCCCGGACCCTTTTTTACACTTCCGACCTGGGCATGAACCAGCAGGATAAAAAAGAACAGGTGAAGCGCTTCATCAATCCGGAGCTGTGCAAAATCACGGAGGATCTCATTTTTGACGACCCGTATACGGATTCGCCGAACAATAACGTCCCGCCCGCCATCCGTGATGCGGTGGAAGCGGTGTGGAAGGATACGGAGCTGCATCTGGAGGTCGCCATCCTCCGCGAAAAATTTCTGACGCAGGCGCAGGCGCTGATTCACGGAGACCTGCATACCGGAAGTATTTTTATCAAGCCGGATTCGACCAAGGTCATCGATCCTGAGTTTGCTTATTACGGCCCTATGGGCTTTGACATCGGAGCTGTACTTGCTAACCTGCTGCTGAATTATGCAGCTCAGGAAGGCTGGAGCCCGGACGCCGCATCCCGTCAGGATTACCGGAATTATCTTACCCAAACGATCCGGGATATTTGGAAGAAGTTTGACTCCGAGTTCAGGGCGCTCTGGGACGAACACGGTGTGGACCGGATGTCCAAGACCCCCGGATACCAGGATTTGTACATGACACGGCTACTGCAGGATACGTTCGGATATGCGGGCTGCAAAATCGTCCGCCGCGTCCACGGTCTCGCGCAGGTAGCCGATATCAATAAGCTGGAGGACGAAGCAGCCAAAGAACGCGCCCAACGGATTGCTTTGGCGATCGGCACAACGCTGATCAAGTCTCACCGCAAAGCGGAGTCGATTGAACAAATGATTGAGATTGCGGAAAAAAACGTCAGCTAAGGGTTGGAATTAGACAAAAGGAGCAATGGCCGTCATGACGATAGAACAACAACATACGCAAGGTTGGCTGCAATCCGTCCGGTGGAACTCGCTGGAGGATCATCTGGACCTGCTCGATCAGCGGCGGCTGCCGGAAGACATCGTTTACCTTCAGCTGACCACCTCGGAGCAGGTATGGGACGCCATCAAGCAGCTCGCGGTCCGCGGCGCGCCGGCCATCGGCATCGCGGCGGCGTTCGGGGTATATCTCGGCGTACGGAAGTTCTCCGGCAGCCGTGAAGCGCTGCTGGCGGAAATAATCCGCCAATGCGATTACCTGGCGACGTCGCGTCCGACGGCGGTGAATTTGTTCTGGGCGCTCGACCGGATGAAAGCACGGGCGCAGGCGCTGCTTGGTGGAACTGCCGAGCCTGTCGGCGTGGATGCAGTGAAGCAGGCGCTTCTGGACGAAGCCCGCGCCATTCAGGCGGAAGACGAGGAAACATGCCGCCTGATCGGCGAGCACGCCTTGTCTTTGTTTGAGGATGGCATGGGCGTCCTTACGCACTGCAATGCGGGCGGTCTCGCCACGGCCCGGTACGGCACGGCGACGGCGCCGATGTATCTGGCCAAGGAAAAAGGCATGTCGCTCAAGGTGTTTGCCGACGAGACCCGTCCTGTTCTGCAGGGAGCGCGGCTGACCGCATTCGAGCTTCAGCAGGCCGGGATCGACGTCACTTTGATTTGCGACAATATGGCAGGGGCCGTCATGTCCAAAGGCTGGATACAAGCCGTAATCGTCGGTACGGACCGCGTAGCCGCCAACGGAGACGTAGCCAACAAAATCGGCACATACAGCGTGGCTGTCCTGGCCAAGGCCCACGGCATCCCGTTCTATGTGGCATGTCCGATGTCAACCATCGATCTGAATACGCCGACCGGCGCCGACATCCCGATTGAAGAACGGCACGAGGACGAAATTACACAGGGCTTCGGAAAGCGTACGGCGCCGCAAGGCGTAAAGGTGTATAATCCTGCCTTTGACGTCACGCCGAACGAATATGTCACAGCGATTATCACGGAAAAAGGCATTATCCGCGCACCCTACGCGGAAAATTTGAAAAAACTGTTTGCGTAGAAGCCGATGCTTCGGGGATATCCCCGCTTCAGCGTAATAATGGAATTCAGCGGCCTGTACTGCAGCCGATATTCCAGACACTGGACTTATTGGGCTCCGAATGCACAAGCGGCTTACTTAACCAAATGGACCCTGCTTCTGTTAGTGAAGCAGGGTCCATTTGATTTATCCGGCTGGAGGAGGAACAGGTACAACCTTTACGGGCTTAATCTTACTGAGCCAATATTCGACGTCCCTTGTGCCGAAGCCCCCGCCATAGACATCGGCACGATCATTGATTTTACTTAGTATATCGCTGATATCCCGCAAACCGGGATATTCAAGATCGGGTCCGGTGAGGACCAGCACAGGACTATTCCTCAGCCCCCATTTGACCCCGATCGCTTTTAAGGTTTGGCCTGGAAACAATCGCGGCTTATTCTCCGGATCATATAAAGCGCTTGACAACGTAGGATCGGTGCCGTCTACGGTATAATAAATGGCTGCGTCAGCCGGCAAGGTCGACAATGTGACTTCAAACCACATATTGCCGGCGGGTTGAAGAGAAGGCACAATGGCGCCGACCTCCCGTCTTTGGTCTCGGATCACATCAATCCCAAAGGTCTGTGTCATCCCGCTTTGCGCTTGTACAACGACGGTGACGGGATTCGATCCTTCTTGCAAAAAGGAAACCTCAATGGACTGAGTCGTCGGATCGAAACGGGCCCCGGTTACCTGAACAATAGACGCGTAATCGGAAATGATCGGATCAAGCGTCACATGGGACATCTCGTTGGGTACCGTCACGATAAAGCGATCCGGGGCCCGCTCTACTACAGCCGATGGCGATTGGGCGTAAAGATGTTTAAGCTCCGCATCGTTCGACGGCGGACCTATCCTAATGGTCCATCGGCTTGGAATGTGTTCGACAGAATGAACGGTTAACGCGAGTGAGTACTGTTGTCCGTAAGGCAAGGAATCGATATGGATACGATTCATGTCACGCGTTACGCCTTCAGACGGGAACAAGTCAAACGTCGCTGACGGATCGCTTAAAACCACGTCCAGATTGGCCTGGTATACGCTTGAGGTAACAGGCATATAGAATGTTTGCAGATGCTCGTAAGGAATGAGCGGAGTCCCGTTATATGTCACTCCGGTAACCGTTGCCTGATATGGAAGAGTTTTGATGATATCCAGCGTATACAGCTTCTTCGTAAGCTGGTCCGCCGCAGTCACTTCAATCTTCGCCGTATTGTTCACTTCGGGAAGAAAAATGTGAAACGGCTCATTTTCCGGAAGCAGTTTCCCGTTTACTCGAACCGTTTGGCCGGGTTTCCGATCTACCGTCCCTTGTATACGATTTACGTTCCCCGGTACGTTCCAGGTAAGATGAGTATCGTCCAGATATCCTTGGCCGGCGCCGCTTTCGTTAGCTGCCACATAAGTCAGATCCGCGGGTTCAATACGGTTTAGCGCAGCCGGACCGAGCACATTGGCTATATAACCTTTTCGGTGCAAATCTCCCCAGTTCTTAAAAAAACCTCCGGAAACCCAAATATCCCCGTTGACAAGCGGCAGAAGAGCCGATACGCCGATGATGTGCCCGGGGCCTCCCATCGTTTGTTTCCAATGCTCTTCAAGCGACGTTCCAAACTTGTATACGTATCCCTTGTGCACGTCAGGATTGCCTGACGATATCGCTATTCCCCCTACGACAAATCCGCCGTCCGGCGCGGCCGCCAAAGCTCCATTACCGTTTGGAACCCATAAATCCGGCAGCAGCCGGGCTTCATCCGCATAAGAACCGTCTTCTTTGACGACATGTAACTCGGCGTTACCGACATGGGGGGGGAACGACTCCCGCGTCCCCAGAATGACATACCGGTCTTCACCTGCTTGCGCAGCCGACACATAGGCCATCGGAGCCAAACCGGATTTCACCAATCCGTCCGTTCCGAAATCGTTAACCGGAGAAAGCGTGTCCGCGTCGGCGTTATAATGAACTTTAGCCAGAAGACCGTGATTCGCCTGCGTTACCCGATCCCGGGCATAACCTACGACCAAATAATGATCCGAACCGCCGACTTTGACGATTTTGTTTGCAAAATAAGAATCCGCTCCTGAAATCGTAGTCTGAGACAGGATCTGCAAGACCGGATCCGCATTTATTTTTAAACGGTACAGTTGTATGGCCCAAGCGGAATTGATATTCCGGTTGACCGCAATGATATACTCATCTGCGGACTCCATACGTACGATGGAGACGGGATCTGATTTTTCATCGCCTAATCCCGGGGAAAGAGCGGTCAAAGGTTGAAAGAAACCTGCCGGCCCTGCTCCGGGTATGGCCTCATAAACAGCCACAAAGGGACGATGCGTCCCACCCGGCGTATCCGCACGCGTTCCAACGACCAGATACCGGTTCTTTTTGATCTCCAGCACGTCATTCAGCTTGATATTCAACAGCGTGCTCTTCGCCGTGACTTCACCCTGCCCGTTCATCTTGTATAACTGGCTTGTCCCATAACGGGTACCCAGAGCGATCAGTCCCCCGTCCTCCGTCGGTTTCACGGTGGATATGTTCTGTGACATTTCGAACTCGGCAAAATGCTCCTCCAAGTGAAGATCCGGAGATTTGGCGCCCCTGTGCACGGTTAAAGTGTAAGGAGTATCCCCTTCTCCCACCCCAATCGTAATCCGGTTCGAGCCCCACAGCAGCGGGACAGGGTTCGAGGGATAGATAGACACCGAATGCTCATTCTCCGCTTCGGCAGCAATGGTCAGACGAGTGACGCTGCCGGAAACATCGATATCATATGTCCTGGTATTTGTGGAGAATTGAAAATCCGGAATCGCGTTGCCGTTTTGATCCGCGAGCGTTAGGGTATGTAATTCATATTCGATCGGATGGGCCTGTGTACGGTTGGCATCCATTTGCAAGAACAAGAAGAATAGCAGACATATGGCGGCTGCAAACCGAACCCTCTTCCGCAGCCCAAACAGGTGGATGCCGCAGTCCGCCTCCGGCTTGTGAATCATAAATTTAACTTCCTCTCTGTATAGATCTACCATCCCTATCATATCTTATTTTCGGCAGGAAACCGGATTTTTGATAGTTTTTTAGAAAGAAAGAGATCATCCGAAGACAGATGGAAGCCAAAGCTATTTCTTTTTCATGCCAATCATTATGATAATATAATAAATAATAAGAAAATAACTGACATACTCTTGAATCAAAGGACGATTTCACGGCAAGAAAAAGGGAGATAACGCAATGAATATCCTTAAATTCCGCTCGCAAAAGGAATTGAACCAGGCCGGAGCCGGCATGATCATCGAAATACTGCAAACGAATCCGGGAGCCGTCCTCGGGCTTGCCACCGGAGGTACGCCGGTCGGCATCTATCAGGAACTGGCGGCAGCGCATCGTCAAGGGCTGGTCAGCTTTGCGAAGGCCGCCGTATTTAATCTCGATGAATATGTGGGGCTTGAGCGCGGCCATCCTGAAAGCTATTACAGCTATATGCAGCGGCATTTACTGGGCAAAATAGACATTCCTCCGAAGCAGTGCCACATTCCCGACGGCATGGCGGCCGATTTGGAATCGGAGTGCAGGCGCTATGACCGCCTGCTGGAGGAAGCCGGGCCAATCGATCTGCAAATGCTTGGCATCGGTCACAACGGACATATCGGCTTTAACGAGCCGGATGAGGAACTGGAGCACGTAACGCACGTAGTCGAACTCCAAGAGCAAACGCGCGAGGCGAATGCCCGTTTCTTCGGCATGCCCGAGAAAGTGCCTGCACAGGCGATCACGATGGGAGTCGGAACGATACTCAAGGCCAAAAGGATTCTTCTTGCCGTCCGCGGACCGGACAAAGCCGATATTGTAAAAAGGGCGCTGCAAGGGCCGGTCACGACGAAATGTCCGGCGTCTTTTCTGCAGACCCATCCAGATGTAACGGTGCTTTTGGATACGGATGCGGGGAGTGGGCTAGGATGAACTCAAGAATAAAAACAACGCTTATCCTTCATGCGAACATCGTCACTTTAGACAGGGTCCTTGCACAAGGCTATGCTTTTCTGCAGGGGGACATCATTCAAGAGACGGGGCCTATGCAGGAGCTGGACCCGCAGCTCCTGCAGCTTGCAGAAGAAATCATCGATGCCGGCGGCTTCTGGCTGTTGCCCGGTTTTATCGATGTGCATGTGCACGGAGGGGACGGACATGACTTCATGGACGCGTCTGCCGAAGCGCTGGAAGGAATTACACGCTTCCATGGGAGCCACGGGACAACGACGATGCTGGCGACGACGACTGCTCCGCAAGAGGAGCTAGCAAAGGTACTGCAATCGGTTCATTCGTTCCGGAATAAACAAATGCCCTATGCACAGCTGGAAGGAGTACATTTGGAAGGACCGTTCATCAGTCCGGCATATCCCGGCGCCCAGAACCCCGCCTACATCGTTGCACCCCGGCAGCAATGGATAGACGATTGGACAAGGCAGTACCCGGGGCTGATCCGGTTGTTGACACTGGCTCCCGAAAGGGAGGGCGCGTTGCCTCTCATCGAGAAGCTGTCCGGTCAAGGGATCGTTGTCGCTTGCGGTCATACCGACGCTACTTACGCACAAATCAGAGAAGCCGTCCGGCACGGCCTGCGCCATGCGGTTCATACGTTTAATGCGATGAAAGGGCTGCATCACAGAGAGCCGGGCGTCGTCGGCGCCGTCTTGACCGAGGATGCCATCGGTGCGGAAATGATTGCAGACGGCCGCCATATCCACCCGGCATGCATCCGTCTTCTTATGCAGGTGAAACGCAGCGATAACCTGATGCTGGTTACGGACGCCATATCCGCCGCCGGGCTTGGCGACGGGGATTACCGGTTCGGCGGGCTCGAGGTGACAGTACGAAACGGAGCCGCCACATTAAAGGACGGCCGCACCTTGGCTGGCAGTACCCTGACGATGATCGATGCGTTTCGGTTCATGGTCAACACCATCGGCGCATCAGTGCCCGAGGTCAGCAGGATGGCCAGCCATAACCCTGCCAAGGCTCTCGGCATTGCGGACAGGACCGGAAGTATTGCGCCCGGTAAACAGGCCGATCTGCTGCTGGTGTCTCCGGAGCTGTCGATCGACAAAGTATGGGTGAAGGGCAGCCTTGTTTTGTTCTAAAATGGAAAAATAAAATCCCGCCGATGTTCGTTATAACGAAATCAGCGGGGAACCTTGAAGCTTGATAAAGTCTTAGCCGCGGCATAGCGAATAAAAGCCTGTTTAGATGAACGGACTCAGGTCCGTTACTTTCCAAACAGGCTTGGTTGAATTGATGTTCCATATGAACGTCCGGCTGAGCCGCATGAACGGAGAAGCCTCGTCCAGCAGAGTCATTCCAACACTTCATGGGTATGCGATAATGCGCTGCCGCTGCAAGATCGCAAGCATCCGTCACAGGCGCATCAGCTTCCGCTGCAATATGTCCTGCCTCCATTATTCGGGTGACGGCCGTCCTCTTATGATGGCATTAAACCCGTTCATTCACCATACGGTTCGTCAACGAACCGAGCTTCTCGATCTCGATCGTCACGACATCGCCGTCTTTAAGGTAGACCTGCTTATCCTCCGGATATCCCATAACCACACCCTCCGGTGTTCCCGTTAGAATGATGTCCCCCGGTACCAGCGTCATATGTTGAGAAATGTAGCTAACGATTTCGTCGCAATGGAATATCATATCCGACGTATTGGAATTTTGCCGCACTTCACCGTTTACGATGCTGCGAATGCCGAGGTTGTTCGGGTTGCCGACTTCATCGGCCGTCACCAAGTACGGTCCAAGCGGACTGAAGCCATCGCAGGACTTACCGAGCAGCCACTGCTGCGTACGCATTTGCAGATCGCGGGCGGACAGATCGTTCACGTTGCAGTAGCCAAACACATAATCCAGCGCGTTTTCTTTCGCCACATATTTCGCCTGCTTGCCGATCACAATGCAGAGCTCGGCTTCATAGTCCACTTTGCTGCTGACGCTCACGGGCAGCGGCACATCATGTCCGTGGCCGGTTAACGTATTGTTGAACTTGTTAAACAATATCGGATATTTCGGAATCGGCGAATTCGTCTCCTCTGCATGCTTCCGGTAATTCAGTCCGACACAAATGATTTTGTTCGGATGGGTTACGCAAGGTCCAAAGGTCAGCTTGGATTCATCCAGCACATACGCTTCGCTGCCGCCCGCCGCCAAAGCCTGATCAACGAAATTCTGCAGCGCGCTGACCGCCGCCGGGCCGCCTTCGATCACTTCATGTACGGTTTGCGGAACCGTCTGTCCCGCATTTTGCAGCGTTTGAATCGCTTTTCCAATATGTATGACGCCCCGGTCTGTTTTCACGCCAAGTTGAGCGTTTCCATTCTCCAAAAATGTAAGCAGTTTCATAATTGCATATCCTCCTCAACAGTTTTGTTTTATCAGGCATTCTTCCCGAACGTGGCTCCGCCATCAATGTACAGCGGGGAGCCCATCATGAACCGGGATTCGTCCGATGCGAGGAACAATGCCGCATTCGCCACATCCTCCGGACGGCCTAGCTCGCCGCTCAGCTGACGCTTTTTGATCGACTCGATCGCTTCCTCCGGATTGTCGTAAGACTTTTTGAGGTAATCTTCGACAAACGGCGTAAAAATGGTCCCCGGCAGCAATGCATTGACGCGAATATTGTAAGACGCATAATCGACCTGCATTGATTTGGTCAAGGCCAGCACCGCTCCCTTGCTTGCGGAATAGGAAGCTCGCCGGGCGAGTCCGATTTCGGCAATGCACGAGGACATGTTGATGATCGAGCCTTCCCTGCGCTCCATCATATAGGGCAGCACGAATTTGCAAGGCAAATAAACGCCCCGGATATTGACGCTGATAACACGGTCCCAAGCCTCCGGCTCCACTTCGTGTATGGCGCCGACACCGCTGACGCCGGCATTGTTGAACAGAACGTCGATACGTCCGTACCGGCCAATCACGGTGTCTACCATCGCTTGCACCGATTCCGGGTTCGTCACATTCGCCTGCACGAATATGGCCTGGCCTCCGGCGGCTTGAATGTCCTCCACCGTTTCCTGCCCTTTGTCCTCATGCAGGTCGTTGACGATCACGGTCGCGCCTTCTCTTGCAAACAACAGCGCCGAGCTTCTGCCTATGCCCGATCCGGAACCGGTGATCAGCGTAATTTTGTTCTGCAATCTCACGGGAATCACATCCTTTGCTTTTTACTCCGTTATTGCGGGTTTTGTGACAATCGTTTGGCCAAGGCGCAGATCTCCTCTTTGGCGAGTTCCCGCTTCTCCTCCCATTCGTGCTGGAACATGGAGCAGCTGATCGCCGCTATGACCTTGCCGTCCGCGTCTCGCACCGGCGCCGCCACACAGCTAAAGCCCATCACCGCCTCCTGCAAATCATATGCACACCCGTTTGCTCTGACCTCGGCCAACTGACGGTACAGCTCCTCGCGCGATTGAAGCGTATGAGGCGTAAGCCTCGGTTCCAGCTCCCCTGAAGTGTACAGAGCATCCAGCTCGGCCCGGTCTTGAAAAGCCAGCATCACTTTCCCCAGCGCCGTGGCATGGGCGGGAAACTTGATCCCGGGTTCCGAAGCAAGGCGTACGGGAGAGGGCATCTCTTCCTTGGCTAAATACAGCACCTCGCGCCCCTCCAGCTTCGCCAGCTGGATCGTCTCCTTAATTATATGCTTCGTGATGGAAGCCTCCTTGCGGAAACGGTCGATCAAGCTGAACTGTTTGAAAAAAGCGTTTCCAATATAGCCTAGTCTGGAGCCCAGCGAATAGGTGCCGTCGCTCTCGCGCACAACCCATTCAAGCGCTTCCATCGTATTCAACAAGGAAAACATGGAGCTTTTATGGATGGCCAACCGCTTGGACAGATCGATCAGCTTCAGCCCGGACGGCTGCTGGGCGATCACCTGCAGCACATCGTTCGCTTTTTCGAGTGCCGGTACCCAATACTTCTTTTCCATGCAACCTCCATGCTGTTACACCATAGGTTTACTATAATAAACCAAGGTTTTGTATATTACATCTTCATAGTAGCACCCGGCTTCTTGATATGTCAATCGGAAATTATGCAGAATCGCGGCAGACTGCCCCCTTTCCCGTGAAATGACAAAACCCCGCATGCGCAGCCTTCTTGTGCGATCAGCGGGGAAAGTGAAAGGCTTATTTAATAATAACGGCATATACTTTGCCGGGGCCGTGAATTCCGATCGTCAGGTCGTTCTCGATATCCGCGCTTCGGCTCGGGCCGGTGATCAGATTGAGAGATGAAGCGTACTGCTCCGGCGACGATTTATCCCGGGTAATCCGCTCAAACGCTTCCCCCATCCGGTTCACCAGCTGGCCGGCGCGGAACACGGCAAACAAAATGTCCGTCAACAGGCTGACCGACCGGCCTCTCTGCGGAGAGCACTGAAGCACTAAGGTGCTTGTATTCGCTACGGCATAATCCGGCCATACGATCCCGAGCTGGCACCGCTCCGTACGCTTCAGCAGCTCGCTGCGCTTGGCCCAGTTAGATTCAGGCAGCTCCTCCACGCCCGCCTCAGGCTGAAATTCCAGCTCGCCCGAATTGACGGGCTCCACCCACGGTATAACCTCGATGCCTGCTTCCTTGAGCGCCTCATCCAATCCGAGCGCCTTCAGCTCCTCGTGTTCCCAACGGGAGACGTGCGTTACACCGAGCTCGGCAGCGATCTCCTTCAGCCATGCGCCGATCCGCTGCTTGGCCTCAGAAGCTTCCACAATGAGCACCTTGCCTGTCAAAGCCGTCCAATTCTCGGTAAACAGCGAGATTTTCTCTTCCACTGTGCGATCCAAGTCTTTATACCATTGCGGCGCGCCCCGAAAAGGATGAGCCGGAGCTGTACGAGGTACAGAGCTGCGTCCAAGCCGCGAAGACAAACTGCCGATAAATGCATCTCTGCCTTGGATTGTACCCTTAGTCATAGCGCTGCTCCTCCCCGTTTCGATTTGTCAAAGCGCCTGCACGTCCGGCACTTTCCCGCTTTAGCTCCTGCTGCAGCTCCCGCCACCGCTCGCGGAACGACTGCTTCGGCTTCATTGGAAAATGGCGTGACTGCGTCCAGCCCGCTGCCGGTCCGGGCGCTTTTTTGATCACGCCTTTGCTCACAAACGGCTTCATCAGATAATAGGCGGACTTCGTCGCCATCCGATACAGCTTGACGCTGCCAAACGTTGTCTGGAACGTCTTGAAAGCCACGCGTTCGGCCAGCGGCGTCAACCCAAGCCGCACCTTACGCGCCCGAAGCTGCACAAGCATGTCATGCAGCGGTATCTTCACCGGACACGCTTCATAGCATGCCCCGCATAAGCTGGAGGCGTAGGCCAGCTGCCCCGCTTCCTTCATGTCCTGCTGCAGCAGCGGTGTCAGTACGGCTCCGATCGGGCCGCTGTATACGCTTCCGTAAGTGTGTCCGCCCACGTGACGGTACACAGGACAAACATTCAGACATGCCGCGCAGCGGATGCAGTGCAGCACCTCTTGAAAAACCGGGTCTCCGAGCTGTGCCGACCGCCCGTTATCCAGTATGATCACATGAAGCTCCTCCGGTCCGTCAAGCTCCCCTTCGCGGCGCGGTCCCGTAATCATGGAGGTATACGTGGTCAGCTTCTGCCCCGTCGCACTCCTGGCAAGCAGGTTCAGCACGACCTCAAGGTCATCGTAGGTGGGCACCAGCCGCTCCATTCCCATGATTACGACATGGCATTCGGGGATCGTGCTCACCATCCGCCCGTTGCCTTCATTAGACACCAGCGTGATCGCACCCGATTCGGCTACGCCGAAATTGCAGCCAGTCATTCCGATATCCGCTTGGAGGAAATAGTCGCGGAGCCGCTGTTTGGCATACCGGGCGAGCACCTTGGTTTCCGGCAGGAACGATTCCCCCGCCTCTGCCGAGAACAGGTCGGCGATTTGCTGCTTGTTTTTGTGAATGGCCGGGATGATCAGATGGGAAGGCGTTTCTTTGGCCAGCTGCAAAATATATTCACCCAGGTCCGTCTCAATGGCTTCTATGCCCCGTTCTTCGAGGTGACGATTCAGATGAATTTCCTCCGACACCATGGATTTGCCCTTGGCGACCAGCTTGGCGCGGCGTTTTTCGGCAATGCCCATGAACGTTTGGACCGCCTCATCCCCGGTACGGCAGAAGTACACATGTCCGCCGGCCTTGGCAACATTGTCCGAGAATTGCGTCAGGTAGTAATCCAGGTTGTCCACAACGTGCTTTCGGATCTGCCGTCCGCGTTCCCGCCATTCCTCCCACTGGCCAAAATCATCCGTCGCCATTTTCTTGCCGGTCTTCAGCTTATCGGTTGTAAACGCTACCGCTTTGCGAAGAAAATCATCCGCCAGCGCTTCCTCCGTCCGCTGCTTCAGCCCTGTCCCGATCAGTTCCTTTTCATTTGCGACCTGCCGACTCACCCCGCTTCACCCCTTCCTCCAGCAGCTGCGCCAAATGCATGACGCGTACCGGCTTATTTTCTTTATTTAAACGGCCGCCGATATTCATCAGACAGCCCATATCCGTACCGACAAGCACGCTGGCGTTGGTCGAGCAGACGTTGGCCGCTTTCTCGCACACCATGGCCTCCGACATGTCCGCCATTTTAACCGCGAACGTGCCGCCGAAGCCGCAGCAGTCCTCTTTATACGGTAGATCGATCAGCTCCAGCCCTTTCACATGGGCCAGCAGCGTGCCGGGCTCCTCCCTGACGCCAAGAAGACGCATGGCATGACAGGACGGATGATAAGTGACTTTTTCCGGAAACTCCGCAGCCAAATCCTTTATCCCCAGCACATTGACCATAAATTGGGAAAACTCGTACGTTTTTTCAATCAGCCGTTCCGCTTTTGCCTTCCATTCCGGTTCGTTCTCAAACAATGACGGATAGTAATGATGCACCATTCCCGTACAGGAGCCCGACGGCGATACCACATAATCGCTGTGCTCGAATGCGCGAATCCAATTGCGCGCCACTTCACGGGCTTCATCTTGATAGCCGCTGTTGTATGCAGGCTGGCCGCAGCAGGTTTGCAGCTCCGGGAAATCCACCTCGCAGCCGTACCGGTGCAAAAGCCGGACGACGCTCTCGCCGACCTCCGGGTACAACTGATCGGCCAGGCAGGTAATAAATAAGGAAACTCTCATGGGAATCCATCCTTTTCATTATGAGTTCACTCACTTATCAGGTTATCAGATAAGTTACGTTTTGAAAAGGGGGTCGGGTCCATTTCGGGGCGTTCCTCCAATCTCGCTTCCATGCCGACGGCACTACTTTTTCAGAAATTTCAGCAGGATCTGCTCGACGTGGGCCAGATGGCGCCCCATTTGTTCTTGTGCCGCCGCCGCATTTTGGCCGCGAATGGCTTCATATACCGCTTGATGCTCCTGCCAAAGCCGTATGGATACCTGGCGGTTGGCGTACATCTCCAGCCTGCGGGTCTCACGGATCGCCGTCTGCATCTGGGACGAGATCGAATCGATCAGCCGGACCATGATTGAATTATGTGTGGCCTCGGACAAGATCAAGTGAAATTCGATGTCCGACCGTTCTCCTTCTTCCTCATCGCCGAGGTATGCCTCCATCCGCTTCAGCACCGCCTCAAATTTACGAAGATCCTCGTCCGTCCGCTTCTCGGCCGCCATACCTGCCCCGGCAATCTCCAGCGCCTTCCGCGCCTCGATCAGCTCCAGCACCGTCTCCTTGCTCATCAGCAGCGAATCGAACTCCGGCAGCCCCACATCCCGCGATTCGATACTTCGCACATAGCTGCCCTCGCCCTGATAAATCTCTACCAGCCCCATGGCCTTCAGGGCGCTGAGCGCTTCCCTGACAGTTGAGCGGCCTACCTGAAAGCGTTCGGACAGCTCTTTCGTTGAAGGGAGCTTCTCTCCGGGCTTCAATCCGCCAGACACAATCTGCTCCTTGATTTGCTCCGCTATGGCTTCATAGATTTTGTGCGTTCTGATCTTTTGGATTTCCAACCATGACTCCCCCTGTCTGTCGTTGCCTCCGATATTCATTATACCCGGATTCTCAAGGAGCACAACCAGACGGGATCGCGTCCCCGGGCCTTCCCATACCCAAACCGTCCATTCAACGCCGCCCGGCACCTTCCAAGCCCCCGGATTATCTATGTGCTAAAAATAAACCGCCGAACAACGCCCGGCGGCTTTCCTTTGGTTAAAACATCCGTGCAACCGCATCTTTTCCGATCATCCCCGGCACGATGCCGAGCTCCACCGCACCATAGGTTACAGATTCCAAGGGGGCTTCCAGCAGCTCCTCAATCGTCCTGACCCCCGTTGCCCGACCGGCGATAATCCCTCTTTCTTTCAGCCGCTCGTTCAATAGTCCGACGTCTAAGGCCCCGCACATGATATAGCCTCTATCCGTAGTCACGGCGAGCAGCGTTGTTTTGGGCAGCTTCACTTCGACCGCGAGAGCGATGCGTCCTCCCATATCAATCGGTTCCAATCGCATCATGATAAGCACTCCTCTTAATGACCTTGTGCTGTCAGTATATGTATGCTCTGCCCCATGCGTGCCATTGACGTTATGCATCTATAAGGTCCCTGCTGCTTTTCATGATAAAATAGTGGTATAGTATAATATACCTATTTCAATTAAGAGGAGACGCCTATGGAGAAAGTCAATCCGCGCAAGCGCAAATTTTTGTTCAACGTAGACATCATGATAGAGGATGAAACCAACGGGCGTGCCTTGGAAACACTGCTGCACTTGTTGAATACCAACGATGTCGAGGATTATCAAATCAAGCAAGGAGTGGAATTAGGTAAAAAAATCAAAAAGGCTCTGAATGAAACGGTGATCAAAAAAAGTACCGTGCGGGCAGAGTCGACGACATCTTCGCCCGAAGACAAGAGAGACGGCAAGGCCAATGAGCCTTCCCTTCAGGAGAACGATCCTCACAAGCTGATCTGGGAAAAAATGATGACGTTCCAGCAGAACAATACCCTGCTCCGGCTGTCCGTCGTCAAGGGCAAGGGCATCAAGCTCAGCATGCCCTGTCGGATCATCAGCGTAGACTCGGCAAGCGGGAACGTGACGGTCTATCATGTAGACGAGAAAAAAGTCTATCTGTTTAAAATCAACGAAATCGACGATTATGAAATTCACTAATGGGTAAGTACGAAGAATAGCCTTGAACTTCATTGCACAGATGACTCCGCAGGAATTCAAGCTCTTCTTCCGTTTCACCCCTTTCGGCGCTCACACGCAGACTCCGATGTGCTGTCATCGGCATCATGGACGGCTGCAATGTTCGCATCGCCGCCTTGGGTGACGCCCTTCCCCGACGAAGGAGATGCCGATCCGCAACTTATCGGTCGGCAGCCATTACGGCTGCTCCGAAAGCATAAAAAAACGCCCGGTGCACCGGACGATCTCTGTGTTGAATTATGATTCGGACGGGCTTTTCCAAGCCGCAAGCGCCAGAAACAGCCACCCCAACAAAAAGGCAATGCCCCCGATCGGAGTAATCGCTCCGAGTGCCGTAATGCCCGTTATACTCAAAACATAAAGACTTCCCGAGAACAAGATGATGCCGATCAGCATAAACCACCCTGCACGGCGCAGATGTCCGCCGGCCGGAAGAATCGATGCGCACAGTCCTATGGCGATCAGCCCCAGCGAATGCATCATTTGGTACTGCACGCCGGTCTGGTAGTTTGCCAGCATGTTCGGCGTCAACACCTCTTTCAATCCATGCGCACCGAACGCGCCGAACGCGACGGACAAAAGCGCGCAGATGCTGCCGATGGCGACAAACGTTCTGTTCATTCTCTGCTCACCCCCCCATCTCTTCGGACCCGCTTAAACCATCTGTCCGACATCATGCTGACCGATGATCAAAGTGACCGGTTCAAGAAAGACACGGGTAGACGTCGGTTGAGCGATCAAATCGAATTCGACATCAATCACCCTGAAGCGCTCCCGTCTGCCTTCTCTTTTATCATGTACCACTTCAAATTCTTTAAGTCCCAACGGATATGAAACCACGGTAGACCCTACGGACAGCATCGCCGCTTCATATTCTCCATGGTTGAACAAGACCTCAGACATGATCTCGTCATTCATATCTACAATTTTGACCATTTGGCAGATCATATACTTCATTGCCTTCCTCCTTCGGTTAAAGGGTACCGCCGTACGGCCGGCTTATGAATCCGTACCCCGAATACCTTTAGTGATTCAACACGGCATCCCTGCATTCCTCTTTTTTCAACAGGATTTGACATCATCATTTCGAGCTCAGCAAAAAAACGATCTCCGGCTTTCCGCTCGGGTGGCAAAACGAAGCATTCCGTCATAATATGCAACATCCAAGCCTTAGGAGATGAAAACGGTGAGCAAAAACAAAAATTTCAAAAAGAAAACCCCCCCATCCTCCATTGATAAAAACCGGTTCAATATGAAGGTTGTCACCTCAGATGTCTGCGCACGCTGTCTCAAATGCGAAAGAGGACGGCGCTACCTGCAAAAAATGTCGCTGCCCGGTGCTGTGGGTAAAGGCGTACCCTGTATACTGACCAAAGGCAAAGCTTACGGCTGACTCTCCGTTAACCGGTGGGCAAGTATCCGGCATTTCAGAAGGTCATGGCTTGGCAGCATTTGTTCAAGTCCGGCTGAAGTACTATAATAATAATGTTTGATACACGACCGGGAGTAAACTCCTTTACGCATTACGCTTTTTTGAAAGACGAAAAAGGGGATTATACCAATGGAAATCTATCACATCGAGGATGCGTCGCTTTTCCCTAACTCCGGGCCGGAGGAACGGAGAAAACGGATTCTTGTGATAACGGCCGTCGACGCCGAGAAGGATGCGATATGCCGGGGGCTGAAGGGGGACGGCCGATTTGACGTCCTGGCAGCAGGCGTTGGTCCGATAGCCGCCGCAGTCGGCACTGCGGCGGTCCTGGCGTCGGCCAAGTCCGATTATGACCTGGTGATTAGCGCCGGAATCGGCGGCGGGTTCCCGGGACGGGCTCCCATCGGCTCCCTGGTTGTCGCCGAGGAGATGGTCGCCGCCGATCTGGGAGCCGAGACCCCCGAGGGCTTCGTCAGTCTGGACAAGCTGGGGTTCGGTACAGCCCGCGTACACGCCCACGGCAGCCTGGTTGAACGGGTGACGGAGGCACTCCGGAATGCCGGGCTGCCGGTACATACGGGTCCGGTCCTGACGGTGTCGACGGTAACGGGTACGGCCGCTACCGCTGCAGCACTGTCCGCCCGGATCCCGGGTGCCGCTGCAGAAGGAATGGAAGGTTATGGCGTGGCTGCGGCCGCCGTCAAATTTGGCATACCCGTTTTGGAAATCCGCGCGATTTCCAACCCGGTTGGCCCAAGGGACCGTGACGCGTGGCGAATCGGGGACGCCCTGAATGCGTTAGAAGCAGCAAGTACAATCCTGAGGGAGGCTCAACTATGAAAATCGCCTTTTCACCTTGTCCCAACGATACTTTTGTTTTTCATGCCTGGGCGCATGGGCTGCTGCCCGGTGCGCCGAAGCTGGACGTGCAGTATGCAGACATCGATATCACCAATAACCTGGCGGCCAATGGCAGCGGGCCGGAAGTGCTTAAAATCTCCTATGCGGCTCTACCTTGGGCGATGTCCGAATATGCCCTCTTACCGTGCGGCGGCGCGCTCGGCAGAGGCTGCGGGCCGCTGGTGCTGACGAAGGACGGCACGAATGACCCTTCGATATTGTCCGGCCGGCGGATTGCGGTGCCAAGCGAACGCTCGACCGCCTATCTGCTGTTTCGGCTGTGGGCGGCCCAGCAAGTACCGGGAGGCGTGGGCGAGATTGTGGTGATGCCATTTCACGAAATCATGCCAGCGGTACGAGACGGCTCGATCGACGCCGGATTGGTTATCCACGAAGCGCGCTTCACCTACCCGTCGTACGGGCTTTCTCTTCTGGTCGACCTGGGAAACTGGTGGGAGGGTGATACCGGCTTTCCCATTCCGCTGGGTGCGATCATAGCCCATCGTTCTCTGGACCTTGATGCCATTGCCCGGTGGACCCGTGCGTCTGTCGAATATGCCTGGGCACATCCGGAAGCGTCACGGGATTACATCCTGAGTCACGCTCAGGAAATGGATCCCAAAGTCGCGCAAGCTCACATCGATTTATACGTTAACGAATTCACCGCGGACTTAGGCGAAGACGGATACGCCGCGGTTACGACTTTGCTCCGCAGGGCGTTTGAAGAAGGACTGATACCGGCGGTTGATTTTGCCGCTTTAAGAAACAAAAATCATTGAAACGTAAAAACCCTCCGGAACCATGCGATCTATGGTACGGAGGGTTTCTTTTGGTTGGGTTATAAGGGTTCTGTCCCCTTGAAGAAGGGGATTAAAAGATCAAGTATTTACGCAGATACTTTGGATTGGGTGCAGTATGGAATAATCTCATTGATATCTTCTACCGAGTCCAGCTCATAGAGCTTCTGAATGATAGCCTCTGTATTCTCGCTGTCCAGGATTCCTTTCACCAATTTTCTGAATTTGCTGCAGAGCATCTCGTCTGTCATCGGATTTTCAATACTGCCTGTAGCATGCTTCACCCGGTATTCAATCACATTCCCGTCTACTGTGGTGAGCTTCGCTGCACATTCGTCCTCTTCGAATGCTTCATTGACCACGGGTTTGATTTTATTTCTGAATTCGATCGTCCGCGGATCCAGCACTTTGGCATCCTGATACTGTTCTTCACTGGCATCGCCATCGAGAAAAGCAATAGCTCCTGTATGGTAGATACTGAATTTCCCTTCCAATCCGGTTTGCGGCTCAGGTTTTCCCGTCAACTCAAGCACGTATGGATTGACGGTAATTTCGATTTCTTTTACAAGAGCGGGATCGGCAACTTTTTTCCCCAAGGCAATGCACGCATCAATGGCCGGATGAAGAACGATACCGCAGGCATAAGGTTTAAATGCATTTTTAAGCGTTTCCCACTGGGTTCCCCAATTCACGTTGACCTTGTCGAGATCATGTTCCGGTGCCAATACATTGGCGAAGCCCCTTTTGGCTTCAAGAACTTGCTTGGAGCTGGTAAATCCTTTTTGTGCCAGCAATGCGGCAAGCAATCCGTTCTCGGCCGCTTTTCCGGGGTGGAAAGGCTTGGTCATCGTGCCGAACATTTCACGCAGCCCAAATGCTTGGGTTCCGGCTATACCTAAAGCATACAGCATTTGCTCTTCATTCAATTCCAGCAATATTCCTGCGGCAATGGCGGAGCCGAATACACCGGCCGTACTCGTAATATGCCATCCCAGATGATAATGACTTGGATAAACGGCATTGCTGATCCGCAGCTCCGCTTCTACTCCAAGAATAAAAGCACGCAGTACTTGTTTGCCGCTCAGGCCGTATTTTTCAGCCAGCGCAAAGCAAACAGGGGCCACGGGTCCGCTGGGATGATGGATCGTATCCAGATGGGTGTCATCATAATCGAAAATGTGAGAGCTCATGCCGTTAATCAAGCTGGAGAACAATATATCGGCCTTCTCTTTTCTCCCAAAAATAGACACCTGTTCGGTAGACTGTAGGTCTTCCTTCAAGCTCAACAGCATGTCTACCGAAGGATGATAAGCCGCACCGACGGCAACGCCCATCCAATTTAAAATACTTTTCTTTGCATGCTGAATGACTTCCTGCGGAATATCTTCCCACTTTGTATTTAGGCAATTGTGTACCAGCGTTTGTGTAATCATCTTGTTCTCTCCCTATTCATCCTATTTTTTATGAATTCCCCCTGCCAGTTAGGGGGCATCGTTATCTTCATTGCGGCGATCGAGTTGTTTTATGGCATTGGAATATGCATTCCGAATATGGAATTTGGCCGTCACCTCTGCCAATTCCGGGTCTCTGCTCTCAATGGCATTGAGTATCAGCCAATGCTCCTTCAGGTTTTCCACGGGTCTGCCGCTTTGCGAAAGAGACTTGGCCATAATAATGGTGATATGGGACTGCAGCGTTTGCAAGGCATGGATTAAATACACATTTTCGGAGCCTGATGCAATACCCATATGAAATTGGGCGTTAATTTTGGATAACAGGGCGATATTGCCTTGTTCCGCCGCCTGCTCGGCCTGCTCCAACAGCTTGTGAAGCCTTTGAATAGCGGATTGGTTGGGGTGCTGGGATAACAACCGGGCTCCCAAGCCTTCTAGCATTTCCCTGACTTCATACAGGTGGCGTATTTTTTCATGAGAGAAAGAGATGACCCTGACGCCTTTATGAGGCTCGTACTGTACCAGTCCCTCTTTTTCCAGTTTACGAAAAGCTTCGCGAATGGGCGTTCGGCTAACGCCGAGCAAATTGCCTAATTCACGCTCCGAAAGAATCTTATCCGAATGAAAATCCCCCCTTTTGATCGCATCAAAAATATACTCATATACTCCGTCTACTTTGGTGTTGAATTCCTCCGCCAATTGTACATCCCCCACTCAAATGTGTTGTTTCATTATTTTCTCATGTTTTTTCCATTTTTCAACCTGCTTGACGTTCTCATGAGAGAGGGAAGCCCGGATCGGGTTAAATTGTCGATTTTTGCAACGCTTAAGCCGCCTCGTCATTCACAATCACTTTTTTCCCTTTCATTTTCAGCACGATGGGAATCAGGATCCACAATGCGGCGATGGATAATAAAATCAGGGAGCCCGGTCTTTCTACAAAAATCATATAATTTCCATTGGTCGTAATCAGTGCCCGGCGCAAATTATTTTCAATCATGGGCCCCAACACCAGGCCCAGCACAATGGGTGCCAACGGAAAATCGTGCTGAGTGAAGAAATAACCGACAAGGCCGCAGACGATCAACAGCATAAGATCAAAAACAGATACCTGCACGGCGTACACGCCGAAAATCGAGATGGCTATAATCATGGGTATCAAATATTTGGGCGGCGTTTCGATAATTTTGGCAAATATCTTCACAAGCGGCATATTCAGGATCAGCAGCATGACATTCCCGATAAACATACTGGCGATGAGTCCCCAGGCGATGGTCGGATGCTCCTCAAACAACAAAGGACCCGGCTGCACGTTGTACATAATCAAGGCGCCCATGAGAATAGCCGTCGTTCCCGAGCCGGGAATGCCAAGGGTAAGGAGCGGGATCATCGCTCCCCCCGACGCTGCGTTGTTGGCGGATTCAGGTGCGGCAACCCCTTCAATGGCCCCCTGCCCGAACTTGCCCGGCGTTTTACTCACCTTCTTCTCTACGGAATAGGCGAAAAAGGAAGCTAACGTTGCACCGGCTCCGGGCAGCACCCCAATAATAAACCCCAATAACGATCCGCGGATAATGGGCATGGTGCTGACTTTAATGTCCTGCTTCGTTGGCATCACTTTTTGGATTTTGGCGACGGTCCCCGTATTGAAATCACCTTCGAGAATGGTTTTAAACACTTCACCGAGCGCGAATAAACCGACAGCGACCGTTAAAAATTCAAGCCCTTGAAATAATGCGGGGTTATTAAAGGTAAAACGGGCAACGCCTGAAACGGTATCTAATCCAATCGTGCTCAGCAGCAGCCCGAAAACCGTCATCATCAACGCTTTGGTCATCGATTTTCCGGCCAGCCCGCTCACCGCGCATAAACCGAGGATCATCAAGGCGACATATTCTGCCGGACCGAAACGAATCGCCAGTTTGGATAAAGGAGCCGCCAGAAAGATCAACGCCACCAGGGCGACGATCCCGGCCACGAAGGATCCGATGGCCGAAATCGCCAAGGCCGCTCCTGCCCTCCCCTGCTTGGCCATTTGGTGCCCGTCTAACGTCGTAACGACTGAAGAGGATTCACCCGGCGTATTAAGCAGAATGGAAGTGGTAGACCCGCCGTACATCGCTCCGTAATAAACCCCTGCAAGCAAAATAATGGAGCTGGCGGCGGCCTCGTCCGGACCCAGTCCGCCTGTAACCGAAGCCGTCACCGGAATTAACAGGGCGATCCCGCTCATCGGACCGATTCCCGGCAGTACGCCTACCGCTGTGCCGATCAGCACCCCGAAAAAGGCGAAGAGCAAGTTATGCCATTGAAAGGCGATGCCGAAGCCTGTAAATAAAAACTGTAATGTGTCCATATTTTATCCCCTTTAAATTCCCATCCATGATGGTAATCCAGGTAAGGTACCTTCAAGAACTTCGACATACAGATAATACAATCCGAAGGAAAAGAAGAATGAAATCAGAACGGACCGGAACCACTTTCCTCTTTCCATCGTCTGGAAACCGATCAGAAGAAAAATAAATGTACAAATCACATAGCCGAGAACTTCAAGAAGCAGCACGTATAAGATGGTGGCGGCCAGGATGATGCCGAATCGTTTATAATCCAATGCGGCGGCCTTTTTCTTGCTCTCGCCCTTATATTGAAAGGTCTCATATAACAGCCGGAAACTTAACAGTACGAGAACAAATCCAAGCCCGAAGGGGAAAACGTTGGGCCCTACGCTTGTGTCAATCGAGCTTTGGGCCGCCAATTGACTGCTTTTGTACATGAAAACAGCTCCGATGGCCAGAAAAACCAGACTTGCATATCGATCCACTGTTTTATTCATGTTCGCTCTCCCTTTTAATCACTTGCTCAATTTTCCGAGCCATTCTTTCGTCAAGGCGTCTTGCTTTTTCACATACTCGGTAAATTGCTTGTGATCCATTGTTCCGTCCACCATTTGCGAGTTTTTCATATAGTTCTTAAATCCTTCCGTTTGCATCGCTTTCCCGAAAGCATCGTTCAGTTTTGCCAGGACTTCCTCCGGGATCCCGGCAGCCGCATAAATTCCTCTGAATTGTGCCCAAGAGGTATCCACTTCATATCCGGCTTCTTTATAGGTCGGAACATCGGGCCATTCTTCCAAACGCTTATCCGACATGACGCCCAGCACTCTTAAATGACCGCTCTTGACATATTGGGAAACTTGAGCGGGATTGGAATTGGCTACATCAATATTATTGCCCAACAGAACTGTAACCGCTTCACCGGTGCTTTCATAAGGCACCCAGTTGGCTTCCACACCCGCTTTTTCGGCAAAAATGTTCCATGCTACATTGTGGCCCGAGCCGATTGCGCCATACCCGCCGACATTAAGGGTTTTGGGTTTTTCCTTCATGGCTTTTACCAGATCCTGCAGCGTTTTGTAAGGGCTGTCCGCGCGAACAGCAATCACATACGGGTCGATTTGCACCCCGGATACGTAAGTATAGCTGTCTACGTTAAACTGGTCTTTCAAATTGCTGTTCCACATTCCGATTTGAGAAGGGGTCAATGTTCCAAGCGTATACCCGTCCGGCTTGGCTTTAGCTAATTCCGCCATCTGGGAAGCTCCGCTTCCACCGGGTTGATTTTCAATGAGTATGGGTTTGCCCAAAAACGGCTCCGCTGCTTTGGCCAATTCGCGAGCCATCGTATCTGTGGGACCTCCCGCCTTCGTATGAACCACAATCGTAACGGATTTCGTCGGGAAGTCTAATGTTTTTTTCTCTGCCGCCGCAGGACTTGCCCCCTGACCCTGCCCTTCTGTGGCCATTGTTCCGCAACCTGTGAGCAGCTGTAGCCCGAGCACGGAAGCCAAAAGCAGTGATGCCGATGTTTTGTTCATCATTTTTAAAATCCTCCCTTTTTTTAAAAAAATCGCACAAACCGTCGAACCCCTCTTACCGGTATACCACTTTAGTTAAATGGTATACCAATTGATGCTAATTATTGCGCAAAAGCTCGTTTTTAGTCAAAATCAAAATATCCTTATTTTTTTAAATAAAATACTTAATTATCTCTTATTTTCTTTCATTTTCACTATTTAATATATATTCTTAAAACGCTTACATTTTAAATTAGTGGTATACCGTTTAGTTGTGGTTTAATTGAACTGAAGCCAAACAAAACACAAGATTCTTGCATCTATGAACCATTTCGCCGCGCGTCTGCAGACAAACAGTATCACGCGATATGGTTTTTGTACTTTTATACCCGGCCAAAATAGTCCGATCCTGTTCCCGTTTTGCCGTCCGCCTTCTAAAATTCTCCGCCCGCTCCGAAAATCTGTTACAATGAATGTATCATCTATTCGAAGGAGCGTTTATCACGATGATATATATCATTTACGATTTGGAATTTACAGTCGTGCGGAAGCAGCAGCATTTGGCGGAGATTATCGAGATCGGCGCCGTGAAAGTGGCCGAGGTAAACGGAAGCTTGCAGATTGCAGACAAATTTCAAACGTTCGTCAGGCCGTCCGGGAATCCGGTGCTAACCAGGCATACGACGGAGTTTACCGGCATCCGGCAGGAAGATATGGCGGGGGCGCCCGACTTTCGCGAAGCTGTCGAGCTGTGGACCCAATGGATCGGGAATGAAGACTACTATTTGTGTGCGTGGGGGTCCGATGATAAGTATCAATTGATCCGCCACTGCCGCGAAGTGAAGCTGGATCCGGACTGGATCAAAAACCACAACAATCTGCAGCGGCAGTACTCCAAAAAAGCCGGCGGCGAGGTGTATCAGCAGATCGGCCTGAAGCGGGCCTTGGAAATGGAGGGGATCGCTTTCGAGGGCAGTCATCATCGGGCCCTGGACGATGCGTACAACACCGCCTTGGTATTCGTCAAACGTTTTGAAGATTTCGAGCTGCAGACCAACGCGCCTGAGGATGATTATACATACTCCAGCGAGGTGGTTTATTCTTCAGGCGAAGAAGAGGCCAGCTCTCCTTTTCAAGCGCTTGCCAAGCTGCTGCGGCCGGACGCTTCCTGACGGTGCAGATACAATGATGACAGCCTGCAGCTCATCCGGGACCTTCATGAAGAAGGTCCCTTTCCTTCGCCGGCCGATCAGCCGAAAAAAACTTGTTAAAACAACCTTTTTATTCTATAGTATTTTTTGTATCTGTCTTAAGCCAACGGGAAAAGGAGGATGGCCAGACACAGAACCGGTTAGCCTGTTCTACGCAAAAAGATGAGCCCAGCATCTCCCGGTTAATCGATAACATGATCAAGAGAAACCTGGTGAAACGGCTGCCCCATGGTACGGACAGGCGTACAAATCTGATCTATTTGTAGAAAGAAGGATATTTCATGAGCACCGCTTCACCCGTCAATCAAACGCAGGCCGGAGAAAAACTGCTTCGCGTTATGTTTTTTACGCTGATTCTATCCGTTATGAACGCAACGATGTTCAACGTCGCACTGCCTTCGATCAGCGAAGAATTTCATCTCTCGCCATCCCAGGTCAGCTGGATCGTAACGGGATATATCATCGTCTATGCCATCGGTTCGGTCACCTACGGCAAACTGGCCGATACGTACCGGCTGAAGGATCTGCTCACGTTCGGACTGTTCTTTTTCGCTCTGGGATCGATCGTTGGTCTGATGGCAACGGAGTTCTGGATGGTCATCACCGGGCGAATTCTGCAATCGATGGGGGCTTCCGTTATTCCGGCAACCGGAATGCTGATTCCCGTACGTTATTTCTCTCCCGAAAAGCGGGGGAGAGCGCTTGGAACCACCACGGCAGGTCTCGCGCTGGGTACGGCTATCGGTCCGATTGTCGCCGGCTTCGTGACCAGCTTGGCCAGCTGGCGCTTTCTTTTTTGCCTTTCCCTGCTCGTTTTGCTGACGCTGCCGTTTTTCCGCAAATATTTGGACGACGCCAAAGGGCACGCTAAGAAAACCGATCTCCTCGGGGGAGGATTGATGGCCGGGACGATTGCCTTCTTGCTCCTGGCTGTGACCAACGGAACGTGGACGCCGATGTTCATTGGAGCGATCCTGCTGGTTCTGTTTATTTGGCGAATCCGAAGCGTCGATCATCCGTTCATCCAGCCCGCTTTGTTTCGTAACAAACAGTACACCTACGGCATTCTTATTGCTTTTCTCTCCACCGGACTCAGCTTCGGAATTCCGTTTATCACTCCTCTTATGCTGTCAAACCTGAATCATTTGGCGCCGGCAGTCATCGGATTCATCATGTTTCCCGGAGCTCTGACGGCATCGCTGCTCGGTAAAACGGGCGGAAAAATTGCAGACGGAAAAGGCAATGCCCAACTAATCTATACTGCGGTCATCCTGCTGTTTATTTCTTTCAGCTCGTTGTCTCTTGTCGCCGGACTATCGCCGTTGATTGTCATGATCTTCCTTGTATTCGGCAATGTGGGACAAACGTTCATGCAGATCGCCATGTCCAACCTGGTTTCCCGGACCCTGCCGAAAGAACAGGCCGGAGTAGGCATGGGCCTGCTTATGATGATGAATTTCATTTCCGGAGCCACAGCGACGACAATCATCAGTAAAATGCTGGACTTCGGCACTTCTTCACTGCAATTCAATCCGTTTCTTCTGTATAGACCGGCATTGATCTACAGCAACATATTTGCCGTTTTGGCATTCATGGTGATCGTCGTGTGCACCATCTTTTATTTCCGGCTGGGCCGTGGTGTCAAAAGAACAATCTGAAGCGGCTTTTTCGTTCCATTTTTCAAACCATCATACAAAAAAGGGCCGCATCATTGTACCGTTTTTCATACAAAGATAACGCATTGGCCCGGATGGAATGAAAAAATACGCATACTGTCCGTCTCACATATCCCCCGGTCACTTGAATATATTTAGTAACAAGCACTTATTTTAAAGTCTTGATTCACTATCGTCTGGTACCGTTCGTGCTTTTGAATACGGATTTCCATTATAAAAAGCCTTCAGGAGGTGTTCCGTATGACTAAACCTTTATTTACCGTATCCCGTGAAGACTGGTCGCTGCACCGCAAAGGGTATCAAGACCAGACCCGACATCAAGAAAAAGTACGTGAAGCGATCAAGCAAAACCTGCCTGACCTGGTGACGGACGAAAGTATTGTGATGTCGGACGGCAAGCAGATTGTGAAGGTGCCTATACGAAGTCTGGATGAATACCGTTTTCGCTATAACTACAACAAGAGCAAGCATGTCGGTCAAGGGGACGGTGACAGTCAGGTTGGCGACGTGCTGGGGGTTGATCCCCAGCCTGCTTCAGGCTCGGGCAAAGGCGAGGGCGCCGGTGATCAACCCGGAGAAGATTATTACGATGCGGAGGTTCAAATGGAAGAGCTGCAGTCCATGCTGTTTGAAGAGCTGGAGCTTCCTAACCTGCAGCAGAAAGAAAAACATAATGTGACGACGAAAGAGATTATATTTAACGACATCCGCAAGAAGGGAATTATGTCCAACATCGATAAGAAGCGGACGATTCTGGAAAATCTGCGCCGAAACGCACGCGGGGGCGACCCGGGGATTCACCATATCAGTCCTGACGATCTTCGGTTCAAAACGTGGGAGGAAATCGTTACGCCGCACTCCAATGCGCTTATCCTGGCTATGATGGATACATCCGGATCCATGGGAGTGGCAAAACGAACCAAAGTCTGCTTAGGCCAAGGCCCAAGGCAGACTTTTTTTCATCGAAATTATAATACTCCCTTTAACGGAATGGAAATGGAAAATTCCGTTATGCCATTCTCGCTTTTCAGTTGAATGGACCCATGATAGCGTTCCACCAGCTGCCGCACGATATGAAGCCCCAGGCCGGAGTTTTTCCCATTCTGTTTTGACGTAAAGCCCGGCTGAAACATCTTTCCCTGAATATCCGGGGCGATCGGATTCCCCCTATTCATCACCTTGAGCTGCAGCTGATGGTGGACGACCTCGCCTTCCACCCGGATAAACCTGTTTTCCGGATTCAGCTCCATGGACGCGTCGAACGCATTATCGATTAAATTGCTTAACAGCCTGACAATATCCGTCGCCTTCACCGGGCTCAGCTTTACTTTTTCCATCTGGCTAAAGGCATACTCAAAACGAATTTGCTTGCTCTCGGCTTGCGTGAGTTTGGCCTGAAACAAGGCGATGAGCGGCGGGTTGTTGATATTCACCAGATCATTGACTACCCGTATTTCGTCTACCAGCGTCTTCGTATAGGAATGTAATTCCTCGTACTGCTTTAATGTCAGAAAAGCATTGATCGTTTGAATATGATTGATAAAATCGTGCCGCTGTTCCCTGATCGATTGAAACAAAGTTTCGATATCGCCGGCATAGGCGTCCTGTACATCCTGTACGGCAAGTTCTTTATTGCGGTTGTACAATATAAAAATGGAAGCAATAATAGCCAGAGAAATGCCGATGCAGATCAACATAAATAACAAAGTGTTGCTGAATTGTTTCTGCAACAGCTGCTGAATCTCCGTATAGTCATACGAGATTTCAATTAAAGGGGGCGTCCCGGCAGCATTGTATTTTATATAATCCCCATGGATCGGAGTTAAGCTTTTGAACACCTGCTTCCCTTCGGATATCGTGGTATAAAACACGGTATTCTTGGTCTCAAGCGCCTTTTGGCCAAACTCCTTGTCATCGGGTGACTTGTACCGGTATTTTCCAAACAAAACAAGCCGTTCTGAATACCAATTGCTTGGAGTAGGGTTCAGACCGAGATGCTGGCGGTTCATCAATTTATCCGAATTCAGTACCGATATGTCCAGTCCGATATGTTCATTTTCTTTCGTCAGCCTGCGAATGGCATCTTCAATGCCGGTTAAGCTTTGATATGTGCGGAAGTCGGTATTATGTACAAAAGGATTAATGATATAATTCGTCGTTCCATCATAGTAATAGCCCCATTTGTTCACGCTCTCCGGGTTGGAGGTCGCCGTGTCGAAGGGAGAGCTCCAGTAATGAGGCAATGCCTGTCCCATGCCGACATCCACATCCTGAAGATCGAACAATTGATGGAATACTTTGTAGATCGTATCCCAGCCCTTGGAGCTTACATTCAAATCTTTAGGGTCTGAAGACCTCACACCTACGATATCGTCCGCTGTCCGTTGGAATAAGGTAATATGATTAACGCCAAGCTGCCGGCTCAACTCAACAAGCTCTTGATTATCTATGTTGCCAATATCGGGATCAAGCTTGAATTTGGCGGCTATCGCTGCAGTACGGAGGTTTTGCCCGATGAGATCCTCTACAAACTTCTCACCGGTCGCCGATTGTTCGAGGCTCATCCGAACGCTGTTGTAAAGCAGCAGCATTCGATCCATTTGATTTTGGATGATGATGTCTTTCATGTGCTGGTAATATATGAAACTCAATGTCATCAACACAAGGATAAAAACAAGGGACGTTTTGAGAGGTATTTTCTTTAATAATACCATGCGGCCACCTCTGTTCGATATGATAAACCATGTTCTAAATATAATTATAGCCGATGTTGTATGAATTTGTCGAAGCCGGACGATCAAGCGGATGGTTGCGGCCTGCCGCTTCGATTCCTTGGGGAGCGTTTAAGAAAAACCATGAAAAAGAGGCCCTCCCGTAAGTAGTATGAGCTACTTATGGGACAGCCCCAAATCCATCGATAGGAGACCAGATAAAACCAGGATGCCGCGAACGGTTAACAATGAGGGCAGCCCATAAAACAACGGCTTTGGCTGCCAAGAAGTTACTTATTCCTGGTCTTCTTCCGCGCGGCGCTGCTTCACAACACCCTTCAAGTCATCCTGCGCGCTCCGCTCCCAGAGGGGCACGCCTGTCCGATAAGCCGCCCGTCCGATCAGATGTCCGGCAACCGGCGCGGTGATGAACACGAAGACGATACCTAACAGGAGCCTCGCACTAGTGTACCCTTCAAAAATAATAAAGTACAAAAACGCACCAAATAAAATGCTGAGCACGCCGAGCGTTGCGCTCTTCGTGGCTGCGTGCGAACGCAGGTAGACGTCGGGGAGTCGGATAAGCCCAAAGGCACTGATCGCGCTAAGGAGAGCGCCAAGGAGCACCAGGATTCCGATCAGCGGTTCACCGATCGTTAGAATGATCTCTTTCATGCTCAATGACCACACCCCTTTCTATATATTTCGAGAATGCGATCGTTCCCAAAAAAGCCAGGATTCCGATCAGCAGTATAATTTCAAGATAGGCTTGCGTTCGCAGCATAATCGACAGGATGGCTACAATGGCAATCAGCTGTATGCCGACCGAATCCAGAGCAATAATCCGATCCGGCATAGACGGTCCCTTCAGCACACGGTACATGCATCCCAGAATCGAAAGTGACAGAATGATCAACGCGACAAACAACATCTCAGACAGCATTATCTCGTCACCTCCATGATGGCCTTCTCGAATGTTCCTTTGATTTGCTCCGCCAACAGCTCGGCATCATGAATATCCATGGCGTGAATATACAGGGTGCGTGGGTCCGGAGAAACCTCTAATGTCAGCGTTCCTGGTGTGAGAGTAATTAAACAAGCGAGCAATGTAATTTCCCAATCGGAATCGAGCTCGGTCTGGAATGCGAAAATGCCCGGCCTTATATCGAGCTTCGGTCGAAGAATTTGTCGGATAACCGTCACATTGGAGAGCACTAATTCCTTCAGGAACAACACCAGCAGCTTCCATATCGCCCACAATCTCCGCATATAAAAATCATCATAAAAAAAACGTCTTAACGCATAAACAAAGGCAAGACCCAATAAATAACCCATGAAAAAATTGGAGAAATCCCATGCGTTGTTGAGAAACATCCAGACAAAAGCGATGATTAAATTCAATATGATTTGAAATGCCATGATCATCTACCCCTTTAGCACCGCATCTATATACAACTGCGGATAAAGCAGTACATCCCCTGCCTGAGACACATAAGGATACACCCATTCAGCGCCTGCACCAAGCAAAACGATAAGAACAAGAAGAAACGCAGCCGGGGTCAAGAGACATTTAGGCAAGCCCTGCTCCGGTTCACGAGTCAAACGAAACTCTCCCCAAAAACCGTTCATAAAAATATTCATCAGCGAATATAAAACGAGCAAACTGGAGGCAAGACCGATACCTGTAAGCCAGTAATGAGCGCCTTCCAAACCGCCTTGCACAATTAACAGCTTCCCAATGAAGCCGCTAAGCGGAGGAACCCCGACAATCGCCAGCGCCGTTACGAAAAACATCCATCCCATGACAGGATGACGTTTAATCAAGCCGCCTATATCCTTCAGTTGAGCTGAGCCTGCCGCTGCGATTAAAGAACCGCCCAGCAGAAACAACAACGCCTTGGCAATCATATCGTGCACAAGATAGTACACAACCCCTTCGAGTGCGGCCTTGTTTGCCACAGCCAGACCAAAACAGATAAAGCCTACGGAAACCACGATATTATAGATCATAATTCGGTTAATATCCCGGTAAGCAAGGGCGCCAATCGCTCCCAGAATCATGGTTGCAGCGGCCATCCAGACGATAATGGTATGCGTGACCCCCGGCTCGTGATAAAAAATAAGTGTAAAGGTCCGGATGATGGCATATACTCCAACCTTGGTCAGCAAGCCGCCGAACAGCGCGGAAATCGCAGCGGGAGGCGTACTATAGGAGCCCGGCAGCCAAAAGAACAGAAACAAGCCCGCCTTTAACCCGAATACGATGAGAAATAAAATCGCTGTCACGGTCAAAACACCGCCTTGCCCCGCCTCCGCCACACGGGCGGACAGATGAGCCATGTTGAGTGTACCCACTGCGGCGTACAGGTAAGCAACGGAAGCTACAAACAGCGCTGAGGAAAGAATATTAATAAGGATATACTTGAGCGATTCTCTCAGCTGCAGCTTTGTCCCTCCAAGAACAATCAACGCGTAGGAAGAGATCAGCATGACTTCAAAACAGACGAACAGATTAAAGATGTCTCCCGTTAAGAAGGATCCGATAACCCCAACCAGGAGAAACTGGCTGAACGTATAAAAATAATGCTTTTCTTTTGCTTCTCCGATGCTGCCAAACGCATAAAACAAGCACGCGGCGCCTATGATTGCCGTGGTCAGCACCAGCAGAGCGGCAAACATGTCCGCTACGAACACAATACCGAAGGGAGGAAGCCATCCGCTCATATACAAGGTATGGATCCCTTTACTTTGCACCTGCTGCACCATGTAAGCCGATACGGCAACGTTCAACAGCACACTGAAACCGGTAATCCGGCGCTGTATGGCAATATTGCTGAAAAAAATGAGAATGATTGCTGTAACAAGAGGTATCAACAGCGGCAGTACGATCAAATTACTCATCATCTTGTCCCCTTAACTGTTCCATATCGTCCGTCCCAAGTTCACGGTACGCCCTGTACGCAAGTACAAAAAATAACGACGTTACACCGAAACTGATTACAATTGAAGTCAGGATCAACGCCTGCGGCAAAGGATCGGTGTAGGCCACCGAGTTCTCTCCTAACAGCGGCGCGGCTCCCGTCTTCAATCTTGACATCGTAAGAAGAAGCAGATGCACTCCATGGGTGATGATGTTAGTTCCCAAGATAATTCGGAGCAGACTGCGGCTCAAAATCAGATAAGTCCCAACTGTGAACAACACGCCGATGGTGACGGACATGAGAATTTCCATAGCTAGCGATCCTCCCCAACCGACAGAATAATGGTCATAGTCACTCCTACAACCGCTAAATACACACCCAGATCAAAAAGCACAGCCGTAGCCATTGCGGTTTTCCCAAGGATCGGAAGCTCCCAGTAGTCAAACGTGTGGCTAAGAAAAGGGACGCCAAACAGGAACGAGCCAATCCCTGTCAATACGGCCAGCAAGAGTCCAAAAGCCGTTATTTTCCGAAAATTGAACGGAACGACTTTGCGGATGGTCTCCATATCGAAGGCCATAGCCAGCAGCACTAACGCAGCGGCACTCATCAGCCCTCCGATAAAGCCTCCGCCGGGGTTGTTGTGACCTGCGAAGAACAAAAACGCAGATACGGTCAAGATGATAAATACGATGATTTTCGTTGCGGTTTGCAAGATGACATCATTGGCCTTCATGAAAGCGCCCCCCTTCACGAAATCTTCCGGATTGTAAAGCCCCATTCCTGTCGTCGGAATCCGTGTCCGCCTGAGCTGCCGAATCGTTGGGCTTGCCCTCACGGAGCTTGATCAATGAATAAATCCCCAGAGAGGCAATACCCAGAACCATGATTTCCAGAAGCGTATCAAAGCCCCTGAAATCGACCAGAATGACGTTTACGATATTATTACCGCCCGCAGACGCATAGCTTTCTCTCACGTAATACTCCGATATCGATTCGAACATACGCGATCCATGGGCAGACAAAGCGACTAAAGTCACCACGATCCCCACTCCAATGGAAATCAGCAGATTCGATATCCGAAACGGGATCGTAGACACTTCTTTTTTCAGCTTGGGCAGGTGATAAAAGCAAAGCAGGAAAAGCGCAACAGACACGGTCTCAACAATCATTTGGGTCAGAGCCAGATCGGGCGCTCTAAAAATAACGAAAAACAGTGTAATCATATAGCCTACAGCGCCCACCAGAATAACCATTGTTAACCGGGAACGGGCGAACGGGACGGCTACGGCCGCAGTCAGCATCACCGCAACAAGGACGATTTCATAAATCGAAATATCAGCGTATTCGGCGCCTGTCCAGTTTAATCCGTCCGATCTGATCAGCACAGAACCGACGATGAAAATAAAAAACGTGAAAATATAGACCAAATAATCACGGATCGAGCCTGTCATGTACATCCGCGTAATCCGGTTGGACACCCGTTCCATGAGCTGAAGTCCCCGGTCATAAAAATAATTCAATGCCAGCTTCTGCGGGAATATCCCATAGATGCCCTGCCAGCGCCTTAACTGCATATAAAGCAGCGTACCCAGCGCTATGACGCCCATGGTCATAAAGAGCTCAATTGTCCATCCGTGCCAAAACGATATGTACACCAAGAACTTGTCACCTGGTTCGAGAAGCCCCGGAAGCATGGAAGCCAAGGCGGGTTCGATCAAAGAATAAGACAAGATATCAGGGAATAGTCCGAACAGAACGACTAAAGAAACCAGAACGGCTGGCGACAGCAGCAAACCTAGCGGAGCCTCATGAGGCTTCTTTTCCAGCTTGTCCGACTGGTATTTGCCTCTAAAGGTCCGAAATACAAGGATCATACAGTAGATAAATGTGAAAACGCTGGAAATCCAGGCCAGGACGGGAAACAGCATCCCCCATGTTTGCATATTATAAATATCCATTTTCGATGCATTCAGTACCCCGGTAAAGAACATTTCCTTACTGAGAAAGCCGTTAAACGGCGGCAGGCCGGCCATCGAGAACGCCCCAATCAGGGCAAACGTGTACGTCACCGGCATCAGTGAAGCCAAGCCGCCGAGTTTACGGATGTCCCGGGTTCCCGTTTCATGGTCGATAATGCCCGCGACCATAAACAGCGCACCCTTAAACGTGGCATGATTGATCAGATGGAACACGGCGGCCGTCATCGCCAGAATATAAAGCTGAGACTCTTCACCATATCCGAAGTATAAGGCGGCAGAGCCGAGTCCAAGCAAGCACATGATCAACCCAAGCTGGCTGACCGTTGAAAAAGCAAGAATGGCTTTTAAATCCGTTTGTTTGACAGCCGAAAACGATCCCCAGAACAGCGTGACCAGACCGAACGCGGATACAAGCCAGAACCATTCGGCAGACCCGGCAAATACCGGAGTGAGTCTGGCCACTAAATAAATGCCTGCTTTTACCATTGTGGCCGAGTGCAAATAAGCACTGACAGGCGTTGGCGCTTCCATCGCATCGGGAAGCCAGATATGAAACGGAAACTGCGCCGATTTCGTGAACGCTCCGAGCAGCATAAGAAGCATTGCGGGAATAAAGAGGGCATGTCCCGTCACCGCGTCCAGATTGGCAATGATCTCCCGAACGCTGAAGGTGCCTGACATGACGTACAGCAGAACGATACCGGCAAGCATCGCGAATCCGCCGAACACGGTAATGAGCATCGATTTTAACGCGCCATATCTGGCTCTCTCTCTCTGATACCAGAACGCAATCAAAAGAAAAGAGGACAAACTCGTCAATTCCCAGAATCCATACAGTACTACAAGGTTATCGGAAAGAACAACACCGAGCATGGCTCCCATAAACATTAACAGGTACGCATAGAAGTTATGAATGGCTTCTTTGTTTTTGTATAAATAGAATATGGAATAAAGCACAACAAGACTTCCGATTCCCGTAATCAGCAATGAAAACAGGAGTCCCAATCCGTCCAAATAAACCGTGAAACGAATATCTAATGAAGGGATCCACGGTGCCGACAGATGCTTGACATCACCGTTTCGGACCGAAGGCAGCTGCATAATAAAGTACGTAAACAGCAGTACCGGCGCCGGCAGAACAAACCATCCCGTATGAATACGCCGTACGTATTTGTAGAGTAGTGGAACGACCACTGCAAAAAGAAACGGCACAAAAATCGCTGCATGAAGCAAAGACAACCCTATTCCTCCATTCCAAAAAATATAATTTGTATCTTTATCTCTGTCGAGAATCAAGAATCATCGATTGTGAAAAATTTGCAAAAAGTCCCCCCTATGATCGGTATAAAACCATGTTATTATGCGCACCTTATTACTAAAACATTCCTTTTAACAACAACAGAATTGTCGAATTTAAACAAACAACCATTTTAACATGTTTTGGAGTGGTAATCATGCTATGGTACAAAATCACCGCCTGCGCAGCAGTTTTTGTCATGCTCCTGCTTTGGAGCTGGCAGACAGATCGAAGCATCCGTAACCACCATTATACCGAATCCTTCCAGCAATCCAGGGAGAATGGAAGGATTGTACATGCACATCAGCTTTATTCTCCATTGTACACATTCCGTCCTCGCGAATACGTAAAAATTATTCGGTACAGATTGGATTAAGAGTGACGTTGTGTATGAATACAGTATACATCATATTTGTTACGAAATATAACACGGAATGGTTTCAAAAAAATGATGCATAAACATGAAGAAGCTATCCGCAGCGGACAGCTTCAGGAAGAAGAACCTGATTTTCCAAACGAGGACCGTGACACTAACGGTCAAAATCAAAGTGATATTTAATATCCAGGTGCCTGTCGGTCAATATTATATTTTTGATCACCTCCTGCAGCAAAACCCGTGTCCGCTCCAAATCCTGAAGCTCCAGCTTTTTAAATTCATCCAGGTAACGGTCAAGCGATGATGCTTCCGTTATTTGTCCGGCCAGCTCCCCGAGTTGTTTCTCCAAAAGGGCGGTTTCTTCGTCAAGCCGCTGGATCTGATTCTTCATCTCAAGCATCTGCCGTTGATAGGTTTTTGCATCGAAAAGTTCCCTTTGCTGAAAAAGATCGACCTGATTTTTCCTCCACTTTTCCCGCGTTTGCCGCTTTACCTTCATCTCCTGCCGCAGCCGCTCCATTTCTTTCTCTTTATTGACGGTAATCCTAAACCAGTCGTTAGGCAGCTTGTCCAGCCGGGTGCGTATAAGTCTAACGACGGCCCCCTCCAGCTCGTCGGCGTTTACATTCGCTTGCGGGCAAACCTCGCGGCCGAACTTGTGATACGTTTTGCAGATGTAGTACCGGTACTCCTTGCCGTTGTAGGATCGTTTTTGGCAAATCATCCCCTGATTGCACTTGCCGCAGATCAAGATGCCGGTAAGCGGATGGTAGGCCCGCCTCGGTGCACGGTTATGACTTTTGGATGAAAGAATCCGCTGCGCCTCATAAAACGTTTCCTTATCGATTAACGCCTCATGCGCGTTCTCAACGATTTGCCATTCGGTCCTATCCATCCGCAGCTGTACCTTCTTCTTCGTCATTTTCCCGCTGTCGTCATATTCCCGCTGCAGCTGATTGCGCCTGGTGCCGTAAACCACATGGCCGATGTAGGCTTGATTGCGAAGCAGCTTGTTCACACTTTCACGGCTCCACAGGTTGCCGTTTTTGGTCCGGATGCCCTTTTGATTCAAATATTCGGCTACTTTAAAGGTGCCCATGCCCTTGTGCACATAGAGATAAAACACGAGGACGGGAATATCCTTCCGTTCGGGATCGATCTCAAGCTTCTTCGTTTCCCTGTTGACTTGATATCCAATGGGGGGCTCTCCTCCCCACTGTCCCCTGCGCGCCTTCTGCTTTCTGGCGCTGCTGACGCGCGCTGATATTTTTTTGCTCTCTTGTTCGGAGAGGACGGACAAAATATCAAACGTGATGTTATCTTTATTGAGCGAGTCATAATTATCATTAATGGCTACGACCCGTACGCCGTATTGTTCGAACATCCCGATGATCGCCGGATTCTCCTGCTTGTCGCGGCCCACCCGGCTGACTTCCTTGAAAACCAGCAGCTGAAACCGATGATTTTTGGCATCCTGTATGGCCCGTTTCATTTCGGCGCGGTCAAACACGCTGGTGTAGTAACCCGAAACCGCCTCATCCCGGTAAAGGATAATATCCGTATCATCGTACTGCCGGCCCAATCGGCTGATATATTCCTGGCATTGGCTGATTTGATTCTCAATCGAATCCCCTTGCTGATCCGTACTGACCCTCGCATAAATCGCACATTTTATTTTTTCCTGCTGCATGAGTGTTCCCCCTGGCTTGAGTTCATTGTAAAGGGCTCATCAGAAGGTTCAAGCGCCGCATGAATCGGATCGTTCACGGATACTTGGACGTCCACCCCGTACTTGGTTCTGGCGAATTCCGCCACCCTGACTGCCATCCACTTGGATACAGGCTTATCTCCGTCCACCTCATTGAAGGTAAAGTTCATCTGACCGCCCTCCATCCATGTCATCCCTTACCTCAATGTATGTTGAAGAAAGCTTGTCTTATGTGCCGCTCTTTCCTGTGGACAAAAGATCCGGCAGCAAAAAGAAAACCTTTCGCAGAGCCTCGCTCTGTGAAAGGTTCGTTGCAGACTGTTGATGACCGGTTATCTTCCCATCCATCCGCCGTCAACCGTTAAAAGTTGTCCGTGAATATAATCGGAAGCGCCCGAGGCCAGGAAAACAATACTGCCCTTGAAATCGTCCGGCAAGCCCCATCGTCCGGCCGGAATGCGTTCCATAATTTGACGGCTTCTGGTTTCGTCCTGCATTAATGCCGTATTCATATCCGTGGCAACATATCCGGGGGCAATCGCGTTCACATTGACATGGTGCCGTGCCCATTCATTGGACAAAGCCTTCGTTAATTGGGCTACGCCGCCTTTGGCCGCAGCGTAGGCAGGTACGGTAAGCCCGCCCTGAAAGGACAGCAGAGAAGCGATATTGATGATTTTCCCTTTCTGCCGCGGAACCATATGGCGCCCGGCCTGCTGGCACAACATCCAAACCGCCTTGAGATTGACGTTGATGACATCGTCCCAATCGGATTCGGGAAAATCCACAGCCGGCGATCTGCGCTGGATTCCGGCGTTGTTCACCAGAATATCCATCTTCCCGAAAGCGGATACAACCGAAGGGACCGCATTCTTCACATCGTCCGGCCGATTCATGTCGCAAGGAATGATCGTGCATTTTCTGCCGAGCCGTTCGATTTCTTCTTTTAATTGCTTTTGTTCCGCAGAACGCTGCAGGAGAGCAATATCCGCCCCCGCCTCCGCCAAAGCTAAAGCCATGGCATAGCCGATTCCTCTGGTCGCACCGGTAACCGCCGCCACTTGGCCATCCAACCGAAATACATCAAGAATCATGATTAGTCCTCCAACGGGATTAAGGTCGAATAATAATTTTTAAGGCCTCTTCAGGATTTTCCATCAGCGCAAATCCTTCCGCAATCCGTTCGAGAGGCAGTTCATGCGAGATCAGACCGGAAAGATTCACTTGATCTCCAGCCATGAGGGCAATGGCCGTTTGAAAATCGGTTCTGCTGTAGCAGCGTGTCGTGGTCAAGGAAAGCTCCTTAAAATGCATGGCGGCCAAATCGACCGTCGGCGGCTGTTTAAATAAGCTGACTACGACGATTTGCCCCTGAATTTTGGCCACCTCCGTCATTTGTTTGGCAGTGACGGAAGTTCCGGCTACTTCAAACACGACATCGGCACCTTTGCCGCCGGTTAAGCTTTTGATTTCTTGAGTGATATCCGTCTGCCTGGCATCAAGGACCGTCCACCCGAGTTCCTGAGCTTTCGCAATCCGGTAAGGGCTTACATCGACGGCAATAATCCGTCCCGCTCCGCTGCGCCTGGCGACCATGCCGACAAGCAAGCCGATCGGACCGCAGCCGATAATGACGACGTCGTCGCCGATTTTAACATGGGATCGGCGAACCGTATGAACGGCTACGGCTAACGGTTCCGTGAGAGCCGCCAAGCTGTCGGATAAATGCCCGGGATACCGGTGCAGACGGTGCACAGGCACCTTGGCATACTCGGCAAATCCGCCGTCCATATCGATTCCGATAAGACGAAGCGTTTTGCATACATGGGTCTGTCCGGCAAGGCAAGCTTCACATTCCCCGCAGCTCAGGGTAGGCTCTATAACAACGCGTTCCCCGGGTTGAAAGGAGCTGTCTCCGGCCACCTTTTCGATCACGCCGCAAAATTCATGCCCCAAGGCAAGGGGCGCTTTGGCCCGGGGATGCTTTCCGGCATAAATCATCATATCCGTACCGCAAATGCCTCCCGCCAGGACGCGGATCAACGCTTCTCCATGGGTGGGTTCAGGTATCGGCAGCTGTCCTGGCACCACCTTTTTTCTCCCAGATAAATACCAGCTCTCATCCCGTTCATCCTTCCGTCTTTGAATTACCATGCTTATGATGGCCGTCGTTATCGTTCAAAAAAGAACAAGCTTTGTGAGACGGTTTTAAAGGCTTCCGTATAATGATCTTTGGCCGCTTGTCGGATATGCTCCTGATCCCCTTCAGAAATCGCGTCCACGATGGAACGATGCTGATGGATCAGCTGCGGCACCCCTTCCACAGCCCGGGCAAACCGGTTTTTAGTGGCTACCAGCAGGGCGGCAAATATGATAGGCCGAATGCCGTTCCATAAGCGGAAAATCCTTTGATGGTTGCAGTAGCGTATCATCGTTTCATGAAATTCCATATCATATCGAGAGAAATCGACATCGTCGTTATGCTTTGCGGCCAATTCCATCTTGTCTATGATATGCAGCAGCGTATTTCTTCTGCTTTCATTGAAATCATGTGAGAGGCGCTCCAATATGAAGCCTTCGATCAGAATGCGAACATCATAAATTTCCTGCATATCTTCCGGGGTTAGGCCAAGAATCACAACCCCCATGCGTTCCAGGCGGATCAGCCCTTCATTTGAAAGGGTTTTCAATGCGTCCCGAACGGGGCCTCTGCTTGTGCCAAAATCCGCGGCAATCTGATTCTCGGACAATACGGAGCCTTTCTCCAGTTTTCCGCCAATGATTTGAATTCTTAGTTCATTGGCTATTTTCTCGCCTAAAGGCAGCCCTTCCATTAAGGAGGCCGGAAATTCAGTATTCATCGGTGTCCCTTCATGATTAGATGATTTCGGTAAACTTGTTAACAAGTTTACAGTTATAATTTTACAAAGAAATTGAACATCAATCAATACGTTCAGGAAAAAAAACATAGGATTTTATCTTAAATGAAATTCGCCTCGAATTTACTTTTTATGGACTTCTTTGAGGCGGCGTTGCAGCAAAGGCAAATACGGCCCCTGCCGCCCAGAAAAAAATCATCAGCCATAAAACAGGATTGTAATTTCCGAGGCGATCGTATGCGAATCCCAGCTGCATCGGACCTACAGCCGAACCGAACACCATGGCGAACGTCGTCATGCCGCTGATTTGAGCCAGGTGTCGGCGGCCATAATAATTGGCCCATATGACCCCCAGAGGCACATTGATCAGCCCTTGTCCTACTCCCCATGCGACAGCAAACAGGAAGATCATCATCTCCGATTGTGCTGCAATGAGAAGTATCGGGGCCAACAGGTTGATGACAAAGGTTAAACCAAGCATCGCGTGGACCTTGACCCGCTCGACAATGAATCCGGCGATCAACGAACATGCGAAGCTGATCAAAGGAATAAAACTCAAGATCCAGGCGATCGTCGTTCGATCGATCCCATGCTCGTTCAAGATCGAGAAGATATGAATCGTGATTCCGCCATATATCATTGGCGGCACAGCCGTGCAGCCCATAATCAACCAGAAGGATTTGGTTCTCATGGCCTCGCGAAGCGTCCAGGCATCTTCGGCAGCCGGAGCTTGCGAAGATGCCTGATCCGAGCCCGGCAGCATATGATCCGGTAACAACCCGACATCTTCCGGTTTATTTCGCACAAGAAAAAAAGCTGCAGGAGCGAAGCAGCATAAGATCGCTGCACCTAACACCCTCCATGCCGCAGGCCAGCTAAAGGTTTGAATCAACCAGTTATTCAACGGGGGAAAGATCGCCGCTCCGAGCAATCCTCCCAGGCCGGCATAACTTAATGCCCGGCCTCTCTGTTTGACAAACCACTGGGAAACCAGGGTGTTCGGAATAAGAAACATCGAGCCCTGTCCTAACAAACGGATCATAAAAAAACCGATAAACAGAGTCAAGGTCCCCGCCACAAAGCTGTTCCACCAGCATGCCAATCCCAATAACACAGCGGTCCACGTCATCATGACCCGATGCCCGAAACGGCCAGTCAATTTCCCCACGGCAAACAATAAGAATCCGGCAGTCAAAGTAGCCAATGAATACAGGCTTGAAACCGTTGTTCGATCCATATGAAAGTCTCTCATATAGAATTCAATAAAGACCGAGTTCGAATAAGCTTGGCCCGGCCCGGAAAAAAAGATGCCCAGACCGCTTATAAAAACGATACACCAACCGTAATAAAATGAGGTTTGAATGGGAACAGATTGCGTGTAGGAACGATTTGAAGCCATGTCGTCGTTTGAATATGACACGAAATTCCTCCTACCTGTGGAGTATCTGTTTTTAAAATGTTTTACTTAATGCCGGAGGTTGCAATGCCCTCTACGATATACCGTTGGAAAAATAAAAACATTAAGAATACCGGTACGATGGATAGCACCGACATGGCAAACAGTGAACCGAGCGCTGCCTCCCCGCCCGCATCGGTAAACATTCGAAGTGCCAGCGTAACCGTATATTTCTTCACGCTGCTGAGATACAAAAGCTGGCTAAAGAAGTCGTTCCATGTCCAAATGAATGTAAAAATCGTTGTCGTCACGATGGCCGGAGTCGTCAGCGGCAGAATGATCCGTGTATAAATGCCGATGGGACCGCATCCGTCTACGGTTGCTGCTTTATCCAGCTCCCGCGGCAGGGAACGAATAAATTGCACGGTGAGAAAAACAAAAAATCCTTCAACGGCAAAAAACTTCGGTACGACAATGGGAAGTATGGTATTGACCCACTCCAATTTATTGAAAATAATATATTGCGGAACAATCAGAACATGCAAAGGAATCATCATGGTCATCAGCATCAGAGCAAACATCACTTTTTTCCCCTTGAATTCCAGGCGCGCAAAAGCATACGCCGCAAGCGAGCACGATATGATATTCCCGATCACGGCTAGTCCGGCCATAAGCAGCGAATTAAGGTAAAAGGTCGTAAATGTCGTCCCCGATGTCCCCTTCCAGCCTTTGATGTAGTTTGAAAGCGTAAGGTTTCTCGGCCAAAGACTGTTGTCTGTCAGGATGGTTTCCGTAGGTTTAAATGAACTGATGAGCATCCATAGTACCGGGTACAGCATAATGATGAACCCTGCGATGATAAGTGTGTGAAGCAGCACCTTTTGTATTCGAACATTGTTTGCCATTTGATCCGCCACCCCTAATCCGCGTAATGAACCCACTTTTTCGTCGTCAAAAAGATCAGCCCGGTGAAGCATGCGATGATGATAAGCAGTGCCCATGCCATGGCGGAAGCGTAACCCATCTGGAAGTTGCCGAAACCGTTCTGATACAAATAAAGCGTATAGAATAACGTCGAATTGACGGGTCCGCCCGTTCCGTTACTGATAATGTAGGCCGGCGTAAAGGCTTGAAACGAACTGATAATCTGCATGATCGCATTAAACAATACAATAGGGGACAGAATGGGCAGAGTAATATGGAAAAATTGACTCCACTTGCCCGCACCGTCCAGGGATGACGCTTCATAATAATCCGGGGGAATTTGTTTAAGTCCAGCCAGAAAGATCACCATCGGAGAGCCAAACTGCCACACCTTCAGAAATATAATGGACCAGATGGCATAATCGGGCGTCCCCACCCAGCTTGGCATATCGATCCCGATCAAGCCCAACACTTGATTGACCATTCCGTGATCACCGAACACCTGCTGCCAAAGAATGGCAATCGCCACACTTCCTCCGATGAGAGAAGGGATGTAATAGACTGCACGATAAAAACCAAGCCCCCGTATGCCCCTGTTTAAGAGCAGCGCCAAAAAAAGAGCAAAGGCTAATTCTAACGGCACCGCAACCAGCACATAAATCAACGTGACCTTTAGCGCTTGCCAGTACTGCGGATCCGAGGTGAACATCGTTATATAGTTTTTTAGTCCGATCCAATCAGGAGAGGATACGAAATTATAGTTCGTAAACGAAAGATACAACGAGCTGAGGATCGGGATGGCGCTGAACACCAGAATTCCGATCAACCAAGGTCCGAGAAAGAGATATGGAATGATCCATAACCATCGCTTGCGGTTAAATAATATCGACATAGCATGAGATCTCCTCTGTATAACAGGAGCTCAAGCGTTAGCCTTTGAGCTCCTGCCCTATGATTTGACTTATCGATTCAAAATCTGATTCGCCTGGGCAAAGAAATCGTCTACCGCTTGTGGAATGGTTTTCTTGCCGAAAGCGATAGCTTCGTTATTGGAAAGCAGCAGTTTTTGAACCGATGTGCTACCGCCCGGCATCGTTGGATAAGGCTTCGTAGACGGCATCATTTCATTAACGAAAGCGTACTCCTTCTCCTCCGGCTTGCCAAGCAGCGGCTTGATCACTTCCTGCATGGCTTTGGAAGCCTGCGGACCATGCTCACCTTTAAAGATTTTAGCCGCATCCGGATCGTTCACGACGAAGTCAATCAGCATGGCCGCTTCCTTAGGATACTTCGTTTTTGCGGAAATTCCCAGCGAAGCCACGATCAGAGGAACCTTCTTTTCGCCGTTCGGGTCCATAGGATAGCTGACGATACCGAGTTCATCTTTCGTGCTGCCTTGATAGATTTTTAACTGGTTGGAGCTTTTGCTGATCATCGCCACCTTGCCTCTTGCCAGCATCGACTGTTCCTGTGTTTTATCCCCTTGCTCGGATTGAATGGCCGCAGGCGGGGTCAGGCCTTCTTTTCGCATTTGATCCCAGAACGTAAACCAGTCGGTTAGATCCTTCTTATCGATGCCCAGCCCGTTCTCTGTAAACACCGACTTGCCCCTTTGCTGGGCGTACAGCTCCAGCACCCTGTACACGCCGCCTTCATCCTCCGTTGCCCAAGCATCATTACCCAACGATTTTTGAAGAGCCCTCGCCGTCGCAACATAGTCATCCCAGGTCCAGTTGTTTTTAGGCATGTCCAAACCTGCATTTTTAAACATAACCGTATTGTAAATAACCCCTGTAATATTGTGTCCAAGGCTGATCGCATACAGCTTGTCATTCACTTTGCCTCCGCCAACGTCAACCGGATCGAAATCCTTCACATTCAAATCGCCCGATGCGATTAACGGATCCAGGTCAAGCATCATATTTCGCTTTACAAAGTCAAATTGAAAGAAGCTGCTCGTTTGCATCACATCCGGCGCGTTGCCTCCGGCTGCTTGCGTCGTGAATTTTTCCGCATATTGGTTCTCGGTCGTGAATTCACGCGAAACTTTAATGTTTGGATGCTTCTGCTCAAACAAATCGAAAAGCTGATTCATTTTATCATGGCGTGCTTGTCCGCCCCACCAGGCCACACGCAGTTCCACTTTCTCCCCGCCGTCGGACTTGTCCGCATTAGCGTTCGCGCCAGTAGTCTCTTCGCCTCCGCAACCGGCTAACCCTGCAACCAACGCGGCAGTCATTATCGGAAATAACACTTTTTTAGGATTCATGGATTTCCCCTCCGTAGAATTGATGTTATTGAAACCCCTCTACTTCCGTTCTGCTTGGAAACGATGCTTGTGCGCCAAAGCCGGTTACCGACAGCGCAGCCACTTTTTGAGCAAATCGAACGGCCTCCTCTAACGAACCGCCTTCGGCTAAATAAACGCCCAGTCCCGCATTAAAGGAATCGCCGGCCCCTGTCGTGTCCATAACATCGACTGTATACGCTTTCAAACGTTGTACAGCCTCTCCCGCAGAATAAGCGACTCCTTCACCGCCAAGTGTCATGACCACTTGCCGGACACCCTTGCTTTTGAGATCATGTATGATTTCTTCTACATCGATATCGCCTTCGGCCCGCCCGGTCACAATGAGCTTGCCTTCCGTTTCATTGGGTGTAAGGATATCGATTTGCTTCAGAAGAGCCTCCGGCAAAGATCTGGCCGGGGCGGGATTTAAGATCACCGGAACCTGATGGCGGTTGGCGATGACGACGGCTTCTTCCACCGCCTCCATCGGAATTTCCAATTGGATCAACACCACATCCGCTTCACGAATGATCGACTCCGCTTGACGAACATATTCGGGTGCCATTCGGTCGTTGGCTCCGGGTGCAATGACGATGCTGTTCTCGCCGGATTCACTTACCGTAATCATGGCCACTCCGCTGGAACTGCCGGAAACCGTCGTCACATAATCCGTATTCACATTTGCTTTATGTAAGTTATCAAGCAGCTCTCGCCCAAACCCGTCATCGCCGACACAGCCTACCATATGTACATGCGCCCCCAGCCGGCTTGCAGCCACCGCTTGATTGGCGCCTTTACCGCCAGGCATGGTAGAGAATGTGCCGCCTTTAATCGTCTCTCCTTCTAAAGCAATTCTCGGCGCCTTGACGACAAGATCCATATTTAAACTTCCGACAACTACAATTCGCGCCGGTTGTGTCACATTAACCCTCCCACATGAAATCTGATTTCTTACTCGTTTATCTTCATATCCTGCGCAGCGTAATGCCGTTCCATCTCGTACAGTTTCTCCACTCTACGCCGGAATTCTTCTTCCGTGCTGAATTCCGCTTTCAAAAAACTTTCGAGCAGCTCGACCACAATCACAGGGCCGATAATTTGGGCGCCTACGCACATCACATTAACATCATCGTGCTCAACACACTGATGCGCGGAGTAAATGTCGTGGCAGACGGATGCCCGAATGCCCGGAATTTTATTAGCCGCGATACACGCCCCGACACCTGTTCCGCATACCATAACGGCCCGCTCCACTTCGCCCGACAGGACTGCCTCACATACCGTTCGCGTGATATCCGGAAAATCAACAGGATTACTATCGTACGATCCGAAATCCTTCACCTCGTGTCCCATTTCTTGCAAGGCGGATATTACTGTTCCTTTTAACGGAAAACCCGCATGATCTCCTCCGACTGCTATTCTCATTTTCTTTTTCCTCCAAATGATGTTTACGTATATTCTATTTGCCCTTCAACTGCTGGTTAAAAATTTTACTTATCCGCCTAAATTCGGATTATTTTTCGGTTAATCGATTAAATTAAGCTGCATAAAAAACGAGAGAATCGTTCGTACCTGACTGTCCGCTGATATCATAAGCCCGATAGGACGTCTCTCGGTCGATCGAAAACGCCGTTGAACGAATTCCCGCCCGAGCAGCCGCAGGAATGCCGGATGATCAACGCCGGATCCATGTACATAATTTCTCTCTTCACTTGCTTGTCTTTAATTCTCGCCAGTATTAAGTTTGCCGCATGCACACCTTGATGGTAAGCGGGTTGCCTTACCGTAGTAATCGGCGGATCTACGATCTCCGCCCAGTCGGAGTCATCGTAACCCAAAACTGCAATCTGATCGGGAATGCGGAGTCCCGATTCCTTCAAATATTTGTATGCCCCGAGTGTCATGGAGTTGTTGGAAATAAAGACGGCGTCCGGTTTCGTGTCCTGTTCCATCAGTTCTTTCATTTTGTCGTAGCCGCTCTGGATGTCGAAAAGCCCTTCCTTTACCAGTTGATCCGATTCCGTTATGCCGTAATCCTCAAGCGCTCTCCTATATCCGGTCAATCGATCTTTACCCGTACTAACGGAAGAAGGCCCGGCAATAATTGCAATTTTACCGTATCCATGCCGGATCAGATGTTCAGTAGCGATATATGCCCCTTGTATATTATTCGTCATAATCACATCGGAATTCATGAATTCCGGGCACCGGTTCAGGAATACGATCGGTACCCCCGTTTTCTCCAGTGAACGAAAATAATCGCCCGTATTCCCGGCGGATGAGACGATCAGACCGTCTACCCTTTGACCTATTAACACGTCGAGGTACTTTCGTTCTTTCTCCAGTGAAGAATCCGTATTGCACAGCAGAATGCTGTAGTTGCTTTTGGCAAGCTCTTCTTCTATTCCTCGGACTACAATGGAGAAGAACGGGTTGGCGATATCGGAGATCAGCAGCCCTATAATTCGGGATTCCTGTACACGCAAGCTCTTGGCTACGCTGTTGGGCTGATAGTTAAGCGCTCTGATCGCAGAAAAAATTTTGTCCTTCACTTCTTCGCTGACATATTTCGTTTCATTTAAAGCATTGGATACCGTAGCCGTGGAAACTCCAGCCATTTTGGCTACCTCTTTGAGAGTCGCCCTCTTCAATTAGCGGTTTCACCTCCTTTTTAATCGTTTAACCAGAGTATAAACCTGAGCGATCCTACTTGTCAATACAAATGTAATCGCTCTCTTCATCATTTCCATGTGACTTTGATCACAGATAAAGCCATTCAAATCACATATAATGCAGACGTAAAGAAACCAACAGCGGCATGCCATACAATCTCAAATGGGAGCTGAAGCTTATGAAAATCGTAAAAATCAATAAAAACAACCATCGTTTTAACGGCCTTATTCCAGTTATCCTTATCTTGACTGTGGTCATTTGTTCTCCGTTTCTTTATTTCCTGATTCAACTTATGCTTGGAAATGAAGCTGACTTTATTTATCACCCGTTTGAATATAAATAAAAGCCCAAAACCTGGCCCGGCTTCAGCAGCAGTCGGGCTATCTTTCATTACCTCCCGCACAGCGCCCCTTTTTGGCTTCTCCATCGGACACTTACAGATTACTCAGCCTTGCGGAATACTCGCAATGAACCAGTCTACTTATGCCACCCCCAAATCCATGGGCTCCTTTGAAAAATATATCGCTCGCAGCTTCTTTTTCTGGATGACACGCTTTCTGCGCACAAAATACGAACATGTGGAAATCATATTTATTGCTCACCATACGGAAGCGAAGGT